>NZ_JBIUUU010000002.1:0-731095 GCF_044742595.1 Streptomyces sp. NPDC087859 | reverse complement strand
GCGTCCGGCGTCCGGCGTCCGGCGTCCGGCGTCCGGCGTCCGGCGTCCGGCGTCCGGCGTCCGGCGTCCGGCGTCCGGCGTCCGGCGTCCGGCGTCCGGCGTACAAGGCTTCGCCATCCCGATCCCCACCCACCCGCACGTCTTTCAGCCCGTCCGGCGTTTGAGGACGAGGCCCCTTGAGGGCCGACGGGGGTCTGGGGGCGGAGCCCCCAGGGGCCGGGGGCCGGGGTCGAAGGGGCAGCGCCCCTGGTGGATGGGACGGGTAGGGGCGGCGGGGGCGAGGAAAAACGCGAAGACCCCCCGGGGCGGACACCAGCCGGGGGGCCTTCAGCTCAGGCAAGGATCAGACGGCCTCGACGACCTGCATCGGCGCCGCCTCCTCCGTCTCCTCCTTGGGCCCCGCCCCCTTCAGCGGAACCTCCTTCACGAACACCGCAGCGACCAGCGCCAGCACCGCCACCACGGCCCCCAGCAGGAACGCCGAGTGCGTACCGGCCGACACCGCATGCTGATACGCCTCACGCGCCGCATCCGGCAGCTTCGCCAGACTCGCCGCATCCAGCTGCGCGGACGACTCGGTCACCTTCGCCCCGATCCCCCCGCCCCGCTCGGCCATGACGTCCTGGACCCGGTTGTTGAACAGCGCGCCCATGATCGCCACACCGAAGGAGGAACCGAGGGTACGGAAGAGAGTCGTGGACGAGGACGCGACGCCCATGTCCTTCATCTCGACGCTGTTCTGCGCGACCAGCATGGTGATCTGCATCAGACAGCCCATGCCGAGCCCGACGACGGCCATGTACACCCCGGACGTCAACCGCGAGGTGTCCGTGTCCATCAGCGACAACAGGTACAGCCCGACGACCATCAGCGCACCGCCGACGACCGGGAACACCTTGTACCGCCCGGTGTTCGTGGTCACCCGCCCCGCCACCATCGACGTCACGAGCATCGCACCGAGCATCGGAAGGAGCAGCAGCCCGGAGTTGGTCGCGGACGCACCCTGCACGGACTGCTGGTACAGCGGCAGGAACAGCGTCGCACCGAACATCACGAACCCGGTGATGAAGCCGATGAGGGACATCAGCGTGAAGTTGCGGCTGCGGAAGATGTGCAGCGGCACGACCGGCTCGGCGGCCTTGGTCTGCCAGAACACGAACCCGATCAGCGCGGCGACACCGATGCCGATGAGCTCCATGATCCGCGCGGAGGACCAGGCGTACTCCGTACCGCCCCACGTGGTGACCAGCACGATCGCGGTGATGCCCACGGTCAGCAGCCCGGCACCGAGGTAGTCGATGCGTGCCTCGGCCCGCTTCTTCGGCAGATGCAGTACGGCGCTGATCGCGACGAGCGCGACGACACCGAGCGGCAGGTTGATGTAGAAGGCCCAGCGCCAGCCCCAGTGGTCGGTGATGGTGCCGCCGACCAGCGGTCCGCCGATCATGGCGAGCGCCATGACGCCGGCCATCATGCCCTGGTACTTGCCACGCTCCCGCGGCGGAATGAGGTCACCGATGATCGCCATGACACCGACCATCAGACCACCGGCGCCAAGGCCCTGAACGGCCCGGAACCCGATGAGCTGTCCCATGTCCTGGGCCATGCCGCTGAGCGCCGACCCGATCAGGAAGAGCACGATCGACGACATGAAGACGCCCTTGCGCCCGTACATGTCGCCGATCTTCCCCCACAGCGGGGTGGAGGCCGCGGTCGCCAGCGTGTACGCCGTCACGACCCAGGAGAGATGCTCGAGCCCGCCCAGCTCACCGACGATCGTCGGCATCGCGGTGCCCACGATCATGTTGTCGAGCATCGCCAGCATCATCGTGATCATCAGTGCGAGCAGGACGACCCGCACGCTCTTCGGTTGCTTGTCGTCTTCCGGCTCGACCACTGTCTGTGTGTCCGCCATCACTCCCACTCCCCCAGCTACTTACTTGCCGCCCGGCAAGTTGACTACACTGGGGAAGGTAGCCCCGTAACTAGCCGGGCGTCAAGTAAGTTTTGTTCAAAGCCGATGGCTTCACGGAGAATGGGCGGCACCATGGACGGCACCAAGCAGCGGCGCCGCGGGGACACCCGCCAGCGCATCCAGGACGTGGCGCTCGACCTCTTCGCCGAGCAGGGCTACGAGAAGACCTCTCTGCGCGAGATCGCCGAGAGCCTCGACGTCACCAAGGCGGCGCTCTACTACCACTTCAAGACCAAGGAAGAGATCCTGGTCAGCATCTTCGACGATCTGACCCAGCCGATCCTCGACCTGATCGAGTGGGGCAGGCAGCAGCCGCACACCCTGGAGACGAAGCAGGAGATCGTACGGCGCTACAGCGGCATCCTCGCCAACGCCACCCCCCTGTTCCGCTTCATGCAGGAGAACCAGGCGGCCGTACGGGAGCTGCGGGTCGGCGAGACCTTCAAGGAGCGCATGCAGGGGCTGCGCGACATCATGATCGACCCGGAGGCGGACCTGGTCGACCAGGTCCGCTACACCAGCGCGATCTTCACCCTGCACGCCGGGATGTTCTTCCTCCAGGACCTCGCGGGCGACCCCGAGGACAAGCGCAGAGCGGTCCTGGAGGTGGCGTCGGACCTGGTGACCCAGGCCCACGAAGGCACCCGCAAGAAGCCCTAGACGGTCCTGTCCGGCCTCAGACGGTCACGCCCTTGGCGCGCAGGAAGGCGACGGGGTCGATCGCCGAGCCGTAGTTGGCCGTCGTGCGGATCTCGAAGTGCAGGTGCGGGCCACTGGAGTTGCCCGTGTTCCCGGACAGGGCGATGCGCTGACCGGTCTTGACGACCTGGCCGACCTTCACGTCGATGCGCGAGAGGTGGGCGTACTGCGAGTAGGTCTTGTTGGCGTGCTTGATGACGATGGCGTTGCCGTACGCCGATCCGTCACCGGCCCCGTTGCCGCCGGCCTTGACGACGGTCCCGCCGTGCGCGGCGAAGACCTTGGTCCCGCTGGCCACGGCGAAGTCCTGCCCGCTGTGGGTGGACTGCCACAGGGCGCCGGACTGCGCGAAGCTCGCGCTGAGCTTGTACTTCTTCACCGGGTCGACCCAGGAGACGGTCTTGCCGGTCTCCGCGGCCGCCGCGACCCCGGTCCCCAGCACGGCCGCGGCCCCCAGACCGACGGCCATCACGGCGGCACGGGTGCGGAGCAGGGACGTACGGGAAGAACGGGACGAAACGCGCTGGGACATCGAAACCTCATGGGGACGGGGACAGAAAAGCCACCCGGCGCACAAGCCGTCGCCGGATGGGGCATCCCTTGGTAACCCCGAGGCCCCGGAAGCCCCAAACCGCCGATCTACGACGGAAGCTAGTACTTCATCCCAAAACTTCCCGCTTCTTGACAGAGCTCCTATCTGGAATGAATCCACCCATGACGGCAGAATCCTCCTAGGAGTTCAGGGACGAAAGTCCTTTTTGTCCAATCCTGGCTATCCACTATTCGCCCTAGTAACGGACAAATCGCCTGTGCGTCATGTCACCGGCCACCGAGGCCCTCGCACCCCCGGCCCGGAAATCATGTGACGCACACCTCTTGGCACTTACCCTCCAGTAACCCTACGGTTCCCCTCGCGCCACCCACTCCGACGAGCATGCACCCGACAACGGCAGCGCTACTGACGTGAGAGGACCCCCCACAGATGACGAACCGACGCCCCTTGGTGCGCCGTATGGCCGTCACCGCCGTCTCCACGGCGGCCCTCGTGTCACTGGCCGCCCCGGCCGAGGCCGCGACCACCGAAGACGTCGACTACACCACCTGGCAGCAGGACTGCCGGACGGTCATGGACCAGGCGCTGCCGTACCTGAAGCAGCGGATCGCCGCCGCCAAGCCGGGCGAGAAGCAGGCCATCGTCCTCGACATCGACAACACCAGCCTGGAGACCGACTTCGGCTTCAGCTACCCCCAGCCGGCCAACGAGCCGGTTCTGGACGTGGCGGAGTACGCCCAGGACCACGGCGTATCCCTCTTCTTCGTGACGGCCCGCCCCGGCATCATCTACTCGTTCACCGACTACAACCTCGATCACGTCGGCTACGACGTCTCCGGCCTCTACGTCCGCAGCTTCATCGACCTCTTCAAGGACGTCGCCGCCTACAAGACCGCCCAGCGCGTCGCCATCGAGAACAAGGGCTACACGATCATCGCGAACATCGGCAACAGCGCCACCGACCTGTCGGGCGGCCACGCCGAGAAGACGTACAAGCTCCCGGACTACGACGGTCAGCTGTCCTGAGTCGTCCCGCTCGACTCCGGGTAGCCTCACCCTCGTTCGCGTGATCACGGGGGTGGGGCGGATGGATCCGGCGGTACTCGGCAGCAAGCTCGCGTCCGGTCTGGTGGCCTCCCTCGTACGGAAACTCTTCGTGGCGGACGCCCCGGGAGCAGGCCTCGTCGACAAGCCAGTACGCCTGACCGCCCTGGTCTCCTTCCGCGGCGAGAAGCGGACGCTGGGCGAGAAGGAGGTCCGCGCACTGGCCCGCCGGCTGGTCGGCGCGGCGACGGACTCCCCCGGCGAACCCCCCTTCCCCGCCGACGAGGAACCCGCGGTCACCGACGCCGTGACCGCCCGCCTTCTCGCCCTCGGCGACCTGCACATGGACGACGTCCAGGCCGTACGCCTCGGCCACCGCGAACTCGCCCGGGAACTCCGCGACCAGGCACCCCCGCCCGTCGGCCTCTCCACCGACGCCGGCTATTTCCTGGACTCCGCGACCGAGTGGGCCTGCCTCCACATCCTGGACTTCTTCACCCGCCGGTCCCACTTCGTAGCCCGCACGCTCGTCGAGCAGACCCGCCGTCAGGCCGAACTGATCGCGAAGGTCGACGAGTTGACGGCCCGCACACCCCGCCCCGGCGCCCGGGACCGTGCCTTCGAACGCCGCTACCTCTCGCACATCGCCGCCCACCACAACCACATCACCATCTACGGCATCGACCTGCGCGACTCCCCCGACCGCTGGCCCCTGGAAGTGGCGTACCTGAGCCTGGAGGCGACGGGTACGGAGGAGCGTGCCCTCCCCGAGGAACACCCCGGCGGCCCCGTGACGGTCCAACTCCCGGCGGAAGAAGCCCTCCTGGCCCACGACCGGGCCCTCCTGCGCGGCGACGCAGGGTCCGGCAAGACGACGCTGGTGCAGTGGCTGGCGGTGACGGCGGCGCAGGACGGGACCTGCATCCCGTACGTGCTCCCCTTACGGACGTTGATCCGCGCGGGCGCCCTCCCCACGCCCGAGGGCTTCCTCGCCGCCGTGAGCTGCCCGCTGAGTCCGCCGGAAGGCTGGGCCGAACGCGTCCTCATGGCGGGCCGCGGCCTGATCCTGGTCGACGGCCTGGACGAGATCCCGGACGCCGACCGCCACCGCACCCGCGACTGGCTGCGCGCCCTGCTCACGGCCTATCCCGGCAACCGCTGGCTGCTGACCTCCCGCCCCACGGCGGTCCGCGCCGACTGGCTGACGGGCGAGGGCTTCCGCGAACTGTCACTCGCTCCGATGCGCCGCTCCGAGGTCGCGACATTCGTACGGCGCTGGCACAGGGCCGCACAGGCCCCGGAGTACGAGGGCCCGCTTCTGGACTCCCTGCGCACGAAACGCGACCTCGCCCGCCTCGCCACGAACCCGCTGATGTGCGGCCTGATCTGCGCCCTGCACCGGGAACGGCGCGGCTACCTCCCCACCGGCCGCAAGGAGCTGTACGACGCCGCCCTCACGATGCTGCTCACCCGCCGGGACCGCGAGCGGGGCATGGAGGCGGAACTCGGCGAGGAGGCACAGCTGGAGGTGTTGCAGCGGCTGGCCTACGCGCTGGTGCTGAGCGGTCGTACGGAGATGGACGCCGAGACGGCCGAGGGCATCGTGGAGCGGTGCCTGCCGTCGATCGCGGTCCCGGCGGACGCGGCATCGGTACTGCGGGCGCTGCTGCTGCGCAGCGGAGTGCTCCGCCGGCCCGCCGAGGGCGTCGTGGACTTCGTGCACCGCACGTTCCAGGACTATCTGGGAGCGCGGTACGCGGTGGAGGAGGGCCACCTCGACGTCCTGGTCAGCCACGCGGACGACACGCAGTGGGAAGACGTGATCCGGCTGGCGGTGGCGCATGCGCGACCGCGGGAACGAGCGTTTCTGTTGAGGCAGTTGCTGTCCCGGGAAACTCCCCGGCTGACCCTGCTGGCGCTGGCGTGTCTGGAACACGCGACGGCCCTGGCACCGGATGTGCGGCTGGCAGTCGACTCGCAGGCGGTCGAGCTGATCCCGCCGTGGACGACGGAGGACGCGAGGACGCTGGCAGAGGCGGGCGGCCCGCTGGTGTTGGAGCTGTTGCCGGGTCCGGCGGATCTCACCCCCGAACAGGCCAAGAACGTCGTGGTCACCGCCTCGGTCCTCGGCCGGGACGAGCCCGAGGGAGCGTTGGCGGTGCTGCGACGGTTCCGGGATCACCCCGACCTCGACGTACGGCGTCAGCTCGTGGGCACCTGGCATCGGTTCGACACCGTGGAATACGCCGCCGAGGTCCTGGATCATCTGGATCGGACGGATCTCTTCCTCAACTGCGAGTCGGCCGAGGAACGCTCGGCCATCGCCACGATGCGACCTTGGCACAGCCTGTCCTTCCGGGGCCCACACCGGATCGAGCGGTTGTCGGACGCTGTGCCGCGCCCGGAGGCCGTGACGGGAATCGAGCTGCAGAGCAATCCCCACCTCGTCGACGCGGGCGCCCTGCTGCCGTTCCGCTCCCTCCGCGAGGTATGGCTCACCGAGTGCCCGACCGCACAGCTGGACCGGCTCTCCGAGTTGCCGCTCGTCCGCCTCAGCTGCAACCAGGTCGCCGACGTGACCGGGCTCCGCTCGCTTCGTTCGCTGCGCCGCCTCTCCCTGACACAGGAGCTGCCGGGCACCGATCTCACCGAGATCCTGCCGCTCGACGCACCCCTGGAGACGCTCTTCCTGGGCTGGAGCACCACCGACACCACAGGCCTGCGCGGGTTGCAGCACTGGTCCGGCCTCCGCTCGCTCAGCCTCGGCTCGCTCACCACTGAACTGACCCACACCGACTGGGAAGCCGTCGCCGAACTGACCGAGCTGGACCAACTCCATCTGAACGCGGCGCTGGTCCGCGACTTTCCCTACTCGTTCGAGATCATGCCCGAGCTACCCGGCATCGAGGTTCTGCGGATCACCCATATATACGGCGACGAGGACCTGTCCCTCCTGGCGCCCCGACTACCGGGTCTGCGCACGGTGAGCCTCCAGATCCACCCCAGGGAGTCCTCCCGTTTCGCCGCGTTCTTCCCCGGCGCCGAGATCAAGCTGAACTGAAAGGCCAAAAAAGGAACCGCCCCGGAACCGAAGTCCCGGGGCGGCCCCTCTTCCGCGCAATCCCCGAAGGGCTACGCGTCCTTGCTCAGATTCGGCCCAGCCCCACCGGCCGCCTGCTCAATAGGCGGAACATCCGGCAGCGCCGACTTCTCCTCGCCACGGAACGTGAAGGTCTGGGTCTCGCCCTCGCCCTCCGTGTCCACGACGACGATGTGACCGGGGCGCAGCTCGCCGAAGAGGATCTTCTCCGAGAGCGTGTCCTCGACCTCGCGCTGGATCGTGCGGCGCAGCGGCCGCGCGCCCAGGACGGGGTCGTAACCCTTCTTGGACAGCAGCTCCTTGGCGGACTGGGAGAGCTCGATGCCCATGTCCCGGTCCTTGAGGCGCTCGTCGACCTTGCCGATCATCAGGTCGACGATCCGCAGGATGTCCTCCTGCGTCAGCTGCGGGAAGACGACCACGTCGTCGACACGGTTGAGGAACTCGGGCCGGAAGTGCTGCTTGAGCTCGTCCGAGACCTTGTTCTTCATGCGCTCGTAGTTGGACTTCTTGTCGCCCGAGGCCGCGAAGCCCAGGTTGAAGCCCTTGGAGATGTCCCGGGTGCCGAGGTTGGTCGTCATGATGATGACCGTGTTCTTGAAGTCCACGACCCGGCCCTGGGAGTCGGTCAGACGACCGTCCTCCAGGATCTGGAGCAGCGAGTTGAAGATGTCCGGGTGGGCCTTCTCGACCTCGTCGAAGAGAACCACCGAGAACGGCTTGCGCCGCACCTTCTCCGTCAGCTGGCCGCCCTCTTCGTAGCCCACGTAGCCGGGGGGCGAACCGAAGAGACGCGAGACCGTGTGCTTCTCGCTGAACTCCGACATGTCGAGGGAGATCAGCGCGTCCTCGTCACCGAAGAGGAACTCGGCGAGCGCCTTGGACAGCTCGGTCTTACCGACACCGGACGGGCCGGCGAAGATGAACGAACCACCGGGACGCTTCGGGTCCTTGAGGCCCGCACGCGTACGACGGATCGCCTTCGACAGCGCCTTGACGGCGTCGACCTGGCCGATGACCCGCTTGTGGAGCTCGTCCTCCATGCGCAGCAGACGCGAGGACTCCTCCTCGGTCAGCTTGAAGACCGGGATGCCGGTGGCGGTCGCGAGGACCTCGGCGATGAGCTCGCCGTCGACCTCGGCGACGACGTCCATGTCGCCGGCCTTCCACTCCTTCTCGCGCTTGGCCTTCGCGGCGAGGAGCTGCTTCTCCTTGTCGCGCAGGGACGCGGCCTTCTCGAAGTCCTGCGAGTCGATCGCGGACTCCTTGTCCCGGCGGACACCGGCGATCTTCTCGTCGAACTCGCGGAGGTCCGGCGGCGCGGTCATCCGGCGGATGCGCATCCGGGAGCCGGCCTCGTCGATCAGGTCGATCGCCTTGTCCGGGAGGAAGCGGTCCGAGATGTACCGGTCGGCCAGCGTCGCGGCCTGGACCAGCGCCTCGTCCGTGATGGACACGCGGTGGTGGGCCTCGTACCGGTCACGCAGACCCTTGAGGATCTCGATGGTGTGCGGGAGCGAGGGCTCGGCGACCTGGATGGGCTGGAAGCGGCGCTCGAGGGCCGCGTCCTTCTCCAGGTGCTTGCGGTACTCGTCCAGCGTGGTGGCACCGATGGTCTGCAGCTCGCCGCGGGCCAGCATCGGCTTCAGGATCGAAGCCGCGTCGATGGCGCCCTCGGCGGCACCCGCACCCACGAGCGTGTGCAGCTCGTCGATGAACAGGATGATGTCGCCGCGGGTGCGGATCTCCTTGAGCACCTTCTTCAGGCGCTCCTCGAAGTCACCGCGGTAGCGGGAGCCGGCGACCAGCGCGCCGAGGTCGAGGGTGTAGAGGTGCTTGTCCTTGAGGGTCTCGGGCACCTCGCCCTTGACGATGGCCTGGGCGAGGCCCTCGACGACGGCGGTCTTGCCGACGCCGGGCTCACCGATCAGGACCGGGTTGTTCTTGGTACGGCGGGACAGCACCTGCATGACCCGCTCGATCTCCTTCTCGCGCCCGATGACCGGGTCGAGCTTGGATTCACGAGCGGCCTGGGTGAGGTTCCGGCCGAACTGGTCGAGGACCAGGGACGTCGAGGGGGTGCCCTCGGCAGGCCCGCCGGCGGTGGCGGTCTCCTTGCCCTGGTAACCGGAGAGCAGCTGGATGACCTGCTGCCGCACGCGGTTGAGATCAGCGCCCAGCTTGACGAGGACCTGGGCGGCGACGCCCTCGCCCTCGCGGATCAGGCCGAGCAGGATGTGCTCCGTGCCGATGTAGTTGTGGCCCAGCTGAAGAGCCTCGCGGAGCGACAGCTCCAGGACCTTCTTGGCACGGGGGGTGAAGGGGATGTGCCCGGACGGGGCCTGCTGCCCCTGCCCGATGATCTCCTCCACCTGCTGGCGGACCGCCTCGAGCGAAATCCCGAGGCTCTCAAGGGCCTTGGCGGCGACACCCTCACCCTCGTGGATCAGGCCCAGGAGGATGTGCTCGGTGCCGATGTAGTTGTGGTTGAGCATCCGGGCTTCTTCCTGAGCCAGGACGACAACCCGCCGCGCGCGGTCGGTGAACCTCTCGAACATCGTTAATCGCTCCTCAGAGCGGTCAGGCAGTGGGGGGAACTTCCCCTCCCTGTCCTTCCGCAGCTTAGTCCCGCAAGCGGGGACCGCTCATTCCAACTGCCGACACCGTCGATGGCCTCCTGACCCCGAACGCCGACATCTGCTCCAACCCGATGGTGCGAGACGATGTTCCCGCAGGCCAGGCAGTTACCCCTACCTCCAGTACGCCGATGGCGAACGTGAGACGTCCTGTCCTGCGTGTCGCCCCCTCCCACTAGGGATGTCTTACCCGCTGGGACTGACACTCCATGCCGAGCGCACCGGTTCCCTCCGCTACGGGCGAACAACCTTGCGCCGCGCCACACCTCCGAACGCCCCTTCTTTCGGAACTCTGCGCTACTGCGGTGATACCCAGCGTAACTCGGGCGTCCTTCCGGAGGTTTCACTTGGCATGGTTGGCACAGTCCCTCCGGTCACCACGGTCCCCTTCCCCCGGCGGCCGCTCGAGTCGAGCGATCAGGTCCGCCGGTGGTACGAGAACGAACTGGGGTGGCCGACGGTGCCCGGGACCCCGGGATCTCCGCTGCGACTTTCCGTGGGCCCGCGCTTCGACGTCCTGGACGTGCCGCTCGAGGCGGGCCGGGCCGGTCTGCGCCATCTGGCACCGGGCTCCCCGGTGGCCGTGCAGGGCGACCGGATGCGGCTGCTGCTGGCCGCGGGCAGCGCGGACGAGGTGCCCGGGGTGCTGGACTGGCTGGAGTGGGGCTCGCTGCCGCTCGATCTGGCGGCGATCGGCGAGGGCGGGGTGATGGACGCACCGCTGCCTCCCGGACCGGGGGCACCCGCCGAAGTCGTACGGCTGCTTCCCGGGCAGGGGTCCGGCGACGTCGTACGACGCCCTCGCGCGCCCGGGTGGGGCGCCGCGCGGTGTCTTCCCGAGCCGGGCCCTACCGGACCGCGACCGCTTCCCGCCGGTCTCTCCGGTGCCTTGCAGGGGGCCGCCGTGTGGCTGCGGCCCCCCGTGCCGGGGTGCGAGGCCGAGACCTCGCTGCCGACGCTGTCGGCCTTGGGGGGCGGTGGGGGCGCCCCCGATCTCGTAAGGCTGCTGGCCACGGTGGCGACGTGCTGCCACCGTCTGCGGCTGCGCGCGTGTGCTCAGCCACCCGCCCGTTCATAGACGTCGCGCTCAGGCGTTGGCCTTCTCGTAGGCCTCACGGATGGACGCGGGAACACGGCCGCGGTCATTGACCTCGAGACCGTTCTCCTTGGCCCACGCGCGGATCTGCGCGGTGTCCTGGCTGCCGCCGGAAGTGGCGCGCGCCTTTCCGCGGCCTCCCGCGGCGCGGCCTCCGGTACGACGACCGCCCTTCACGTAAGCCTCGAGAAGGCCACGGAGCTTGTCCGCATTGGCAGTCGTGAGATCGATCTCGTACGTCTTGCCGTCCAGCGCGAACGTCACGGTCTCGTCCGCCTCGCCGCCGTCGAGGTCGTCGACAAGAAGGACCTGAACCTTCTGTGCCACCGGATTTCCTTTCATCGATAACTTGAGGGACTGGGGTCTGCGGCGTCCGCCGTTTCGCCGCCCCCTGTTATATGCAGTACTGCAGTACGTCGGAAAGCAAACCGCTTTTGCTGGGAAAACACAAACCCCTGGGAGAGACGGACTGGCCACCTCCGGTCCGGAAACATGCGCGTTTCGGACATAGGGAACCTGGGCAGGGCCGTCACATGGAATAGGGCAAGACGATCACAGATGCAGAAGCATCCGACTGTTGCCCAAGGTGTTCGGTTTCACTCGTTCGAGACCGAGGAACTCCGCGACACCCTCGTCATAGGAACGCAGCAGCTCCGCGTAGACATCGGTGTCGACCGGAGTCTCGCCGATCTCGACGAAGCCGTGCTTGCCGAAGAAGTCCACTTCGAAGGTCAGACAGAAAACCCGGCGAACACCGAGCCAGCGCGCGGTGTGCAGCAACTTCTCCAGCAACTGATGACCGACGCCGGCGCCCTTCAGTCCGAGCTTCACGGCGAGTGTGCGCACTTCAGCGAGGTCTTCCCACATGACGTGCAGTGCGCCGCAGCCGACCACCTCGCCGTTGTCATCGCGTTCGGCGACCCAGAACTCCTGGATGTCCTCGTAAAGCGTCACGGTGGCTTTGTCGAGCAGGATGCGGGCGCGGACGTACTCGTCGAGGAGACTGCGTACGGCCGGGACATCGCTGGTGCGGGCCCGCCGGACCGTGATGGCTTTTGCGCTGACTTCGGTACTCCGGGCGGGCGAGCTCTCTGCTGACATGTGCGGACGCTATCGCCCGTCGCCCTCCGGTGCCGAGCCGGGGTTCTCACCGCCGGTTTCGGCAGCGGTATCCCGGGGGGCTTCGACGGTTTCCGGTCCTTGGACGATGTGTACGGCGTCCCGCAGCGACAGCCGCTGTTCCTCGCTCATCATGCCGAAGAACGCGACGAGAGCGGCGGCGGGGTTGTCACTCTGCGACCAGGCGTCGTTCATCAGCGCCGCGGCGTAGGCGGCCCGGGTGGAGACGGCTTCATATCGATAGGCACGGCCTTCGGCCTCCCGTCGCACCCAACCCTTCTGATGGAGATTGTCCAAAACGGTCATCACCGTGGTGTAGGCGATGGACCGTTCCTGTTGAAGGTCTTCCAGGACTTCTCGAACGGTCACCGGGCGGTTCCACTTCCACACCCGCGTCATGACCGCGTCTTCGAGTTCTCCCAATGGGCGAGGCACAGCTCAGCACAATAGTGGGAGAAACCGTCATTGGCGTGCCGGACGTGCGGTTGACCGGCAAACAGCAACAAAAAGGGCGTACGACTCGGAAAAAGAGAGAGTCGTACGCCGGTGAGGGCGCGTCGGCCGTGAGGCTCAGACGTCGCCGCGCGCGGAGGCCTGCTGGGTGCCCTCCACGCGCGCGAGGGCGGCGTCGACGGCCGCGTCCTCCTTGGCCTTGTTGGCCCCGCCCTGGGTCTTCACGATCACCCTGATCACGCCGATGAAGAACACGGCCATGACGACCGGGGGCACGAGCGCGGAGACGTAGTCCATGCGTCCAGGGTAGCCACGGGCCGGACGCGGGCGGGGCCGGGGGTGCGTGCGGGCCCGGGGGACGGCCCGCACGCGGCTCAGCCCGCGGCGAGCTGCTGCGGCGGGTTCGAGGGCGGCGGGGCCGGCTTGCGGCGGGGGAAGACCTCGCCGGGGGTGGGGATGGGGCGCGCGGGGGCCGGCTTGGGGGTGGCCGGTTTGTCCATGGGCTTCTTCTCCGGCTGCTCGGGCTTCTCGGCGGACTCCGCGGCAAGGTCCTCGTCGGCGCCCGGGAAGCGGTCCGAAAGGCCCCCGGGAAGGGCCAGGAGGCGGGTACGGGAGGCCGGGACGGCCGGGGTGGTCCGCCGGGCCGTCCCGCGCGCGAGGCGGGCGCGTACGCCCTGTTCGGCGAGGACCAGACAGCGGTCGAGCAGGGCCGCCGCGACGGGGTTGCCGCGCAGGGCCCGCAGGGCGGCGAGGTCGTCGACCTCCGGGCGGTACCCGGCGCTCAGCGCCTCCTCCAGGAGGGCGAGGTAGCCGGCGGCGGTGCCGGGCAGGGCGGCGCGGTACCGGGCGAGGTCGGCCACCAGGAAGGCACGCAGCCGGGCGCCCTCGCGCATCGCCTCGTCGAGGGAGTCGGCTAGGCGGAGACAGTCCTGAACGTCCTCGGCCGAGGCGGTTCGGGGGTGAAGGGCAAGAGCGAGAGCGCGGCGGAGCACACGCAGCTCCTCCACACCGAACGCCATGCCGCCGCGGGATCCGTATGGCGTGGGCATGCGGCGACAGTACGCGCTAATCAGACAAATTCGACATAGGGCGGGCGGGTGTGGCGCGCGGCGCCACCCGGCCGGACGCGCGTCCCGCCCCGTCTCACATGCGCGACACGTTCCGCTCGTACACCAGCCGCAGTCCCACCAGCGTCAGCCACGGCTCGTGCTCGTCGATCACCGAGGACTCGCCCAGCACCATCGGGGCCAGGCCGCCCGTGGCGATGACCGTCACGTCGTCCGGGTTCTCCGCGAGCTCGCGGGCCATGCGCTCGACGACCCCGTCGACCTGCCCGGCGAACCCGTAGATGATCCCGGACTGCATCGCCTCGACGGTGTTCTTGCCGATCACGCTCCGCGGCCGGGCCACCTCGATCTTCCGCAGCTGCGCGCCCCGCACCCCGAGCGCCTCCACGGAGATCTCGATACCGGGCGCGATGACGCCGCCGACGTACTCCCCGCGCGCGGACACCGCGTCGAACGTCGTCGCCGTGCCGAAGTCGACGACGATCGCCGGACCGCCGTACAGCTCGACCGCCGCGACCGCGTTGATGATGCGGTCCGCGCCGACCTCCTTGGGGTTGTCGGTGAGGATCGGCACGCCCGTCTTGACGCCCGGTTCCACCAGCACCGCGGGCACGTCGCCGTAGTACCGCCGCGTCACCTCGCGCAGCTCGTGCAGCACCGAGGGCACCGTCGCGCAGATGGCGATGCCGTCGATGCCGTCGCCCAGTTCCTCGCCGAGCAGCGGGTGCATGCCCATGAGGCCCTGCAGCAGGACGGCCAGCTCGTCGGCCGTGCGGCGCGCGTCCGTGGAGATGCGCCAGTGCTCGACGATCTCCTCGCCGTCGAACAGGCCGAGGACGGTGTGCGTGTTTCCTACGTCGATCGTGAGCAGCATCGCGACTACTCCGCCTCACGCAGGTCGAGGCCGATGTCCAGGATCGGCGAGGAGTGCGTGAGCGCGCCCACCGCCAGGTAGTCGACGCCGGTGTCGGCGTACACGCGCGCGTTGTCCAGCGTCAGCCGGCCCGACGCCTCCAGTGCCGCCCGGCCGTCCACCAGCTCCACCGCCTCCAGGCACTCCGCCGGCGTGAAGTTGTCCAGCAGGATCAGGTCCGCGCCCGCGTCCACGACCTCGCGCAGCTGGTGCAGGGTGTCGACCTCGACCTCGATCGGCACGTCCGGGAAGGTCTCGCGGACGGCCTTGAAGGCCTGCGCGACGCCGCCGGCGGCCACCACGTGGTTGTCCTTGACGAGCGCCGCGTCGGAGAGCGACATGCGGTGGTTGACCCCGCCGCCGCAGCGCACCGCGAACTTCTCCAGCGACCTGAGGCCGGGCGTCGTCTTCCGCGTGTCACGCACGCGTGCCTTGGTGCCCTCCAGCGCGTCCGCCCACGCACGCGTGGCGGTCGCGATGCCGGACAGCCGGCACAGCAGGTTCAGCGCGCTGCGCTCGGCGGTGAGCAGGTCACGCGTGCGCGTGGTGACCGACAGGAGCTTCTGCCCGGCCTCCACCCGGTCGCCGTCCTCGACGTGCCGCTCGACCTCGAACTCGTCCTCGCAGACCACCGAGACGACCGCCTCGGCGACGCGGAGGCCGGCCACGACGCCCGCCTCGCGCGCGACGAAGTCGGCCGTGGCGACGGCGTCCTCGGGGATGGTCGCGACCGTCGTCACGTCCACGCCGTGGTCGAGGTCCTCCTGGATGGCCACGTTGGCGATGTCCTCGACCTCCACGGGGTCGAGCCCCGCGTCGGCCAGGAGCTGGGCGAGCGCGGGGTCGAGCCCGCACTCCAGGTACTCCTCGCCGCCGTCTGCGCCACAGGCGCAGCCGTCGCCGCAGCCGCCGGTCTCAGCGAGGGGAAGGTCGGGGGTGCTCACGTCTGTCACTGCTCCTGAAGGGGCTGCCGGGTCGGGGGGAAGTCTGCGGTATCGGTGGTGTGTACGGCGAGGGTGCGGTCCGGATTCAGCCGTACGACGATGTGGCGACGCCATGCGGTGTCGTCGCGGTCGGACCGGTCCTCGCGCCAGTGGCAGCCGCGCGTCTCTTCACGCACGCGCGCGGCGGCGACCAGGACCCGGGCCACGCACAGGAGGTTGGTGGCCTCCCAGGTGTCGACGCCGGGCTCGGCCGTCTTGCCGTTCTCGGTGAGGGCGTCGCGGGCGTCGGTGTGCAGTCGCTGAAGCTGTTCTGCGGCCTTCTCCAGGGAGTCCGCCGAGCGCAGGACGCCGGCGCCGTTGGTCATGGCCCGCTGGATGGCGAACCTGGCCTCCGGCGACTGCAGGGGGTGCGCGGGGGTCTGGGGGCGCTCGACCGGTGCGGGCACCCGCGCGTGGAGGCCGTTCGCCGCGTGGACGGCGGCGATGTCCTCCACGATCCGCTCGGCGTAGACGAGGCCCTCCAGGAGGGAGTTGGAGGCGAGGCGGTTCGCGCCGTGCACGCCGGTGCAGGCGACCTCGCCGCACGCGTACAGGCCCGGGACGGTCGTACGGCCCTGGGAGTCGGTGCGCACGCCGCCGGAGGCGTAGTGGGCGGCCGGGGCCACCGGGATGGGCTCGGTGACCGGGTCGATGCCGTGGGCGCGGCAGGCGGCGAGGATCGTCGGGAAGCGGTGTTCCCACATGGCGGCGCCGAAGTGCCGGGCGTCGAGGAACATGTGCTCGACGTCCTGTTCCTGCATGCGGCGCATGATGCCCTTGGCGACGATGTCCCGGGGCGCGAGCTCGGCCAGCTCGTGCTGCCCGACCATGAAGCGCACGCCGCCGGCGTCGACCAGGTGGGCGCCCTCGCCGCGTACCGCCTCGGAGACGAGGGGCTGCTGGCCCTCGGCGTCCGGGCCGAGGAAGAGCACGGTGGGGTGGAACTGGACGAACTCCAGGTCGCTCACTTCCGCGCCCGCGCGCAGGGCGAGCGCCACACCGTCGCCCGTGGACACGGACGGGTTGGTGGTCGCGGAGAAGACCTGGCCCATGCCGCCGGTCGCGAGAACGACCGCGGGGGCGTGCACGGCGCCCACTCCGTCGTGCTGGCCCTCGCCCATGACGTGCAGCGAGACGCCCGCCGTACGGCCGTCGGCGTCCGTCAGGAGGTCCAGGACGAGCGCGTTCTCGATCGTGCGCAGCCCACGCGCGCGTACCGCCTCCACGAGCGCCCGGGAGATCTCCGCGCCGGTCGCGTCGCCGCCGGCGTGCGCGATGCGGCGGCGGTGGTGGCCGCCCTCGCGGGTGAGCTCCAGGCCGCCTTCCTCGGACTCGTCGAAGTGCGCGCCGGTCTCGATGAGCCGGTGCACGGCGTCCGGGCCCTCGGTGACGAGGATCCGGACCGCCTCCTCGTCGCACAGGCCCGCGCCCGCGACCAGGGTGTCGTCGAGATGCTGTTCGGGGGTGTCGCCCTCGCCGAGCGCCGCGGCGATGCCGCCCTGCGCCCAGCGGGTGGAGCCGTCGTCGAGGCGGGCCTTGGTGACGACGACCGTCCGCAGGCCGGCGGCCTCGCAGCGCAGGGCCGCGGTGAGGCCCGCGACGCCGGAGCCCACGACCACGACGTCCGCGTCGATCGACCATCCGGGCGCGGGCGCGTGCAGTCGTATGCCTGTGCTGGTCACGAGGCGGCTCCGAGGGTTCCGAAGGTGAGGGGGAGGTTGTCGATCAGCCGGGTGGTCCCGACCCGGGCGGCGACGGCGAGGACGGCCTCGCCGTCGAAGTCGTCGTCGATCTCCGAGAAGTCGGCAGGGTCGACGAGCGCGAGGTAGTCCAGGGCGATCGGCGGGTCCAGGCGGGCGGCCTCGTCCAGGACCAGGCGCGCGGCCGCGCGGACGGCGGAGGGGGCGCCCGGAAGCGCCTTCGCGACGGCGTGCGCGTCGGCGGCCGCGCGGGACTCCCCTATGGCGCTGAGCGCCTCGGCACGCGCGTGCGTGGCGGGCACTTCGCGTGCCCTCGCGCGCAGCGCCTCCTGGGCCGCGTGCCGGTCGCGGCCCGCGAACAGCGCCTGGGACAGCGCGAGCGCGGTGCGCCGCTCCTTGGCGGAGAGGTAGCGGTTGCGGCTGGACAGGGCCAGGCCGTCGTCCTCGCGGACGGTCGGTACGCCGACGATCTCGACGCCGAAGTTCAGGTCCCGCACCATGCGCCGGATCAGGGCGAGCTGCTGGGCGTCCTTCTGGCCGTACAGGGCGACGTCGGGCCGGGTGAGATGCAGCAGCTTGGCGACGACGGTGAGCATGCCGTCGAAGTGCCCGGGTCGCGAGGACCCTTCCAGGCGCTCTCCCATGGGGCCCGCGCTGATGCGGACCTGGGGCTCGCCGCCGGGGTAGACCTCGTCGGCGGAGGGGGCGAACACGGCGTCCGCGCCCGCCTGTTCGGCGATCTTGATGTCGGCGTCGAGGGTGCGCGGGTAGCGGTCGAGGTCCTCGCCCTCGCCGAACTGAAGGGGGTTCACGAAGACGGTGACGACCACCTCGCCCTCGGGGCCGGCGATCTCGCGCGCGGTGCGGATCAGGGTCGCGTGACCCTCGTGCAGGGCGCCCATGGTCATCACGACGGCACGACGGCCGTGGCGTACGCGTGCGTGGAGCTCATCGGCGGTGCGCAGCAGGGTGGTGGTCATCCGGCATCTCCCTTGGTGCCGTCGGTCCCGTTGGCGAGTACCCCGAGAAGGTCCTCGGCGAGTTCGGGCTTCAGCAGTCCGTGGGCGAGCGCCCGGTCGGCGGTCGCGCGGGCCATCGCCAGGTAGCCGGCGACGGTCTGCGGGGCGTGCTTGCGCAGCTCGGCGACGTGCGCCGCGACCGTGCCGGCGTCCCCGCGCGCGACGGGGCCGGTGAGGGCCGCGTCGCCGGAACGCAGGGCGTTGTCGAGGGCGGCGCCGAGCAGCGGGCCGAGCATCCGGTCCGGGGCATCGACGCCCGCCTCGCGCAGCAGCTCCATGGACTGGGCCACCAGCGTGACGAGGTGGTTGGCGCCGAGCGCGAGGGCCGCGTGGTAGAGCGGGCGCCGCTCCTCGGCGATCCACTCGGGCTCGCCGCCCATCTCGATGACGAGGGCCTCGGCGGCCAGCCGCAGCTGGTCGGGCGCGGTGACCCCGAAGGAGCAGCCGGCGAGGCGCTGGACGTCGACCGGGGTGCCGGTGAAGGTCATCGCGGGGTGCAGGGCCAGCGGCAGCGCGCCCGCGCGCAGGGCGGGGTCGAGGACCTTCGTGCCGTACCGCCCGGAGGTGTGCACCAGAAGCTGTCCCGGCCGTACGGACCCGGTCTCGACGAGGCCCTCCACGAGGCCGGGCAGGGTGTCGTCGGGGACCGTCAGCAGGACCAGGTCGGCGCGCTGCAGGACTTCGGCGGGCGGCACGAGCGGCACGTCCGGGAGCAGCTGCGCGGCTCGCCTGCGGGAGGCGTCGGAGACCCCGGAGACGGCCACCGGACGGTGCCCGGCGAGCTGGAGGGAAGCGGCCAGCGCGGGTCCCACCCGCCCGGCGCCGACGACACCGACGGTGAGCCGCGCGGGGCGGTCCTTGGGATCTGGCAGTTGGCTTGTACTCACGCGACGGCGGCCTTCCCGTTCCAGTCCGCTCCGGGTACCGGACGATTTCTCGTCATGTTAACGCGATTGGTTCGAGGGGCGTTCGGTTGTCCACAGGCTGTGGGTTTCCGCGGGCCGCGCCCGCACGAAAAGGGTGTGCCCGCGGGGAGGGACGCGCGGGATGATCCAGGGCATGAGCGATGCTGCGGAGCAGGTTGAAGAGCGGTCGGCGGAGGAGCGGTTGCGGGAGCGGCGCCGGGAGGCCCTGCGAGCGGCGCGGCGTGTCCTGTGGCGCGGAGGGCTCAGCGGCACGATCCGGCAGCGGCTCGCGTCGCTCGCGGAGGCCGCACCCGAGGTGTACGACGTGGACGAGTCCGCGGACATCTACGGGAACGGGGTCGTGGCGGCCCTGGAGGAGCGGGTCGCGACCGTGCTGGGCAAGGAGGCCGCCGCGTTCTTCCCCACGGGCACGATGGCCCAGCAGGTCGCCCTGCGCTGCTGGGCGGGCCGCACCGGCAACCCGATGGTCGCCCTGCACGCCCTGGCCCACCCCGAGGTCCACGAACGGCATGCCCTCGCCCAGGTCAGCGGGTTGCGCCCGGTGCGCCTGACCGGCGAGCCGCGGCTGCCCACCGCCGAGGAGGTACGCGACTTCGAGGAGCCTTACGGCGCGCTGATGCTCGAGTTGCCTCTCAGGGACGCCGGGTTCGTCCTGCCGACCTGGGAGGAGCTCACCGAGGTCGTGGAGGCGGCGCGCGAGCGGGACGCGGTGGTGCACTTCGACGGCGCCCGCCTGTGGGAGACCACCGTCCACTTCGGCCGCCCCCTGGACGAGATCGCGGGCCTGGCGGACAGCGTCTACGTGTCGTTCTACAAGTCCCTCGACGGTTTCGCCGGCGCGGCGCTCGCCGGCCCGAAGACGCTGGTGGAGGAGGCGAAGACCTGGCGCCACCGGTACGGCGGGATGGCCTTCCAGCAGTTCCCCACCGCGCTGTCGGCGCTCGTCGGCCTGGAACGGGAGCTGCCGAGGCTGCCGGAGTACGTCCGCCACGCGCGCGTGGTGGCGGCAGCGCTGCGGGAGGGGTTCGCCGAGGCGGGAGTGGCCTGGGCGCGCGTGCATCCCGAGGAGCCGCACACCCACCAGTTCCAGGTCTGGCTGCCGTACGACGCCGACGTGCTGCTGGAGGCGGCGGTGCGGCAGGCGGAGGAGACGGGGACGTATCTGTTCGCCGGCTACTGGGACCGCGGCGGTCCGGGTCTGGCCCTCGCCGAGGTGACCGTCGGCGCCGCCGGCCTGGAATGGACGGCCGACGACGTGAAGGCGGCGGTGGCGGACTTCGTGGCCCGGCTCAGCGGCTAGGCCGCGGCCGCCGGTGCGGCCACCGGGTCAGGGCCTGCCGTATCCGCCCGCGGGCCGGCCGCTCGGCGAGCACCGCCCGGAACCGCCGGTGGTCACGCAGTTCGCGCACGACCTGCCAGTCGTGCGTACCGGGCGCGGGCGGGGCGGGCTGTCCGAGGCGCTGGGCGCGGTAGGTGTCGAGGAGGTACTGCTGGGTGAGGCTCATGGCGTATCGCCTTCTCGGGACGCTGTCCGATGGGTCGGGCTCCGCGGCTGCCCCGTGCTCCCAGGTTGCGCCGGTACGGCGGCGAAGTCGCGTCGATTGACGGCGGCCGTCAATCGGGGGCGGCGCTGTCAGTGGCGGGGTGCACCATGAGGTCATGAGCGTGCGCATCGACATCGCGGGGCTGCGGCCGGAGAGGGTCGCCGTCGTCCCCTCGCCCCTGGCCGAGCTCGGCATGGCGCTGCACGCGCTGTCGGAGCCGGGCCACCATCCGGGGCTCCAGGGCTGGGTGACGGGCGTACTGGCCCGCCTCGACCCGCATCTGGCCGACCGGATGTGCGACGCGGACTTCCTGTGGACGACGACGTTCGCGGACCTGTTCCTGCCGTACGCGGGCATCCCGGGCGGCGCCGCCCTCCCCGGAGCCACGCTCGCCGAGGAACTGGACCTGCTGGACAAGCTCACGGACGAGCAGTTCGTCAACGCGGCGCTGGAGTTCAGCTGTGCGACCTGCTACGACGTCGGGAGCGGCTGGCTCGTCGACGCCGAGCAGGGCCGACGCGCCCTGGAGCTGGCCGCCGCGCGGGGGCCGCGGCAGGAGCGGTTCACCGAGCTGCTGCTGACCGACCCGCCGAAGATCCGGGCCTGGCTGCGCCAGTTCCTCCAGGACTGCGACGAGGCGTTCTTCGCGGAGACCTGGTCCCGGCTGCGCCACCAGCTCGCGGCGGACGCCCGCCACAAGACCGACCTCGTGCGCCGCAAGGGCCTCGCCGAGGCGCTGGCCGCCGCGTCCCCGGCGATCGCTCTCGACGAGGGCGCCGCCGAGATCACGGTCGACAAGCTGAGCGTGGGCCGTACGACCACGGGGGACGGCCCCCTCATCCTCGTGCCGACCAGTCTCGGCTGGCCCCACCTGGCCGTTCTGTACCGGCCCGGCTGGCAGCCCGTGGTGCACTATCCGGTCGGCTCCCCCGAACTCGCGGCGCCGCCCTCCGTCGAGCAGCTCGCCCTGCGCATGACCGCCCTGTCCCACCCCGTCCGGATGCGGATCTGCCGCCACCTGGCCCGCAGCGCCTGGACCACGAGCGAGCTGGCACAGGCGCACGGGATGACGGCCCCCGAGATATCCCGGCACCTGAGCGTCCTGAAGAAGGCGGGCCTGATCACCACGCGCCGTCGCGGCCGGTACGTCCAGCACCAGCTGGACATCGCGGTCGTGGCCCGGCTGGGCAGCGACTTCCTGGAGGGGATCCTCAGGTAGCCGGTCAGTCGAACCGGATGTGCTTCACCCCGACCCGTACCTGCCTCAGCCGCGTCCGCAGCGCGCCCTCGTTGTTCGGCCGCAGCGTCAGCCCGGCCAGGACGGCGATGCGGTCGGCCGTCTTCGGCACGGTCGATTCGTCCGTCCACAGGTGCTCGGCGAACTCGGGCTCCCGCAGCCGCTCGAGACAGTGGTCGAGCTGCTGCACGGCCCAGGTCTCGCGTCCCAGACCGGCGTTCTTCCCGCCGACGTACTGAAGGAGGTGCCCGAAACCGCGCTCGCGCAGCCGCTTCATGACGGTCTCGCGCCGGGCGAGGAGGGTGAAGTGGCGTACGTCGTGGCCGAGTTCGCCCAGCCGGCCCACGGTCTCCGCGAAGTAGCCGGAGTCCGTGACCGTCATGGGGGCGATCACCACGCCGTCGTGCTTGGTGAGGGCGAGGTCGAGCACCTCGACGACGCCCTGCCGCCAGGTCTTCAAGTCCTGGAAGTCCCCGCGCAGTTCGGGTGGCAGCATGCGGCGCAGACCGAAGCCGGCGTGCTCGGGGTCGCAGACGACGCTGCCGGGCAGCCGCCGCTGGATCTCGTACGCCGTCTGTGTCTTCCCGCCCCCGAAGGGGCCGTTGATCCAGAGGAGCATGCGCAGACCCTAGTGGGCACCGGTTACGCGGGAGTCACGTGCCCGCCGTCTCAGCCGTGCCCGCCGGCCCGCACCAGTCCCGTCTCGTAGGCCAGGACCACCACCTGCACCCGGTCCCTCAGGCCGAGCTTGGTGAGGATGCGGCCCACGTGGGTCTTCACCGTCGCCTCGGACAGGACGAGCCGGGCCGCGATCTCGCCGTTGGACAGACCCTGGGCGACCAGCATCATGACCTCGCGCTCACGGTCGGTGAGCCGCTCCAGCTCCTTGTGCCGGGGCTCCTTGCCGGTGCTCGGCAGCATCGGCGCGAACCGGTCCAGGAGGCGGCGCGTGGTCGAGGGGGCCACCACCGCGTCGCCGCTGTGCACCGAGCGGATGGCGGTGAGGAGTTCGCCGGGCGGCACGTCCTTGAGCATGAAACCGGACGCGCCCGCCTTCAGCCCGGAGAAGGCGTACTCGTCGAGGTCGAAGGTGGTCAGGATCAGCACCTTCGGCGGGTTGTCCCCCTGGCAGATGCGGCGGGTGGTCTCCACCCCGTCGAGCTTCGGCATCCGGACGTCCATCAGGACCACGTCGACGGTGGTCGCGCGCAGCACCTCGAGGGCCTCGACGCCGTCGCCCGCCTCGGCGACGACCTCCATGTCCGGCTGGGCGGCGAGCACCATCCGGAACCCGGTGCGCAGCAGCACCTGGTCGTCGACGAGCATCACGCGGATCGTCATCGGGTCCTCTTCCGTCTCTTTCAGGTTCTTGTGACTCTGCTGATTGCCGTGGCGGGGCTGGTAGAGCGGGGTTGTTACAGGTGTCAACACAGGGCGTGCGTCGGCGTCAATGCGCCGGTTTGAGCGGGAGCAGCGCGCTGATACGGAACCCTCCGCCGGGACGGGGCCCGGCGTCCAGAGTGCCGCCGACCATCCCGACCCGCTCGCGCATGCCGATCAGGCCATGGCCCTGTCCGTCGGTGCCGCCCTCTTCGTACAGCTCGTGCGGGGCGCCCTTGCCGTCGTCCTCGACGAGCAGGCCGAGCCCGTCGTCGAAGTACACCAGGCGCACGCTGGCGCCCGCGTTCGGCCCGCCGTGCTTGCGAGTGTTGGTGAGCGCCTCCTGCACGATGCGGTACGCCGTGAGCTCGACGCCGCTCGGCAGCGGGCGTGGTGTGCCCTCCACCTTGAAGTCGACCGGCAGACCGGAGGTGCGGCACTGTTCGACGAGGTCGTCGATCTGCTCGACGTCGGGCTGCGGGACGTACTCGCCGACCTCCTGGTGCTCGCCGGTGCGCAGCACGCCCAGCAGGCGGCGCATCTCGGCCAGCGCCTGACGGCCGGTGGAGGAGATCGTCTCCAGGGCCTTCTTCGCCTGGTCGGGTGCGGCGTCGAGGACATAGGCGGCGCCGTCGGCCTGCACCACCATCACCGAGACGTTGTGCGCGACCACGTCGTGGAGCTCGCGCGCGATCCGGGCGCGTTCGGCGGCCACCGCGACCTTCGCCTGCGCCTCGCGCTCCTTCTCCAGCCGGCTCGCGCGCTCCTCGAGCTGCGCGAAGTAGGCCCGCCGGGTGCGGATCGAGTCGCCGAGCACCCAGGCGAGGGCGAACGGCACCGTCAGGAAGATCGCCTTCGCGACATTGCCCAGCGCGCTCCCGTCCAGCGGCCAGCGCGCCTGGGCCATCGGCGCCGCACACAGCCCCACGGCCAGTGCGAGCCGGGAGGCCCATCGGGAGCCCGTCGCGGCCACCGTGTAGACGATCACCAGCATCGCGAAGTCGGCGGCCATCGTCTGGACGTTCAGCACCAGCTGCGTCAGACCGATCCCGACCGACAGCACCAGCATCTGCTCCGGCATACGCCGGCGCAGCGCGATCACCAGGCACAGCAGAAACGCGATCGGAACGATCAGCGCCGGGGAGTCGTTGCCCCGCACCGCCGAACTGGCGGTCCCGCTCAGCAGCGAGATCCCGAACAGGAAGACGGCCCAGAAGGTGTCGACCCCTGTCGGGTTTCTGCGGAGGAAGTCATAGAGGCGCTGCACGTAACCCAGCGTAGGGAAGCGTGAAGCGTGCAGGGGTCAACCGGAGGACCGATCCATGCCCGGCCCGCGTACTCCCCAAGGTGGAGGCCCCGTTCCTCTGTACGCCTAATCTGGCGGCGTGACGGACGACACGGCGGGTGAATGGCGCGGCTGGCGGGCGGCCGCGGAGACCGCCCTGTACGGACCCGGGGGCTTCTATCACCGGCCCGAGGGGCCGGCCGGGCACTTCCGTACGTCGGTGCACGCGTCGCCGTTGTTCGCCGAGGCCGTGGCGCGGCTGCTGGGCCGGGTCGACGAGGCCCTGGGCCGGCCCGCGACGCTCGACTTCGTCGACATGGCCGCCGGCCGCGGCGAGCTGGTCACCGGGGTGCTCGCCGCGCTGCCCGCCGACCTGGCCCTCCGCACGCGCGCGTACGCCGTCGAACGCGCCGACCGCCCGGCCGGCCTCGACCACCGGATCGAGTGGCTGACCGACCTCCCGCGCGGGATCACCGGGCTGCTGTTCGCCAACGAGTGGCTGGACAACGTGCCCGTGGAGATCGCCGAGACGGATGCCGCGGGCGTGGCCCGCCGGGTGCTCGTACGGTCCGACGGGACCGAGCGGCTCGGGGAGCCGTTCTCCGGCGCGGAGGCGCGGTGGCTGGCGCGGTGGTGGCCGCTGCCGCCCGAGGAGGGGCTGCGGGCGGAGGTGGGGCTGCCCCGGGACGAGGCGTGGGCCTCAGCGGTCGCGACGGTCGGACGGGGGCTCGCGGTCGCGGTCGACTACGCGCACGCGGTCGGCGCGCGCCCCCTCTTCGGGACGCTCACCGGTTTCCGCGCGGGGCGCGAGACGGCGCCCGTACCGGACGGGTCGTGCGACATCACGGCGCATGTCGCACTGGACGCGTGCGCGCTGCCCGGGGGGCGCGTACTGACACAACGCGCCGCCCTGCGCGCCTTGGGGATCGCAGG
This sequence comes from Streptomyces sp. NPDC087859, assembly GCF_044742595.1. Classification (NCBI taxonomy): domain Bacteria; kingdom Bacillati; phylum Actinomycetota; class Actinomycetes; order Kitasatosporales; family Streptomycetaceae; genus Streptomyces; species Streptomyces sp. NPDC087859. Next base: position 705,433 of record NZ_JBIUUU010000002.1, on the reverse strand, counting down.
CGCACGCCCCCCGCTCGCACTGGCCTCCACACAGCCCGCGGCCTACGTACGCGCCCTCGCGAGCGCCGGCGAGGCCGCCGAACTCACCGCCCCCGGCGGCCTCGGTGACTTCGGCTGGCTGCTCCAGCCGGTCGCGGTCCCGGACGCCCCGGACACACCGCTCGGGGCGCTACTTGTCGATGTCCCCGACCACGAAGAACAGTGACCCGAGGATCGCGACCATGTCCGCGACCAGCGTGCCCGGAAGCAGCTCCACGAGCGCCTGGATGTTGTTGTACGAGGCCGAGCGGAGCTTGAGGCGGTACGGGGTCTTCTCGCCCTTGCTGACGAGGTAGTAGCCGTTGATGCCGAGCGGGTTCTCGGTCCACGCGTACGTGTGGCCCTCGGGCGCCTTCAGGACCTTCGGGAGCCGCTGGTTGATCGGGCCGGGCGCGAGCTCGGCCAGGCGGTCGAGGCAGGCGTCGGCGAGGTCGAGGGCGTTGTGGGTCTGCTCCAGGAGGACCTCGAAGCGGGACAGACAGTCGCCCTCCTCGCGGGTCACCACCCTCAGGGTGTCCTTGAGCTCCTCGTACGCGAGGTACGGCTCGTCCCGGCGCAGATCGAAGTCGACCCCGCAGGCACGCGCGATCGGCCCGCTCACGCCGTACGCGTGCACGGCCTCCGGCGTGAGCACGCCCACGCCCCGCGTGCGCCCCCGGAAGATCTCGTTGCCGAGCACCAGGTCGTCGTACACGTCCATCCGCGAGCGCACGGCGGCGACGGCGGTACGCGCGCGCGTGGCCCACCCGGCCGGCAGGTCCTCCTTCAGGCCGCCGACGCGGTTGAACATGTAGTGCATACGTCCGCCGGAGACCTCCTCCATGACGTTCTGGAGCACCTCGCGCTCCCGGAACGCGTAGAAGACCGGCGTGATGCCGCCGAGTTCCAGCGGGTAGGAGCCCAGGAACATCAGATGGTTGAGCACCCGGTTGAGCTCCGCGAGCAAGGTGCGCGTCCACACCGCGCGCGGAGGGACCTCCATGCCCAGCATGCGCTCCACGGCGAGGACCACGCCCAGCTCGTTGGAGAAGGCCGACAGCCAGTCGTGGCGGTTGGCGAGCATGATGATCTGACGGTAGTCGCGCGCCTCGAAGAGCTTCTCCGCGCCCCGGTGCATATAGCCGATCACCGGCTCGGCGTGCTGGATCCGCTCGCCGTCCAGGACGAGCCTGAGGCGCAGCACACCGTGCGTCGACGGGTGCTGGGGCCCGATGTTGAGCACCATGTCGGTGCTCTCCGCGGCGCCGCCGATACCGACCGTGGTCTCCGTCGTGGGAGTCATGGACACAGTCTGTCCTACGTACGCTGACCTCATGGAGACCGGGAACGGGCAGGGCGCGGAGACGGCCGAGGGCGAGCCGGTGTGGATCGGCCTGCCTCCGGGGCTGCTGCGGATGCGACGGCTGTTGCTGGTGGTGTGGCTGGGGCTGCTGGCCGTGGCGGTCGGTGTGCTGCTGAACCTGCTCGCGGGCCCCGGCTGGGCCGCGTTCGCACTGCTGCCGCTCGCCCTGATGGCGTGGGGCTGGGTGATGCTGGGCCGCAACTGGGCCTCCTGGCGGTACGCCGAGCGCGCCGACGACCTGCTGATCAGCCGGGGTGTGCTGTGGCGCGAGGAGACCGTCGTGCCGTACGGCCGGATGCAGCTGGTCGAGGTCACCTCAGGGCCCGTGGAGCGGCACTTCGGGCTGTCCAGCGTGCAGTTGCACACGGCGGCCGCGGCGACCGACGCGACCATCCCGGGCCTGGAGCCGGCCGAGGCGGAACGGCTGCGCGACCGGCTCACCGAGCTCGGCCAGGCACGATCGGCGGGCTTGTGACGACGCCGGGCATCGACGACGCCGTACGGCAGAAGCCGCCCGTGACCGAGCGGCGGCTGCATCCCGTGACCCCGCTCAGGCGGGCGTGGGCGCCTGTCGCGGTGCTCATCGGGTGGGCGGTGCACGACCCCGACCAGACACAGCGCCAGCTGACCCGGCTGACGCCCACGGTCCTGCTGATCGTCCTCGCCCTCTTCGTCCCCGCCGCCGCCCTCTACGGCTTCCTCACCTGGTGGTACACGCACTTCGCGGTGACCGAGGCCGAACTGCGCATCCGTACCGGCCTGGTGTTCCGGCGCACCGCGCACATTCGGCTGGAACGCATCCAGGCGATCGACGTCACCCAGCCGCTCCTCGCACGCGTGGCGGGCGTCGCGAAACTCAAACTCGACGTCATAGGCACCGACAAGAAGGACGAACTGGCCTTCCTGGGGGAGCGCGAGGCGCGGGCGCTCCGCGCGGAACTCCTCGCCCGCGCCGCCGGGTTCGCGCCCGAGACGGCGCACGAAGTCGGCGAGGCTCCGGCGCGCGAGCTGCTGCGCACGCCCCCGCGCGACCTCGCGATCGCCCTCGTCCTGACGGGCGCCACCTGGGCCACGCTGGCCGCCGCCCTCGTCGTGCCGCCCGTGCTGTGGTTCGCCACCCACAGCCTGTGGACGGTCCTCGCGACCGGCGTGCCGCTGCTCGGCGCGGCGGGCGCGAGCAGCGTGGGGCGGTTCGTCGGCGAGTACGACTGGACCGTGGGCGAGTCGCCCGACGGGCTGCGGATCGACCACGGGCTCCTGGACCGCACCCACGAGACGGTGCCGCCGGGGCGCGTGCAGACCGTACGGATCGTGGAGCCGCTGCTGTGGCGGCGGCGCGGCTGGGTGCGGGTCGAGCTGGACGTGGCCGGGTCGTCCAACTCCGTACTGGTGCCCGTCGCTCCGCGCGAGGTCGCCGAGGCGATCGTCGCGCGCGTGCTGCCCGGCGTGGTCGTACCGCCCCCGTCGGCGCTGTCCCGGCCCCCGCGGCGCGCCGGGCGTTGTGTGCCCGTGTGGTGGCGGGGCTACGGACTCGCCGTCACCGACGCGGTGTTCGCGTCCCGGCAGGGCCTGCTGCGCCGCAGCCTCGCCCTGGTCCCGCACGCGAAGGTCCAGAGCGTACGGCTGGCCCAGGGGCCCTGGCAGCGTCTGTGGCGGCTCGCCGCCGTCCATGTGGACACGGGGGCCAACAAGACCGTCACAGCGCGTCTGCGGGACGTGGAGGAGGCCGCGGAGCTGCTGCGGGCGCAGGCGGAGAGGTCACGGACGGGGCGGCGGGACGCCCGGCCCGACCGGTGGATGGCCTGAGCGGGCTGTCGGGCGCCTGATCGGGCCCGACGGAGAACAAGAACCGCGCGGCCCCCTGGGGAGTCCGCGCGGTTCCGGTCGACACGTCGTTCAGGAAACCGCGCTCCGCAGCCCCTGCACATCGATCTGCTCGGTCTCGTCGTGCGCCGTCAGGTCGATGACCTGGCCGATGCCCCGGGACGCCTCGTCCGCGGGCTTGAACTCCGCCTCGGACTCGGCCTTGTGGAGGGCGAGCGCCTCCTGGCCGACCACGTCGGCGAGGTCCTCGTTCTGCACGGACTCCAGCTCGGCGGAGGCCTTCTGCATGCCGAAGAAGTCGAAGCCGCCCTCGACGGCGGCACGCCGCACGGGCGCGGCCGGCGCGACGGCCACCGCGGTCGGTGCGACGAAGTGCCCGGAGGACTGCTGCGCGGGCTGGGCCGGCTTGGCCGGCGTGGTGGTGACGGCGGCCGCGCGCGTATGCCCGTCGACCGCCGCGGGCTGCCCCTGCGCCTCGTCCTCCTGCGCGGCCTCCGCTCCGGGGTCACCGGAGGTGACCACCTGTGCGGCGACGGGACCGGTCTGCGCCGGAACGTCCTTCGCGGGGCCCTCGCCCTTCGGACCGCCGTCGCCGTCCGGGGAGCCGTCGTCCTTGGGGGAACCGTCGTCCTTGGCGGAGCCGTCCTTGGGAGAGCTGTCCTTCGTCGAGCCCTCCTGGGCCGGGGCCTCGGGAGCGTCGTCCTTCGTGGCACCCTCGGCGCCGTCGAACCGGGACAGCGCCGCCTTCGCCCGCAGGAACAGCTGGGAGCCCTCCGGCGAGAAGATCGGGGGCGCGTCCGGCTCGTCGTCGACGGCCTCGGCGCCCTCAGCGGCCTCGGCGCTCTCCACCGCCTCGTCCTCGGTCTCCACCGCTTCGTCCTCGGCCGGGGCAGCCACAGCGCCGGCCTCTTCGACGGCGACCGGCACGGGCGGCAGCGCGCGCGCCGGCACCGGTGCCGTGGCCTCTATCTCGAGCAGCCGGCGGCCCTCCAGGGCGCTCGCCCGCTCGGTCTCCGCCGTGGCGTACCGGCGCAGCAGCGCCGCGTGCTCGTTGCGCAGGCCCGCCAGTTCCGTGCGCTTGGACCGCAGCCGCTGCTCCAGCTTGCCGCGCAGTTCGCGCGACTCCTCGAGGTCGGTCTCCAGTTCGGCGACCCGTTCCTCGAAGCGCCACTCGTCGCCCGCACGCGCGCGTATGAGGTCGGCTACCTGCTTGCCGGCCTGCGTGTCCCAGCGGCGCATGACGGCCGCACCGACGACCGCCGTCGCCGCGGCGGCCGCGGCGACGACACGCAGCACGGCCGGCTGCGAGAACGCCCAGGGGCCGAAGGCGCAGACGACGGAGACGCCTGCGATCGCCGACGGGGGAAGCAGCCTGTGCAAGGGCGGGGAATGGCGGTGACGTCCACGTGGCATGGCCAGAAACTTACCGCGCGTAGGCGAATCGTGGTGCCCCGGCCCGTAAAAACACCGCCATCCCGCAGCCTTCACACGACATCAGGAATCAGACCCGCCACCGAATTCGACAACAGGGACGCGATCCACCGGCCCCACCGCAAGATCATTTGTCATCGATCGCTCAACCGACCGCTGATCCACTGCAACGTCGCCGGAATCTCCCGCCGCCAGGTGTTGAAGTTGTGCCCGCCGCTTTCGAGGATGATCGACGAGACGCGCGTCCGGTTCGTCGCCTTCACGCGGTCTATGAACTTCAGCGTGTCCTTGTAGTTCGCCTCACCGATCTTGCTGCTGCTGACGAGCAGTGAAGTGTCGGGCGCCGGCATGTGCTTGAGGTACCAGAACAGGTTCGCGCGATCACGCAGCCCCTTGTCGCCCTGGAAGAGATCGCCGGTGGTGGGGTCGCTCGGCGCGTTGTAGTACGGCGAGAGGCCCGCGCCGGCGGCGTACACCTCGGGGTGGTGCATGGCGAGCTTCAGCGCGCAATAGCCACCCGTGGAGTCGCCGATGACGCCCCAGCTGCCCGGTTTCCTCCCCACCCTGTAGTGCGCGAGAACGGCGTCGGGCAGGTCCTTGGCGAAGAACGACTCCGTCTGGGGTCCGTCCGGAATGTCGACGCACTCCGTGTCCCGTGGCGGCGCCACCGTCGGCCGCATCATCACCAGGATCATCGGCTGCATACGGCCGTCCTTGGCAAGGTCCAAGGCCGTGCTCGGATAGTGGAGTTTGTCGACCAGCGCCTGCGCGGTGCCCGGATATCCGGTGAGAACCACGGCGGCGGGAAACGTCCGCGCGCGGTACTGCGGCTGGAAGTACTCCGGCGGCAGATAGACGAAGGCGGACGTGGCGATGTGCGTCGTACGGCCGACAATGGCGACCTTCTGGATCTGGCCGCCGTTCTGCGGCCGCGCGCTGCCCGCCTCCTTGACCCGCCGTACGTCCGTCACCTGGAGCGGGCCGCCCGAGCCGCCGTTCGCCGTGTGATCGACGACCACCCCCTGCTCGTCCTCCTGCCCGAACAGGTCGGCCCAGCTGGCGTAGAACCCGAAGGCCTGGTTGGCGGCGAGCCCGACCGCCGCGAAGAGCGCCAGCTGGGTCGCGAGCAGCAGACCCACCCGCCCGCCGACGGCCCGCCAGCTCCGCCGCGACAGCCGTGGCCACAGCCACACCGTGCCGACGAAGAGCAGCACCGCCGACCCGACCGCCAGCACCAGCACGTTGTTCCCCGTGAGACCCATGGTTGGTTTCCTGCCTGCGCTTTCTCCCCGTGCCGGCGTGCCCCGCGGATCTTCGCGAAGGCTTGTCCGGCCCTTTTCCCGGCCTTTGAACCGGCTTTGAGGAAGCGAGTGAACCTCTCCCTCGAAGACACCGTCCTAGAGGGCGCAATGTCGCCGGATGCCCGATGCGGGCCCGGATCCAAGCTTTCTCGCAGAACTACGGGATGCGATGTCTGTCAGGACAGATGTGGAAATGTCGGGCGGGGTTCCGAACCGATCACTGTGGGCACGGCACGCGCTGCGCGGCCCGCGCCCCGAGGCCGTCCCCGTCCTGGTCGCCAGAGCCTGCGCGATCGTGGGCCTGCTGGACATCGCCGCGGGCGTCTTCCCGCGCTTCCGGCACAGCCGTATGCACACCATGGCCGAGGTGCTCCCCGGCGCGCTCGGCCCGTTCGCCGCGGCGCTCTCCCTGAGCACGGGCGTGCTGCTGCTCCTGCTCGCCCACGGCCTCAGGCGCCGCAAGCGGCGGGCCTGGCGGGCCGCCGTGGCCCTGCTGCCGGCCGGCGCGGTCGCACAGTTCACGTACCGCCACTCCCCGGTGGGCGCGCTCATCTCGCTCGCCCTGCTCGCTCCGCTGCTGATCCACCGCGACCAGTTCAGGGCGCTGCCCGACCCGCGCAGCCGGTGGCGCGCGCTCGCCAACTTCGTCCTCATGGGCGCCGGTTCGCTCGCACTCGGGCTGGTCATCGTCAGCGTCCACCCGAAGACGCTCGTCGGCGACCCGAGCCTGGCCGACCGCATCACCCACGTCCTGTACGGCCTGTTCGGCTTCGAAGGCCCCGTCGACTACCAGGGCAACACCTCCTGGACGGTCGCCTTCTCCCTCGGCGCCCTCGGCCTGCTCACCGCGATCACGACGATCTACCTGGCCTTCCGCCCCGAACACCCCGCCGCGCGGCTCACCGAGGACGACGAGGCCCGCCTCAGGGTCCTACTGGACAGGCACGGCGGCCGCGACTCCCTCGGCCACTTCGCCCTGCGCCGCGACAAGGCCGTCGTCTTCTCCCCCAGCGGCAAGGCCGCGGTGACCTACCGCGTCGTCTCCGGCGTGATGCTCGCCAGCGGCGACCCCATCGGCGACGTCGAGGCCTGGCCGGGCGCCATCGAGCGCTTCATGGACGAGGCGAAGGCCCACTCCTGGACGCCCGCCGTCATGGGCTGCTCGGAGACAGGCGGCGAGGTCTGGACCCGCGAGACCGGCCTGGACGCCCTGGAACTGGGCGACGAGGCGGTGGTGGACGTCGCGGATTTCTCCCTCGCCGGGCGCGCGATGCGCAACGTGCGCCAGATGGTCAAGCGCATCGAACGCGCAGGTTACGAGACTCGCGTACGGCGCGTCCGTGACCTCGGCGACGCCGAACTCGAGCGCATCCGCCGCGCCGCCGACGACTGGCGCGGCACCGACACCGAGCGCGGCTTCTCCATGGCGCTGGGCCGCATCGGCGACCCCACCGACGGGGACTGCCTGATCGCCACCGCCCACAAGGCGGACGCCGCGCCGGGTGAGTACGGCGACCTGAAGGCGATCCTGCACTTCGTCCCCTGGGGCACCGACGGCGTCTCCCTGGACCTGATGCGCCGCGACCGCTCCGCCGACCCCGGCATGAACGAACTGCTCATCGTGGCCGCGCTCCAGGCCGCGCCGAAGCTCGGCATCGCGCGCGTGTCGCTGAACTTCGCCATGTTCCGCGCCGCCCTCGCGCGCGGCGAGAAGATCGGCGCGGGCCCGGTGCTGCGCGCCTGGCGCGGGCTGCTGGTCTTCCTGTCCCGCTGGTTCCAGATCGAGTCCCTGTACAAGTTCAACGCGAAGTTCCAGCCCCGCTGGGAGCCCCGCTTCGTCGTCTACCGCGCCTCCGGCGACCTTCCCCGCATCGGCTTCGCCGCCATGCAGGCCGAGGGATTCGTCAACCTCGGCCTCCCCCTGCCGCGCTTCCTTCGCCGCCGCCGGATCACCGCACGCGCGTGTGCCCACGCCGTCGCGGAACGAGACGTCCGCGCGGCGTGACCTCGGACGGCCCGGGACGCGGCGGGCGACCACCGCTCCGCGGGCCGGGCGGCCTCGTGGCTCCCCCCTGGGCCTAGGCTGAACGTATGAGCAAGCAGAGCGGACGCGGGCGCGTCGTCGGACTGCCGGAATGGGACCGCTGCGCGGTCATGGGAGTCGTCAACGTCACCCCCGACTCCTTCTCCGACGGCGGCCGCTGGTTCGACACGACGGCCGCCGTCAAGCACGGCCTCGCCCTGGTCGAGGAGGGCGCCGACCTCGTCGACGTCGGCGGTGAGTCCACCCGCCCCGGCGCCACCCGCGTCGACGAGGCCGAGGAGCTCAAGCGCGTCATCCCCGTGGTGCGCGGCCTCGCCGCCGAGGGCGTCACCATCTCCGTGGACACCATGCGCGCCTCGGTCGCCGCCCAGGCCCTCGCCGCCGGCGCCTGTCTCGTCAACGACGTCAGCGGCGGCCTCGCCGACCCGGCGATGATTCCCGTCGTCGCCGACTCCGGCGCCCCCTTCGTCGTCATGCACTGGCGCGGCTTCCTGGAAGGCGGCAACGTCAAGGGCGTCTACGCCGACGTCGTCGCGGAAGTCGTCGACGAACTCCACGCGCGCGTGGACGCCGTCCTCGCCGGCGGCATCGCCCCCGACCGCGTCGTCGTCGACCCCGGCCTCGGCTTCTCCAAGGACGCCGAGCACGACCTCGTCCTCCTCGCCCACCTCGACCGCCTGCTCTCCCTCGGCCACCCCCTCCTCGTCGCCGCCTCCCGCAAGCGCTTCCTCGGCCGCGTCCTCGCCGGCCCCGCGAGCGCCCCGCCCCCGGCCCGCGAGCGCGACGCCGCGACGGCCGCCGTCTCCGCTCTCGCGGCGCAGGCCGGCGCGTGGGCGGTGCGCGTGCACGAGGTGCGCGCGACGGCGGACGCCGTACGGGTCGCACGCGCCGTGGAGGGCGCGCGCACATCGGACCGTGCGCGGGGGACAACTCACGCGAGCGAAGCGCGCACCGCCGCGACGAGCACCCCGGGCGCCCACTCCCCCGAAGGCGACCAGTGAGCGCCCCACACACCGACGTCGAGCAGGTGGAAGCCGCCAACACCACCTATTACGAGGCGATGGAGCGCGGCGACTTCGAAGAGCTGTCCTCCCTCTGGCTCACCCCGGCCGACCTCGGCGTCGACGAGGAGTACCACGATCCGGCCGACACCGGCGTGATCTCCTGCGTGCACCCCGGCTGGCCCGTGCTCACCGGCCGCGGTGAGGTCCTCAGGTCGTACGCGCTGATCATGGCGAACACCGACTACATCCAGTTCTTCCTCACCGACGTGCACGTCTCCGTCACCGGCGACACTGCCCTCGTCAACTGCACCGAGAACATCCTCAGCGGCGGCCCCGCCCCCGAGGGCGGCGAGGAGCTCGGCCCGCTCGTCGGCCAGTTGGTGGTCGCGACCAACGTGTTCCGCCGCACCCCGTCCGGCTGGAAACTCTGGTCCCACCACGCCTCCCCCGTTCTGGCCGAAAACGACGAGGACGAACCGGACAGCACACCCTCCTGAGTGGGTAGGCGCCCCGCAGGGACCAAGAAGTGGTTGGAATCACGGACCCCGGGGTAGGGGCGGCTACCAACCCGTGAGCCACCGGGTTCCCCAGGGGAAACACCCGATGAAACCTCTGGCCCCGGCTCGGACCCGCGCCCCCGTGGCCCGGCCCTGTCAGTGCCCGCAGGTAGATTCGTTCGAGGCCGGTGTGCCGTCCGCACACGACACGAACCGGCCGTCACCGACGATTGCAGGAGTGATTCGCGTGGATCGTGTCGCGCTGCGCGGCCTGAAGGCCCGCGGGCACCACGGTGTGTTCCCCGAGGAACGCGAGGAGGGTCAGACCTTCGTCGTGGACCTCGTCCTGGGACTGGACACCCGGCCGGCCGCCGCCGACGACGACCTGTCGAAGACCGCGCACTACGGAATCGTGGCGGAGGAGGTGGTGGCCGTCGTCCAGGGCGAGCCCGTCAACCTCATCGAAACGCTCGCCGAGCGCATCGCGCAGGCCTGTCTGAAGCACGAAGAGGTCCAGGAGGTCGAGGTCTGCGTCCACAAACCGGACGCGCCGATCACGGTCCCCTTCGACGACGTGACGATCACCATCACCCGGAGCCGAGTATGACTGCCTCGTTCACCGAGGGTCACAGCGACCCGACCGTACAGCCGGTGCCCGCCGCCGTCGTACAGCAGGTCGACGCCGCCGACACCACCCTGCACAACCCGCAACGGGCCGTGATCTCCCTCGGCGCCAACCTGGGCAACCGCCTGGAGACCCTCCAAGGGGCCATCGACGCCCTCGAGGACACCCCGGGCGTCCGTGTGAAGGCGGTGTCGCCGGTCTACGAGACGGAGCCGTGGGGCGTCGAGCCCGGCAGCCAGCCGTCGTACTTCAACGCGGTCGTCGTGGTGAAGACGACGCTGCCCCCGTCCTCGCTCCTGGAGCGGGCCCACGCGGTCGAGGAGGCTTTCCACCGCGTACGGGACGAGCGCTGGGGCGCGCGCACCCTCGACGTCGACATCGTGGCCTACGCCGACGTCGTCTCCGACGACCCGACGCTCACGCTCCCCCACCCGCGCGCCCATGAACGCGCCTTCGTCCTGGTGCCGTGGAACGACGTGGAACCGCAGGCACAGCTCCCCGGCCGCGGCCCGGTGTCCGGCCTGCTGGCCACCGTCACCCGAATCGGCGTCGAAGCCCGCCCGGACCTGGAACTCCGGCTGCCCGAGTAGTCGTTAAGGTCAAAGCAACCACTGTTCGTGGGATCCGGGGGAGCTGAAGGGGCACCGTGAGAGAGCTGCGCATCAGGCTGCTGGCCGGCGTCTTCGTCATCGCCGCAATCCTGTCCTGGGCGGGCGCCCGCCTGTGGAACTCGATCGGGACCCTGCCCAGCGTCCCCCTGGCCGCCCCCATCGTCCTCGCGCTGATCGCCGTGGTGCTGGTCGCCACGGCGCTCTCGATCCGCTCCCGCCTCAAGGCCCAGCGTGAGCGCCGCCCCGAGGCCAAGGGCGTCGACCCCCTGATGGCGGCCCGCGCGGTCGTCTTCGGCCAGGCCAGCGCCCTCGTGGCCGCCCTGGTCGCCGGCATGTACGGCGGCACGGGCGTCTTCCTTCTGGAGTCCCTCGACATCCCCGCCCGCCGCGACCAGGCCATCTACGCCGGCTTCTCGGTCCTGGCGGGTATCGCGGTCATAGTGGCCGCGATCTTCCTGGAGCGGGTCTGCAAACTCCCGGAGGACGACGACCGGAACACGGGGGCGGCGTCGCCGGCATAGCGCCGAAAAGCCCCGTACCGGCCCGCGCCCCAGCCCCCAGACGCCCTGTCCGGTGCGTCAGCGGGCCATGATGAGGCTCATCGCCTCATTGCGTGTCGCCGCGTCCCGCAGCTGCCCCCGCACCGCCGACGTTATGGTCTTCGCGCCCGGCTTGCGGATACCGCGCATCGACATGCACATGTGCTCGCACTCGACGACGACGATCACACCGCGCGGCTCCAGGATCTCCATCAGGGAGTCCGCGATCTGCGTGGTGAGTCGTTCCTGCACCTGCGGCCGACGGGCGTAGACATCCACCAGCCGCGCCAGCTTGGACAGGCCGGTGATCTTGCCGCTGGTGGCCGGAATGTAGCCGACGTGTGCGACACCCCGGAACGGCACCAGGTGATGCTCACACGTGGAGTACACCTCGATGTCCTTCACGAGCACCATCTCGTCGTGCCCCAGGTCGAACGTCGTCGTCAGCACGTCCTCGGGCTTCTGCCACAGCCCGGCGAATATCTCCTGATACGCCCGAGCCACCCGCCCCGGCGTCTCCCTGAGCCCCTCCCGGTCAGGGTCCTCCCCCACCGCGATCAACAGCTCGCGCACCGCGTTCTCGGCGCGCTTCTCGTCGAACTCGCCGATCGAGCCCTCGCCGTCCAGCGTCACGGGGTCGGTCATCTCTGCCTCGTTCCTGGGGGTACCTGCCGACGCGGCCGAAAAGCGCCGCGCCCCCCAGGCTAGATCCTGGGGGGCGCGGCATCCATTCCGGGCCCGGTGGGGTCACCGGGGCCCGGGGTGTCAGTTCTCCGGACGGTCCTCGGTGACCGGCTCGGCCGCCGGGGAGGAGTCCGCCGCCGTGGACTTGGCGGTGGTGATCGCCGGCGTCGCACCGTTGGCGCCGTTCGTCAGTGCGAGCTCCTTGGGGGAGAGCACCGGCGGACGGGTGGACGGCGTGCGACGGGAGGAGCCGGTCCAGGCCGGCCGCGGGGGACGCTTGACGATGGGAGCGAAGACCTCGGCGATCTGCTCCTTGTTCAGCGTCTCCTTCTCCAGCAGCTGGAGCACGAGCGCGTCGAGGACGTCACGGTTCTCGACCAGGATCTCCCAGGCCTCGTTGTGCGCCGTCTCGATGAGCTTCTTGACCTCCTCGTCGACCAGCGCGGCGACCTCTTCCGAGTAGTCACGCGGGTGCGACATCTCCCGGCCCAGGAACGGCTCGGTGTTGTCGCCACCGAACTTGATGGCGCCGAGACGCTCGGTCATGCCGTACTGCGTGACCATCGCGCGGGCCGTCGCCGTGGCCTTCTCGATGTCGTTCGCGGCGCCCGTGGTCGGGTCGTGGAAGACCAGTTCCTCGGCCGCGCGGCCGCCCAGCATGTAGGCGAGCTGGTCGAGCATCTCGTTGCGCGTGGTCGAGTACTTGTCCTCGTCCGGGAGCACCATCGTGTAGCCCAGGGCACGGCCTCGGGACAGGATGGTGATCTTGTGGACGGGGTCGGAGTTCGGGGAGGCCGCCGCGACCAGGGCGTGTCCGCCCTCGTGGTACGCGGTGATCTTCTTTTCCTTGTCCGACATGATCCGGGTCCGCTTCTGCGGGCCCGCCACGACGCGGTCGATGGCCTCGTCGAGCATGTGGTTGTCGATCAGCTTCTTGTCGCTGCGCGCCGTCAGGAGCGCCGCTTCGTTCAGCACGTTCGACAGGTCCGCGCCGGTGAAGCCCGGCGTCCGGCGGGCGACCGCCGACAGGTCGACGTCCGGTGCGACCGGCTTGCCCTTCTGGTGAACCTTGAGGATCTCCAGACGGCCCTGCATGTCCGGGCGGTCGACCGCGATCTGGCGGTCGAAGCGGCCGGGGCGCAGGAGGGCCGGGTCGAGGATGTCGGGCCGGTTCGTGGCGGCGATCAGGATGACGCCGCCCTTCACGTCGAAGCCGTCCATCTCGACGAGCAGCTGGTTCAGGGTCTGCTCGCGCTCGTCGTGACCACCGCCGAGGCCGGCGCCGCGATGGCGGCCGACCGCGTCGATCTCGTCGACGAAGACGATCGCCGGGGCGTTCGCCTTGGCCTGCTCGAAGAGGTCACGGACTCGGGAGGCACCGACACCGACGAACATCTCGACGAAGTCGGAACCGGAGATCGAGTAGAACGGCACGCCTGCCTCGCCCGCGACAGCACGCGCGAGCAGGGTCTTACCGGTGCCGGGCGGGCCGTACAGCAGTACGCCCTTGGGAATCTTGGCGCCGACGGCCTGGAACTTCGCCGGCTCCTGGAGGAACTCCTTGATCTCGTGGAGCTCCTCGACGGCCTCGTCGGATCCGGCGACGTCGGCGAACGTCGTCTTGGGGGTGTCCTTGGTGATGAGCTTCGCCTTGGACTTCCCGAAGTTCATGACCCGGGAGCCGCCGCCCTGCATCTGATTCATCAGGAACAGGAAGACGACCACGATGAGGACGAAGGGGAGCAGGGAGAGCAGGATCCCGACGAAGGCGTTCTGCTTCGTCGGCGAGACGGTGTACCCGTCGGGGATCTGCTTCTGCTGGAACTTGCCCTGCAGGGTGTTGGCGATGTCCACACCCTGGTCGCCGATATAGCTCGCCTGGATCTTGGAGCTGCCCTCGACCTTTTCGCCGTCCTTGAGCTGGACCTTGATGGTCTGCTCGTCGCCGGTGGTCAGTTTGGCTGATTCGACCTTGTTCTCATTGATCGCCTGGACGACCTGGCCGGTGTCCACCGTCTTGTAGCCGCCGGACGAGCCGACAACCTGCATCAACACGACCACGGCAAGGACGGCCAGCACGATCCACATGACCGGCCCACGGAAGTATCGCTTCACGTCCATCCATACGGAGCGGTGTCGCCCCGTCCCTCCTGCCATAGTGAGTTTGATAAGACAGTTCTTCTGACGGTACCCCAGCATTGTCGTCCGAAGACGCACAGGACGGCTGACGAACCCGTCTGCATGCTCCAACGGCGCGGTGCCCGCCAGGGTTCCCGATCTTCCTACGGGGCTGGGCCCTTCGGGTCAGCCGCCGTAGACGTGGGGCGCGAGCGTACCGACGAACGGCAGGTTGCGGTACTTCTCGGCGTAGTCGAGGCCGTAGCCCACGACGAACTCGTTGGGGATGTCGAAGCCGACCCACTCGACGTCGATGGCGACCTTGGCGGCGTCCGGCTTGCGCAGCAGGGTGCACACCTTGAGCGTCTCCGGCTCGCGCGAGCCGAGGTTGGACAGCAGCCACGACAGGGTCAGGCCCGAGTCGATGATGTCCTCGACGATCAGGACGTGCTTGCCCTTGATGTCGGTGTCGAGGTCCTTGAGGATCCGGACGACACCGGAGGACTGGGTGCCCGCGCCGTACGACGACACGGCCATCCAGTCCATGGTGACGGGGGTGGACAGCGCCCGCGCGAGGTCGGCCATGACCATCACCGCGCCCTTCAGGACGCCGACGATGAGCAGGTCCTTGCCCGCGTACTCCGCGTCGATCTTCGCGGCCAGCTCTACGAGCTTGGCGTCGATCTCTTCCTTGGTGATGAGCACCTCTTTGAGGTCGGTGCCCATGTCTTTCGCGTCCACCCGCATCACTTTCGGTCGTCCCACCAGCTGTCCGGCCCCGCTGAGGGGCGTAAGGATTCAGCCTTGCCGAATCACCAGTCTGCCACCCTGGCGCTGGGCGACGACCTTGCCGGGGAGATTGATGACTCCCTGGCCGCGCCAGCCGGTGATCAGCCGGTCGACTTCCTCGATGTGACGGGCGAAGAGCGAGCCTGCGGGGGCGCCGGCCTCGATGGCCGCGCGGCGCAGGATGCGGCGGCGCACGGCGGGTGGCAGGGCGTAGAGCTTGGCGCACTCGAGGAGGCCGGCGGCGTCGCGGACGGCGGTCTCGGCCTGGCTGGCCCAGGCGTCGAGGGCGTCGGCGTCGTCGCGGGAGAGCTGGGCCGTACGGGCGAGTGCCTCCACGACACCTTTGCCGAGGGCCTTCTCCAGGGCGGGCAGGCCCTCGTGGCGCAGGCGGGAACGCGTGTACGCCGGGTCCGCGTTGTGCGGGTCGTCCCAGACGGGGAGCGACTGGACCAGACAGGCCTTGCGGGCGGTCTGCCGGTCGAGCTGGAGGAAGGGGCGGCGGTAACGGCCGCCGGCCCCCGAGACCGCGGCCATTCCGGACAGGGAGCGGATGCCGGAGCCGCGGGCGAGGCCGAGCAGGACGGTCTCGGCCTGGTCGTCGCGCGTGTGGCCGAGCAGGACGGCACAGGCTCCATGGCGTGCGGAGGCCGCGTCGAGGGCGGCGTAGCGGGCGTCGCGGGCGGCTGCCTCGGGTCCGCCTTCGCGGCCGACGGTCACGGCGACGGACTCGACGGGGTCGAGACCGAGTTCGCGCAGGCGCAGGGCGACTTCGTCGGCGCGCAGATCGGAGCCGGGCTGGAGGCCGTGGTCGACGGTGACGCCACCCGCGCGGATGCCGAGTTTGGGGGCCTCGAACGCGAGAGCGGAGGCGAGGGCCATGGAGTCGGCGCCGCCGGAGCACGCCACGAGCACGAGCGGCGACGGCGGGCGCTCATACGGGGTTTGCTCGGCGGAGGAGGTCTGATGGTCGTTGAGGATGTCGTGGAGGGCGCGGCGGACCGCCAGGCGTATCGCCGCGACCGCAGGATGGGGACCCATGTCCGGTTCCCTTCATGAAGTTTTCGGGGGTGAGCCCGAGTTCGGTCACTCAGAGTGTGTAGATGGTGACAGAACCGGGGCGTTACCCGAGCATTGCACGCCTACCCAGGGCTCACGGTCCCTCGGACGGGTGATTGAAGGGGCGTTCGCCTGCCGTCGGCCGGTTTTCTTTCACGACCCTTCCGCGGGGCTCACGACTCGGCCTTGCGGTGCACCCGCGCGATCCAGTCCGCCGGTTTGGCGATCTCCGTCTTCGTCGGGAGGGTGTTGGGGGAGGTCCACACACGGTTGAAGCCGTCCATGCCGACCTCGTTGACGACGGCGCGCACGAAGCGTTCGCCGTCGCGGTACTGCCTGAGTTTGGCATCCAGACCGAGCAGCTTGCGCAGGGCCATGTCCAGGCGGGAGGCGCCCTTGGCGCGACGCTGCTGGAACTTCTCGCGGATCTCCTGGACGGTCGGTACGACTTCCGGACCCACTCCGTCCATCACGAAGTCGGCGTGGCCCTCCAGGAGGGACATCACGGCGGTGAGGCGGCCGAGGATCTCCCGCTGGGCGGGCGTCTGCACGATCTCCACCAGCGACCGTCCGCCGTCCTCCTCCTCGCCCTCGGGGCGCCCGCCGGCAAGCGACTGGGCGGCCTCCCGGATGCGTTCCAGGACGGTCATGGGGTCGACCTCGGTCTCCCCCAAGAACGACTGGATTTCACCCTCCAGGTGGTCCCGCAGCCAGGGCACGGCGGTGAACTGCGTGCGGTGCGTCTCCTCGTGCAGGGTCACCCACAGGCGGAAGTCGTGGGGCTCTACGTCGAGTTCGCGCTCCACGTGCACGATGTTCGGCGCGACCAGCAGGAGGCGGCCGCCGCCGTTGGCGCCTGCGGGGAGTTCGCGGGTGGCCGGGGCGAAGGTCTCGTACTGGCCGAGGACGCGGGAGGCCAGGAAGGACAGCAGCATCCCGAGTTCGACACCGGTCACCTTGCCGCCGACGGCGCCGAAGACCGCGCCGCCCGGTGTACCGCTGCGACGTTCCTGCATCTTCTCGAGCAGCGGCTTCAGGAGTTCCCGGAAGCCGGCGACGTTCGCCTTGACCCAGCCCGCGCGGTCCACGACGAGGAGCGGGGTGTCGTGGGTCTCCTCGGTACCCATTCGAGTGAAGCCGCGGACGTGTTCCTCCGAGGCCCTGGCGTGCTTGCGCAACTCGGCGACGACGGCCCTGGCCTCGTCGCGGCTCACCTCCGGGCCCGGCCTCACGAGCCGGGTCGCGGTCGCCACCGCGAGATTCCAGTCGACCATCTCTGCACCACCGATGCTCGTCATGCGTCAACCGTACGTGAGCGTTCCCGCTTCGGGCAGGCCACAGCGGTCGGTTGCGGCCGACGGGCACGCTGAGGCCGTCCGGGACGGATGTGCCGACGGAGACGGCTGTACGGCGGTGGCGGCGCCCTCGGTCAACGGCAGCCGCACGCCGCCAGCGCGGTGGCGGTCCGGTCCAGCGCCGACTGTGCCGCGTCCTTGTTCGTCGTGTCCGACGCGAGGAAGGCGAACGCCAGGAGGCGGCCCTCCTGGTCGACCACGGTTCCCGCGAGAGTGTTCACGCCGGTCAGCGTGCCCGTCTTGGCCCGTACGACGCCGGCCGCGCCGCCCGTGTAACGGGTGCTCAGGGTGCCGGTGAAGCCCGCGACCGGAAGGCCGGTGAGGACGGGGCGGAGTTCGGGGTGGGCCGGGTCGCCCGCCTTCACCAGGAGAGCCGTCAGCAGATCCGCCGTCAGTCTGTCCTCGCGGTTCAGGCCGCTGCCGTCCTTGAAGGAGGCGCCGGAGACCGGGAGTTCGAGCTTCTTCAGCTGCGCCCGGATCGCCTCGCCACCGCCCGCGAAGTCGGCGCGTACCTTCGCCGCCACGGCCGTCTGGCGGGCCAGGGCCTCCGCGATGTCGTTGTCGCTGTTGGTCAGCATGCGCTCGACCAGGGCGGACAGGGGCGGGGAGGAGACCTCGGCGAGCGTCTTCGCGCGGTCCGTCGCCTTGGAGGGACCGGGGGACGTGGTCCTGATCCCGGCCTCCTCCAGGAATCCGGCGAACTTGCGGGCCGCGTCCTGCGCGGGGTTCTCCACGCGGACCGCCGTGCCGCTGGTGCTGTCGTCCGTGCGGCCCTCGTCGGCCATCAGGGCGCTGACCGGGGCGAGGTTGTCGTTGTCGGCGCCGATCGGGTGGATCCCGGAGCCCGCGTACAGGGTCGTGTCGTACGAGAGGGTGACCTTCCGTACGCCGTCCTTCTTCAGCGCTTCGGCGGCCTCGGCGGCCAGGTCGCGCAGGCTCGCCGAACCCTCGGCGTCCTTGCGGGCCGTCAGGGTGGGGTCGCCGCCGCCGACGAGGACGAGTTCCTGGGTGTCGGGCTCGAGGTCCGCGCGCGTGGTGAGGCGGTGGTCGGCGCCCATGGAGGACAGGGCCGCCACCGCGGTGGCGATCTTCGTCGTGGAGGCGGGGGTGAGGGCGGTGCCCCCACCGGTGCCGTAGAGCCGCTTGCCGGTGGCGATGTCGACGACCTCGGCCGCACGGCTGGTGCCGAGTGCCGCGTCCTTCAGGAGCGGGCCCAGCACGTCCGCGAGGGCCGGTCCGGTCGGCGCCGACTTCACCGTGCTGCCGGCGCCGCCGAGGCCGGTGAGGACGGAGGCGGCGCTGGGGGCGGGCTCGGGCGCCGCTTGCGTCGTACCGGAATCGCGATCGTGATCTGCGCCACCCGTGTGCTCCAGGGCGGCGGCCCGGTCCCGCTCGGCCGTACGCTGACCGGAGGAGTCCCAGGGGCCGGCGGCCGTCACCACGACGGCGGTCAGCGCCAGTCCCGCGGTGGCGGCTCCGGCCGTGTACTGCCAGGTCCGCACCTTTGTGACCTGCACCGACATGGTTCGGCCGAGTCGCGTGACCCGTGGTTTCGCGGCGGTCGCGGCCTGTGCCAGACGGGGTCGCACGGCGTTCGCGAACCGCGCCACATGCGGTTTCGCGGCCCGCCAAGGCCTCAGTTCAGGCACGACCACCAGCCCCTTTCGCGATCACACACCTGCGTGAGGGACACTTAACCACCAGAACTATGTGTTGATCATGGAGGAGCCACCGGTGGAGTTCGACGTCACGATCGAGATTCCGAAGGGTTCGCGGAACAAGTACGAGGTGGACCACGAGACCGGTCGGATCCGCCTGGACCGTCGACTCTTCACCTCGACCGCCTACCCGACCGACTACGGCTTCGTCGAGAACACTCTCGGCGAGGACGGCGACCCGCTGGACGCGCTGGTCATTCTTGACGAGCCGACGTTCCCGGGCTGCCTCATCAAGTGCCGCGCGATCGGCATGTTCCGGATGACGGACGAGGCCGGCGGCGACGACAAGCTGCTGTGCGTGCCGGCGACGGATCCGCGCCAGGAGCACCTGCGTGACATCCACCACGTCTCCGAGTTCGACCGCCTGGAGATCCAGCACTTCTTCGAGGTCTACAAGGACCTGGAGCCCGGCAAGTCCGTCGAGGGCGCCAACTGGGTCGGCCGCGTCGACGCCGAGGTCGAGATCGAGCGGTCGTACAAGCGCTTCAAGGAGTCCGGCGGCCACTGAGGCCCCTTTTTGCGCCTAAACCGGCGCCGCTCTCGCGGACTTGGTTGCTCGCCGTTGTGGTTGCGCAATTGATGGTTGCGGTACGAGCGCCATGGCGTGTCAGGCCGCGCGGTTCCCCTGGGGCCGTGCGGCCGTTTGTTTGTCTGTGCGCATACTGGTGCGAACCGGAGGTGCGTACACAGGAGCTGTGAGTGACGGAAGCGGAGGACCGCAAACCGCAGTCGGACGAGGCGAGGGGTGTCTACGACCCCGAGATCACGTCCGAGTTCGCGATCCCCCAGGGGCTCGCGGTGCCCAGAGGCGGCACGGAACCGGAGACGACGAGCGAGTTCGCCGTCCCCGTCGGTCTGGACGTCCCGCAGGTGCCCTCGGTCGAGCCCGAGGGGTCGGCGTTCAACACGCCGCGCACCTACAGCGCCAAGCAGGCGCCGGCGTTCACCCCGGCGACCGGCATACCGGTGGTCAGTCTGACCAAGGACGTGCCCTGGCAGGACCGGATGCGCACGATGCTGCGGATGCCGGTGGCCGAGCGGCCCGCTCCGGAGTCGGCGCCGAAGGCCGAGGACGAGGGGCCGGCCGTCCCGCGCGTGCTCGACATGACGCTGCGTATCGGCGAGCTGCTGCTCGCGGGCGGTGAGGGCGCGGAGGACGTGGAGGCGGCGATGTTCGCCGTCTGCCGGTCGTACGGCCTCGACCGCTGCGAGCCGAACGTCACCTTCACGCTGCTGTCGATCTCGTACCAGCCGTCGCTGGTCGACGATCCGGTCACGGCGTCCCGGACGGTACGGCGGCGCGGCACCGACTACACGCGGCTCGCGGCCGTCTTCCACCTGGTGGACGACCTCAGCGACCCCGAGACGGCGATCTCCCTGGAGGAGGCCTACCGGCGGCTCGCCGAGATCCGCCGCAACCGGCACCCGTACCCGGGCTGGGTGCTGACCGGGGCGAGCGGGCTGCTCGCCGGTGCGGCCTCGGTGCTCGTCGGCGGTGATCTGATCGTGTTCGTCGCGGCCGCGCTGGGCGCGATGCTCGGCGACCGGCTGGCGTGGCTGTGCGCGGGGCGCGGGCTGCCGGAGTTCTACCAGTTCACGGTGGCCGCGATGCCGCCGGCCGCCATAGGGATCGCGCTGACGCTGGCCGACATCGACGTGAAGGCCTCCGCGGTCATCACCGGTGGGCTGTTCGCGCTGCTGCCGGGGCGGGCGCTGGTGGCGGGCGTGCAGGACGGGCTGACCGGCTTCTACATCACCGCGTCGGCGCGGCTGCTGGAGGTCATGTACTTCTTCGTCGGCATCGTGACGGGCGTGCTGCTGGTCCTGTACTTCGGGGTGCAGGTGGGTGCCGAGCTGAATCCCGAGGTCGCGGTGAGCATCCCCGAGCGGCCGCTGTGGCAGATCGCGGCGTCGATGATGCTGTCGCTGACCTTCGCCGTGCTGCTCCAGCAGGAGCGGTCGACCGTGCTGGCGGTGACCCTGAACGGCGGGGTCGCCTGGTCGGTGTACGGCGCGCTGCGCTACGCCGGTGACATCTCGCCGGTTGCCTCCACGGCGGTGGCGGCGGGCCTGGTGGGGCTGTTCGGGCAGATGATGTCGCGGTACCGGTTTGCTTCCGCGCTGCCCTACACGACCGCTGCGATCGGGCCTCTGCTGCCCGGTTCCGCCACGTACTTCGGGCTGTTGGCCATCGCGCAGAACGAGGTGGACAAGGGACTGGTGTCGTTGGCCACGGCGGCGTCACTCGCCATGGCCATCGCCATCGGGGTCAACCTCGGGTCGGAGATCTCGCGGTTGTTCCTGAGGGTGCCGGGTGGGGCTGCTTCGGGGCGCAGGGCGGCGAAGCGGACGCGTGGGTTCTGAGCGCCCGAGAGCTGGGTGTGCGCCCCTGAACGGGCGCTTCAGTAGCCCTGGTTGGGCGGGTACTGCTGGTTCTGCCGGCCGTCGTACTGCTGCTGGTCGCCGTATCCCTGGGGGTACTGCTGGGCGTACGGCTGCTGCTGTTGCTGGGGCTGCGGGGCGTAGTACTGGTCGTAGCCGTACTGCTGCCGGCCCTGCTGGCCCTGCTGGCCCTGCTGGCCGTAGCCCTGGTCGTTCTGGTTGCCGTACTGCTGCTGGTGCTGCTCGTCGTCCGACGGGATGCGGCGGAGCTGGGTCGTCGCGTCGTCCATGGGCGGGGGCTGGTAGGCCTGGGGGGCCGGGGCCTCGGCTGCCGCCTTCTTCTTCTTGGAGCGCTCGCGGAGGTACTCGATGATGATCGGGACGACCGAGACGAAGACGATGAGGACGAGGATCGCCTCGACGTTCTTGTGGATGATGTCGATCTGGCCGAGCCAGTAACCCGCGAGGGTGACGCCGGTGCCCCAGGCGACACCACCGATGACGTTGTACGTGAGGAACGTGCGGTACTTCATCCGGCCGGCGCCCGCCACGATGGGGGCGAAGGTGCGCACGATCGGCACGAAGCGGGCCAGGACGATCGCCTTCGGGCCGTACTTCTCCATGAACTCGTGGGCCTTGTCCAGGTTCTCCTGCTTGAAGAGCTTGGAGTTGGGACGGTTGAAGAGCTTGGGCCCGAAGAACTTTCCGATCATGTAGCCGACCTGGTCACCGACGACGGCCGCCACCACGATCAGGAAGCAGACCAGCCACAGCGGCTGGCTGATGTACTCGCCCTGGGCCACGAAGAGACCCGCCGTGAACAGCAGCGAGTCACCGGGCAGGAACGCGAACAGACCCGACTCGGCGAAGACGATCAGCAGGATGCCTGGCAGGCTGAACGTCTCGATCAGATAGTTCGGACTGAGCCACTCGGGGGCGAGCGCGAGCGTGGTCACGGGTCTGTGGCTCCTGGTACTGGGAGACGGGCTGGGGCTGGCTGCCCAAAAGTATCAACGCAGCCGTCACAACCCAGGTTCCATGCGGTCTCCCAGGATGCACTGTGCGCCCGCTGGGACAAAGCTGTGGGGCATGGGTATCGAAGACTACGGCGGCGGTCAGGGACCCCAGCCGGACGTGCTGGTCGTGACCACGAACGACGCACCCGGCTACCGGGTGCAGGAGGTACTGGGTGAGGTGTTCGGGTTGACGGTCCGCTCCCGGCATCTCGGGAGCCAGATCGGGGCGGGACTGAAGTCGATGGTCGGCGGTGAGCTCAAGGGGCTCACCAAGACGCTCGTGCAGACCCGCAACCAGGCCATGGAACGCCTCGTCGAGCAGGCACGCGCGCGTGGTGCGAACGGGGTGCTGGCGTTCCGCTTCGACGTGACCGAGGCGGCGGACGTCGGCACCGAGGTGTGCGCGTACGGGACGGCCGTGATCCTGACCCGGGAGTAGGCCCTTCCTCCCGGGTCGGGACCTCAGGAGGTGTGCCGGGCCGCGTTCGCGTCGATCGCGGCCCTCAGGTGCTCGGCGAGACCGGGGCGCATGGAGTCGTAGAACGCCTTGAAGCGCTCGTCGGACACATACATCTCGCCCAGGGACCGGTGCATGTCGTACGGGCACTCGTAGAACCAGCCGCAGATGTGCCGCCGGTGCTCCTCGGCCATGTCCATGGCCGTCTCGGACGCCGGCGGGTCACCGGCTGCCATCAGGCCGCTGTAGCGCTCGCTCCAGTCGGCCACTTCGGCCTGCATGCGTTTCCAGTCGTCCTTGGTGTAACCCGCTGCGCGGCGCTGTGACTCGGCGTACGCCTCCGTGCCGCCCCAGCGCTCCTCCGCCTCCTCGGCGTACTGCTCGGGGTCCTTGTCGCCGAAGACCTCGAACCGCTCCTCGGGTGTGAGGTTGATGCCCATCTTCCGTGCCTCCATGGCCTGCTCCACGGCCGCCGCCATCTTCCGCAGCCTCTCGATCCGGGCGGTCAGCAGCTCGTGCTGGCGGCGCAGGTGGGCGCGCGGGTCCGCGGCCGGATCGTCGAGCAGGGCGGCGACCTCGTCGAGCGGGAAGCCGAGCTCCCGGTAGAACAGGATCTGCTGCAGCCGGTCGAGGTCGGCGTCGCTGTAGCGCCGGTGGCCCGCGTGGCTGCGCTCGCTGGGTACGAGCAGTCCGATGCCGTCGTAGTGGTGCAGTGTGCGCACCGTCACTCCGGCGAAACCGGCGACCTGTCCCACGGAATAGCTCACTTCTTCCGCTCCCTTCTCGGTACGTCCTCCACCCTGCGGCCTCACGCCACGTGAGGTGCAAGCCCGTTCCGCCTCGGGTCCCGGGGCCGGACCTCCAGGTGTCATGCCGGTTTTGTCCGTTTATCGTGAGCCCGTGGCCCAGGACACCGCGCGGCAGGCAACGGCAACCCCGGCCCGCGCGCTCCTGCCCTTGATCCTCCCCGCTCTCGTCGTGGGCGTGGGCGCGAGTCTGCTCCTTCTCGGAGTGAGCGCCGCGGCCGAGGCGCTCCAGCACGTGCTGTGGCGGAACCTGCCCGATGCCCTGGGGATCGGCCGGTACTCCGTGCTGTGGACGATCGTCATGCTCACCGCCACCGGTGTGGCGGTCGGCCTCGTGATCTGGAAGGTGCCGGGGCACGCCGGGCCCGACCCGGCCACCACGGGCCTGGACGCTCCCGTCCTGCCGCCCGCCGTGCTGCCCGGGCTGCTGCTGGCGACCGCGCTGATGCTCGCGGGCGGACCCAGCCTCGGACCCGAGAACCCGATCATCGCCGTGAACGTCGGGCTCGCCTTCTGGCTGGGCCGCCGACTGCTCCCCCGGCTGCCGGGCGGGCTGTGGGTGGCGCTGGCGGAGGCGGCGACGATCGGCGCGCTCTTCGGCACCCCGGTCGCGGCGGCGCTCCTCATCTCCGAGGCGCTGGCGGGACGCCGGCTCAAGGGGGCGCTGTGGGACAACGTCTTCGCGCCGCTCGTCGCCGCCGCCGCGGGAGCCGTGACGACCACGCTGGTGGCCCATCCGACCTTCGATCTGCATCTGCCCCCGTTCGGGCACCCCGGCTGGGGCGATCTGCTGGCGGTGCTGGTGATCGCGTCCGCCGCCGCGCTGCTCGGCATGTGCGCCGTCCGCGCCTTCCCCTACGTCCACGGCTGCTTCGCGCGGCTGCGCCATCCGATGCTCGCGTTGCCCGTCGGCGGGCTCGTGCTCGGGCTGCTGGGGGCGCTCGGCGGTCACCTCACCCTCTTCAAGGGGCTCGACGAGGTCGAGGAGATCGCGGCCGACCCCGACGGCTGGTCGGCCGGGGAGTTCGCCACGATGACGGTGGTGAAGCTGGCCGCGCTGCTCGTCGCCGCGTCCTGCGGCTTCCGCGGCGGGCGGATCTTCCCGGCCGTGTTCGTGGGCGCCGCCTTCGGGCTGTGTGCCCATGCCCTGGTGCCCGGTGTCCCTCCCGCGCTCGGTGTCGCCGCCGGAGTGCTGGGCATGCTCCTGGCCATCACCCGGCAGGGCTGGGTGAGCCTGTTCACGGCCGCCGTGCTGGTGGCCTCTCCGGCGATCATCGCCCTGCTGTGCATCGCCTCACTGCCCGCCTGGCTGCTGGTGACCGGCCGCCCCCAGATGCAACTGCGCGCAGACGGAACGCCGGTCCGCTGAATCCCACCCCCGAGGAGTCGATCGATGCCGCTGCACGAAGGCCCCGGAACACCCGACGAGCGTCCCTTGTCCGTCAACCCCTTCTTCGGAGAGGCGAACCCGGTCGCCGGTATGACCGAGGCCCCGCCCAAGCACCGGCTCCCGGACGCTCCCCTGCCGCCCTCGACCGCGTACCAGCTCGTCCACGACGAACTGATGCTGGACGGCAACTCCCGGCTCAACCTCGCCACCTTCGTCACCACCTGGATGGAACCGCAGGCCGGGGTCCTGATGGGCGAGTGCCGGGACAAGAACATGATCGACAAGGATGAGTACCCGCGCACCGCCGAACTGGAGCGGCGCTGTGTGGCGATGCTCGCCGACCTGTGGAACGCCCCCGACCCGTCGGCGGCCGTGGGCTGTTCGACGACCGGCTCCAGCGAGGCGTGCATGCTCGCCGGGATGGCGCTCAAACGGCGGTGGAGCAAGCGGAACCCCGCGCCCGGCGCCCGGCCCAATCTCGTCATGGGGATCAACGTCCAGGTCTGCTGGGACAAGTTCTGCAACTTCTGGGAGGTGGAGCCCCGTCTCGTCCCCATGGAGGGCGACCGCTTCCACCTCGACCCGCAGGCCGCCGCCGCACTGTGCGACGAGAACACCATCGGTGTCGTCGGCATCCTCGGCTCCACCTTCGACGGCTCCTACGAACCGATCACCGAGCTCTGCGCCGCCCTCGACGAACTCCAGGAACGGACCGGCCTCGACATCCCCGTGCATGTCGACGGCGCGTCCGGCGCCATGGTCGCCCCCTTCCTCGACCCGGAACTGATCTGGGACTTCCGGCTGCCGAGGGTCGCCTCCATCAACACCTCGGGGCACAAGTACGGGCTCGTCTACCCGGGCGTCGGCTGGGCACTGTGGCGCGACAAGGAGGCCCTGCCCGAGGAACTCGTCTTCCGCGTCAACTACCTGGGCGGCGACATGCCGACCTTCGCCCTCAACTTCTCCCGGCCCGGCGCCCAGGTCGTCGCCCAGTACTACACCTTCCTGCGGCTGGGCCGCGAGGGCTACCGGGCCGTGCAGCAGTCCACCCGGGACGTGGCCCTGAGCCTCGCCGAACGCGTGGAGGCGCTCGGCGACTTCCGGCTGCTGACCCGGGGCGACCAGCTGCCGGTCTTCGCCTTCACGACCGGCCAGGACGTGACGGCGTACGACGTCTTCGACGTGTCCCGGCGGCTGCGGGAGAGCGGCTGGCTGGTCCCGGCGTACACCTTCCCGCCGAACCGGGAGGACCTGTCCGTGCTGCGGGTGGTGTGCCGCAACGGCTTCTCCGCCGATCTCGCCGAGCTGTTCGTGGAGGACCTGCGCCGGCTGCTGCCGGAGCTTCGCCGCCAGTCGCATCCGCTGACCCGGGACAAGGAGGCGGCGACCGGGTTCCACCACTGAGCCGGTCAGGTGCCGTCGCCCAGGTCGAAGGTCCTCCAGTGGACCCCGTCGGCGGATATGCGGTACCTCCCGGCGCCGAAGCTGTCGCCCCACAGATAGCCGAGCGGGGTCGTGGTCACCCAGCCCTGCGGTCCCCGGCCTCCGGAGCTGCGGCTGAAGGAACGGCCGTCATCGGTACTGCGCCAGACGCCGTCCTCGCCGTGGACCGTGAGGCCGCCGTCGGCGGCGGCGATCGGGGCACCGAGGATCGAGCGGGGCTCGGCTCCCTTGCGGTGCTTCCAGACCTGCTCCCAGGTGTGGCCGCCGTCGGTGCTGCGGTCGATCGCGAGCAGGCCGTTCTTCACGTCGTCCTCGTCGGGCAGCTGACCGTGGTGGGCGGCGTAGAGCACCGAGCCGTCGGTCACCACGGTCATGCTCCAACCCTTCGGCCCGGCGGGCATCGCGGACGTACGCCAGCTCTTGCCCCGGTCCTCGCTGACGGCAAGTGCGGGGTTGCCCGAGCGCGGGTCGCGGCCGTAGGTGAAGAGCCGCGCACCGATGTGACCCGCCGGGATCACGACCCCTTTCAGCGGAGGCTGGTCGGCCAGAATCCGGTACTCCCCCGTGTCGGGCATCACCGCCACCAGACGGGACCGGGCGCATCCGTTGCCCTCCTCGTCGGGCCGTGAGCAGTTCTCGACCAGGACCCCGCCCTCGGGGACCGTCGTCGTGGTGCCCGTCGGCTCGTTGGTCGCCTCTCGCCAGCTGTTCCCGGCGTCACCGGTGAACCACGTGCGCTCCGGTGGCGGCCACTTGCCCTCGGTGATCAGCGCGCGGCCGGGTCCGAGGACGACGAGTCCGGCGGTGATGCCGAGGTCGCCCGTCACGTCCGGAAGCGGCGAGGTCCCCAGCCGCCAGGCCCCGGCGCCCTTCTCCAGCACGGCGACTCTCTGCACGCACCGGGTCTTCCCGCACTCGGCGAGCAGCGCGAACCCGCTGCCGTCCGCGGCGAACCCGACATCGACCGCGCCTCCGGGCAGTCCGGCCCCCGACGGGATGCGGGCGGGCATCGCTGCCTGAGAGGCGGAGACCCGCCCGCCCGGGTCCGTCCGGGTACATGCCGCCATGACGGCCAGCAAGCCCAGCACGACGGCCACCACGACCGCCGCCCTTCCCCTGACCCGCTCCATGACGTCCCCCGATCCCGGTCCGCGATGCACCGACATCTCTGGTACACCGCTCGCCGCGCCGGGGTTCCCACTTCCTCACGACGACTTTCCGGGCGGCCCGCCGACGGCCCCGACAGCCCGGACTACTTGCTCAGCGCCCCGAACCGCCGTACCGCCAGCGGAAAGAACACCGCCACCAGCGCCACCGGCCACACCACGGCCGCCCACACATGCCCCGGCTCACCGCCGGGGCCGCCGAACAACTCCCGTACCGCCGTGGCCGTCTGGGACATCGGGTTCCACTCCACGACCGTGCCCAGCCAGCCCGGCATGGACTCGGGCGTGGCGAAGGCGTTGGACAGGAAGCCCACCGGCCAGACCAGGATCTGCACGGCCTGCACCATCTCCGGTTTACCCGCGACCATCGCCAGGTGGATGCCGATCCAGAGCATGGCGAAGCGGAACAGCAGCAGGAGGCCGACGGCGCCGAGGAAGCCGGACACCCCGCCGTGCGCACGCCAGCCGAGCGCGCAGGCCACGCCGATCATCACCGCCAGGCCCAGCGCCGACTGGAGCATGTCGGCCACCGAACGCCCCACCAGCACCGCCCCGTTGGCCATGGGCATCGAACGGAACCGGTCGATGACGCCCTTGTTGAGGTCCTGGGTGACGGAGAGCATCGTGCCCTCCAGGCCGAAGGCCATGGTGAGCGCGAGCATGCCGGGGACCAGGTAGTCGACGTAGTCACCGTTCACGCCCCGGCCGCCGCCGACCAGATACGCGAACATCAGCAGCAGCATCACGGGGAAGACCAGCCCGACCAGGACCCGCACCGGCTGCCGTGCCCAGTGGGCGAGTTCACGCCGGGTCATGGTCCAGGAATCGGTCAGCGCGTACGTACTCATGCGGCCTCCTTCGTTCGGCGGTCCCCGTCCGTGAGGTGCAGGAACACCTCGTCGAGCGTCGGCCGCCGCAGTGCCACGTCCTCCGCCTCGATCCCGGCCTCCTCCAGCGCCCGTACGACCCCGGAGAGCGCCGCCATACGGTCGGTGACCGGGGCGCTGAGCAGCCGGCGGTCGGGGTCGACCGAGACGCCCGCCCCGGGCAGCGGCAACAGGGCCACCGCCGCGCCCAGTTGGCCCTCGTCGCGCAGGACGACGTCGATGCGGTCGCCGCCCGTCAGGGCCTTCAGTTCGTCCGGTGTGCCGTCGGCGATCACCCGGCCGGCGTCGACGACCGAGATGCGGTCGGCGAGCTGGTCGGCCTCGTCCAGGTACTGCGTGGTCAGCAGGACCGTGGTACCGCCGCCGACCAGGGTGCGGACCGCGGACCACACCTCGGCGCGGCCGCGCGGGTCGAGGCCGGTGGTGGGTTCGTCCAGGAAGAGCACCTCCGGCTCGGTGATCAGGGAGGCCGCGAGGTCCAGGCGGCGGCGCATGCCTCCGCTGTAGGCGCGGACCGGTTTGCGGCCGGTGCCGGCCAGGTCGAAGCGCTCCAGGAGCTCGTCGGCACGCGCGCGTGCCCGGCGGGCGCCCAGGTGGTAGAGGCGGCCGAACATCTCAAGGTTCTGCCGGCCGCCGAGTTCCTCGTCGAGCGCCGCGTGCTGGCCGAGCAGGCCGATGCGGAAGCGCACCTCGTGCGCCTGCCGTACGACGTCATGGCCGGCGACCTCGATACGGCCCGCGTCCGGCCGGAGCAGGGTGGACAGGATGCGGACCAGGGTCGTCTTGCCCGCGCCGTTCGGCCCGAGCACTCCGTGCACCGTGCCTCGCCCGACCTCCAGGTCGAGGCCGTCCAGTGCGTTCTGTGCGGTGGTGCCTCCGCCGTACTTCTTGCGTGCCCCTTCGACGGTGATCGCCGCGTCGGCCACTGGGACTCCTTCGCTAGTCAAACTTGACTACCAGCTCAAAGTTAATACCCCGGCATCGGTTAGTCAAACTTGATTAGCGGGCGTCCTCCGGATGCCGCTCCCCTGTCGCGTAAGGGTTCTCCTGGTCCTCGGCGAGCACTCCGACGAACCGTTCGCCCTCCTCCGCGAAGGTGTAGGCGCCACCCTCGATCCGGGAGATCAGCCCCTGGGTCCACTCGGCCTCCGCGTCGGCCGTGTGCACCCACAGGTTCATGATCTCGCCGATGTGGCCGAGCTGTTCCGGGCCCTCTTCCGGGATGTAGTGCTCGGTGACGGCCGCGCGCCACTCCTCGATCCTCCGGGTGCGCTCCTTGAGGAGGGCCACCGCCTCGGCGCGCGGGAGGTCGACCATGCAGCCGATGGCCGCGGACTTCATGTCCATCTTCTGGTCGTACGAGGTCAGCGCCTCGCGCACCAGACCGAGGTACTGCTCGGTGCCGGCCTCGGTGATCTCGTACTCCGTGCGGGGCGGTCCGCCCGCGGTGGACGGTGCGATCTCGTGCGCGTACAGCAGTCCCTGCTTGGCCATCTGCTTCAGGGCGTGGTAAATCGAGCCGGGCTTGGCGTTGGACCACTCGTGCGCGCCCCAGTACTCCAGGTCGTTGCGCACCTGATAGCCGTGGGCCCGCCCGTGCTGGCGCACCGCGGCCAGCACGAGGAGACGGATCGTTGACATGCCGTCCAGGTTATGGCCTCAGCTCCGGGCCAGTCCCACCAGCTCGAAGGCCGTCTTCCCGTCGAGGGACTCGCGGATGATGTCGGCGTGGCCCGCGTGGCGGGCCGTCTCGCGGATCAGGTGCAGAACCAGCCAGCGCAGGGAGACCGACTCGTCCGGCGGGAACCAGGGGTCGTTCGGGAGCGGGAAGGTGTCGTCGAGGCTCGGCACCGCGCGGATGAACGCCTCCGTCTCGTCGGCGACCTCTTCCCAGTACGCCAGCTGCTGCTCCACGGTCTCGCCGTCGACCAGCACGAAACACTCGTGCCAGTTCGACTCGTCCCGCTTCACCGCCGGCGCCTCGCCCTTGGCCCGTGCCACCCAGCCCTGCTCGACCTCGGCCACGTGCTTGAGCAGGCCCGCCAGGGACAGTTCGCTCGCGCTGGGCCTGCCGGACGCCTGTTCGTCGGTGAGCCCGAGCAGGGCCCGGCGGATGCCGCCGCGCTGTTCGGCGAGGAAGGAGAGCAGTGCGCCGCGCTCGTCGCCGTGGGCCTCGGCTCGCACGTGAGTGACCATGACCGGCCGCCTTTCGTCGTTCATCGGGGTCAGCTGGCTCTGCCTGACACCTACGAAGTTACGGACCCTTGCGGTCAGGTTCTGTCCTCAATGGAGAAGGCGGAATGCCGAAGCCGACGCCCGGCCCCCGCGGGGACCGGGCGTCGGCTCGGTTCGGCTCGGTGCTCTTCGGTGGGTGGTTCGTCAGAACGGGAACCTGCTCCGCCCGTGCTGCACCGAGATCCACTTCAACGTGGTGAAGGCGTCCAGCATCGTCTCGCCGTTGAGGCGGCCGACACCGGAGCTCTTCTCGCCGCCGAAGGGGACGATCGGCTCGTCGTGGACGGTGCCGTCGTTGACGTGGAACATGCCGGTGTCGATGCGCTTGGCGAAGTTGACGCCGCGCTCGATGTTGGCGGTGTGGACGGCGCCGCTGAGGCCGTACGGGGTGTCGTTGACGACGCGGACGGCCTCCTCCTCGCCGTCGACCGGGATGAGGAAGGCGACCGGGCCGAAGACCTCCTGGTGGAGGAGGGCGGAGCCGGCCGGGATGTCCGTGAGGACCGACGGGGAGACCAGGTTGTCGGTCGCCTCACCGCGCACCAGGGCCGTCGCGCCCTCGGCTATCGCCTGCTCGACGGTGCTCGCGAGGGCGTCCGCCTGGGAGGAGTTGATGACCGGGCCGATCACCGTCTCAGGGTCGCGCGGGTCGCCCACCTTGAGGCTCTTGACCTTCGCGACGAACTTCTCGGTGAACTCGTCGGCGATCGAGCGGTCCACGAGCACCCGGTTGGCGGCCATGCAGACCTGGCCCTGGTGGACGTACCGGCTGAAGACCGCGGCGTCGACGGCGTAGTCGATGTCGGCGTCGTCGAGCACCACGATGGCGCTGTTGCCGCCGAGTTCGAGAACCGAACGCTTGAAGTGCGAGGCGGTGACGGTGGCGACGTGGCGGCCGACCTTGTCGGAGCCGGTGAAGGAGATGACCTTCGGGACGGGGTGCTCGATGAAGGCGTCGCCGATCTCCGCGATGTCGGTGACGACGACGTTGAGGAGACCCTTGGGCAGGCCCGCGTCCTCGAAGATCTTCGCGACCAGGGTGCCGCCGGTGATCGGGGTGTTCTGGTGCGGCTTCAGCACGACGCCGTTGCCGAGCGCCAGCGCCGGGGCCACCGACTTGATCGACAGCAGGAACGGGAAGTTGAAGGGGCTGATCACGCCCACCACGCCTACCGGCACCCGGTAGACGCGGTTCTCCTTGCCGTCGATAGGCGACGGGATGATGCGGCCCTCGGGGCGCAGCGACAGGTGGATCGCCTCGCGCAGGAACTCCTTGGCGAGGTGGAGCTCGAAACCGGCCTTGACGCGTGTGCCGCCGAGCTCGGCGATGATCACGTCGGTGATCTCCTGCTCGCGCTCATTGATCAGGCCGAGCGCCTTCTCGAAGACCCCGCGGCGGGCGTAGGGGTTGGTGTCGGCCCACTGCTTCTGGGCGCGGGCCGCCGCCTGGTACGCCTCGTCGACCTCGTCGACCGTGGCTATGGTGATCGACGCCAGCTTCTCGCCGTCGTACGGATTGAAGTCGATGATGTCCCAGGATCCGGTGCCCGGGCGCCACTCACCGTCGATGTACTGCTGGGCCAGATCAGTGAAGTACGACGACATGTGATCCCCAAATCGCTAGCTAGCAGACACACGCGACGCGCGATCGACGTCACGGTCTGATCACGCGTCATCGTACTTGTGCCGCAAGCGAGTTGGGGACGCAGAGCGAGGTTCTGGGGAAAACCCTCGGAGAGTCGGCGAAGATCTCAGGAGAGCTGGAGGAGACCTCGTAGAAGGTCCCGGCTCTCGTCCGGCCCCGGGCTGTCCTGCTGGAGCTCCTTGAGCGCCTTCTCGTACTGGGCGACGTCCTCGCGCTTGTCCAGGTACAGGGCGCTGGTGAGCTGCTCCAGATAGACCACGTCCGAGAGGTCGGACTCGGGGAAGCTGAGGAGGGTGAAGGCGCCGGACTCGCCGGAGTGGCCGCCGAAGCCGAACGGCATGACCTGCAGCCGTACGTTGGGGCGCGTGGAGACCTCGATCAGATGCTGGAGCTGGCCCCGCATCACCTCGCGGTCGCCGTAGGGCCGGCGCAGCGCCGCCTCGTCCAGGACGATGTGGAACTCGGGGCCGCCCGCTTCGGCGAGGTACTTCTGGCGTTCCAGGCGCAGCGCCACCCGCTTCTCCACGTCGGCCTCGCTGGCACCCTTCATGCCGCGCCGCACGACCGCGCGGGCGTAGGCCTCGGTCTGCAGCAGGCCGTGCACGAACTGCACCTCGTACACCCGGATCAGGGTGGCGGCGCCCTCCAGGCCGACATAGGTGGGGAACCAGCTCGGCAGGACGTCGGAGTAACTGTGCCACCAGCCCGCGACGTTGGCCTCGCGGGCGAGGGAGAGAAGGGAGGCGCGCTCCTGCTCGTCCGTGATGCCGTACAAGGTCAGCAGATCCTCCACGTCCCTTGTCTTGAAGCTCACCCGGCCCAACTCCATCCGGCTGATCTTCGACTCCGAGGCGCGGATGGAGTAGCCCGCGGCCTCGCGGGTGATTCCGCGTGCCTCACGCAGTCGCCTGAGTTGCGAGCCGAGCAGCATGCGCCGCACCACCGATCCGGGCTCTCCCGCGCTCACGTTCGCCAGCCTCCCCAGCCGTCTTCAGGAGCCGAAGTCTGCCACTAAAACACTTCGAGCTGTACTCGTCCGATTACAGAGATGGAAAGAAGCCAAAGATTCCACACAGCAGGAGGGGAGGAGAAGGCAAGAGAAGTAAGGAAGTTGGCGGAAAAAATGCCCAACAAGCGGTACGGGAACGTCCAATTCGGTCACGTGCACGTGCATCTGCACCTTGCATCTGCACTCCTCATCCGAAACCATGGTCCCGCGCAACCGCTGCATCGCAACGACCGCGAACCTCCGGGAGTGCCTCGCATGGGGACGAATGGATCGACCATGCTCGAGCCGTTACGGCAGGGCCTTCCGCCGCTGGATCCCGCGGCCGTGTCCAACGCCGCCTCCTGTGCTCTGCCCGCCCGTTACGAAGCGGTGCGCGAGGCACGGCAGTTCACCCGCAGAACGCTGGACCAGTGGGACATAGGCGACCGCTTCGACGACGTCTGTCTGGTGGTCTCCGAACTGGTCACCAACGCCCTGCGACACGGTCTGCCGACGAGCAACGGACACGCACCCGAACAGATTCCGCCCGTGCGACTGCATCTGATGCGCTGGACGGAGCGGCTCGTGTGCGCGGTGCGCGATCCCAGCCATGACAGTCCGGTCGCGCGCGACTCGGACGACTTCTCGGCGGAGTCCGGGCGGGGCCTGTTCCTCGTCGACTCCTTCGCGGACGGCTGGGGTTGGCATCCGCTCGCCGGCACGCTCAACGGCAAGGTCGTCTGGGCGCTGTTCCGCCTGCAGTCGGCCGAGTGAGGCCCCGCGGCGTTTTTCGACGCCGAGGTTCTACGCGCGTCACGGGGCGTGAGGCGGCGATCGCCCTGAGTCCTCCGCACGGTGACGAGGCGTCGGCCCCGGAACGTCAGCCCACTACGAGGTGGTCGAACTCGCCGTCCTTCACCCCGAGCAGCATCGCCTCTATCTCGGCGCGCGTGTAGACGAGCGCCGGACCGTCGGGGAACCGTGAGTTGCGCACGGCCACACCCCCGTCGGGGAGCCGCGCGAACTCGACGCAGGAACCCTGCGAGTTGCTGTGCCGGCTCTTCTGCCAGGCCACCCCGTTCAGCTCCGTGGCTGCCATGCCGTTGTACACGTCGTTGTACACGTCGTGGTCCACAGGTCGCTCCCCGGTGGTGCGGTGGCCTTGGGGCCAATTGATGCAGTGGTCAACTGGTCCGGATCATAGCTCTGTTCACGTGCAGATGCATGAGCAGATGCACGTGCACGCGGGGTGGTCCTGTGATTACAGATGTGACGTACGGGGCGCCGGTCACGTTCCCCCGGCACCTCGGCATCTGGGCCGAACCCCCTCGTGTATGAGGAATAGACGCGTACCGCGCCTGTTGTGTTCCAACCTTCACCCAATCGTGCGGGGGCAAAGTTCGGCCCCGGCGTGAACCGTGTCCACGCCGGGGCCTCGGAGGGGGCGTTCGATCAGCGGTTGCCGTACGGCAACAGTGCCATCTCCCGGGCGTTCTTGATGGCGCGGGCCAGCCTGCGCTGCTGCTGGGACGTGACGCGGGTGACCCGGCGGCTGCGGATCTTGCCGCGGTCGGAGATGAACTTCCGCAGCAGATCGGTGTCCTTGTAGTCGATGTAGGTGATCTTCGCCTGGTCCAGCGGGTTGGGACGGTTCTTGGCGGGCTTGCGCTCGGGCTTGCGGGGCATGCGGGTCAGACCTCCAGGAGGGTGTCGAAGGCGGGCGGCAGCCGCTTCCAGGCGTCGCGGCCCGCGGCGTACTCGGTGTCGGTGAGCAGGCAGTGCTCCAGCAGCCGTTCGAGGCCGTCGCGGTCGAGGGCGGGCGACGTGAACACCAGGTGCTGGCAGCAGTCGCCGTGCTCGGGGTGCCAGTCCATCGCCGCGGCGGCCCGGCGCACCGGCGGGACCATCTCCCAGGCCGCGTCCGGCAGCGAGGCGAGCCAGGGGCCCGCGCTCTCCACGCACAGGGCTCCGCCGGCGGCGTCCCAGTGCAGCAGCACATCCGGCTTGTCGGCGAGCCAGAACCGGCCGCGGCTGCGGGCGGCCGCACAGGTGATGTCCTCCAGCGCCTCGTACAGCCGCTCCGGGTGGAAGGGGCGGCACCGGTGCCAGACCAGCGTGGAGACGCCGTGGGCGTCCGCCTCGGCGGGGAGGAGGGCACAGGCGGGGTGCTGGGCGGCGGCCGCGGCCTCCACGTCGAATCCGGCGAGGGCCGCCGCCGCCAAGGGCGAGCGTGCGGACGGCTGCGCGTCGGCTCGCGCACCGCGCTCCGGGCCCGCCGGGTCGCCGTGGCCGATCGGGACCTGGCGGGCCGTCGGATGCAGTTGCGCGAGCAGTTCGCGGTCCTCGTCGTCGGCCTCCTCCGAGTCGGCCACGGCGAGGACGGGGGCGTACTCCAGCTGCCGGGCGAAGGTGTCGGCGACCGTGCGCTGGTCGGTTGCGGCGGCGGCGAGGCCGCGCTCGGCGAGGTCGTCGCCGTTGCCCAGGTACGGCAGGACCAGCGCCGGGTCGACGGCGGTGATGACGCCGGTGACGGTGAGCCCGCCGGCCGTGACGACCTCGGCCATGGCCTTGGGCTCCACCGAGTCCCACAGCTCGACGACCGCGAGCCGCGTGAGACCGTCGTCGGCCAGCCGAAGCAGCTCCGGCACCAGGTCCTCGCGCAGCGCACAGCACGCGCAGTCGTTGACCAGGGGCGCCTCCCCCGCGGCGAGGATCCCGGAGGTGTCACGGATGGTCCGTACGACCGTGCCCGCCGCGGCCGTCGCCAGGTCGTGGTGGAGGACGACGCTGCCCGGCACGTCGGCGAGCAGCCGCTCGACGGCCGCCTTGCGGGCGTCGGCGTGCAGCCCGCCGACGATCACGACGGAGAGCATCAGCCCTTCTTTCCGTACCGGCGCTCGAAGCGCTCCACGCGTCCGGCGGTGTCCAGCACGCGCGCGGTGCCGGTGTAGAAGGGGTGGCTGACGTTGGAGATCTCGACGTCGACGACCGGGTAGGTGTGTCCGTCCTCCCACTCGATCGTCTTCTCGCTCGTCATCGTCGAGCGGGTCAGGAAGGTGTGGTTCGCGGCGCGGTCCCGGAAGACGACCGGGCCGTAGGAGGGGTGGATTCCGTTGCGCATGGCGGTGGTCAGCGCTCCTCTCGGAAGTCGACGTGACGGCGGGCGACCGGGTCGTACTTGCGGAGCGTCATACGGTCCGGGTCGTTGCGGCGGTTCTTGCGGGTGACATAGGTGAAGCCGGTCCCCGCCGTGGACCGGAGCTTGATGACCGGGCGGAGTTCGTTGCGAGCCATGCTGCTATCTTACTGAAAATGAATTCCATTTACATAACCGCTTCGAGAGAGGTGCATCACCCATGTCCGCCCACTGCATGCTGACCGGCGCCCAGCCCGGCTTCGGCAACCGCATCTCCCACTCCCACCGGCGCACTTCGCGCCGCTTCGACCCCAACATCCAGTCCAAGCGCTACTGGCTGCCCAGCGAGGGCCGCAACGTCCGGCTGCGGCTGAGCACGAAGGGGATCAAGACCGTCGACACGATCGGCATCGAGGCAGCCGTGGCGCGGATCCGCGCGCGCGGGGTGCGGGTCTGAGGGGAAACCGCCATGGCGAAGAAGAGCAAGATCGCGAAGAACGAGAAGCGGCAGGAGATCGTCGCCCGGTACGCCGAGCGCCGCGCCGAGCTGAAGGAGATCATCCGGCGCCCGTCCTCGACGGACGCCGAACGGATCGCCGCCCGGCAGGAGCTGAACCGGCAGCCACGGGACGCCAGCGCCACGCGCGTACGCAACCGGGACCAGGTGGACGGGCGGCCGCGCGGCTACTACCGCGCCTTCGGCCTCTCCCGCGTCGGCCTCCGGGAGCAGGCGCACGCCGGGTACCTGCCAGGGGTCCGCAAGTCCTCCTGGTAGCTTGCTGCGGTCGTTGCGTCGACCGCTACAGCTAGGAGCCTCCAGTGACTTCGGCGATCTTCTCGCGCACCACGTCACACCGGCGGATGCGGGTCGCGGCGGCCGCCGCGACCCTGGCGGGCGTACTCGCGCTGACCGCGTGCAGCGGGGACGGCGGCTCCGACGACAACTCGTCGCCGAGCTCCGGCGCCTCGTCGACGGCGACCGCGGACACGGGAGGCGGGACCGGCGGATCGGCCTCCTCGTCGGCCTCCGCTTCCGCCTCGGACGACCTCGCGGGCAGCTGGCTCGCCACCACCAAGGGCAAGGCCGTGGTGCTGATGGTCAATGGCACGGAGGCCGGGCTCTTCGCGACCGGCGGGACCATCTGCAGCGGGACCGCGGGCGAGGAGGACGGCATGCGGATGATCCGCCTCACGTGCACGGACGGCAGCAAGGACCGGCAGACCGGCATGGTCGACTCCGTGAGCAAGACCGGCCTCAAGGTGACATGGGAGGGCGGTCTGGGCACGGAGACGTACACGAAGTCGGAGGGCGGCCAACTGCCGTCCGGGCTGCCGACGGCGAGCCTGGGCTGACCCTCGTCACGGACTCCCGGCTTCGTGCGTGATGATCCACGCACGCGTTCACGCAGCACCCGAGCACTCAAGGACCCCTCATGCGCGCCCTCCCCCTCGCCGCCGCCGTCCTCACCGCGGCCCTCACGCTGACCGCCTGCTCCGACGACGGGGACACCAAGGACAAGGCCGCCACGAGCAGCCCCAAGGGCGTCACCGCCTGCGCGGTCGGCGCGATGACGGTGGAGGTCGGGCCCGCCAACGAGGCCCCCGCCGTCGGGGACACCGGTAACGTGCCCGTCACGATCACCAACGACAGCGGCGCCAAGTGCACCCTCGACGGCCTGCCCTCCGTCACC
The DNA here is from genome assembly GCF_044742595.1 of Streptomyces sp. NPDC087859. NCBI lineage: Bacteria > Bacillati > Actinomycetota > Actinomycetes > Kitasatosporales > Streptomycetaceae > Streptomyces > Streptomyces sp. NPDC087859. The sequence goes on along the minus strand of NZ_JBIUUU010000002.1, from coordinate 667,214 downwards.
CTCGGCACGGTCGCCGTCGAGCCGGACCCGTCCGCCAAGGCCACGAAGACGACCCTCGCGAAGGGCGCCGTGACCTCCTTCACGCTCACCTACGTCATGGGCGAGGCGGGCGGTGGCAAGAGCCTCGCCGTGTCGAAGGGGAAGTTCAGCCTGCCCGGCTCCTCCGAGACGTACGACTTCACGTGGTCGTACGGCGATGTCGCGGTCAAGAGCGACGGCAAGACCCCGGACGCCTCGGTGAGCGGGTTCCAGGCGTCCGGCGACTAGGCCTCAGCCGAGCCGTCGGCGGGACTTCACCTGCGCACGGTCCGCCGCCTCCGAGCCCTCGACCCAGCCCGCCTCGTCACTGACACCGCGCAGCCGGGTCGTGGTCGTCTCCGGGAACATCCGGTCGAGGCGGCCGGTGACCGCGACCTCGCGGGTGGCGAGCACCGGGAGCAGGTCGTCGCTCACCTGGGTCTCGGCCGCGGCACGCAGGCGGACCCCCACGCGGTGGGCGTAGGCCGCGAGGAAGGACTGCCGGAAGGTCTTGGTGCGCTTCCGGCCGCCCGCCCGCTGGGCCGCCTCCGCCCTGGTCATCGCCGTCGTGGCCTGGACGAGCAGGGAGGTGTAGAGCAGCTCCACGACCTCCAGATCGGGTTCGAAGCCGACGACCGTGGAGAAGGCGAGCGGTTCGTTCCACACCGCCCGGCAGTGGTTCGCCGTCGCCACCGCGTCCAGCAGCACCGCCTTGGCCTGCTCGTACGGCGGTTCGACCCCGATCCGGCAGGCGCCGGGGGTGTCGTGCGTGGGCGCCTGCGCGTCCAGGAGCGCCTCGTCGACGCTGTGCCGGGCCATCAGCTCCTGTGCCTTGGCGCTGAGCGCCTCCGCCTCCTCCGGGTAGTCCGTCCCCTCCGCCTTCGCGAGCAGCGCGCGGATGCGGGTGAGCATCCGGGACTCGGGGTGCGCGGTGCGGCCGGCCGGTTCGTCGAGGGACTCCAGGGCGGGCAGGCGGAGCAGCAGACGGTACAGCTCCAGGACCGCGGTGGCGCGGGAGAAACGGTCCTGTGCCGGGGCGTCGGCCGTCAGCTCCTCGAGCTGGGCCCGCCAGCGTGGGCCGCGCGCGCGGTCGTCGGGCGCCTGCGCGTGGATCAGCACCGATGCCAGGCGTACGTGTACGTCGTCCAGCTCCCGGCGCACGATCCGTACGACGTCGGCGGGCTGCCAGCCCCGCCGCCAGGCCGCCGCCACGAACTCCCGGCCCCTGCGGTCGAGTTCGACGTCGGCGCTCTTGTCGGCGGCGAGGAGGGAGGCGGCCGTGTCGAGGGCGGAGTCGGCGTCCGTGTAGAGGGCCGCCTCGAAGGCTCGGTCGACGGTACCGGGGGTGCTGCTGCTGGTCACGGAGCGATCGTCTCACTCCCCGAAAATCGGGTGCCGCCGCCCGTGCGGGCTTCGAGCATGGCGCCATGGTGGACATGTCTCTCTACGCGGCCTTCCTCGTGGCCGCTTTCGCGCTCTGTGTGACTCCCGGCCCCGACATGATGTTCATCGTGGCGATGGGCGGACGCGGCGGCCCCGCGGCGGGGGTGATGGCGGCGTTCGGGGTGGCCTGTGCGATGTTCGTGCACACGGTGGCCGCGGCGCTCGGACTGTCGGCACTGTTCCTGGCCCTGCCGACGCTGTACCACGTGCTGCGCTGGGCGGGCGCTGCCTATCTGCTGTACCTCGCGGTGAAGGCGTTCCGGGACCGTTCCCCGATCGGCGAGGGGACCGTGACCGGGCCGGGGATGCGGCGGGCCTTCTGGCAGGGGGCCGTGACCAACCTCCTCAACCCCAAGGTGATCCTCTTCAACGTGGCGTTCCTGCCCCAGTTCGTGGCGCCCGGGAGGGGGCACGTGTGGGAGCAGTTCCTGGTCCTCGGGCTCACGATCACGGTCATGGGCTTCGCGGTGGACGGCTCGATCGGGCTGCTCTCCGGGAAGCTCTCCACGCTGTTGCGGCGCAGTCGCCGGGTGGCGCGGGGGCTCAACATCTTCAGCGGGACGGTGTTCACGGGGCTGGCGGTGCGATTGGTGGCCGCGTCGCCGAAGTAGGGGCACGCACGCGTGGACGGCCCAGATCGTCAACCGCGGGTTGACACCCTTCAACTGTCAACCTACGGTTGACACATGACGACGAACCCCAACATCACGTCATCCGTACGCCTCGACGACCTCATCGCGGCCATCAAGAAGGTCCACGATCAGCCACTCGACCAGCTCGAGGACGCGGTGATCGCAGCCGACCACCTCGGTGACGTGGCCGACCATCTGATCGGCCACTTCGTGGACCAGGCCCGCCGCTCGGGCGCCTCCTGGACGGACATCGGCAAGAGCATGGGCGTCACGCGGCAGGCCGCGCAGAAGCGGTTCGTGCCGAGGGAGGGCGCCGAGCCCGGCGCCAACCAGGACTTCAGCCGCTTCACCACGCGTGCCCGCAACACGGTGATGGCCGCGCACAACGAGGCCGTCGCCGCCCGCAACGCCGAGGGCCGCCCCGAGCACCTGGTCCTCGGCCTGCTGGCCGAACCGGACGCCCTGGCCGCCAAGGCGATCACCGCACAGGGCGTCCTCCTCGACGTCGTACGCCAGGCCGCCACCGCCGCACTGCCACCGGCCGCCGAGGAGGCCCCGGAGCTCGTCCCCTACGGCTCCGACGCCAAGAAGGTCCTGGAACTCACCTTCCGCGAGGCCCTCCGCCTGGGCCACAACTACGTCGGCACCGAGCACATCCTGCTGGCCCTGCTGGAGTTCGAGAACGGCGAGGGCGTGCTGTCGGGCCTCGGCATCACGAAGGAAGCGGCCGAGGAGAACGTGACGACGGCGCTGGCGAGGATCCAGGAAGAGCGGGCCTGATCCCCCTGGTCCGGGGCGCCGCCGCCCGGCGGCGAGCGAAGAGCCGTTGTCAGACCCTCCTGCGAGACTCGCTCCATGACCGACCGCTGGGCTCTCGCTCCGGCCGAGGACGGTGGCGTGGAGATCGCCCCCCTCGGGTCCGACGGGCTGCCCGCCGGACCGGTGCGGCGGGAGGGCGACCTCGCGGGGGCCGTGCGGGGGCGGCCCGAGGTGGCGCGGTGGGTGTGGCGGTCCACGGCCGAGGTGTACCCGCGACTGCTCGCCGCGGGGGTGCGAGTCGAGCGGTGCTACGACATCGAGGACGCCGAGACCCTGCTGCTGGGCCACGCCGGGAGGTACGGCGAGCCGCGCTCGGCCGCCGCCGCCCTGGCCCGGCTGCACGGCGGTCCCGTACCCCCCGACCCGCCACTGCGGTCGGCCGAACCCGGCTCGCAGTCCTCCCTCTTCGAGCCGCAGGCCGTCCACCTGCCGCTCGCCGACCTCCTGGAGGTCTACGCCGACCAGCAGCGCCGCCAGGACGCCACCGCCCATCCCGACCGGATGCGGCTGCTGATCACCGCCGAGTCGGCCGGGATGCTGGTGGCCGCCGAGATGAACCGCGCGGGGCTGCCGTGGAGCGCCGACGTCCACCGTCAGGTGCTGCACGAGATGCTCGGCGAGCGGTACGCCGGCGGCGGTGAGCCCCGGCGCCTCGCCGAACTCGCCGACGAGGTGTCCACGGCCTTCGGGCGCCGGGTCCGGCCCGACCTGCCCGCCGATGTCGTCAAGGCGTTCGCCCAGGCCGGCATCAAGGTGAACTCCACCCGCCGCTGGGAGCTGGAGTCGATCGACCACCCGGCCGTGAAGCCCCTGATCGAGTACAAGAAGCTGTACCGGATCTGGGTCGCCCACGGCTGGTCCTGGCTCCAGGACTGGGTGCGCGAGGGGCGGTTCCGGCCCGAGTTCCTGTGCCACGGCACGGTCACCGGCCGCTGGGTGACCAACGGCGGGGGCGCGCTCCAGATCCCCAAGGTCATCCGCCGGGCCGTCGTCGCCGACCCGGGCTGGCGGCTCGTCGTCGCCGACGCCGACCAGATGGAGCCGCGGGTGCTGGCGGCGATCTCCCGTGACCCCGGGCTGATGGAGGTGGCGGGCCGGGAGACCGACCTCTACCAGTCCGTCTCCGACCGCGCCTTCTCCGGCGACCGCGACCAGGCCAAGCTCGCCGTCCTCGGCGCGGTCTACGGCCAGACCTCCGGCGACGGCCTCAAGAACCTCGCCGCGCTCAGACGCCGCTTCCCCAAGGCGGTGGCGTACGTCGACGACGCGGCCCGCGCGGGCGAGGAGGGGCGGCTCGTGCGGACCTGGCTGGGCCGGACCTGCCCACCGGCGGCGGGCGCGGGCGACGCCGCCGAGGAGGCGGGCATCCCGCAGGAGGACGCACCCGAGACCCCCTCCGACGACGGCTGGGTACCGGGGTACGCCTCCCGCAACGCCCGCGCCCGGGGCCGCTTCGCCCGTAACTTCGTCGTCCAGGGCAGCGCCGCCGACTGGACCCTGCTGCTGCTCGCCGCGCTGCGGCAGACCTGTGCGGACATGGCGGCCGAGCTGGTCTTCTTCCAGCACGACGAGGTGATCGTGCACTGTCCCGAGGAGGAGACGGAGACGGTCGTGGCGGCGATCCGGGAGGCCGCGGACCTGGCGGCCCGGCTGACGTTCGGACAGACGCCGGTGCGGTTCCCGTTCTCGACGTCCGTGGTGGAGTGCTATGCCGACGCCAAGTGACCGGCCAGCTGTGCGGACGCCGAGTGATCAGCCGTCGCCGAGCAGTTCGTGCAGCTCGTCCACGACCGCCTTCTTGTCCGTCCCGTCCAGTGCGGCGAGGGCCGTATGCCACTGCGCGCGCGCCTCCTCGACGCGTCCCCGCTCCCGCAGCACCAGCCCGTACTGGTGGCGGGCGAGACCGCCCACATAGCCGTCGGCGCGGGCGTCCGCACGGCTCAGCAGCTCGGCGCACTCGCTCTCGGCCCGGTCCATGAGGCCCAGCAGCCGCAGCGCCCGCACCAGACCCAGCCGAGACTGGGACTCACCGTGCCAGTCACCGTGGCCGCCGAGGATGCGCCGGCTCTCCTCGAAGTGCGGTACGGCGGCGGCCGGTTCGCCCAGGGTGAGATGGGCGTAGCCGATGTTGCAGTGCGCGGAGTGCTGCACGATGACGTTGCCGATCTCGGCGCCGATGGCGAGCGAGCGCCGGTGCTGCTCGATGGCGGCGCGGGGGTCGGTGTGCTCGTACAGATTGCCGAGGTGGCCGTAGGTCACGGCCTCGCCCCAGGGGTCGTCCAACTGCCGTGACAGCTCGAGGCTCTGGCGCAGCGCCTCCCCGGACTCCTCGTACCGGCCGAGGTTCTCCAGCAGCAGGCCCCGGTTGCCGAGGCAGCGCCGGATCCTGGAGAGCACGCCGAGTCGCCGCCACAGGGCGAGGGAGTCGTCGGTGCGGGCGAGGGACTCGCCGTGCCGGCCGGTGAGGAAGTACAGGCCGGCGAGGTCGATCAGCGCGTACGCCTCGGCGACCTCGTCCCCGAAGCGCCGCGCCAGCCGGAGCGCGGCCTGCCCGAGCGCCTCCATCTCGGAGACCCGGCCGCCGCGTTGGAGGTAGGGGAAGAAGAGCCGCAGGAGGGTGGCGACATGGGCGGCGGTGCGGTCGTCGGGGGCGTCCGCGTACCGCTCGACCAGGGCGACGATGTTCTCCAGCTCCGCCGTGGCCCAGGCGAAGGCCTCCTCGGAGGAGGCGAAGGCGGGCACGGACAGCACGTGTGCCGTGTGCTCGGGCGGCTGCGCGGCGGTGGGGCGGCGGCGGTCGTCCTGGTCGAGGCCGGGCTCGACAATCGCGGTGAGGGTGCGTTCGACGACGGCCGTGTACCAGCGCACCGCGGTGCGGGCGACGTCCGGGGCGTGCCGGGTGTCCGCCAGTTCGCGGGCGAAGTCGCGGACCAGGTCGTGCGGGGCGTAGCGGCCGTACGCCGTCTCGTCCAGGAGCGCCACGTCGACGAGTCGGTCGAGCGCGGCCTCGGCACGGTCGGTCTCGGTGCCGAGGAGCCGGGCGATGAGGGGCGCGCCGTACGTGGGCAGGTCGAGGGCGCCGAGGCGGCGCAGCGCGAGGGCGGCGTCGCGGTCGGTGCGCCGGCCGGAGGCGGCGAGCGCGTCGTGGGCGACGGCCAGGGAGCGGCGTACGGACAGGTCGTCGTACTCCAGGTGCCGCAACCTGTCCTCGGTGGCGGCCAGTTGGTCGGCCAGCACATCGGGGGTGAGGGCGCGTCGCGCGGCCAGGCGGGCGGCGACGATGCGCAGGGCGAGCGGGAGGCGGCCGGTGAGTTCGACGAGGGGATGGCCGGCGTCGATGCGGTCGGCGTCCTCGCCGCTGCCGGTGCCGTCGTCGCCCTCGCGGCCGGACACCGTCCGGAGCAGCGCGGCGCTGTCCTCCGCCGACAGCGGGGCGAGCGGGAATCGGCGGGCGCCGTCGAGGGCGGTCAGCGGGGAGCGGCTGGTGACGATCACCGCGCAGCCGGTGCCGGCCGGCAGCAACTGCCGTACCTGCGCGGCGGTCGCGGCGTCGTCCAGCACCATGAGCGTGCGTGTCGGGGCGAGCAGGGAGCGCAACAACGCGGCTGCCGCGTCCGGGTGTTCGGGGATGGCACGGGGGTCGGCGCCCAGGTCGCACAGGAGTGCGGTGAGCGCCTGGGACGGCGTGAGGGGGGTCATGCCGGGGGTGGCGCCGTGCAGGTTGACGTACAGCTGGCCGTCGGGGAAGCGTTCCCGCAGGCCGTGGGCGACGTGCAGGGCGAGTGCGCTCTTGCCCACACCGGCCATGCCGCTGATGACGGCGACGGCGGTGGGCGCGTCGGACAGGGTCTGCCGTACGGCGTCGAGGACGGCTGTGCGGCCGGTGAAGTGGGCCGGCGGCGGCGGGAGTTGGGCAGGGCGGGGCGGGCCGGTGGGCATCCCCCCGGGCTCGGCGTCGACGGCTCCGGACTCGGCGTCGGCGGTTCCGGATGCGGTCGCCGTGTCCTCGGCCCCGCCGTCCTCACCGACGACCGGCACGCCCCCGGCCGCACCAGCCGCACCCTCGCCTCCTCCCCCTCCGCTCCCGTCGCTCCCCTCACTCCCGGCGGACGCCCCCGTCGCCTCCCGCAACACCTCGACATGCGCCTCCCGCACCCCCGCCCCCGGCTCCACGCCGAGCTCCTCGACCAGCCGCGTCCGCAGATCCCGGTGGACGGCCAGCGCCTCCGCCTGCCGCCCCGTCCGATGGAGGGCCAGCATCAGCTGGCGGTGGAAGGCCTCGCGCAGCGGATGTTCGGCGGCCAGGGACGTCAGTTCCAGGACCAGACCGTCGAGCCGGTCACCGACGGCGAGCTCGGCGTCGTAGCGCCACTCCAGAAGCAGCAGCCGCGCCTCCCGCAGCCGCTGCGCGAAGGCGTATCCGCCCAGCTCGGCCGGGAGACCGCTGAGCGGCGAGCCGCGCCACAGCGCGAGTCCCTCGGCGCACGCGCGCACCGTCCGCGCCCAGTCCCGCCCGGCGTGCGCGGCGCGCGCCTCGGCGACGTGGGTGTCGAAGACATGGACGTCCAGTTCGCCCTGCTCGACCCGGAGCAGATAGCCGGGCGGTACGGCCCGCAGCCGCTCGGGGTCGTCGAGCAGTCGTCGCAGCCGGGTGACGTGGTTGTGCAGCGAGGCGTGGGCGGAGGCGGGCGGGGCCCCGCCCCACAGCGCGTCCTTGAGGGCGTCGACCGAGACGGTACGGCCCGCCTCGAGAAGCAGCGCGGCCAGCAGCGTGCGCACCTTGGGGCTGCCCACCACCCGGGTCGTGCCGGCGTCGTAGAGAACCGGCGGCCCCAGCAGTCCGAACCGCAGCTCGCACGGCTTCACACCGAACCACTGCCTTCCCACGCGCCGCACCCGGCCGCGCTCCGCACTCGAAAACCCACCGCTTCTGGCGGGATTCCGCCCTCTGTGCGGCGGTTTCCCGCCACGTACCGCCGACCGGCGATCCGGCCGGAATCCGCTACCGTACCGGCCGTCCGAGGCCGCCGCCGGGCGATTTCGCGCCAATCGGCCGGCGACCCCGCAGAGGACCACTGGCCACATGTTAGCGATCTGTTGGTGCCGCCTGATGTGATCACTTCATCGGATCTGGCCCGAGGGTGCGCGCGTACGACGCGTTGCTCGGGGGAGTGTCGCCGTCGTGGCCGGATCCGGGGACGCGAGAGGGCCCCGGTCGCCGGAGGTGAGCGACCGGGGCCCTCGTCCCTTCTCAGATGACGGGCGGACGTCCCAGCCGTGTGAGCCGCCAGACCGTGCGCCAGCGCATGGGCCGCCGCTCCCCCGCCGGCTCCCGTATCCCTTCCGCGAACCCGCCGAACCAGGCGCGCAGCCCGGCCGTCGACCGGTTCCGTACGAGCGTGAGCAGCACCCAGACCCCGAGATGGACCGGGATGAGCGCGAGCGGCAGCCGGCGCCGGGCCAGCCAGACGCGGTTGCGGGCGTTCACGCGGTAGTAGACGGCGTGCCGGGCGGGCGAGGTCTTCGGGTGCTGGAGCAGCAGTTCGGGCGCGTAGAGGATCCGCCAGCCCGCGTCGGCGGCCCGCCATGCCAGGTCGGTCTCCTCGTGCGCGAAGAAGAACCGGGCCGGCCAGTCCCCGATCTCGTCGAGCATCGCCATGCGGAAGCCGTGCCCGCCGCCGAGGAAGCCGGTCACATATCCGCCCCGCAGCGGATCGGAGGCGCCGACCCGGGGCACGTGCCGCTGCTGGGTCTCCCCGAGCTCGTCGGCGATCCGGAAGCCCACGACGCCGAGTTGCCCGTCGGCGGCGAACAACTCCCGCACGCGCCGCAGCACATCGGCGTCGACGAGCAGCCCGTCGTCGTCCAGCTCGACGACCACGTCGACGTCCCCGAACTCCCGCAGCCGCGCGAGCCCGACGTTGCGCCCGCCGGGACAGCCGAGGTTCTCCTCCAGCTCCACGACGGTGACTTCACCGGGCAGCGACAGCCGCTCGGCGAACTCCGGCAGCCGGCAGCCGTTCCCGACGATCACGATCCGGGCGGGCGCCACATCCTGCTTGGCCACGGACTCCAGCAGGGCGTCGACCTCCTCCGGCCGATTCCCCATGGTCACGACGGCGACGGCGACGCGTAGCGCCTCCCCCATGCCCTCACCTCATCCCGGCTCGCAAGTACCGCCGCGATGCTAGCCGTTCACGGTAAGGACGTCTCATGTACGCGGGTTCGCAGCGTGATCCGCGCGCCGGTTCTCCTTCCGGCGTACGAACTTCAGCCCCGACCAGTCCTCCCCCAGCGCCGCCACCTTCACGTCGACGACACCGAGCGGGAGGAAGATCTCCCGCAGACCGTTCTCGCCGATGTCGCTGACATGCCCGGCCGCCTTCCGGGGCCAGGCGATCCACAGCATGGCGTCGTCGGCGAGGTCGTCCACGAGCCGGGCCGCCTCGGCCGCCAGTTCCCGTCGCTCCCGGTAGAAGGCGACGCCGACATCGACCCCGCCCGGCCCGCCCTCCACGACCTCGCACCCCTCGGGCAGCCCGGGAATGTCCCACGCCTCGGGCGCGTGCCGCAGCCCCACCCGCTGTCCGTCCTTGATGCCGATCTTCCGGGCGAGGGGCGTACCGGAGTATCCGCTCGTCACGCACATCACCTCCGCTCCCGCGGGTGAACCGTCAGCGCCCTCCCTGGTCGTCCGCCCGCCCCGGGAGGTCCTGCTCCGCCCAGATGATCTTTCCGGACCGGGTGTAGCGGGTCCCCCAGCGCCGGGTCATCTGAGCGACCAGGAACAGCCCCCTGCCGCCCTCGTCGGTCGTCCGCGCATGGCCCATCCGGGGCGAGGTGTTGCTGGCGTCGGACACCTCGCAGATCAACTTGTCGTGCCGGACCATCCGCAGTCTGACGGGCCCGGTGCCGTGCCGGATGGCGTTGGTGACCAACTCGCTGACCACCAGTTCCGTGGTCATCGCCAGGTCGTCCAGCTGCCATCCGAGCAGCTGGCGCACGACCAGCTTCCTGGCGCTCGCGACGATCGCCGGATCCGTCGGCAGGTCCCACGAGGCGACCCGGTCGGTGCCCAGCGCATGCGGCCGGGCCAGCAGGAGGGCCACGTCGTCGGTCTGCGGACCGGTCAGCAGATTGCTCACGACCGCCGAGCACAGCTCCTCCAGCGGCAGGCCGGACTGCGCCAGCACATCGCTGAGGCGGGACAGCCCGACGTCGATGTCCTGGTCGCTGCTCTCGATGAGGCCGTCGGTGTAGAGGGCGATCAGGCTCCCCTCGGGCAGGGAGATCTCGGCGGACTCGAAGGGCAGCGAGCCGAGACCCAGCGGAGGGCCCGCCGGAAGATCCGGGAAGAAGACCTTGCCGCCGGGGGTGACCACGGCGGGCGGCGGATGCCCCGCCCGGGCCATGGTGCACAGCTGGGTGACCGGGTCGTAGATGGCGTAGAGGCAGGTGGCGCCCAGTACCGCCGTGGCGATGGGCTCGTCGTCGCCGCCCTTCTCCTCCGTCAGGCGGATCACCAGGTCGTCCAGGTGGGCCAGCAGCTCGTCGGGCGGCAGGTCCATGTCGGCGAGCGTCTGTACGGCGGTACGCAGTCTGCCCATGGTCGCCGCGGCGTTGAGGCCGTGCCCGACGACGTCACCGACGACCAGGGCGACCCGGGCGCCGGACAGCTGGATCACATCGAACCAGTCGCCGCTCACCCCGCCCCGGGCGTCGGCCGGCAGATAGCGCGAGGCCACCTCCATGGCGGTCCCGCCGTTCAGCCCCTGTGGGAGCAGACTCCGCTGGAGGGCCAGCGCCGCGGCATGTTCACGGGTGTAGCGGCGGGCGTTCTCCACCCACACCGCGGCCCGGCCGACCAGCTCCTCGGCGAGGAGCAGATCGTCCTCCTCGAAGGGCCGCGGATGCTCCGTGCGGATGAAGGTCGCCACTCCCAGCACGGTGCCGCGCGCGGACAACGGCACCCACATCACCGAGTGCATCCCGAACTCCGCGATGCTCTTGGCCCGTGCCGGGTCCTGCGCGATCCACGGGGCGGTGGCCGGGGCGAGGGAGGGTTCCAGCACCGCCCTGCCGCTGACCATGGTCGCGAAGTACGGCGAGGACTCGGGTGCGTCGATCAAGTCGCCGGTGGTGACCACCGACTCCGGGCAGCCCTCGTGGATGGACTGCTGTCCGGCACGCCGCACCAGAAACGCGCTGCCGGCCGGCCCCGAACCGGGCTCGTCGCCCTGCAGCACCGCTTCCAGCAGATCGACGGTCACGAAGTCGGCGAGCCGCGGTACCGAGAAGTCGGCCAGCTCCTGGGCGGTCCGCATCACGTTCAGCGTGCCGCCGATGCAGGCGCTGGCCTCACTGAGCAGGGCCAGCCGTTCGCGGGCCCGCCATCGGTCGGTGACGTCCATGCCCATGTAGCAGACGCCCAGCGGGTTGCCGTCCGGGGCGTCGAGCCGAAAGAAGGACGTGGAGTAGGCATGTTCCTGGTGCGGATCCGCCCAGGTCCAGCCCCGGTACTCGTAGTCGATGACCGGCACGCCGGTCTCCAGCACCTGCCGCATCTTCGCTTCGAGCGCCTCGGTGTTCAGCCCCGGCAGCGAGTCCGACATCCGGTGCCCGAACCGCTCCTCGCGCGGCACACCGCCGTAGCGCTCCAGGGTGTCGTTCATCCACACGTACCGCAGGTCCGGGCTGAGCATGGCCATGCCGAGCGGGGAGCGGGTGAGAAAGGCCTCCAGCACCTCCCCGCTGACCGCCCAGGTCGGGGCCTTCGACACGTCGATCGCCGATACGAGCCAGGCCTTGCGGTCGTCGGTGTCGGACATCGCGGTCACCCGCAGCCCGACCTCGAGGCGGCGGCCGTCACGGTGGCGGGCGCCCACCAGGCCGACCCAGCTCTCCCGGCTCCCGCACTCCTCGGCGACCTCGGCCGCTCGTGACGCGTCCTCGGACCGGGCCAGCAAAGTGGCGGCGGAGCGGTCGAGGACCTCCGCCGCGCGGTATCCCAGGAGCCGCTCGGCGGCCCCCGTCCAGCCGATGACCGTGCCTTTCGCGTCGATCACCGCGGCAGCCACATTCGCCATCTCGAACGGTCCATGCGTTCCGTCCGGTGTGACCTCCTCGGGGACCTTCATGTCAGCCGTCCCATCTGGAGGGTGGCATATGGGCCATTCTATGGCGTAGCCCCCGGCACTGCTCCTTCCGGACCGCTCCCGGACCGCGCTACTCCTGGCCCTCGCCGGTGATGAGCCGGGCGATCATCAGCGCCACCAGGATGATCGCGCCGTAGATGGCCTGGATCCAGAAGGACGACACCTGCGCCAGCGTGAGCAGGTTCTCCAGCATGCCCAGCAGCAGGACCCCCAGCAGCGCCCCGGCCAGGGATCCCTTGCCGCCGCTCAGACTGATGCCGCCGATGACGGCGGCCGCGAACACGGTGAAGATCAGGCCCTGTCCCTGATTGGCGTTGATCGCCCCGACCCGCCCGGCGATCACGAGGCCGGCCACCGCGGCCAGGGTCCCGCCGATGACCAGGACTCCCCAGGCCACCCGTTCGACCCGGATACCGGCCGCCCGCGCCGCGGGGGCGTTGCCGCCCACCGCGTACACCGCGCGTCCCAGCCGGTGGTGGCGCAGCACCCACCCGGCGCCGGCGAAACAGGCTCCGGTCACCCACACGGAGACGGGGACGCCGAGCCAGGTGTCGGAGCCGAGCGCCAGGAACGCGGCTGGGGCGTCGAACAGGGTCTTGCCGGACACCATGCCGACCAGGACTCCGCGCAGCACGATGTTCATCGCCAGGGTCACGATGAAGCCGTTGAGCTGGAGCTTGACGATCAGCAGACCGTTCACGGCCCCGATCAGCGCCCCCGTGAGCGGAATGATCAGCAGGCCGCACCAGGTGGGCAGTTCGCTGCCGAACCCCGCCGAGACGGCCGGGATCACGGCCATGAAGCCGAGGGCCGGGGCGAGTCCCGCGATCGACTCCAGCGAGAGGTCCATCTTGCCGCTGATCAGGATCATCGCCTCGGCGAGCACCAGCAGTCCGAGCGCCGAGGAGGCGCTGAGCACGTTCAGCAGGTTGTCCCGCTCCAGGAAGCTCTCGTTGCCGACCGCGCCGATGACCAGCAGCAGGAGCACCGCGGGCAGCAGCGCGAGGTCGCGGATCCGGCCCAGGGCGATCGTCCGGACGGGGCGGCGGACCGCGGTGTCCGGCCCGCCGCCGGTCGTCGGGGCGCTTTTCGTCGGGCCGCCTTTCGCAGGGCCGTCGGTCGGGCCGTCCGGCGTGGTGTCATTCATGGCCGGTGCCGACCCCTTCGATCGAGGCCACCAGTTCTTCGTCGGTCCAGCCGACGGCGTACTCGGCGGCGAGAGAGCCGTTGAACATCACCAGGACGCGGTCGCAGCTCCGCAGGTCCGCCGGCTCGTCCGAGACGACGAGTGCCGCGCGTCCAGCGGCCCTGGCCCGGTCGACGACCGCCAGCAGCGCCCGCTTGGACTGCACGTCGACACCCGCGGTCGGGTTGATGAGCACCAGTACCGCCGGGTCGGTGGCCAGCGCCCGGCCCATGACGACCTTCTGCTGGTTGCCGCCCGAGAGGTCCTTGACCGGCTGGTGCGGGCCGTCCGTCGTGATGTCGAGACCGGTGATCGTCCGGCGGGCGAAGGCATCCCGGGCCGGGCGCGAGATCACGCCGAGGCGCCCCAGCCGGTCCATGATGCTCAGCGAGGCGTTCTCGGCCACCGACAGTTCCGGTACGAGCCCTTCATGGTGCCGGTCGCGCGGCACACACCCCACGCCCGCCGCGAGCGCCGAAGGGACGCTGCCCGGCCGCGTCGGCCGGCCGAGGACCTCGATCCGCCCGCTGTCCGGCCGGTACAGCCCGGCCAGCGCCTCGGCGACCTGATGGCTCCCGGAGCCCGCGAGCCCGGCCAGCCCCACCGTCTCCCCGGACCGGACGGTGAAGCTGACGTCCGTGAAATGCGGGCCGCTCAGCCGGTCCACCCGTACGGCCACGGGCGCGTCCGGCGCCTGCGACCGGACCGTGCCGGAGCCGGGGACCACGGCCGTGCCCCGCCCTCCGGTCATCGCCTCGACGAGTTCGGTCCTGCCCAGCTCGCCCACGGGCGCCGTGGTGATCCAGCGGGCGTCGCGGAAGACGGTGACGGCCTGGCAGACGGCGTAGACCTCCTCCAGATGGTGGGAGATGTAGAGGAAGGTGATCCCGGCCCGCTGCAACCGCCGGACATGGGTGAACAGGCGGTCGATGGCCCGGCTGTCCAGCTGGGCGGTCGGCTCGTCCAGAATGATGAACCGGGTGCCGCGGGAGATGGACCTGGCGATCTCCACCATCTTGGCGTCCTCGACGGTGAGCCTGCCGGCCGGCACGTTCTCGTCGACCTCCACGCCCCACTCGCCCAGCAGCTCGCGGGCCGCCGCGCGCATCCGCCGCCAGCTGATCACCTGGCCGCGGACCGTGGGCTGCCGGTTGACGTACAGGTTCTCGGCGACCGTGAGATCCGGGATGATCGTCGACTGCTGGTAGACGCAGGCGACCCGCCGCTGCCACGCCTCGCGGTCCGCCGGGGCGGGCGCGGGTTCGCCGTCGAACAGGACGACGCCGCGGTCCGGCCGCTGCATGCCGGTCAGGATGGCCACCAGGGTCGACTTGCCGGCCCCGTTACGGCCGACCAGGGCGTGCGACTCACCGGTCCGGACGGTGATCCGCGCATCGTCCAGGGCCACGGTGGGCCCGTAGCGCTTGTGGATCCCGTGGGCCTCGGCCACGGCGCGGCGGCCGGTGCCCTCGGCGCGGGGGTCGGTCGGTGGCATCCGGTTCATCGCGGTCTCGCTTTCCTGAGGGCCCGGGCAGCCGATCTGCCGGGGGTCAGGAGCTCTTGCCGATCCGGTTGCCCCACAGGGACGCGTCGTCGACGTTTTCCTTGGTCACCAGCGGTGCCGGGAGCTGGTCCTCCAGGATTCCGCCGGGCAGCCGGACGACGGTGCTGTCGTGGTCGGTCGGGCCCGGGCGGAAGGTCTCGCCCGCCATCGCCCGCTTGATGTAGTACATGCCGTACTTGGCGTACTGGTCGGCCGGCTGGGAGACCGTCGCATCGATCTGGCCCTTGCGGATCGCGTCCAGCTCCTGCGAGATGCCGTCGTTGGAGACGATCACGATGTGCCCCGGGCTACCGGCCGCCACCAGCGCGTCGTGCCGCCGGAGCGTGCTCAGCGTGGGAGCCAGGTACACGCCGCCGGACTGCATATAGATGCCCTTGATGTCGGGGTTGGCGGTGTACAGCGCCTCCAGACCGGCCGCCGCCCTCTCCGCCTTCCAGCCGGCGGGAAGGTCCAGCACCTTGATGCGCGGGTAGTTCTTCTTGACGCACGCGCTGAACGACTCCGACCGGTCCCGCCCGTTGACCGATGCCAGGTCGCCCTGGATCTGTACGACCTTGCCCGTCTTCACCGCGTCGCCGATCTGCCGGCAGGCCTTCTCCCCGAAGGCACGGTTGTCGGCCCTGACCACCATCGCGACCTTGCCCTTGTCCGGCGCCACGTCGACGGCGACCACCGGCACGTCCTTGCGCTGCGCGGCATTCAGCCCGGCGACGATCGCCGCGGAGTCCAGCGGGGAGACGACCAGGCCCTTCACGTCCTGGGCGAGCAGATTCTGGATGTCGGTGATCTGTTTGCCCGGATCGGAGTCGGAGTTCACCGTCTGCAGCACCCGGACGTCCTGAGCGGCGGCCTGCTCGGGGATGTAGGAGTCGTACGACTCCCAGAACGGCGAGGTAAGTAGCGGCAGGACCACTCCCACCTGGCCCGAAGCGGTGTCGGTGGTGCTGCTCGTGCCCCCACCGCAGGCGGTGACGGCCGGCCCGCAGCAGAGTGCGAGGGCTGTTCCGACGGCGGCGATGCGTCGCTTCATGGTGCTCGGCTCCGAGTTGGTGGTCAGTGGCCGGTCGGACGGTCAGTCGGTCGGTCGGTCGGTCGGTGGAAGGTCGTGTCAGTGGAGGGTCGTGCCAGTAGGTAGAGGGTCATGTCAGTGGAAGGAGTCCGGATGTCGGCGGATGCCCTGTATCCCTCCGTCCACGGCGAGTGCCGTCCCGGTGGTGGCGCCGGCCAGCGGCCCGGCGAGATACGCGATGGCGTCCGCGACTTCCTGGGCGGTGACCAGGCGGCCGGCGGGCTGGCGGGCGATGAGGGCGGCGCGTTCGGCCTCCGGGTCATCGGAGTGTTCGAGCAGCCGGCGCACCCAGGGGGTGTCCACGGTGCCCGGGGTGACGCAGTTGACCCGGATGCCCTCGCCGATGTGGTCGGCGGCCATCGCCAGGGTCAGCGCGAGCACCGCGCCCTTGCTCGCCGCGTACAGCGCCCGCTGCGGCAGCCCGGCCAGCGCCACGACCGAGCAGGTGTTGACGATGGCCGCGCTGGGGGACCGGCGCAGATACGGCAGTGCCGCCCGGCTGGTGCGGACGATGCCGAGCACATTGACGTCCAGCACGTGGCGCCATTCGTCGTCCGGGTTGTCCTCTACGGTGCCCCGGGCGCCGATCCCGGCGTTGTTGACCAGCACGTCCAGGCCTCCGAACAGGTCCGCAACCCGGCGCACCGCGTCGGTCACGGCTACGGCGTCCCCGACATCGGCCTGTACCGGGTGCAGCCACGCGGGCCCCGGAACGCGGTCGAGCACCGCCACCCGGCACCCCCTCGCCGCCAGGGTCTCGGCGGTGGCCAGACCGATCCCGGACGCGCCGCCCGTGACGACCGCGGTCAGCCCCCGGAACTCCTCCCCGGTGTTCACGCGGGACCGCCCTCGGCCGGGGGCGGTCCGTACGGGACCTGCCAGGCGGCGCCGCCGGGGAACGCGTACGCGGCGAGCGACTCGGGCCGCATCTCCGAGCTGAAGCCGGGGGCGGTCGGGGCCGCGTACCGCCCCCGCACGATCACGGCCGGGTCGAGGAAGTGCTCGTGCAGATGATCCACGTACTCGATGACCCGGTCCTGAACGGTGCCGGAGACCGCCAGCCAGTCGAACATCGCCAGATGCTGCACAAGCTCGCACAGGCCCACCCCGCCCGCGTGCGGACACACGGGGACCCCGAACTTCGCGGCGAGCAGGAGGATCGCCAGGTTCTCGTTGACTCCCCCGACCCGGCAGGCGTCCAGCTGCAGAAAGTCGATCGCGTCCGCCTGGAGCAGCTGCTTGAACATCACGCGGTTGTGCACATGTTCGCCGGTCGCCACCGGCACCGGCGCCACGTCCCGGCGGATCCTCGCGAGACCGAGGATGTCGTCCGGGCTGGTCGGCTCCTCGATCCAGTACGGGTCGAACTCCGCCAGCCGCCGGACCCACCCGACCGCCTCCTCGATCCCCCAGCGCTGATTGGCGTCCAGCGCCATCCGCACCCCGGGGCCGATCGCCGCTCGGGCCGTACGGCACCGCCGCACATCGTCGGCCAGGTCGGCGCCGACCTTGAGCTTGATCTGCCGGAACCCGCTGTCCACGGCCTCCCGGGCCAGCCGGGCGACCTTGCTGTCCGGATAACCGAGCCAGCCGGGGGACGTGGCATACGCCGGATACCCCTCGGCGAGCAGCCGCGCCTCCCGTTCCCCGATTCCGCCCCGCGCCCGCCGCAGAATCCCCAGCGCCTCATCGGAGGTCAGCGCGTCCTCCAGATAGCGGAAGTCGATCAACGCGACCACCTGCTCGGGCGCCAGGTCGGCCAGCAGCTTCCACAGCGGCTTCCGCTCCCGCTTCGCGTACAGATCCCATACGGCGTTCACCACGGCCCCGATGGCCATGTGCACCACGCCCTTCTCGGGCCCCAGCCAGCGCAGCTGACTGTCACCGACGAGCGAGCGGGAGAACTCCCCGAGATCGGACAGGACCTCCCCCACCGGCAGCCCCACCACATGCGGGCGCAGCGCCTTGATCGCCGCCACCTCGACCTCGTTGCCCCGGCCGATGGTGAAGCAGAACCCGTGCCCCTCCAGCCCGTCCCCGGCATCGGTCCGGATGATCACATACGCCGCCGAATAGTCCGGATCGGGGTTCATCGCGTCCGACCCGTCGAGCCGACGCGACGTGGGAAACCGGATGTCGTAGGCGTCCAGCGCCGTGATCCGCCCCCGCGCCGGGTGGGGTGTCATGGCAGGCGGCTCATCGACGTCATCGGGAGGACTCCACAGAATCAGGCCTGACGGCAAGCTCGGGTACCCAAATGACTGTATATCGCCCAAAAGCCTCGGCCGCCTACCGGAGACCTGTGTCTCGGGCGGCTTGGGTGGCGTGGGCGGCACTGCAACAATGCCTGCCGGGAGCCGACGAACCAGCTGCCCCGCATGGGCAGTTCGCAACAGGACAACAGAAAAGACCAGGTCAGAATGGATCTGACCTGGTCTCAGGAAGAGCCGCCTTCGGGATTCGAACCCGAGACCTACGCATTACGAGTGCGTTGCTCTGGCCATCTGAGCTAAGGCGGCGCGCCGTCCACACCATGGTGCGATCAGCAACGTCGGTAAGTCTACACAGTTTCCGAGGGTGCTCCGTACCCGCCCCGGAGGCGGGGGTTCCGGGGCCGGTGGACTCACCTGCGGAGGGTCTATGAGCAGCGCTTTCCCTTGGTCGGCGGGGTCCCCCGGAGGAGGTACGCGTTGATGGTGGAGTCGATGCAGACGCTGCCGCGACCGTAGGCGGTGTGACCGTCGCCCTCGTAGGTGAGGAGGCGGGCGGAAGAGAGCTGGGCGGCCAGGGCGCGGGCCCAGCGGTACGGGGTGGCCGGGTCGCGGGTGGTGCCGACGACCACGATCGGGGCGGCGCCCTTCGCGGTGATGCGATGCGGCTCACCCGTCGCCCCGACCGGCCAGTACGCGCAGTTCAGTGAGGCCCAGGCCAGACCCTCACCGAAGACGGGGGACGCCTTCTCGAACTCCGGCAACGCGTCCCGCACCTGGTCCGGTGAGTTGAACGCCGCGGGGAGGTCCAGGCAGTTCACCGCCGCGTTGGCGAACATCAGGTTCGAGTAGCGGGCGTCGGCGTCCCGCTCGTAGTAGCTGTCGGAGAGGACCAGCAGCCCCGCGCCGTCGTTCTCCTCCATCGCCGAGGTCAGCGCTTCGCGCAGCTGCGCCCAGGCGCCCTCGTCGTACATCGCCGCGATGACCCCGGTGGTGGCGAGGGACTCACCGAGCTTGCGGCCGTCCACGTCTCCCGTGGGGATCGGCCGGGCGTCGAGCTTCTCGAAGAACGCCTTGAGGTTGGTGCCGACCTCGCCCGCCTTCGTGCCCAGCGGACAGTCCGACTGCTGCACACAGTCCCGCGCGAAGGACTGGAACGCCGTCTCGAACCCCGCCGTCTGGTCGAGGCTCGTACGCCGCGCGGGCAGCGACGGATCCAACGCGCCGTCCAGGACCAGTCGGCCCACCCGGTTCGGGAAGAGGCCCGCGTACGTCGCCCCGAGGAACGTTCCGTACGACGCCCCGACGTACGTCAGTTTCTCGTCGCCCAGCGCCGCCCGCAGGATGTCCATGTCCCGCGCCGCCTCGACGGTGGACACATGCCGCAACAGCTCGGGCGAGTCGGCGCCGCAGCCCTCCGCGAACTTCTGGAAGGCGGCGACGAGTTCCTCGGTCTCCTCCTCGTCGTCGGGTGTCGTGTCGGTCTGCGTGTACGCGTCCATGTCGCGCCCGTCCAGGCACTCGACGGGCGCGCTGCGGGCGACGCCGCGCGGGTCGACGGCGACCATGTCGTACCGGGCACGGACCTCGGCGGGGTAGCCGATCCCGGCGTAGGCCTGGAGGTAGCCGATCGCCGAGCCGCCCGGCCCGCCCGGGTTCACCAGCAGCGAGCCGAGCGCCTTGCCGGAGCCGGTCGCCTTCTTGCGGGCGACGGCGAGGCGGACGTCACCGTCGTCCGGCTTGTCGTAGTCGAGCGGTGCCTTCATCGTGGCGCACTCGAAACCGGGCACCCCGCAGCTGCGCCAGCTCAGCTTCTGCCCGTAGTACGGCGAGAGAGCGGCCGGCGTGGCCTTCGGCAGCGCGGCCAGCGCCGCCGCCTCCGCTGTCGAGCCGGCGGAACCGCTCCCCGCGGAGCAGGCCGACACGACCAGCGCGGCGACGGCGAGAAGGGCACCGCCGGTCCGCGAACGCCGGTGACGCGGCGGGGCCATCGGGTGGGCCGGGCGAGGACTGCGCCTGATGTGCATCAACCGAGAGTAACTCTGCGCAGCCGCTCGGTTGCCTTCCGTGCACCTTGCGGCTCGTACGGGGTACCTGGTCAACCTCCTGTTGATCGTGGGCAGTACCGCGGGGCGGTGCCTCAGCCCTCTCTGAGCGCCATCGTCATCGCCTCCACGGCGAGCAGCGGCGCCACATTGCGGTCGAGGGCGTCCCGGCAGCCGGCGATCGCCTCGATGCGGCGCAGCGTCGCCTCCGGGGAGCTGCCGCGGGCCAGGCGCTGAAGAGCCTCCTCGGCGTCCTCGTTGGCGATGGCCACCCGGGAGCCGAGCTGGAGGGCGAGGACATCGCGGTAGAAGCCGGTGAGGTCCGTCAGGGCGAGGTCGAGACTGTCGCGCTGGGTACGGGTCCGGCGCCGCTTCTGCTTGTCCTCCAGGTCCTTCATCACCCCCGCCGTACCGCGCGGCATCCGACCACCCTGGGACGCGCCCATGGCGGTCTTCAGCTCCTCGGTCTCCTTGCCGTCCATCTCCTCGGCGAGCGCCTTGGCGTCCTCGGCGGCCGCGTCCACGAGCTCCTGGGCGGCCTTGAGGCAGCCGCCGACGTCCTCGACGCGCAGCGGCAGTTTGAGGACGGCGGCCCTGCGCTCGCGCGCGGCGGGGTCGGTGGCCAGGCGGCGGGCCCGGTCGACGTGCCCCTGCGTGGCCCGTGCGACGGTCGCGGCCACGGAGGGCTCGATGCCTTCCCGTCGTACGAGAAGGTCGGCGACCGCGTCGACGGAGGGTGTCCGCAGATTGAGGTGGCGGCAGCGGGAGCGGATGGTGGGCAGCACGTCCTCGACGGACGGGGCGCACAGCAGCCAGACGGTACGCGGGGCGGGCTCCTCGACGGCCTTCAGCACCGCGTTGGCCGACTTCTCGTTCAGCCGCTCGGCGTCCTCGACGAGGATCACCTGCCAGCGGCCGGTCGCCGGTGAGGTGTACGACTTGCGGACGGTGTCCCGCATGTCGTCGGCGAGGATCTGCGTGCCGACGGCGGCGACGGTGGTGACGTCCGCGTGCGTGCCGATGAGGGCCGTATGACATCCGTCGCAGAACCCGCACCCGGGGATCCCGCCGAGCGCGCGGTCGGGGCTCACGCACTGCAGCGCGGCGGCGAAGGCCCGCGCGGTCTGCGTCCGGCCGGCTCCGGGCGGGCCCGTGAACAACCACGCGTGCGTCATCTTCGACGCCTCGGGCGGCGGGGTGCCCGTGGTGGCCGCGGTGACGAGCGCGTCGGCGTCCCGAGCGGCGGCTCCGAGCTGCTCGCTCACCTTCTCCTGGCCGACGAGGTCGTCCCAGACGGTCATGGGTGGTGCCGCCCTTTCGTCACGGTCGGGGGTGCTGGGTCCATTGTGCGGGCCGGCACTGACAACAGGGCTCCGTCAGGTGACCGAGGGAGCTGCCTCAGCCCCGGCGTCCCCTGCCCCGGCCCCCACGCTCGTCGCCGAACTCGTCGTCCTCACGCGGGCCCAGCAGCTCGTCCGCCAGCGACGGCAGGTCGTCCAGCGGTGTCTCCTCGGCCCAGTCCGACCGGGCCCGCCGTCGCGGCGCCCCGGTCTCGTCGACCTGAGGCATCTCCCGCGTACGGTCCTCGGTCCCGTCCGGCCCCGCCTGGTCCTCCCGGAAGTACCCCGGCGGCACCCGATGCTCAGGAGCCTCACCCGGCACCGGCGGCAGCACGGCGGTCTCGTCCGCGGCACCCGGCACCACCGGCGGCAGCACAGCCGTCTCGTCGGCCGCACCCGGCACGACGGGAGGCAGCACAGCCGTCTCGTCCGCGGCGCCGGCCGGAGGCTTCGGCAGCTCGGCCGTCACCTCGTTGTCGGCGGCCCCTTCGGCCTTCTCGTCGCGCACCGGCCGCAGCACGGCCGTCTCCTCCACCGGCCCGCCCGACGCGTTCGTCGGCGTCACCACCGGCGTGGGCACGGTCACCGCCTCCGGAGGGGCGACCGCGGGCGGTGCCGGCTTCTTCGGTCCCGCCTCGGCGGCGGCCGCGGCCTGCTCGGCGAGCCGTCGTGCCTCCTCCGCCCGCAGCAGCGCCTCCTCGGCCTTGCGCTGCTTCTCCACACGCCGCGCCTCGGCCTCGGCCCGCAGCCGCGCCTCTTCCTCGGCCTGCCTGCGACGCCGGTCCTCCTCGACCTTGCGCCGCGCCTCCTCCTCGGCCCGCGCCTTCTCCTCGGCGAGGAGCCGAGCCCGCTCCTCCTCGGCACGCTTGCGCGCTTCCTCGGCCCGCAACCGGGCCTCCTCCGCCTGCCGTTCGGCCTCGCGGCGCTGCGCCTCCTCCAGCTCGCGCCGCTTGCGCTCCTCCTCCTCGGCGCGCAGCCGCTCCAGCTGCTCCTGGCGCTCGCGCTCCAGGCGCTCCTCCTCGGCCTTGCGCGCGGCCTCTTCCTCGGCCTTGCGGCGCGCTTCCTCCTCGGCCTTGCGCCGGGCCTCCTCCTGCTCGCGGATCTCCTGCTCGGAGAGCGGCAGAAGCTGGTCGAGCCGATGGCGTACGACGGTCGTGACGGCCTCGGGCTCCTGGCCCGCGTCGACGACGAGATAGCGCCCGGGGTCGGCGGCGGCCAGTGTCAGGAACCCGGAGCGCACGCGCGCGTGGAACTCCGCCGGCTCCGACTCCAGCCGGTCCGGCGCCTCGGTGAACCGCTCGCGGGCGATCTCCGGGGACACGTCGAGGAGCACGGTCAGGTTCGGCACCAGTCCGTCGGTCGCCCAGCGGTTGATGCGGGCGACCTCCGTCGGCGACAGGTCGCGGCCCGCCCCCTGGTAGGCGACGGACGAGTCGACGTACCGGTCCGAGATCACGACCGCGCCCCGCTCCAGCGCGGGCCGCACCACGGTGTCCACGTGCTCCGCGCGGTCGGCCGCGTACAGCAGCGCCTCCGCGCGGTGCGAGAGTCCGGCGCTGGACACGTCGAGCAGGATCGACCGCAGCCGCTTGCCGACCGGTGTCGCCCCCGGTTCGCGCGTCACCACCACCTCGTGGCCCTTGGCCCTTATCCAGTCGGCGAGCGCCTCGGCCTGGGTGGACTTGCCGGCTCCGTCGCCGCCCTCCAGGGCGATGAAGAAACCGGAGGCCGCGGGCGCCGTCACGGGGTCGTCGCCGCCGAGCAGCGCGTCCCGCAGATCGTGCCGCAGCGGCACACCGGAACGGTCGTCGACCTTGGCGAGCACCAGCGCGGCCACCGGCAGCAGCAGGGCGCCGATCAGCATCAGCGTGAACGCGGCGCCGCCGTGCGCGAAGACGAACTTGCCGCTCTCCAGCCGGTGCGGCCCGATCAGTGCGGCCACCAGCGGGGCGATCACCGCGCCGAGCGCGACGAAGACCCGTACGACCGCGTGCAGATGCTCGGTCGTGCGCCCGCGCCGGTAGTCCTCGGCCTCCTGGTCGATGAGCGTGTGCCCGGTGTTGGCGGCCACGCCCGCGCCGGCCCCGGCCAGCGCGACGATCAGGATGACGGTGGTGACGTCGGGGACGAGGCCGGCGGCCAGCAGCGCGACGCCGGTGAAGGCGATCGCCAGCGCGAGCAGCCGGCGCCGCGAGAGCGAGACCAGCACCTTGGGCGCCGTACGGATGCCGACGACGACCCCGCCGGTCAGGGCCAGGACCAGCAGGCCGTACGTCACCGGGCCGCCGCCCAGGTCCTTGGCGTGCAGCACGGCCACGGCGACGGCGGCGGCGACCGCCCCGGCGACGGCCGCGGAGGCCAGCACCAGCAGCGGAAGCACGCCGGTGCGGCCCTTGTCGACGCCGGAGCCCGTCTTGGGGCGGCGCATGCCCTCCAGCGGGGAACGCGCGCGTGGCGTGCGGGTGCCGGGCAGTTCGAGGAAGGTCAGCACGGACAGGGACGCGGCGAACAGACCGGCCGCGACATACGAGGCGAGGGCCGCCTGGTGCTGGGCGAACCAGTCGATCCCGGCGCCCAGAAGGTTGTTGACCAGCGAGGCCGCGACGAGTGCGGCGGCGGCGAGCGGGATCGCCACGAAGCCCGTACGCAGCGACAGGCGCCGCAGCGCGTCCATGTGGTCCGGCAGCGGCCGTACGGTCGCACCCTCCGGCGGCGGGGCCGGCAGCAGGGCGGGCGCCGCGCTCTCGCGGCACACCGTCCAGAAGCGCTCGGCGACTCCGGTCACGAAGGCGGTCACCAGGAGGACCGCCAGTGCGTTGTCCGGCGTCCAGTCGATCCACAGGGGCGCGACGATCAGCGCCAGCGTGCGCACGGCGTCCGCGCCGACCATCGTCCAGCGGCGGTCGAGCGGCCCCTCCGGTGAGGTGAGCGACGTCAACGGGCCGAGCAGCACCGCCCCGAAGAGCAGCGTGGCCAGAATGCGCACCCCGAAGACGGTCGCCACTGCGAACGCCACGCCCCGGTAGCCGCCACCGAAGGAACCCTCGGCGATCGCCGCCTGGAGGGCCAGGACGACCAGCACCAGGAGGGCGAGTACGTCGCCGACACCCCCCACAAGCTGCGCGCTCCACAGCCTCCTGAGCTGCGGTCGGCGCAACAGGGCGCGGACGGCGCGCTCGCGGGAGTCCGCGGCAAGGGCGTCGTCGGGGGCCGGGTGGTGGGCCGTTGGCTGCTCGGCTCGCGTCATGCTTTCAGCCTATCGGGCAGCACCGACAGCCTGCGGCGCCCGTCCGAACGTGCGCACGCCCCGACACCAAACCGATGCCGGGGCGTTCGTTTTGCGAACCCGAGGTGAAGGTCCGCGGCGCGACTCAGTCTTCCGACGCGGCCTTCGAAGCCGCCGCCTTCTTGGTGGTGGTCTTCTTCGCCGTCGTCTTCTTGGCGGCCGTGGTCGTCTTCTTGGCCGCGGTCTTGGCGGCCGTCGCCTTCTTGGCCGGGGCCTTCTTCGCGGGCGCCTTCTTCGCCGTCTTCTTGGCGGGAGCCTTCGCACGCTTCTCGGCGAGCAGCTCGAAGCCGCGCTCCGGGGTGATCTCCTCGACGCTGTCGCCGGAGCGCAGGGTCGCGTTGGTCTCCCCGTCGGTCACGTACGGCCCGAAACGGCCGTCCTTGACCACGACCGGCTTCTCGCTGACCGGGTCCGCGCCCAGCTCCTTCAGCGGCGGCTTGGCGGCGGCCCGGCCACGCTGCTTGGGCTGGGCGTAGATCGCCAGCGCCTCGTCGAGGGTGATCGTGAAGAGCTGGTCCTCGGCGGTGAGGGACCGCGAGTCCGTGCCCTTCTTCAGGTACGGGCCGTAGCGGCCGTTCTGCGCGGTGATCTCCACGCCCTCGGCGTCCTTGCCGACGACCCGCGGCAGCGACATCAGCTTCAGGGCGTCGGCGAGCGTCACCGTGTCCAGCGACATCGACTTGAACAGCGAGGCCGTACGCGGCTTCACGGCGTTCTTGCCGGTCTTCGGAGTGCCCTCGGGGAGCACCTCGGTGACGTACGGGCCGTAGCGGCCGTCCCGCGCGATGATCTGGTGGCCCGACTCCGGGTCGGCGCCGAGCTCGAAGTCACCGCTCGGCTTGGCGAGCAGCTCCTCCGCGAGCTCGACGGACAGCTCGTCCGGGGCGAGGTCCTCCGGCACGTCCGCGCGCTGGTGGCCCTCGGAGTCCTTCTCGCCGCGCTCGATGTACGGGCCGTAGCGGCCGACCCGCAGCACGATGCCGTCGCCCACCGGGAACGACGACACCTCGCGTGCGTCGATCGCGCCGAGGTCGGTCACGAGCTCCTTGAGACCGCCGAGGTGATCCCCGTCACCGTTGCCGGCGACGGCCGCGCCGCCTTCGGTGCCCTCGCCGAAGTAGAACCGCTTCAGCCACGGCACGGACTGGGCCTCGCCCCGCGCGATGCGGTCGAGGTCGTCCTCCATCTTGGCGGTGAAGTCGTAGTCGACGAGCCGCCCGAAGTGCTTCTCCAGGAGGTTGACGACGGCGAAGGAGAGGAAGGACGGGACGAGTGCCGTGCCCTTCTTGAAGACATAGCCGCGGTCGAGGATCGTGCCGATGATCGAGGCGTACGTCGACGGACGGCCGATCTCGCGCTCTTCGAGTTCCTTGACCAGGCTGGCCTCGGTGTAGCGGGCCGGGGGCTTGGTGGCATGCCCGTCGACCGTGATCTCCTCGGCGCTGAGCCGGTCGCCCTCGCTGACCTGGGGCAGCCGGCGCTCGCGGTCGTCCAGCTCGGCGTTCGGGTCGTCCGCGCCCTCGACGTACGCCTTCAGGAAGCCGTGGAAGGTGATCGTCTTGCCGGAGGCGCTGAACTCGACGTCCCGGCCGTCGGCGGCGGTGCCGGCGATCTTCACGGTCACGGAGTTGCCGACCGCGTCCTTCATCTGCGAGGCGACGGTCCGCTTCCAGATCAGCTCGTAGAGCTTGAACTGGTCGCCGGTCAGTCCGGTCTCGGCAGGCGTGCGGAAACGATCACCCGAGGGGCGGATCGCCTCGTGCGCCTCCTGCGCGTTCTTGACCTTTCCGGCGTACGTCCGCGGGGCCGACGGCAGGTAGTCGGCGCCGTACAGCTGGGTGACCTGCGCACGGGCCGCGGTGACGGCGGTCTCGCTGAGCGTCGTGGAGTCCGTACGCATATAGGTGATGAAGCCGTTCTCGTACAGCTTCTGCGCGACCTGCATGGTCGCCTTCGCTCCGAAGCCGAGCTTGCGCGAAGCCTCCTGCTGGAGCGTCGTCGTACGGAACGGGGCGTACGGCGAGCGGCGGTACGGCTTGGACTCGACGGACCGGACGGCGAACTGCGTCTGCTCCAGGGCGGCGGCCAGCGCACGGGCGTTGGCCTCGTCGAGGTGGAGCGTGTTGGCGCCCTTGAGCTGTCCCAGGGAGTCGAAGTCACGGCCCTGGGCGACGCGCTTGCCGTCGACGCTCTGGAGGCGGGCGACGAGGGTCGACGGGTCGCTCGAGTCCCCCGCGCGGCCGGTCGCGAAGGTGCCCGTCAGGTCCCAGTACTCGGCGGACCGGAACGCGATGCGCTCGCGCTCCCGCTCCACCACGAGCCGGGTGGCGACGGACTGGACACGGCCCGCCGACAGACGGGGCATGACCTTCTTCCACAGGACCGGCGAGACCTCGTAGCCGTAGAGGCGGTCGAGGATGCGGCGGGTCTCCTGGGCGTCGACCAGCTTCTGGTTGAGCTCGCGCGGGTTGGCCACGGCGGCCTGGATCGCGGCCTTGGTGATCTCGTGGAAGACCATCCGCTTGACCGGGACCTTGGGTTTGAGCACTTCCTGGAGGTGCCACGCGATGGCCTCGCCCTCGCGGTCCTCATCGGTGGCGAGGAAGAGCTCGTCGGAGTCCTTCAGCAGATCCTTGAGCTTCTTGACCTGAGCCCTCTTGTCGGCGTTGACGACATAGATCGGCTCGAAGTCGTGCTCGACGTCCACGCCGAGCCGGCGGACCTCGCCGGTGTACTGCTCCGGCACCTCCGCGGCGCCGTTGGGGAGGTCGCGGATGTGCCCGACGCTCGCCTCGACGACATATCCAGGGCCGAGATAGCCCTTGATCGTCTTCGCCTTGGCAGGCGACTCGACGATGACGAGTCGGCGGCCGCCCTTTGCGGTCTCGCTGGTCGGGGACAACTTCGCTCTTCTCTCCGGTCGACGCTTGGGGCCTCCCCAGGCGCCTTCATCCCGGGGTCGGGTCATGGTGACGCTGCGGAGTGTGACGGTACATCCCGCCCCCGTGTCAAACGGGAAAAGCCCGCAACGGCCACTCGAACGGTAACCCGACTACCGCCATTCCTGCCGCCCGGAGTGCCCACCGGCTATTTCGAGCCTTACCGGAGGGAGACCTCCCAATTACCGGGACCTCGGCTTTTCCATGATCCTCAGATATGGGTGAGGCACCACGCGCCCAGGCCCAGCGCCACCAGAGCGGCGAGGCTCGCGAGGGTCGCCGATGCGACCGGGTTCACACCGTGTGCGACGGGTTCGCGCTGTCGTACCCGGGCCGCGGTCCACATCAGCAGCCCGCCCCCGAACAGGGCGAACACCGCCCCGGCGAAGATCGCCGGTCCCCTCTCCATGACGCCCCTGCCCCCTTTTGCCCCGGCTGCGTGTGTCCAGCCCCGGGAGGTTGACACGCGCGGGCGGCGGCCAGGCGAACCTGAGGTGAACGCGGGACCGACGCCGCCGGGGGCCGCCCCGGCGCCCCCGTTCACGGCCGGGTGC
Source organism: Streptomyces sp. NPDC087859 (assembly GCF_044742595.1). Classification (NCBI taxonomy): domain Bacteria; kingdom Bacillati; phylum Actinomycetota; class Actinomycetes; order Kitasatosporales; family Streptomycetaceae; genus Streptomyces; species Streptomyces sp. NPDC087859. The sequence goes on along the minus strand of NZ_JBIUUU010000002.1, from coordinate 638,954 downwards.
TCAGACCGATCCGGGCGCGGGTATCTTTCCGGTCGTCTTCTCGTTGTCGGTCCGTCCCACGGTGCACACGGCCTTCTTGAAGCCCTGGTTCCAGTCGTCCTCGTCGGCCACCCAGCCGAACACGGCCCGTTCCGATCCCGGCGCCCAGGTCGACTCGAATTTGTTGCCGCAGAGCTTGGTGGCGTTGTCGGCGCCCTTCTCGTAGTTCATGCCGTCGGGCGCCTGGACGACGCCCACGACCTGGTCGGTGTGGGGTTGCACGCAATCGGTGAGCGGCGCGTTGTAGCCGTCGTCGCCTTCCTCGTAGATCCAGCAGTCGCCGACACTCATCTGACCGACCCACAGGTTGGCGCCCTCGTCGCGGAACCGGCCGACCTCACCGCCTATCGCGGCATGGCGTCCGAGTACGAGACATGCCGTACCGCTGTTGGCCACCGTGAAGCCCTCCTTCGTCGGTACGACGGCGTAGCCGGCCGCGTCCGGCAGGGCGTCGACGACCGCGCGCGTCTGGTTCGCACAGCGCTCGGCGCCCTCGGCGGCCGCGTCCGCGGCGTCGGTGGCCGTGTCGACCGCCACGACCTGACCGTCGGGCCAGTCCTCGGAGCAGCTCACCTTGCCCAGGTTCGGCACGGACTTGAACGGCGTCCCCGACCAGACCGCCTGCACACAGTCGCCGGTCTCCAGCGGCTGGCTGAGTCCGACGACATCGCCGTACGGCAGCACCGGTCCGGTGGGCGGTGCCGAGGACTTGGGCACGCTGGAGGTGGGCGGCTTCTTCGGGGTGGCGGTGTCGTCGCCGTCGTCGCCGGTCAGCGAGACGGTCAGCCAGGTGCCGCCGGCGACGACGAGCACGGCGGCCACGACGAGCGCGACGACGGCGAGCCGCTTCTTGGAAGGCGGGGGCGGTGGTCCGCCGCCAGGCGCACCCGGCCCGCCCGCGCCCCAGCCGGCGCCGTGGGTGCCGCCCGCGTACGGCGGGGTGGGACCGCCGTACGGCGTCGAACCGCCGCCGGTGTACGGGCCGTAGGGTGCGGGACCGCCACCGCCCGCGGAGGGCGACTGCGCGCCGCCGCTCGCGTAGGGCCCTTGCGTGTAGGGGTTGCCGGCCTCGGGCGACTGCTGCGATACGGAGGGCTGCCGCCACGGGTCGTACTGCGAAGGGGGCGCCCCGGCAGGCGTGGCCGGTGCGCCGGGACCGAAGCCCCCGGCTCCCGGGGTCACCGCCCCCGCCGCACCGCCCACCCCCTGGGGTACGCCGCCCGGGGTGTGCGGTGTCTGCGGAGTGCTCGGCGTCGGTGACGCACCCGGTGTCTGGGGTGTCGCCGCCCCGAACCCGGCGGGTGGCGGCCCGAATCCCCCCGGCGCCGCACCGGTCGCCGCGGGCCACGCGGGCGAGGCCCCCTGCACCACCCGCTCCAGCCCCCGCGCCACCGTCTCCGGCGACGACCTGCGCACCGGGTCCTTGACGAGCAACCCCTGGAGCACAGGCGCCAGTTCACCGGCCCGCACCGCGGGCGTCGGCTCCTCCCCCAGCAGTGCCGTGAGGGTGGCGTAGTCACCGTGCCGGTCGAAGGGGCCGCGTCCCTCCACGGCCGAGTACAGCGTCGCGCCCAGCGAGAAAAGATCCGCGGCCGGCGTCGGCGGCTCTCCACGCGCGCGTTCCGGAGCGAGGTAGCCCGGTGTGCCGAGGATGCCCGCCGTGGCGGTGAGCCGGGGTTCGCGGGACTCGGGTTGCAGCGCGATGCCGTAGTCGGTGAGCAGCACGCGCGCGAACGGGTCGCCCGAAGCGTCCGACGCCAGCAGGATGTTGGCCGGTTTCACATCCCTGTGGAGGATGCCGATCCGGTGCCCCGCGGTCAGCGCGTCGAGCACGGCGAGCCCGACGCGGGCCGCCTGGGCGGGCAGCAGCGGCCCTGAACGCCGTACCACCGCCTGGAGGTCGACCGCGTCCGGCACGTACTCCATGACGATCCACGGCAGTCCCTCGTGGACCACGACGTCGTGCACCGTCGCCACGTGCGGATGGCCGCGCAGCCGCGCCGCGTGCCGGGCCTCGCTGCGGGCCCGCGCGATGCGCTGGGCGGGCTCGGCCGCGTCCATCGGCACCTCCGGAAGCGCGATCTCCTTCATCGCGACTTCGCAGGCCAACTCCTCGTCGTACGCGAGCCAGACCCGGCCCATGCCGCCCGCGCCGAGCGACCGCAGCAGCCGGTACCGCCCGTTGATGACCCTGCCTTCGCCTTGATCCGGCGTATCCCCCGCCATCACGCCTCCCCCCGAGACCCGAGACAGCGCGCCTCCCCCGAGGACGCGTGCACTCTGTCTCTCGAAGGTAGCTTCGCACCTGCCACTGACAGGAGACCTTTTCAGGAGCAATCCCACCAGATCAGACACATGGGCCTCAGGGGTACCCGCCCGCCTCAGAGGTCACACGGATCGAGCCTCACGCCGGCTCCAGGAACCCCTGCTCCACCAGCAGCCGGATCTGCGCCGGCGTACGGTCCCGCAGCAACACCGGGTCCTCGCCCACCAGTTGCGCGATGGCGTCCAGGATCCGCCCCGCGCTCAGCGAGCCGTCGCACACTCCGGCGAAGCCCGCGCCGACCGTGTCCACCTTGGTGGCCCGGCGCATCCCGCGGTTCTGCCGCAGCACGACATGCTCCGGGTCCTCGGCACCGGGCAGCCCGACCTGCTCCTGGACGATCTCGGAGGCGAGCCTGAAGTGGCCCTCCAGCAGGGCGGCGTCATCATGGTCCCGCAGGTAGTCGAGGCGCTCGAAGTGCGCCCTGACCGTGTCGCCGAGCGGCTGCTCGACGGGGTGCGGCCACTCCTCGGCGACGACCGAGGGCACGGCGGCCCCCGTCCTGCGCAGGGTGATCCAGCCGAACCCGACGGACTTCACCTTGCGCGCCTCGAACTCGTCCAACCAGGCGTCGTACAGGGCCTGGTACTCGGCCGGGTCGCCCCGATGGTCACCGGCGTCCCTGAGCCACAGCTCGGCGTACTGCGTGACGTCCTGCACCTCGCGCTGCACGATCCACGCGTCGCACCCGCGCGGCACCCACGACCGCAGCCGGTCCTGCCAGTCCTCCCCCTCCACGTGCTGCCAGTTGGCGAGGAACTGCGCGAACCCGCCCTCGTTCAGCCGCTCCCCCGCCTGCTGAACGAGCGACCGGCACAGATCGTCCCCGCCCATCCCGCCGTCCCGGTACGTCAGCCGCGCACCCGGCGAGATCACGAACGGCGGGTTCGAGACGATCAGGTCGTACGTCTCCCCGTCCTTCACCGGCTCGAACAGCGAGCCCTCCCGCAGCTCGGCCGCCGGGGCGCCGGACAGCGCCAGCGTGAGCCCGGTGATGTGCAGCGCGCGCGGGTTCAGATCGGTCGCCGTCACGCGCGTGGCGTGCCGTGCGGCGTGCAGTGCCTGGATACCGGAGCCGGTGCCGAGGTCGAGAGCGGCGGAGACGGTCCTGCGGACGGTGATGCCCGCGAGGGTCGTGGAGGCGCCGCCGACGCCCAGGACGACGCCCTCGGCCCGGCTGCCGATGCCTCCGGCCCCGCCGACGGCGCACCCCAGGTCGGACACGATGAACCAGTCCTCGCCGTCGGGTCCGCCGTACGGCCGTACGTCGACGGCCGCGGCGACCTCGTCCGAGCCGGCGCGCACCAGCCACCCGCTCTCCAGACACGCGTCCACGGGCAGCACGCCCGCCACGCGCGCGTGGAGCACTGGCTGCTGCAACAGGAAGAGCCGTACGAGCACCTCCAGCGGCGTGTCCCCACGGGTCGCCCGCAGGGCGGGCACGGTCTCGCTGCGGGCGAGCGCCGCGTACGCGGGGCCACCGAGCAGTTCGAGCAGCCCGTCGGCGGTGAAGGAGGCGCCCAGAAGGGCGTCCCGCAGACGCGCGGCGACGTCGGGGCGGTCGACGGAGGGCAGAGGGGCAAGGCTGGCGTTACTCACCACCCCATTGTGAACCGGCGCCGCGGGCGATGCCTACGGCGCCGGGGTCACGCACGGGTGGATGTCAGCCGGTGGTGGCCGACGGCGCGGCCGAAGGTGCGGCCGACGCGCTCTTGCAGCTCTCCTGCTGCGCCATGGCCTTGCCGACGTCGCCCTCCTCGAGCGTCCTGAGGGCGTCGTTGCCGCTGGTGCTCAGCTTGTCGAGCGCGGTCGCGATGTCCTTGAGGCCGTCGGCGAACTTCGCCTGGTCCTTGGTGTTGAGGTCGTCGACCTGCTTCTGCAGGGAGGCGTAGGACGCGCCGAGGCTGTTGAGCTCCTTGACGGCGTCCTGCTGCTTCTTCTCGGCGTTCTTGGCGTCCCCGGTGTCCGGCGCGCCGGCCTTCTGCACGGCGGCCCCGATCGCCTTGTAGGCCTCGGCCATGTCCTGGAAGGCCTGGGAGTCCGTCTTCTGGACGTCCTCCGGAGTGCTGTTGTCCGAGGTCTGCTTCTGGATCGCCGTATTGGCGGCCTCGATCTTCTTGGCCTGCGGCTGCACCGCGCTGCAGACCTCCTTGGCCCAGGCGTCCAGCTTCTCGCTGTTGTCGTCACCGCTGCTGCATGCCGACAGCGCCATCGCCAGTACCGCACCGCCGGACAACGCGGCCGCGAGCTTCTTGTTCACCGGATCGGTCCCTTCCATGGCTCCTCGGCCCCGGAACATACACGGCATCTGGAGGACATCCACAGATGGGGTGTCCGTTAAGTGATGCATTAAAGCCATTTGCACCAAGTGAGAGAAGGCTCACGAGGAGGGCGTGAACACACAGAACGGGCGGGGGGCGCGGCCGTACGCGCCCCCCGCCCGCCCCTTGAGCAGGCGTCCCGTATGACCGCCTACGAAACCACCGCGGGATCGGCCGACTTGACCGACCTCTTGGCACCCTCGTCGTCCCCTACGGCGATCCCGCGCCGCTTGGAGACGTAGACGGCGCCGACGATCACGAGGAACGAGAGGACGGCGATGGTGATCCGTACGCCGATGCTCTTGTCCTCGCCGTAGCTGAACTTGATGACCGCCGGCGCGATGAGCAGCGCCACGAGGTTCATCACCTTCAGCAGGGGGTTGATCGCGGGACCGGCGGTGTCCTTGAAGGGGTCGCCGACGGTGTCACCGATCACCGTCGCGGCGTGGGCCTCGCTGCCCTTGCCGCCGTGGTGACCGTCCTCGACGAGCTTCTTGGCGTTGTCCCAGGCGCCGCCGGAGTTGGCGAGGAACACCGCCATGAGCGTGCCGGCCCCGATCGCGCCCGCCAGGAACGAGCCCAGGGCCCCGACACCGAGCGTGAACCCGATGAAGATGGGCGCCAGCACCGCGAGCAGTCCGGGCGTGGTGAGCTCCCGCAAGGCGTCCCTGGTGCAGATGTCGACGACCTTGCCGTACTCCGGCTTCTCGCTGTAGTCCATGATCCCGGGATGCTCGCGGAACTGCCGCCGCACCTCGTAGACCACGGAGCCCGCCGACCGCGACACGGCGTTGATCGCGAGCCCCGAGAAGAGGAAGACGACCGCCGCGCCCGCGATGAGACCGACGAGGTTGTTGGGCTGCGAGATGTCCATCATCAGGCTCATGGGCGCACCCTCGCCGGACAGCTTCTCGCCGACGTCCTGCGCGCCGGTCGTGATCGCGTCACGGTAGGACCCGAAGAGCGCCGACGCCGCCAGGACGGCGGTGGCGATGGCGATGCCCTTGGTGATGGCCTTGGTGGTGTTGCCGACCGCGTCCAGGTCGGTGAGCACCTGCGCGCCCGCGCCCTCGACGTCACCCGACATCTCGGCGATGCCCTGCGCGTTGTCGGAGACCGGCCCGAAGGTGTCCATGGCGACGATCACACCGACCGTGGTGAGCAGACCGGTGCCGGCCAGTGCCACCGCGAACAGCGCCAGCATGATCGACGTACCGCCGAGCAGGAAGGCCCCGTAGACGCCGAGGCCGATCAACAGGGCGGTGTAGACGGCCGATTCGAGACCGATCGAGATACCGGCGAGGACGACGGTGGCCGGGCCGGTGAGCGAGGACTTCCCGATGTCCCGGACGGGACGCCGGGTGGTCTCGGTGAAGTAGCCGGTCAGCTGCTGGATGACGGCGGCGAGCACGATGCCGATCGCCACCGCGACGAGGGCGAGGACCCGCGGGTCGCCGTCCTTGCCGAGGATGCCGCTGTCGGTGACGCCCTCGCCCCTGAAGTCGGCGTACGACGACGGCAGATAGACGAAGACGGCGACCGCCACCAGTACGAGCGAGATCACCGCGGAGATGAAGAACCCGCGGTTGATCGCGGACATCCCGCTGCGGTCGGAACTGCGCGGGGCGACCGCGAAGATGCCGATCATCGCGGTGATCACACCGATCGCGGGCACGATCAGCGGGAAGGCGAGCCCGGCGTCGCCGAAGGCCGCCGAACCGAGGATCAGCGCGGCGACCAGGGTCACGGCGTACGACTCGAAGAGGTCGGCCGCCATGCCCGCGCAGTCGCCGACGTTGTCGCCCACGTTGTCGGCGATGGTCGCGGCATTGCGCGGGTCGTCCTCCGGAATGCCCTGCTCGACCTTGCCGACCAGGTCGGCGCCGACGTCGGCGGCCTTGGTGAAGATGCCGCCGCCGACACGCATGAACATGGCGATCAGCGCGGCCCCGAGGCCGAAGCCCTCGAGCACCTTCGGTGCGTCGGCCGCGTACACCAGCACGACACAGGAGGCGCCCAGCAGACCGAGCCCCACCGTGAACATGCCGACGACGCCGCCCGTGCGGAAAGCGATCTTCATTGCCTTGTGCGAGACGGCGGTGAGATCCTTTTCCGGCTCACCTTCCGCAGGGGTCGCTTCCCGTGCCGCCGCGGCGACGCGCACATTGCTGCGCACGGCGAGCCACATGCCGATATAGCCGGTGGCCGCCGAGAACGCCGCGCCGATCAAGAAGAACACGGATCGACCGGCGCGCTGATTCCAGTCGTCCGCGGGCAGCAGCATGAGCAGGAAGAACACGACCACGGCGAAAACGCCGAGCGTGCGCATCTGCCGGGCCAGATAGGCGTTCGCACCTTCCTGGATCGCTTTCGCGATCTCTTTCATGCTGTCGGTGCCCTCGCCCGCCGCGAGCACCTGGCGTACCAGGATGCCCGCGACCACGAGCGCGGCCAGTGCGACGGCGGCGATCACCCAGATGATGATCCGGTTGTCGTCGGTCAGGACCGCGGCTGCGAGGGAAGTGGGATGGTCCAACTGATGAGGGGTAGAAAGCCCCGCCATTCGTCCTCCTTGACGCCTGTGCTGAGCTCAAGATGTGGACGGATTGTAGGTAGCGGAACCTGATCAAAACAGTGCGCGGTAAACGGAATTAGCCTTCACACGCTCTTCAGCAAATGATCGAGTCACCACACAGAACCCGAACGAGCTAATGCCCCAAAGGCATTGACGCTTGATCGAATTATCGGGCGATTGATCGTGAATTCTTTCACGAATTCGGAGAAAAGAAGAAAGGGCCCTGCTGAGCAGGGCCCTCGAGGTCTTCTACGACGGTGAGATCAGGGAAGCGTCGCGGCCGGCGGAGTGGTCGGCCAAGTCATACGGATCGACCCGCCGTGCTCCCCTGCGGTGACCTCCACGTCGTCCACGAGGCCGCTGATGACCGCGAGGCCCATCTCGTCCTCATCGGTCTCCACGTCCACGTCCTCGGCGGCCCCGCCGGGCGCCCGGTCACCCGGGGCCGAGCGCGGCGCCTCGTCGCCCACCTCGATGGAGAACTGCTTCTCCTCCTCGATGAGCAGCACCTTCACCGGTTCGGTGATGCCGCTGTTGTGGTGCAGTCCGACGGCACGGGAGCAGGCCTCGCCGACGGCGAGCCTGACCTCGTCGAGAACGGCCTCGTCCACCCCGGCCCTGCGCGCCACCGCCGCCGCCACCAGACGGGCGGTGCGGACGTGCTCGGGCAGCGCGCTGAAGCGGAGTTCAACGGTGGCCATGCATCCCCCTCGGAACTACGGGCGTGCTGTCGGGGGACCGGGCTGCCGAAAGCCGGGACCCCCATGTACTACTGCCGTCCCGGGAGCGGTCCTTTTTCCGCGCCCCGGGCCGGTGGTTCAGTCGGTGGCCGCCACCGCTTCGTCGACCGAGGTGTGGATCGGGAACACCTTGGTCAGACCGGTGATGCGGAAGATCTTGAGAATGCGCTCCTGGTTGCAGACCAGGCGCAGCGAGCCCTCATGGGCACGCACCCGCTTCAGTCCGCCGACCAGTACGCCGAGCCCGGTGGAGTCGAGGAAGTCCACGCCCTCCATGTCGACGACGAGGTGGAAACTCCCGTCGTTCACCAGCTCGACCAGCTGCTCGCGCAGCTTGGGCGCGGTATATACGTCGATTTCGCCACCGACCTCGACGACCGTGCGATCGCCGACGGTACGGGTCGACAGGGACAGGTCCACGGATCCTCCAGCACCTTGCTACTCGAGCGGTCGTCCCGCGGGACACCTCGGCTTGAAGCCCCCAGGACGGTTCGCCAGCCGCGATGGCATTCAATCACTTACGGCAGGCGTGCACGACGCCTTGGTCCCATTGTCCGTCACGCCAGTGACACACTCGGTGCCGATGGCCAAGAATCACCGAACCGATCGACCCTCGGCGGAACCCGTCTCCCGGCCGGAACCGGGCACGGTCCTGCACCGGCTCGCCTCCGGGCCGAGTCGGGCTGCGCGCATCACTCATACGGAGCACTTGCCCCCGCGCGAGGGTCGCCATGCCGTCTGGCCTGACCGGATTCGTTCGGAGGTCATCGCCGCGGTGCAGGCCGCCGGTGTCGAACACCCCTGGGCCCACCAGGCACAGGCGGCCGAGCACGCCCTCGACGGCGAGTCGGTGGTGGTCGCGACCGGCACCGCCTCCGGCAAGTCCCTGGCCTACCTCACGCCCGTCCTGACGGCCCTCCTGGACGGCTCGGAGGCCCCGAACGGCCGCGGGGCCACGGCGCTGTACCTCGCTCCCACGAAGGCGCTGGCGGCGGACCAGTGGCGTTCTGTGAAGGAACTTTCACAACCGCTGGGCAATTCAGTTCGACCCGCGGTCTACGACGGTGACACCCCGTTCGAGGAACGCGAGTGGATCCGCCAGTACGCCAACTACGTGCTGACCAACCCGGACATGCTGCACCGCGGCATCCTCCCGTCCCACCCCCGCTGGTCCTCCTTCCTGAAGTCGCTCAAGTACGTCGTCATCGACGAGGTCCACACCTACCGCGGCGTCTTCGGCTCCCACGTCGCCCAGGTGCTGCGCCGGCTGCGCCGTCTCTGCGCCCGCTACGGCGCCTCTCCCGTCTTCCTGCTGGCCTCCGCGACCGCCGCCGAGCCCTCGGTCGCCGCCCGCCGCCTCACCGGCCTCCCGGTGGTCGAGGTGGCCGACGACGCCTCGCCGCGCGGTGAACTGGTGTTCGCCCTCTGGGAGCCCCCGCTCACCGAGATGCAGGGCGAGAAGGGCGCCCCGGTCCGCCGTACCGCCACCGCCGAAACGGCCGACCTGCTCACGGATCTGACCGTGCAGGGCGTCCGCTCGGTCGCCTTCGTACGCTCCCGGCGCGGCGCCGAGCTCATCGCGGTCATCGCCCAGGAGCGGCTGGCCGAGATCGACCGCTCCCTGGCCCGACGCGTGGCGGCCTACCGCGGCGGCTATCTCCCCGAGGAGCGCCGCGCCCTGGAACAGGCCCTCCACTCGGGAGAGTTGCTGGGCCTGGCCGCGACGACCGCGCTCGAACTCGGCATCGACGTCTCCGGCCTGGACGCCGTGATCATCGCCGGTTACCCCGGCACGCGCGCGTCCCTGTGGCAGCAGGCCGGCCGCGCGGGCCGTTCCGGTCAGGGCGCCCTCGCCGTCCTGGTCGCCCGCGACGACCCCCTGGACACCTTCCTCGTCCACCACCCCGAGGCCCTGTTCGACCAGCCGGTGGAGTCGACGGTTCTGGACCCCGACAACCCGTACGTCCTGGCACCGCACTTGTGCGCGGCGGCCGCGGAAATGCCGCTGACCGAGGACGACTTGGCGCTGTTCGGCCCGGAGACCGCGGCCCTGCTGCCGCAGTTGGAGGCCGCGAAACTCCTGCGTCGCCGTACGAAGGCCTGGCACTGGACCCGCCGGGAACGGGCCGCCGACCTCACCGACATCCGCGGCGGGGGCGGCAACCCGGTCCAGATCGTGGAGTCCGGCACGGGCCGCCTCCTGGGCACGGTCGACGCGGGCGCCGCGCACACGACCGTCCACGAGGGCGCGGTCCACCTCCACCAGGGCCGCACCTACCTCGTCCGGTCCCTGGACCTGGAGGACTCGGTCGCCCTGGTCGAGGAGGCGAACCCGACGTACTCGACGGTGGCCCGCGACACGACGGCCGTCTCCGTCCTGGAGACGGATGTCGAAGTCCCCTGGGGCGAGGGCCGGTTGTGCTACGGCTCGGTCGAGGTCACCAACCAGGTCGTGTCCTTCCTCCGCAGACGTCTCATCACCGGCGAGGTCCTCGGCGAGACCAAACTCGACCTCCCTCCTCGTACGCTCCGCACACGCGCGGTGTGGTGGACGGTCACCGAGGACCAGTTGGACGAGGCCCGCATCAACCCGGAGATCCTCGGCGGCGCCCTGCACGCCGCGGAACACGCCTCGATCGGCATGCTGCCGCTGTTCGCGACGTGCGACCGCTGGGACATCGGCGGCGTCTCGATCCCGCTGCACCCCGACACCTTGCTCCCCACGGTCTTCGTCTACGACGGCCACCCCGGCGGCGCGGGATTCGCCGAGCGGGCCTTCCACACCGCCCGCGCCTGGCTCACCGCCACCCGCCAGGCCATCGCCGCCTGCGAGTGCGACGCCGGCTGCCCGTCCTGCATCCAGTCCCCCAAATGCGGCAACGGGAACGATCCGCTGCACAAGAGGGGGGCTGTGCGGTTGCTCACGGTGCTGTTGCGGGGGGCGCCGGAGGAGAAGCCCGGGGCGGCGGGGGAGCCGCCGGAACCGGCTCGACAGGATCCGGTGCCGGAGGGGGCGGCTCAGCCGGTCCCGAAGGAGGCAGCTCCGCAGGTGACGACGGCTCCGCCGATACCGGAAGGGACAGGTCCGCCGGTCCCGCCCGTGCCCTGACCTCCGCCGCGAACGGCCCCCGGCCCGCCGTCGCCGTCACGTCCGAGGTCTCGCCCACGATCACGCACCGCACGAGCCGGGCGCCCTGGGCCCGGGCCACCCGCTCCGCCCGGGCGCAGGCCCCCTCGCCGCCCTCCGCCCAGTGGTCCGCCGCCGCGAGCGCGGCGAGATCCGCGCCCCCGGCCGCCCGGTGCCGGACCACGACGGCCTGCCCCAGGGCGAGCACGACCCCGAACACCACGCACAGCACGGCGATCGCACCGACGCTCCAGACGGTGGCGGAGCCGCGGTCGCGGGCGGGGCCCCGTCGCCGCGCGAGCCCCTCCGCCCAGGTCACCGGCCACGAGGCAGACCTCCGGCACCGCGGGAAGCCCCTTCTCATGGGCCCGCTCCCTCCACCGACGCCACCGCCTCCTCCCGCACGTCGAAGGGCAGCCGTCCCAGCATCGGCGGCCTCGCCACGACCACCACCCGGACCTGCTCCTCCTCCCGGCTGACCGTGACCCGCGCACCGCGCGGCGCCGCCTCGCGGGCCACCTCGACGACCGCGTCGGCCGGGTCCTGCCGCGCCGCCGCCCGGGCCCCCGTACGCGCCGCGTCCACGCACTGGATCTGCGCGGCCACCACGAGCAGCCCCCACACCAGCGCCGTCGCGAACATCACCAACACGGGCAGGACCACGGCCGACTCCGCCGTCACGAACCCCCGGTCCGCGCGACCTCGTTCACATCCGCGCATCGAGTGCCTGCTTCACGATGCCCTGCAGCTCCGCGCTGACCGCTCCGCTGGTCACCACCTTGTAGAGGACGGCCGCGAACGCCACCGCCGCGATGATCCCCATCGCGTACTCGGACGTGACCATCCCCGCATCCCGCCGCGCCGCACGCGCCCCGCACACCAGGGCACGCATCCGTGCCCGCACCGCCTTGTACATCTCAACCCCCGTACAGGTCGCTTCTGTTGACTGCTGTCGCTCGATCACTTGCCGTCGTTCCGGGCCCGCCCCGTCATCGACCACCCCCTCCCAGCACCCCGTCGGCCAGGCCGATCACCACGGGCAGCACACCGACCGCGATGAACGCGGGCAGGAAGCACAGCCCCACCGGCGCGGTCACCATGACCGCCGCCCGCCGGGCCCGTGCCGTCGCGGTGCGCGCCCACTCGGCGCGGGCCTCCGCCGCGAGCCGTGCGACCGGTACGGCAGCCGGGAGCCCGGACACATCGGCCCGTTCCAGCAACCGCGCCAGCGGACCGGCACCCGGCATCGACGCCAGCCGACGCCAGGCCTCCCCCGGCGGGCCTCCCAGCCGTACCTCCGCCGCGCCCCGCGCGAGCCCTTCCCCGACCGGCCCGCCCAGCGCCTCGCCCACCGCCCGTGCCGCGATCACCGGACCCGCGCCGGCCGCGATACAGGCCGCCAGCAGATCGGCGGCGAGCGGGAGTTGCCGTGCCGCCTCTGCCACGTCGTACGCCTCCCCCGTGTCCTCGGCGCCCTGTCGGCCCCGCCACCACCACAGCCCCACCGCGACGACCAGCCCCACCACGACACCGGCGGCCCCGCCGACCAGCACCCACCCGCCGGCCACCGCGCCCAGCGAGGGCAACCAGCGCCGCACGACCTTCCGCGCCTCCCCCCGAGGCCCGACCGGCACTGTCTCCCGGGCCACCAGCCGGGTCAGCCGCCGCCGAAGCCTCCGCTCCCGCCGCGTCCCCTCCGCCCACCGGGCGAGCCACGCGAGCACCGTCACGGCTCCCGCGATCACCCCCAGCCTGTGGACAACGTCCGCACTCACCGCGCCCGCCTTTCCGAGCCCCACGCCGATTCCGCCCTCACACCGCTTCCGCTCCCCGCACGATCCGCGCCGCCCACCACATCCCCGCCCCCTCCAGCAGGCCGCCGATCACCAGGCAGCCCAGGCCGGGCCCGGTGTGCAGCAGGACGTGCAGCGGGTCGGAGCCGAGGGCCGTGCCGAGGAGCAGTCCGAGGGCGGGGAGCCCGGCGAGCATCACCGTCGTGGAGCGGGCGCCCGCCAACTGCGCACGCAGGTCGGCGCGTTGGTCCCGCTCCGCGCGCAACGCCGCTTCGAGCCGTTCGAGTCCGGCCGCGAGCCCCGCCCCCCGGTCCACCGCGACCCGCCAGCACGCCGCGAGGCCCAGCAGCCCCTCGGCACCCGGCTGCCGTGCGGCGCCCGCGAGCGCACCCGGCACGTCCCCGCCGAACCGCGCGGCCGCCAGCACCGCCGGCTGCGCCTCGCCCAGCCCCTCGCAGTCGCGCGCGGCACACAACAGGGCCTCACCCGGCTGCCGTCCGGCCCGCACCTCTCCGGCGAGCGCCCCGCACAAGGCGATGACCGCGTCCCCTCGGCGATCCCGGGCCCGCCGCGCCTCGCGCGCCAACCGCAGCCGCCGCAGCAACGGCACCCCGGCCACCCCCACGACCAGCGGCAGCACCGAGGCCCCCAGCACGGCCGGCACCAGTCCGGCCGCCACCGACCACCACTCGCTCCCCAGCCGCCGTACTCCACCGGCCAGGCGCCGCCAGACCGGCGGCCCGGTCCCGACCGCCCCACCGGCCCCCGCGAGCAGCAACTCCGCCCGCCGCGCCCCGGAGCGCCACCCGGCCGACAGCCAGACCGCCGCTCCGGCACACACCAGCGCCGCCCCCGTCGACACCTCACTCATCGCCACGCCCCCTGTCGGCCCCCGCGGTGCCGAGCAGCCCCCGCAGCCGCTCCCACCCCCGCTCGTACACGAACGCCTCCGCGCCCCACCGCAGCGCCGGCACCGTCCGCACCAGCCCCGACGGATCCCGCTCCAGCACATGCACCTCGGCGATCCGGCGCCGCCCGTTCCGGTCGCGGGCGAGGTGCAGGACGACGGAGAGCGCGGCCGCCAACTGGCTGTGGAGCGCGGCCCGGTCGAGCCCGGCCGCCGTGCCGAGCGCCTCGAGGCGGGCCGGGACATCGGCCGCCGCGTTGGCATGGACCGTTCCGCAGCCGCCCTCATGGCCCGTGTTCAACGCGGCCAGCAGATGCACCACTTCAGGCCCGCGCACCTCGCCCACCACCAGCCGGTCCGGGCGCATCCGCAGTGCCTGCCGCACCAGGTCCTCGAGCGAGACCAGGCCCGCGCCCTCCTGGTTGGCGGGTCTGCTCTCCAGGCGTACGACGTGCGGGTGGTCCGGCCGCAGTTCCGCGGAGTCCTCGGCCAGCACGATCCGTTCGCCCGGCCCGACGAGCCCCAACAGGGCGCTCAGCAGCGTTGTCTTGCCACTGCCGGTCCCACCGCTGATCAGGAACGACAGCCGTGCTTCGATCAGCGCCCGCAGTACCCGGTCCCCGTCCGGCGGCACGGTGCCCGCCGCCATCAGCTCGTCGAGGGTGAACGCGCGCGGCCGTACGACCCGCAGCGACAGACAGGTGCAGCCGACGGCCACCGGCGGCAGCACCGCGTGCAGCCGCGTCCCGTCGGGCAGCCGGGCGTCGGCCCAGGGCCGCGCGTCGTCCAGCCGACGTCCGGCCACCGCGGCCAGGCGCTGCGCGAGCCGTCGTACGGCGGCGGCGTCGGGGAAGGCGACCGTGGTGAGTTCGAGTCCGCCGCCCCGGTCCACCCAGACCCGGTCCGGTGCCGACACCAGCACATCGGTCACCCGGGGGTCGGCGAGCAGCGGTTCCAGCGGGCCGCTGCCGACCAGCTCCGAGCGCAACCGCTCGGCCGCCCCGAGGACTTCGGCGTCACCGAGCACCCGCCCCTGTTCCCGCAGCGCCTGTGCCACCCGCGCGGGCGTCGGTTCTGCCCCGCTCTCGGCGAGCCACTGCCGTACGCCGTCGAGCAGGCGCGGGGACATGTCCGCCCCACCCGACCGCCCCACCGGGGGCGCCGCACCGGCCGTGGCCACACGCGAGCCCTCGGCCCGCCCGGGGCCGAACGACGCCCGGCCCCTCTCGTCGGAGTAGGTACTCATGCCGCCTCCACCAACGCCCGCTCCCAGAACTCCTTGCAGAACCGCGCCAGCGGCCCCCGTCCGGCTCCCGGCGGTGTCCTGCTCTCGTGGGGCCGCAGCAGCCCCGCCTCCAGGGGCACCTCGCCCACCAGCGGCAGTCCGAGTAGTCGCGCCACCTCCCGGTCGTCGAGCCCGGGCGCGTGGGGCCCGCGGACCGCCACGCGCAGATCGCGTACGACCATCCCGACGGCGGAGGCCACCCGTCCGGCCGCCGCGACGGCGCGGAGTTCGGCGGGGACCACGAGGATGCCGAGGTCGAGCTGGGCGAGGGTCTCGGCGATGCCGTCGTCGACGCGGCGCGGCAGATCGACGACGACCGTGCCGCCCCGGCGGCGGGCCGCGCCGAGCACCGCGCGGACGGCCTGCGGAGGGACGGCGACGCAGTCGCCGCGGTCCCAGCTGAGGACCCGCAGGGAGTGCAGCTGAGGCAGCGACTCCTCCAGGGCACCGCCGCCGACCCGGCCGCGCGAGGCCACGAACGCGGGCCAGCGCAGCCCCTCGGCGGTCTCGCCGCCGAGGAGTACGTCGAGTCCGCCGCCCAGCGGATCGGCGTCCACGAGCAGGGTCCGCAGTCCCTCCCGCGCGGAGGTGACGGCGAGCGCGCACGCGAGCGTGGATGCCCCGGACCCGCCTCGGCCGCCGATGACGCCGACGGTGAGGGCGGGCCGGCCGACTCCCTCGGCGACGTCGGCGATCCGGTCGACCAGCCACTGCTCCCCGTCGGGCAGCATCAGGACGTGGTCGGCGCCGATCTCGACGGCCCGGCGCCAGACGCCGGAGTCGTCCTGGTCCCGTCCGACGAGGACCACTCCGCCTCTGCGGGCGGCTCCGCGCACGCGCCGCGCGGCGTCGTCGCCCACCAGGACGAGCGGTGCGGCCTCCCAGCGCCCTCTCGGTTCCGGCACCCCCGGGTGCACCTCGGGTGTGGCGCCGGCCGCCGCGCACAGGCGCAGCAGGTCGTCGAGGAGCACCGGGTCCTCGGTGACGATCAACGGTCCGCCCTGTCGCCCTCCGGCGGTGGGCGGCGGATCGTGTGTGACGGCTGCGGCCACGTTATTCATCCCCCTTCGCTGCATCTCGCGAGAGCCTCCAGGGCCCCGCGATTCCCAAACGTGTGAAGAACCGGCGACCGGCCTTCATATGAACGGCCGATACGAACCGGCCAAACGCGGCCGACTAACCGGAACCAGCCATCGAGTCGGTGTCGGCGGGCCGCGCTGGAATCACGGTGCAGCGATGCCGGAAATCTTGTGGATCTTGGTCGATAACTGTGGACAACTCAGTCGTTGTGAATATCGCCGTCACCCATACCGATGCTCCCCGCACTGCCATGTGTGCGACTTCCGCAGCGCAGTGCGACGACTACGCACGGTGACGGATCATGGGCATGCGAAAGAGGCGGCCGCAGCCGCCTCGACACGGCCGTAGAGCCGTACAGGGACACAGAAAGAGGGGAGAAAACGCACCCGGACGTGCGACGACCCCCACCGGGGGGGAGAGTGGGGGTCGTCTCCACGGCCGACTCGGGGGGGGAGGAGCCGGGCCGGGTTAGCACGGTCGCGAACGATCCGTGACTTCCATGGTGTACCCGAGAGCCTTCTCAGGCAAACCCACGCGCCCCACCTTACGCCGAATGGGCTGCGCCTATGCTCAGGGTCGTGGAAAACCACTCCTTGCCCCGCACAGCGGCCTTCTTTGACCTGGACAAGACGGTCATTGCGAAGTCGAGCACGCTCACCTTCAGCAAGTCGTTCTACCAAGGCGGACTGATCAACCGCAGGGCCGCCTTGCGTACCGCGTATGCCCAGTTCGTCTTCCTCGTGGGCGGTATGGACCACGACCAGATGGAACGGACCCGCGAGTACCTCTCGGCACTCGTGCGCGGCTGGAACGTCCAACAGGTGAAGGAGATCGTGGCCGAGACCCTTCACGACCTGATCGACCCGATCATCTACGACGAGGCCGCCTCCCTCATCGAGGAGCACCACACCGCCGGCCGCGACGTCGTGATCGTGTCCACGTCGGGCGCGGAGGTGGTCGAGCCGATCGGTGAACTGCTCGGCGCGGACCGGGTGGTGGCGACCCGGATGGTCGTGGGCGAGGACGGCTGCTTCACCGGCGAGGTGGAGTACTACGCGTACGGCCCGACCAAGGCCGAGGCGATCAAGGAGCTGGCCGAGTCCGAGGGGTACGACCTGGAGCGCTGTTACGCCTACAGCGACTCGGCGACCGATCTGCCGATGCTCCAGTCCGTCGGCCACCCCCATGCCGTGAACCCGGACCGCACGCTGCGCCGCGAGGCACTCGCGCGCGGGTGGCCGATTCTCGATTTCCACCGGCCGGTCCGGCTCAAGCAGCGGCTCCCCGCGTTCTCCGCGCCGTCCCGTCCGGCGCTCGTCGCGGCGGCGGCCATAGGAGCGGCCGCGGCCACCGCGGGCCTCGTCTGGTACGCCAGTCGGCGCCGGTCGACGGTTCTCTGACGTGCCGGGTGCCCTTTTGGTGACTGTTTGAGAGTAAAAGTAAAGAACTGCAGCCAGGACTTCCGCTTGCCCGGGTCCTGGAGTACAAAGGAGTCAACGGCCCGCGAGACCAAGGACATCCGAAAGGATCACCTTAATAACGCATTTGGCCCCACGGACCGCGCATGAGAATTGGGCACCCACGCGACGTCGACCCGTCGATTACGGGCCAGCCGCACCAGGTGACGGGCAAAGTCCCGACCTGATGGGCAATATTTCGAGGACGCTTGGTAACCCGGTGAACATGCCAGCGGCGGTACGAGTCCTCGTACCGCCGCAACCCTGTTCAGGCCCTCCTTCGGGAGGGCCTTTTCCGTCACCTCGGTTACGCCGCTCCGCGCTGCAGCGCCTCGCACACCGCCGTCGACTCGCGCGCCCCGAGCACGACCGCCTTGCCGCAGTGCGCGATCCAGGCGGCCATGCCGTCCGGAGTTCCGGAGACATAGCCGTCGAGCGCCGCCAGATAGGCGGCCCGGCCCAGCTCGGCGTGGCCGACCTCCGCCGGGCAGATGGACTTCGGGTCGAGACCGCTGCCGATCAGGACGATGCGTTCGGCCGCGCGCGCCACGAGAGCGTTGTGGGAGGTGAAGGGCCGCAGGGCGAGGATCTCGCCGTGCACGACGGCCGCCGTCACCAGGGCCGGAGCGGAACCGCCCGCGATGATCAGCTCGGACAGGCCCTCCAGCCGGCCGTGCACCTCCGCCGCACCGGGCGCCGCGAGCTCGATCAGCGGCTCGTCGACCGGCTCGCCCGCCTGCCGCGGGCGCCCGACCTCGTCGCCGTTGGTCGCGGCCGCCACCAGGTGCAGGCGGGCCAGGACGCGCAGGGGCGACTGCCGCCAGATGGAGAGCAGTTGGCCCGCCTCGGCGGTCAGCCTCAGCGCCGCGCCCACGACGCGTGCCTCGTCGTCGCCGCTGAAGTCGGAGCGGCGGCGCACCTCTTCGAGGGCCCAGTCGGCACCGGACAGCGCCGCGGAACCGCGAGCGCCGCGCAGGGCCGCCTCGGAGGTGATCGCGGTGCTGCGGCGCCGCATGATCCGGTGCCCGTAGACCCGGTCCACGGCCTTGCGCACGGACTCCACGGAGTCGGCCACGCCGGGCAGTGAGCCCAGGGCGGCGAGCGGATCGGCGGTCGCGCCTGTCGTACTCATGAGTACGACATTACGCAACCGCGGCGCACACCCCACGAAGGAGTGGTCTTCTTCACGCACGCCTGACACGTACAGCTATCACGCCACTACGCTTCGTGAACATGAAAATTGCTTTCGTCGGGAAGGGCGGCAGTGGCAAGACCACGCTGTCGTCCCTGTTCATCCGCCATCTCGCCACCACCGGCGCACCCGTCGTCGCCGTCGACGCCGACATCAACCAGCACCTGGGCGCCGCCCTCGGTCTCGACGAGCCGACGGCCGCGGCACTGCCCGCGATGGGTGAGCGGCTGCCGCTGATCAAGGACTACCTGCGCGGCGCCAACCCGCGCATCGCCTCCACGGAGACGATGATCAAGACGACCCCGCCGGGCGAGGGCTCACGACTGCTGCGGGTGCGCGAGGACAATCCGGTGTACGACGCCTGCGCCCGGCCGGTGGAACTCGACGGCGGCAGCGTCCGTTTGATGGTCACCGGCCCCTTCACGGACGCCGACCTGGGGGTCGCCTGCTACCACTCCAAGACGGGAGCGGTGGAGCTGTGCCTGAACCACCTGGTGGACGGACGTGACGAGTACGTCGTGGTGGACATGACCGCGGGCTCGGACTCCTTCGCCTCCGGCATGTTCACCCGCTTCGACATCACGTTCCTCGTCGCCGAGCCGACCCGGAAGGGGGTCTCCGTCTATCGCCAGTACAAGGAGTACGCCCGCGACTTCGGCGTCGTCCTGAAGGTCGTCGGCAACAAGGTGCAGGGGCAGGACGATCTCGACTTCCTCCGCGCCGAGGTCGGGGACGACCTGCTGGTCACGGTCGGGCACTCGGACTGGGTGCGTGCCATGGAGAAGGGCCGGCCGCCCCGGTTCGAGCTCCTGGAGGACGTCAACCGCGGCTCCCTGCGCCGGCTGCAGAGCGCGGTCGACGCCACGTACGGCCTGCGGGACTGGGAGGGCTACACACGCCAGATGGTGCACTTCCACCTGAAGAACGCCCAGTCCTGGGGCAACGAGCGCACCGGGGCCGACCTGGCGGCGCAGGTCGACCCCGGTTTCGTACTGAGCGAGAGCGTCGTGGTGGACGCCTGACGGCTCACCGCCCCGGGCTCACCACTCGTGACTCAGCGCCTGGGGCTCACGGCTTGGCCGCCGGCGCTCCGGGCACCCCCTTCGGAGCCGGGGCGGGGCGGCCCGAGAGGAAGGACGCCCAGCTCTGCTTCGGGGCCTCGCCGACACCGAGGGTCCGCATCTTGGTCAGGGCCTGCGGGTCCTGGGCGTCCAGCCAGTCGGCGAGCTGGCGGAAGGAGACACAGCGCACGTCGGGCTTGTTGCAGACCTGCTCGATGGTCTCCTCGATGGCACGCATGTAGGTGCCGCCGTTCCAGGACTCGAAGTGGTTGCCGATGATCAGGGGCGCGCGGTTGCCGTCGTAGGCCCGGTGGAAGCCCTTGAGCAGGCTGTCACGCATCTGGTCGCCCCAGAACTCGTGTTTGTTCGGGTCGCCGTACATCGTGCCCGACTGGTTCACGGCGAAGTTGTAGTCCATGGTGAGCTGCTCGAAGGAGTGCCCGGAGAACGGCACCAGCTGCATCGAGAGGTCCCACAGACCTTCCTTCTTCTGGGGCCAGAGCTGGTCGTTGACGCCGCTGGTGTCGTAGCGGAAGCCCAGTTCACGGGCGGCCTTCATGAAGTTCTTCTGGCCCTCCAGGCAGGGCGTGCGGGCGCCGATGAGCTCCTTGTCGTAGTCGAAGGGCAGCGGGCTCGCGTTCCTCATGCCGGTGGTGGTCTTCCAGGACTTCACGAACTGCTTCGCCTGGGCGATCTCGTCCTTCCACTCCTCGACGGACCACTGGCCGACCCCGCCGCCGCTGCCGCAGAAGTGGCCGTTGAAGTGGGTGCCGATCTCGCTGCCCTCCAGCCACGCCCCGCGCAGCTGCTTGACGGTCTCGGCGATGCCCTTCTCGTCGTTGAAGCCGATGTCGGAGCGGCCCGGGGAGTGCTGCGGGGGCCGGTAGAGGTCGCGCTTCTCCTCGGGGAGCATGTACACGCCGCTGAGGAAGTAGGTCATCGTCGCGTTGTTCGCCTTGGCGACCTTGCGGAAGTGGGAGAACAGCTTCTGGGAGTCCTCGCCCGCGCCGTCCCAGGAGAACACCACGAACTGCGGCGGCTTCTGACCGGGCTTCATGCGCTCGGGTCTGGGCAGGTGGGGCTGCACCCCGGTGTACGCGGTGGAGCCGTCGCCGATCAGGCGGACCGCGCTCTTGGGCGGCGCCTGGGCCGGCTTCGCCTTCTGCGGGCCGGCGGCCCCTTTCTCGGCACCGTCGCCGAGCGCGCAACCGGCGAGCGACGCGGCACAGAGCGCGGCGACCACGGCGCCCGCGGCGATCCTCTGGGTGGCGGCCATGTTCCGCCCACCTACTTCCTTCTCTCGGGGCCAACGACAGCGCCGTCAAGCTCGCACGAGGTCCGGAATGAATTAGTACGACAAGCCGATGAAATATCCGCATCACTCTGATGAGTGACTTATTGCGCCATTTGCCAGAAAAGTCTATGCCTGGCCTTTACTCTGAATTACGATTCGTTTACCCAGCGTTGATGCATCCCGCCGCTGTACGCCGTGACCCACGGCCGCGACCCGACCCCCCGCCCTGGCGGGGGACCACCTGTTCCGCGACCGCGCTGCCCCGGAGGAGACGGGAACCATGTCCGCCTGCGTCCCCACCCGCGCCACCGACCCGAGTCGGACCAAGCGCATCCACCGACCCCACAGCCCACCGCCGTCCGGGCCCCGCCGCTTCCGTGTCGCGGGCGCCGACGTGTCGGCCTCGATCGCGGTCTTCCTGATCGCCCTGCCCCTGTCCCTCGGCATCGCCCTGGCCACCGGCGCGCCCCTCCAGGCAGGCCTCGTCGCCGCCGCCGTGGGAGGACTCGTCGCCGGCCGGCTCGGCGGTGCCCCGCTCCAGGTGAGCGGTCCCGCGGCCGGGCTCACGGTCGTCACCGCCGACCTGATCCACCGCTACGGCTGGCGTACGACCTGTGCCATCACGGTTCTCGCGGGCCTCGCCCAACTGGGCCTGGGCTGCCTGCGCGTGGCGCGCAGCGCGCTCGCCGTCAGCCCCGCCATCGTGCACGGCATGCTCGCCGGTATCGGCGTCACCATCGCCGTCGCCCAGCTGCACATCGTCCTCGGCGGCACTCCGCAGAGCTCCGTCCTGGCCAACCTCCAGTCCCTGCCCGCCCAGTTGGCCCAGGTACGTCCCGCGGCCGTGTCGGTGAGCGCGCTGACCCTGGCCCTGCTGCTGCTCTGGCCCCGCATCCCCGGCCGGGCCGGCCGTCTGCTGCGCAGGATCCCGGCAGCGCTCGTCGCCGTCGCCGGGGCCAGCGCGGCCGCCGCGCTCGCCGGGCTGACGCTGCCCAGGGTCGACCTGCCCTCGTGGAGCAGCCACGCCCTGGCCGGGCTCCCCGAAGGTCCCGTGCTCGGTCTGGTCGCCGCCGTGCTGACCACCACGCTGGTGTGCAGCGTGCAGTCGCTGCTCGGCGCGGTCGCCGTGGACAAGATGGCCGCCGGCCGACCCGGACTGACCGCCCGTGTCAGACGCTCCAACCTGGACCGCGAACTGCTGGGCCAGGGCGCCGCCAACATCGTCTCCGGGTCGCTCGGCGGGCTCCCGGTCGCCGGTGTCGCCGTGCGCAGTGCGGCGAATGTGCACGCGGGTGCCGTGAGCCGGAACTCCACGATGCTGCACGGCGTTCTCGTAGTGATCGCCGCGCTGCTGATGGTCCCGGTGCTCGAGCTCATCCCGCTCGCCTCGCTCGCCGCCCTGGTGATGGCCGTCGGCATCCAGATGGTGTCCCTGCACCACATCCGCACGGTGACCCGCCACCGAGAAGTCCTCGTCTACGCCGTCACCACCGTCGGCGTGGTGTTCCTCGGCGTCCTGGAGGGCGTCGTGCTCGGCATCGCCGTGGCCGTCGCCGTCGCCCTGCACCGCCTCGCCCGCACCCGCATCACCCACGACGAGCAGGACGGAGTCCATCACGTACACGTGCGAGGACAGTTGACGTTCCTCGCCGTGCCCCGCCTCAGCCGGGCCCTGCATCTCGTGCCCCAGGGCGCGCGGGTCGTCGTCGAGCTGGACGGATCCTTCATGGACCACGCGGCGTTCGAGGCATTGCAGGACTGGCAGAACACGTACATCGCGCAGGGCGGCACCGTCGAGCTGACCGGCCGTCGCGCCGGGGTCCGGATCGCCGAGCCGGGGGACGTCCCCGACGCTCACACCGCACTCGGGATCGGGAGCGGAAACGGCGTCGGGGCCGGCACCGGGTACACCGACCGCGCCGCCTCGGCGGGTTGCCGCTGCCGCCCCTGGACGCCCTGGCGCAACCACCAGTGCGAGGACCCGCGGTCCACACCCCCGCCCGGCGGGCACCCGAGCGACTCCGGCGGCCTCGCCAAGGCCGACGGGACCGGTCCGTCCAGTCCCAGCGGACATGAACTGGCGCGCGGCATCAGCGCGTTCCAGCGCAACACCGCTCCCCTGGTGCGGGGCGAGCTGGCCCGGCTGGCCCGTGAAGGGCAGCGCCCGGCGCAGCTCTTCCTCACCTGCGCCGACTCACGGCTGGTCACGTCGATGATCACCTCCAGTGGTCCGGGCGACCTGTTCGTGGTCCGCAATGTGGGCAACCTGGTGCCGATGCCCGGCGAGGAGAGCGGTGACGACTCGGTGGCGGCCGCGATCGAGTACGCGGTGGACGTGCTGAAGGTGCGGTCCATCACGGTCTGCGGTCACTCGGGGTGCGGAGCCATGCAGGCGCTGCTCAACTCCGAGCCCGGGGGCGCCCGGACGCCGCTCAAGCGGTGGCTGCGGCACGGGCTGCCGAGCCTGGAGCGCATGGCCGACGACAGCCGTCCATGGGCCCGGCTCGCCGGACGGGCGCCCGCGGACGCGGTCGAGCAGCTGTCCCTCACCAACGTGATCCAGCAGCTGGAGCATCTGAGCGCGCACGAGTCGGTGGCGCGGGCGCTGCGGAAGCGGGAGTTGGAGCTGCACGGGATGTACTTCCACGTGGGCGAGGCACAGGCGTATCTGCTCACCGGGGTGAGCGGGGACGAGCTGTTCGACCATGTGGAGGCGGCGGATCTGTCGGCGTGACGACGGGACGGGCGGCCCCGGTTCCGGTGGCCGCCCGTCCCGTACGGTGTCATCGCCCGACGGACGAGGGGGAGGCCGTCACCTCCAGGAAGTCCTTGGTGGTCTCCGTCCGCACGCAGGGCTCGATCGTGCCCTTGACCGCGTAGAAGGCCACGGCCCACGTCTTCCCGTGGGTGATCTCGTGGTTCTCGAAGGCCACGGAGTCGCCACGACGGAGCGTGATCCTCCACGCCTCCCCGGGGTGGACCGGCTTGCCCTCCGGGAGCTGTTCACCGCGAGGCCGCCCGCACACGTGGTGGGCGTCGAGGTTCTGGATGTCCACGTGGATACCGCTCGGGCGGAGCCGCTCGGCGAGTTCGCGCTGGGACTCGACCGTCGGCTCAAGGTCCTTGAGGGTGAGGGTGACACTGCCGTCGCCGTTGTGCTCCACCGCGTACGCCGGTGAGTCGGCCGGCGAGCCCGGCACCAGCACCACCGCGAGCGCGGCGACCGCACAGGCCGCGGCGGCCAGGGCGAGCCGACGGCCCGT
This sequence comes from Streptomyces sp. NPDC087859, assembly GCF_044742595.1. Taxonomy (NCBI): domain Bacteria; kingdom Bacillati; phylum Actinomycetota; class Actinomycetes; order Kitasatosporales; family Streptomycetaceae; genus Streptomyces; species Streptomyces sp. NPDC087859. Next base: position 614,497 of record NZ_JBIUUU010000002.1, on the reverse strand, counting down.
GAACACGCGGGGCCGCGCGGCGGGCACCGGGAAGTCGGCCTCCCGTCGCTCGATCTCACCCTGCAGCTCGGCGAGCAGCCGGTCCTCGAACGTCGTCTTCATCGTCATGCCTCTCCCCCGGTGACACAGGACAGCGATGTCCCTCGCAGATCCGCACCCGCCGCATCCGCCGCCGCGCGCAGCGACTTGCGTGCCCGGTGCAGCCGTACCCGTGCCGCGACCTGGCTGATTCCCAGCGCGGCGGCGGCCTCCGCGACCGTGAGCTGGTCGACCGCGACCAGTTCCAGGACGGCTCGCTCCCCCGCGGGGAGCCGTTCCAGAGCGGCGAGGGCACGGCGGCCCGGGCTCTGTGCGTCGAGCTTGTCCTCGAGCCGGGCGATGTCGTCGGGCTCCAGGAGCCGGCGGCCCGAGACACGGCGGTCGCGTGCGGTCTCGCGGGCCACGCGCCGGTGCTCCGAGGAGACGAGGTTGCGGGCGATGCCGTAGAGCCATGCCGTCTCGCTGCCCCGGCCGGGACGGTAGGTGTGAGCGGAGTCCAGGACCGCCAGGAAGATCTCGGCCGTCAGGTCGGCCACGGTGTGCGGATCCGCGACACGCCGGGCCACGAAAGATGTCATGGCGTCCACATGGCGCCGGTAGAACTCCTCGAAGAGCTCAGGGTCGCGGGCCGCCGCCTGCGGTCCGCCCCGTATCCCTTCCACTCGGTCTCCCCTCACGTCGGTGACTCGTCGGTGGCGCTTCACCCGTACTTGGGCGGGAGTGTGAAAGGCGTTACAAGCACTGAACTCTGCCTGGTCGGCGTCCGTGGGTACGAATGAACCCGGGCCGCCGACCTCGATGCACGCAAAGGTCTAAACCAATTTTCCATCGGCCCTTGTCAGCGCACCCTCCGGTCTGATGAGCTGTGGCCTGGGACACAACGGACACCCTGGGAAAGGGAGATGTCGTGAGCAACGAAAGCCTGGCCAACCTGCTCAAGGAAGAGCGCAGGTTCGCGCCGCCCGCAGACCTGGCAGCGAACGCCAATGTCACGGCGGAGGCGTACGAACAGGCCAAGGCTGACAGGCTCGGCTTCTGGGCCGCACAGGCCCGTCGGCTGACCTGGGCCAAGGAGCCGACCAAGACGCTGGACTGGTCGAACCCGCCGTTCGCCAAGTGGTTCGAGGACGGCGAGCTCAACGTCGCGTACAACTGCGTCGACCGGCACGTGGAGGCGGGGAACGGCGACCGGGTCGCCATCCACTTCGAGGGCGAGCCCGGCGACAGCCGCGCGATCACCTACGCCGAGCTGAAGGACGAGGTCTCCAAGGCCGCGAACGCCCTGCTGGAGCTCGGGGTCCAGAAGGGCGACCGGGTCGCCGTCTACATGCCGATGATCCCGGAGACGGCCGTCGCGATGCTGGCCTGCGCCCGCATCGGCGCCGCGCACTCCGTCGTCTTCGGCGGCTTCTCCGCGGACGCGCTCGCCACGCGTATCCAGGACGCCGACGCCAAGGTCGTCATCACCTCCGACGGCGGCTACCGCCGCGGCAAGCCGTCCGCGCTCAAGCCGGCCGTCGACGAGGCCGCCGACAAGGCGGGCAATGTCGAACACGTGCTCGTGGTCCGCCGTACCGGCCAGGACGTCGCCTGGAACGACAGCCGTGACGTCTGGTGGCACGAGATCGTCGACCGGCAGTCCGCCGAGCACGCCCCCGAGGCCTTCGGCGCCGAGCAGCCGCTCTTCATCCTCTACACGTCGGGCACGACGGGTAAGCCGAAGGGCATCCTGCACACCTCCGGCGGCTACCTCACCCAGACCGCGTACACCCACCACGCCGTCTTCGACCTCAAGCCGGAGACCGACGTCTACTGGTGCACGGCCGACGTCGGCTGGGTCACCGGGCACTCGTACATCGTCTACGGGCCGCTCGCCAACGGCGCCACCCAGGTCATGTACGAGGGCACCCCGGACACCCCGCACCAGGGCCGCTTCTGGGAGATCGTGCAGAAGTACGGGGTCACCATCCTGTACACGGCGCCCACCGCCATCCGTACGTTCATGAAGTGGGGCGACGACATCCCCGCGAAGTTCGACCTGTCGTCGTTGCGCGTCCTCGGTTCCGTGGGTGAGCCCATCAACCCCGAGGCGTGGATCTGGTACCGCAAGCACATCGGTGCCGACCGGACGCCGATCGTCGACACGTGGTGGCAGACCGAGACCGGCGCGATGATGATCTCGCCGCTGCCCGGTGTCACCGAGACCAAGCCGGGCTCCGCACAGACCCCGCTGCCCGGCATCTCCGCGACCGTCGTCGACGACGAGGCCGGCGAGGTTCCGAACGGCGGGGGCGGCTACCTCGTCCTCACCGAGCCGTGGCCGTCGATGCTGCGCACCATCTGGGGCGACGACCAGCGGTTCCTCGACACGTACTGGTCGCGCTTCGAGGGCAAGTACTTCGCCGGTGACGGGGCGAAGAAGGACGAGGACGGGGACATCTGGCTCCTCGGGCGCGTGGACGACGTCATGCTCGTCTCCGGCCACAACATCTCCACGACGGAGGTGGAGTCGGCGCTCGTCTCCCACCCGTCGGTCGCCGAGGCCGCCGTCGTCGGCGCCGCCGACGAGACCACCGGTCAGGCCATCGTCGCCTTCGTGATCCTGCGCGGTACGGCGAACGCCGAGGACGAGGGCCTCGTCAACGACCTGCGCAACCACGTCGGCGCCACCCTCGGCCCGATCGCCAAGCCCAAGCGGGTCCTCCCGGTGGCCGAGCTGCCCAAGACCCGCTCCGGCAAGATCATGCGCCGCCTGCTGCGGGATGTCGCCGAGAACCGCCAGCTGGGAGACGTCACCACCCTGACCGACTCCACGGTCATGGACCTCATCCAGGCGAAGCTGCCGGCCGCGCCCAGCGAGGACTGAGCCACCGAGCCCGCCAGAGGGGGGCGCCCGGCGCAGGAAGACGCGCCGGGCGCCCCCTTTTAGGTAAACTAAGAAAAACAAGCGTGACCCCACAGGTGTGCCGGGAAGTCTGGTCGGCGAGCAGCTTCGCCCTACCCACCGACCGGAGGTCTCCCGATGGCCGCGCCCCGCACCACCCCCACCCGTAAGGTCCTCGGACGGCTCTCCCTGCCGGAACGGACCTTCGTGGCGGACGCGCTGCGCACCGAGACCGTCGGCGGTGTCCTGCTCCTCGTCGCCGCGGTCGCCGCGCTGATCTGGGTGAACGTCCCCGCGCTGCACGACAGCTACGAGAGCGTCAGCCACTTCCACCTCGGCCCCGAAGCGCTCGGCCTGAACCTCTCGATCGAGCACTGGGCGGCCGACGGACTCCTCGCGATCTTCTTCTTCGTGGCCGGCATCGAACTCAAGCGCGAGCTGGTCGCCGGTGACCTCAAGGACCCCAGGGCGGCGGCGCTGCCGGTCGTCGCGGCCCTGTGCGGCATGGCCGTACCGGCCCTCGTCTACGTCCTGACCAACCTCACCGGCGGCGGCTCCCTCGACGGCTGGGCGGTCCCGACCGCGACCGACATCGCCTTCGCACTCGCCGTGCTCGCGGTCATCGGCACCTCTCTCCCCAGCTCGCTGCGCGCCTTCCTGCTCACTCTCGCCGTCGTCGACGACCTCTTCGCGATCCTGATCATCGCGGTGTTCTTCACCGCGGACATCGACTTCGCCGCCCTGGGCGGCGCGGTGGTGGGCCTGGCCGTCTTCTGGCTGCTGCTGCGCAAGGGCGTACGCGGCTGGTACGTGTACGTGCCGCTCGCGCTCGTCATCTGGGGCCTGATGTACAACAGCGGCGTCCACGCCACCATCGCGGGCGTCGCGATGGGCCTGATGCTGCGCTGCACACCTCGGGAGGGCGAGGAGCACTCTCCCGGCGGGCACATCGAGCATCTCGTACGTCCGCTCTCGGCGGGGTTGGCCGTACCGCTGTTCGCACTGTTCAGCGCCGGTGTCTCCGTGTCCGGCGGGGCGCTCGGCGATGTGTTCACCAAGCCCGAGACGCTCGGTGTGGTCCTCGGTCTCGTCGTCGGCAAGGCGCTCGGCATCTTCGGCGGGACCTGGCTGACGGCACGCTTCACCCGCGCCTCGCTCAGCGACGACCTGGAGTGGGCGGACGTCTTCGCGGTCGCCGCCCTGGCCGGCATCGGCTTCACGGTGTCGCTGCTCATCGGGGAGCTGGCCTTCGACGGGGACGCGACGCTCACGGACGAGATCAAGGCGGCCGTACTGATGGGCTCGCTCATCGCGGCCACCTTCGCCACCGTGCTGCTGAAGATCCGGAACGCCAAGTACCGCCGGATGGTCGAGGCCGAGGAGCGCGACGACGACCTCGACGGCATCCCGGACATCTACGAGGAGGACGACCCGGCGTACCACCTGCGCATGGCCGCGATCCACGAGAGCAAGGCCGCCGAGCACCGCAGGATCGCCGAACTCAAGGCAGCCGAGCGAACAGGGCTTGCCGAAGTGACGGGCGGGGCAGGCGAGGAGGACGACCGTCGGGCATGATCTGACGGGACGGTACAAAAGACTTTCCGGCCCAAGACTTCCCAGTCGGGCACACGGCAGATTCAGGGAGAACGCGATGAGCGCACCCGACGGCGGCCCGGTCGGCGCCGAACGCAGCATCGGCCAGCTGTTCGCCTCGGCGACGACCGAGATGTCCGCGCTGGTGCACGACGAGATCGCGCTGGCCAAGGCGCAGCTCAAGCGGGACGTGAAGCGCGGCGCGACGAGCGGCGGCGCGTTCATGGTGGCCGGCGGGGTGCTGGTGTTCTCGCTGCCGATGCTGAACTTCGCCCTGGCGTACGGCATCCGCACCTGGAGCGACTGGAACCTGGCGGTCTGCTTCCTGCTGTCCTTCGCGGCGAACGTGCTCGTCGCGGGCCTGCTGGCGCTGATCGGCGTGGTCTTCGCGAAGAAGGCGAAGCAGAGCGGCGGCGCGCAGAAGACCGCCGCGTCGATGAAGGAGTCGGCGAGCGTCCTGCAGAACGCCAAGCCGCATCCGCGGCCGGAGCTGACGCAGGACCGTGTCCCGGAGGCCATCGAAGCTGTGGCACGCTCGTCGTCATGACGGACCCCGCCACACCTGCCTCAGTAGTACGACCGGACGGCCCCTGGACCCATCGCGAGGTCGCCGCCAACGGCGCCCGCTTCCACATGGCCGAGATGGGCGACGGCCCGCTGGTCCTGCTGCTGCACGGCTTCCCGCAGTTCTGGTGGACGTGGCGGCACCAGCTGCCCGCGCTCGCCGACGCCGGGTTCCGGGCCGTCGCCATGGACCTCAGGGGCGTCGGCGGCAGCGACCGCACCCCGCGCGGCTACGACCCGGCCAACCTCGCCCTCGACATCACCGGCGTGATCCGCTCCCTGGGCGAGCCGGACGCCGCGCTGGTCGGCCATGACCTGGGCGGCTATCTGGCGTGGACGGCGGCGGCGATGCGTCCGAAGCTCGTACGGCGGCTCGCGGTGGCCTCGATGCCCCATCCGCGCCGCTGGCGCTCGGCGATGCTCTCGGACGTCAAGCAGACACGCGCCGGTTCCTACATCTGGGGGTTCCAGCGCCCCTGGGTCCCGGAGCGGCAGCTCACCGCGGACGACGGCGCGCTGGTCGCCCGGTTGCTGCGGGACTGGTCGGGCCCTGTCCTGCCGGACGACGACGCGGTGGAGACGTACCGCCGCGCGATGTGCATCCCGTCGACGGCGCACTGCTCGATCGAGCCGTACCGCTGGATGGTGCGCTCCCTGGCCCGCCCCGACGGCATCCAGTTCAACCGCCGTATGAAGCGGCCGGTGCGGGTACCGACGCTGCATCTGCACGGCTCGCTGGACCCGGTGCTGCGGACGCGGAGCGCGGCCGGGTCCGGCGAGTACGTCGAAGCGCCGTACCGCTGGCGGCTGTTCGACGGACTCGGGCACTTTCCTCATGAGGAAGACCCTGTCGCCTTCTCGACCGAGCTGATCAACTGGCTGAAGGATCCCGAGCCCGATCGGTGACCGTGTGGACGCGCCCGGTATCCGGATCTGAACACCTGTCCGACGAACAGCCACTTGCCCGGCGCATAGGCCAATTGGGGGCCCTGGGGGCGGTTATCGACCTTGGGGCAGGGGCACACGTCGGGGTATGGGCTGGACGCACGACTACAGTGACGCAGCACGCAATCGCCGCTCGGGCCATGGTCTGAGCCCCCACCAGCGAGGAGGGGCCCCGCAGATGCAGGTCACGGATCTCCGGGTGGGCATTCCGCACATTCTGCGCCGCCGGGCCCGCTGGGTCTCGGTACGGCTGCGTCACCCTCGAGGCTGACGCACCCCACACCTCACATCTCAAAGCGCGCAGCTGTCGCTGTCCACCTGCTGGTTCGCGGTGCGCCCCTTGGCGATGTCCTCCTGGATCTCGTCCGCGGTCAGCGCGTATCCGGTCTCGGCGTTGTCCAGGGACTTGGCGAAGACCACGCCGTACACCTCGCCTTCGGCGGTCAGCAGCGGGCCGCCGGAGTTGCCCTGGCGGACGGTCGCGTAGAGGGAGTACACGTCGCGGTGCACGGTGCCGCGGTGGTAGATGTCCGGTCCGTTGGCCGGGATGCGTCCGCGCACGCGCGCGGCCCGGACGTCGTACCCGCCGTTCTCCGGGAAGCCCGCGATGATCGCGTCGTCGCCGCTCTTGGCGTCCGTGGACGTGAACTCCAGGGCGGGCGCCTTGAGATCCGGTACGTCGAGTACGGCGATGTCGCGCTCCCAGTCGTAGAGGACGACCGTCGCGTCGTACTTCCTGCCCTCGCCGCCGATCTGGACGGTGGGTTCGTCGACGCCGCCCACGACATGCGCGTTGGTCATGACGCGGCGCTCGCCGAAGACGAAGCCGGTGCCTTCGAGGACCTTGCCGCAACTCTGGGCGGTGCCCATGACCTTGACGATGGACTTCTTGGCGCGGGTGGCGACCGGGCTGCCCGCGAGCGCCGGGTCGGGCGGCTGGACCTCGTTGATCGGCTCGTTGGAGAACGGGCTGAAGACCTGCGGGAAGCCGTTCTGCGCGAGGACCGAGGAGAAGTCCGCGAACCAGGTGTTGGCCTGCTCGGGCAGGGCCCGTGCGACGCCGAGGAGGACCTTGGAGTTACGGACCTCCTTGCCCAGGGTCGGCAGGGTGGTGCCGGCGAGGGCGGAGCCGATCAGCCACGCCACGAGGAGCATCGCGACGACGTTGACGAGGGCGCCGCCGGTGGCGTCCAGGGCGCGGGCCGGGGACCAGGTGATGTACCGGCGCAGCTTGTTGCCGAGGTGGGTGGTCAGGGCCTGGCCGACGGAGGCGCAGACGATGACGACGACGACCGCGACGACGGCGGCGGTCGTGCTGACCTCCGAGTTGTCGGTGAGGGCGTCCCAGACAACGGGCAGCACATAGACGGCGACAAGACCGCCGCCCATGAAGCCGATCACCGACAGGATGCCGACGACGAAGCCCTGGCGGTAGCCGACGATCGCGAACCACACGGCGGCGACCAGCAACAGGATGTCCAGCACGTTCACCGGTTCAGGCCTCGCCTCATCACACGACACAACACGGCAGACACCCTGTCATGACCGCCAGTCGAGCGGGACCTGCTTCTCCCGGTCCCAGGGGCGCTCCCATCCCGAGTAGTGCAGCAGGCGGTCGATGATTCCGGCCGTGAAGCCCCAGACCAGGGCCGATTCGACCAGGAATGCCGGGCCTCGGTGGCCGCTGGGGTGGACGGTGGTGGCCCGGTTGTCGGGATGGGTGAGATCCGCCACGGGAACGGTGAAGACTCTCGCCGTCTCGTTCGGATCCACGACTCCGACCGGGGTCGGCTCGCGCCACCAGCCCAGCACCGAGGTCACGACGAAGCCGCTGACCGGGATGTAGAGCTTGGGCAGCACGCCGAAGAGCTGCACGCCCGCCGGGTCGAGCCCGGTCTCCTCCTCGGCCTCGCGCAGGGCGGCCCTGAGCGGCCCGTCGCCCTTCGGGTCGCCGTCCTCGGGGTCGAGGGCACCGCCGGGGAAGGAGGGCTGCCCGGCATGGGACCGCAGCGAGCTGGCCCGCTCCATGAGCAGCAGCTCGGGCCCGCGCTCCCCCTCGCCGAACAGGATCAGCACGGCCGACTGCCGCCCCGCCCCGTCCGCCGGCGGCAGGAACCGGCTCAGCTGCACCGGCTCGACCGTCTCCACCGCCCGCACCACCGGGTCCAGCCACTGCGGCAGACCCTCCTTGCTGAGCGCCACGCCCTGTGCATTGCTCGCGCGCGTCATCGCCACCCCCGTCCTTGCGAGTCCAACGCCCGGCCGCCCCGAGATCGTTCCTCAAGCCGCGCCGGCCCGCCCGTGCCCCCGGTGCCGCCCCTCATCCGGCCCCCAGCGGCGGCGCCGCCTTCCCGCCCGCGTCCAGGTAGGCCTGCGGAGGGTTGAGCCGCTGCCCGGGGAAGCCGCCCTTCTCGTACTTGAGGAGCTTCTTCGCCTTCTCCGGGTCCGTCTCGCCCTCGCCGAACGCCGGGCAGAGCGGGGCGATGGGGCAGGCGCCGCAGGCGGGCTTGCGGGCGTGGCAGATGCGGCGGCCGTGCCAGATGACGTGGTGCGAGAGGTCCGTCCAGTCCTTCTTCGGGAACAGCGCGCCGATCGCGGCCTCGATCTTGTCGGGGTCGGTCTCGGCGGTCCACTGCCAGCGCCGCACCAGCCGCTGGAAGTGCGTGTCCACGGTGATGCCGGGCCGCCCGAAGGCGTTGCCGAGGACGACGAACGCCGTCTTGCGGCCTACGCCGGGCAGCTTGACGAGGTCCTCCAGGCGACCCGGGACCTCGCCGCCGAACTGCTCCACCAGCGCCTTGGACAGCCCTATGACCGACTTGGTCTTGGCCCGGAAGAAGCCGGTCGGACGGAGGATCTCCTCGACCTCCTCGGGATTGGCGGCGGCCAGGTCCTCGGGGGTCGGGTACTTGGCGAAGAGCGCGGGGGTCGTCTGATTGACCCTCAGGTCGGTCGTCTGGGCGGACAGCACCGTGGCGACCACGAGTTGGAAGGGGTTCTCGAAGTCCAGCTCCGGGTGGGCGTACGGAAACACCTCGGCCAGTTCGCGGTTGATCCGGCGGGCCCGGCGCACCAGCGCGGCGGGCGACTCGGCCTTCGCCGGCTTGGCGGCGACGGTCTTGGCCGGAGCCTTTCCCGCCACGGCCTTCTTCACGGGGACCTTCTTCTCGGCCGCCTGCTTCACCACCGCCGGAGCCTTCTTCACCGCAGCCTTCTTTGTCACTTTTGCCGTTTTCTTTCCGCCACCGGGGTTCTGTTCGCCCACAGCGGAATCTCGACGTACAGCCACCCGCCCAGCCCCCTTGGCCTGTGCTCTCACCGGCGATTTGGACACCCGGCCAGCCTAGAGCCCGGCACCGACAATCGCCCCGGACCCGGAAGATCGGCGCCCGATTGGACCCCTGCCGCTTACCCCGGGACACCTGTGCGGCATCCTTGTGACAGATCACACTGTTTGGACCGTCCGGCAAAATGGGGAACACGGTCCCCTGGTACCAAGGGGGAGCAAGATCCCCTGAGCAGGTCGACAAGGAGAGAACTCGTGGACGACGTTCTGCGGCGCAACCCGCTCTTCGCGGCGCTCGATGACGAGCAGTCCGCGGAGCTCCGCGCCTCCATGAGTGAGGTGACCCTCGCGCGCGGCGACTCCCTGTTCCATGAGGGCGACCCGGGCGACCGGCTCTACGTCGTCACCGAGGGCAAGGTCAAACTCCACCGCACCTCCCCCGACGGCCGCGAGAACATGCTCGCCGTCGTCGGCCCCGGCGAGCTGATCGGCGAGCTGTCGCTCTTCGACCCGGGCCCGCGCACGGCGACCGCCACCGCGCTGACCGAGGTCAAGCTGCTCGGCCTCGGCCACGGCGACCTCCAGCCCTGGCTGAACGTCCGCCCCGAGGTCGCCACCGCGCTGCTGCGCGCCGTCGCCCGCCGACTGCGCAAGACCAACGACCAGATGTCCGACCTCGTCTTCTCGGACGTCCCCGGCCGCGTCGCCCGCGCGCTCCTCGACCTCTCGCGCCGCTTCGGCGTGCAGTCCGAGGAGGGCATCCACGTCGTCCACGACCTCACGCAGGAAGAGCTCGCCCAGCTGGTCGGCGCCTCCCGCGAGACGGTCAACAAGGCCCTCGCCGACTTCGCCCAGCGCGGCTGGCTCCGCCTGGAGGCCCGCGCGGTGATCCTGCTGGACGTGGAGCGACTCGCGAAGCGCTCCCGCTGACGCTCGGTCCCGGCCGTACGACTTCGAAGGGCCCGTCTCACTGAGAGGCGGGCCCTCGCCCGTGTGGCCGTGAGGTCTGGAGGCTGCGCCCCCAGACTCCTCTTCGGCCTGAACGGCCTCGTCCTCGATCGCCGGACGGGCTGAGATTTCCCGGACCGGCGCAAAGAGACCGACGCCCGTTCGGCCGCGCCGTAAATCCGCCGCTCCTGCCCCCTTGTGGCGGCACAGTGAGCCCATGGCCGAAACCGTTCTGCGCAAGGGTCTCGACGTCCAGGGCTACCTCGAGCGCGAAGGATCCCTCGCGCGCGTGCCGCACGCCTTCCGGCCGGTCGTCGCCGTGGCGCGGGACCGGCTGCTGGACCTGTTCGGAGCGCGACTGCACAGCGCGTACCTCTACGGGTCGATCCCGCGCGGCACCGCGCGTGTGGGCCGCAGCGACCTCGACCTGCTCGTCGCCCTCCACGAGGAACCGACGGACGCGGACCGCGAGGCGGCCCGGGCGCTCGACACGGAGCTGGACAAGGACTTCCCGGAGATCGACGGGGCCGGGACGCTGCTCCACAGCCGGGCGCGGCTGCTGAGCGAGGCGGAGACGTACGACCTGGGGTGGTTCGTGGCCTGTCTGTGCACCCCGCTGCTCGGCGACGACCTCGCCGAGTACCTGCCGCGCTACCGCCCCGACGCACGGCTCGCCCGCGAGACCAACGGCGACCTCGCCCTGCTGCTGCCGCGCTGGCGCGAGCGGATCTCCCGCGCGGGCGACTCCGAGGAGGCCCTGCGCCCCCTCGTGCGCTTCATGTCCCGCCACCTCGTCCGCACCGGCTTCACCCTCGTGATGCCCCGCTGGAACGGCTGGACGAGCGATCTGACGGAGATGGCGGAGGCGTTCGGCGCGTACTACCCGGAGCGGGCCGCGCGGATGCGGGCGGCAGCGGTGCGGGGGTACGCGCCGCGCGGCGACCGGGACGTGCTCATGTCGTACGTCGACGATCTCGGGCCGTGGCTGGCGGAGGAGTACACGCGCGTGCACGGGGTGAAGGCGCCGCGTCCGGACTAGGCGTACGCGCGCGTGCCGCGCAGGCGCCCCACCCGGCTAGATCAGCCCGTGCTCCTCCAGATAGTCCAGCTGCGCCCGCACCGACAGTTCCGCCGCCGGCCACAGGGACCGGTCCACGTCCGCGTACACGTGCGCGACGACCTGGCCCGGCGTCGTGTACCCGTCCTCCACGGCCGTCTCCACCTGGGCGAGCCGGTGGGCGCGGTGGGCGAGATAGAACTCCACCACCCCCTGTGCGTCCTCCAGGACGGGTCCGTGGCCCGGGAGGACGGTGTGGACGCCGTCGTCGACCGTGAGGGACCTCAGACGCCTCAGGGAGTCCAGATAGTCGCCCAGGCGGCCGTCAGGGTGCGCCACGAGCGTCGTACCGCGTCCCAGGACCGTGTCCCCCGTCAGAACCGCCTGATCGGCCGGGAGATGGAAGCACAGGGAGTCCGAGGTGTGCCCCGGCGTCGGTACGACCCTCAGCTCCAGGCCGCCGACCCCGACCACGTCCCCGGCGCCCAGACCCTCGTCGCCCAGCCGCAGCGCCGGGTCCAGCGCGCGCACCTTCGTGCCCGTCAGCCCGGCGAACCGCACGGCGCCCTCGGCATGGTCCGGGTGACCGTGCGTCAGCAGGGTCAGGGCGATGCGCTTGCCGGCCTTCTCTGCGGTGTCCACGACGTTGCGCAGATGCCCCTCGTGCAGCGGCCCGGGGTCGACCACGACGGCCAGTTCGGAATCGGGCTCGGCGAGGATCCAGGTGTTCGTGCCGTCCAGGGTCATCGCGGACGCGTTGGGCGCCAGGACGTTGACGGCCCTCGGGGTGGCGGGGCCCGAGAGCACCCCGCCCCTCGGCTGGCCGGGAAGGGCTGCGGCGTCCGTCATGCGGGGGCTCCACCGGTCGGGATGTGCTTGGTGAACTCGTCGTGCCCCGGCCAGGACAGGACGATCTCGTCACCGTCCAGACGCGCCCGGGCCAGGACGGGGGTCAGATCACGGGCGGGGGCCGCCTCGAGGGCCTCGCCCGCGGTGTCGTACGGCGTCAGCTGGCGCAGGGTCGCGATCGTGGGCGGCATCATCAGCAGTTCGCCCTTGTCGTACGACGCCGCCGCCTCGGCCGGTCCGATCCACACCGTTCGGTCCGCCTCCGTGGAGGCGTTGCGGGTGCGCTGGCCCTCGGGGAGGGCGGCGACGAAGAACCAGGTGTCGTAGCGGCGGGGTTCGAACTCCGGGGTGATCCAGCGGGTCCAGGCGCCCAGCAGGTCCGAGCGCAGCACCAGGCCGCGACGCTCCAGGAACTCGGCGAAACTCACGTCCCGCGCGACCAGGGCCTCGCGGTCCGCCTCCCACTCCTCGCCCGTGGTGTCACCGACCACCGAGTCCGGGGCCGGCCCGGCGAGCAGGACGCCCGCCTCCTCGTACGTCTCGCGTACGGCCGCGCAGACGATGGCCTGGGCCTCCGCCTCGTCGACGCCGAGCCGCTCGGCCCACCACGCGCGCGTGGGGCCCGCCCAGCGGATCTGGTGGTCGTCGTCGCGGGGGTCCACACCGCCGCCCGGATACGCGTACGCGCCTCCGGCGAAGGCCATGGAGGCGCGTCTGCGCAGCATGTGCACGACGGGACCCGCGGTGGTGTCCTTGAGGAGCATGACCGTGGCCGCGCGCTTGGGGACGACCGGGGTGAGCGTGCCGTCGGCGAGCGCACGGATACGTTCCGGCCAGTCCTGCGGAAACCACTGCCCATTCGCCATGGGCGGAGGCTATCCCGTGGTGCGCGAATGTTCGAGAGGTGCCCGGAGGTGCGGCTATGCCTCGGTGAGCTCCACCTGGACCTCGACCTCCACCGGTGCGTCCAGCGGCAGCACCGCCACCCCGACCGCACTGCGCGCGTGGACGCCCTTGTCGCCGAGGACCGCGCCCAGCAGCTCGCTCGCGCCGTTGATGACACCCGGCTGGCCGGTGAAGTCCGACGCCGACGCCACGAACCCGACGACCTTCACCACACGCTTGACGCGGTCGAGATCACCGGCGACCGACTTGACGGCCGCCAGCGCGTTCAGCGCGCAGGTGCGGGCCAGGTCCTTGGCCTCCTCCGGGGTGACCTCCGCGCCCACCTTGCCGGTGACCGGGAGCTTGCCCTCGATCATCGGCAGCTGGCCCGAGGTGTACACGTACACGCCCGACTGCACGGCCGGCTGGTACGCGGCCAGCGGCGGGACGACCTCCGGCAGCGTCAGCCCGAGCTCGGCGAGCTTCGCCTCGACCGCGCTCACGCCTTCTCCCGCTTCAGGTAGGCCACCAGCTGCTCGGGGTTGTTCGGCCCGGGCACGACCTGGACGAGCTCCCAGCCGTCCTCGCCCCAGGTGTCCAGAATCTGCTTCGTGGCATGGACGAGCAGCGGCACGGTTGCGTATTCCCACTTGGTCATGTGGCCGACTTTAGCCGCTGACCACACACAGGCTCCGCCCGCGTTATGCACAGCCTGCCGGTTGGTACCCGCGTCGAATGGTTACGCTCGAAGACGTGAGCAGGCTCCAGGTCGTCAGTGGCAAGGGCGGCACCGGTAAGACGACGGTGGCCGCGGCCCTCGCGCTGGCCCTGGCCACCGAGGGGAAGCGCACGCTTCTCGTCGAGGTCGAGGGCCGCCAGGGCATCGCACAGCTCTTCGAGACGGAGGCATTGCCCTACGAGGAGAGAAAAATCGCGGTCGCACCGGGCGGCGGGGAGGTGTACGCCCTCGCCATAGATCCCGAACTGGCCCTTCTGGACTACCTCCAGATGTTCTACAAGCTCGGTGGAGCCGGACGCGCCCTGAAGAAGCTCGGCGCCATCGACTTCGCCACCACGGTCGCGCCCGGTCTCAGGGACGTCCTGCTGACCGGCAAGGCGTGCGAGGCGGTGCGCCGCAAGGAGAAGTCCGGGCGGTTCGCCTACGACTACGTCGTGATGGACGCACCCCCCACCGGACGCATCACCCGCTTCCTCAACGTCAACGACGAGGTGGCGGGACTCGCGAAGATAGGGCCGATACACAACCAGGCGCAGGCGGTGATGCGGGTGCTGAAGTCGTCGGAGACGGCCGTGCACCTGGTGACGCTGCTGGAGGAGATGCCCGTCCAGGAGACCGCGGACGGGATCGCCGAACTGCGGGCGGCGAAGCTGCCGGTGGGGCGGATCATCGTGAACATGGTGCGCCCGGAGGTGTTGGACGCGGACGAGGTGGAACTCGTCCGGGGCACCACTCGTTCCTCCTTCGCACAGTCGCTGTCCGCCGCCGGGCTCGGCGGGGCGCGGCGCGGCGGGCATGCCGAGCGGCTGGTGGACCCGCTCCTGGCCCAGGCCGAGGAGTACGCCGAGCGGTACGCGCTGGAGCACGAACAGCGCGCGGTGCTCGCCGAACTGGGCCTGCCGCTGCACGAACTGCCGCTGCTCGCCGAGGGCATGGACCTGGCGGGTCTGTACGAGCTGGCCACGGAACTGCGGAAGCAGGGGATGTCATGAGTCCGGTCGTCGAGGGGCAGGCCCGGAAGCACCGCCTCTCCCCCGCGCGCATGCTCGACCTGGACCCGCTGGTCGACGATCCGGCGACGCGCATCGTGGTGTGCTGCGGCTCGGGCGGCGTCGGCAAGACCACGACCGCGGCGGCGCTGGGCCTCCGGGCCGCCGAGCGCGGCCGCAAGGTCGTCGTCCTGACCATCGACCCGGCCCGCCGGCTCGCCCAGTCCATGGGCATCGACTCCCTCGACAACACCCCACGCCGTGTGAAGGGCGTCGAGGGCGACGGCGAGCTGCACGCGATGATGCTCGACATGAAGCGCACCTTCGACGAGATCGTCGAGGCGCACGCGGACCCCGAGCGGGCGTCCGCGATTCTCGCCAACCCCTTCTACCAGTCGCTCTCGGCGGGCTTCGCGGGCACGCAGGAGTACATGGCGATGGAGAAGCTGGGCCAGCTGCGGGCCCGCGACGAGTGGGACCTCATCGTCGTGGACACCCCGCCGTCCCGGTCCGCGCTGGACTTCCTGGACGCGCCCAAGCGGCTCGGGTCCTTCCTCGACGGCAAGCTGATCCGCGTCCTGCTGGCCCCCGCGAAGGTCGGCGGCCGGGCGGGCATGAAGTTCCTGAACGTCGGGATGTCGATGATGACCGGCGTGCTGGGCAAGCTGCTCGGTGGACAACTGCTCAAGGACGTCCAGACGTTCGTGTCCGCCATGGACTCGATGTTCGGCGGGTTCCGCACGCGCGCGGACGCGACGTACAAACTGCTCCAGGCGCCCGGCACGGCGTTCCTGGTGGTCGCGGCGCCGGAGCGGGACGCGCTGCGGGAGGCCGCGTACTTCGTGGAGCGGCTGGCCGCGGAGGACATGCCGCTCGCGGGGCTGGTGCTCAACCGGGTCCACGGCAGCGGCGCCGCCCGGCTGTCGGCCGAGCGGGCACTCGCCGCCGCGGAAAATCTTGAGGAGTCCCGCATTGTCGATCAGGAGGACGGGAAAGCTGGAGTTCGTAACTCTCCCGACACAGACGGCAGTTCAGAGTCCCCCGCATCCGATCCGGTGTCCGCCGAAGGCTCCCCTGCCGCGGACCGGACCGTCGAACAACTCACCGCAGGCCTGTTGAGGCTGCATGCCGAGCGTATGCGGCTGCTCTCCCGCGAGCAGCGCACGCGTGACCGCTTCACCGCGCTCCACCCCGAAGTGGCGGTGGCAGAGGTGGCCGCGCTGCCCGGCGACGTACACGACCTCGCGGGGCTGCGAGACATCGGAACACGGCTCGCGGCCGGCCGGCCGGAGCTGCCCGAGACCGCGGACGGCTGAGCCGGAGCGGACGGACCCCCAGGGGGCTCGCCCTCAGCCCACCGCCGCGTAGTTCTCGTACACCTCATCGTCGTCGAGGGGCAGAATGCCGACCCCTCGCTCGTACTCCGTACGCGCGGTCTCCAAGAGCCGGCGCCAGGAGGTCACAGTGGGCCGCCTGCGCAGCAGCGCACGGCGTTCCCGCTCCGTCATGCCTCCCCACACGCCGAACTCGACGCGGTTGTCGAGCGCGTCGGCCAGGCACTCCGTGCGCACCGGGCATCCGGTGCACACCGCCTTGGCCCTGTTCTGCGCTGCTCCTTGAACGAACAGCTCATCTGGATCGGTAGTGCGGCAGGCCGCCTGCGCACTCCAGTCGGTTACCCAGCCCATACCGGCGCCGTCCTCTCCCGAATCGAGGCTCCCCCACGGCGGCAGCGGCATATTCACCGCCGCCAGTTGAGGACGTTACGGAAGGTGGGCACAGCGCAACACCCCCTTCGGGCCCAATCTTGAATGGCCCGAACGGACTATGCGTAAGCGGCAGATCACCCGGGGGAGTGAGCTGGCGACATGCGTGATCATCCCGACAAAGCGGGACAGTTCAGTTGAGTCACAACGGGCACCAGGTGACACACAAGGCGGATTCGGACACGTCCCCATCAAAAACTTGGGGAACATCCGGAACGATTCGGGGTCGCCGGACGTATTGATACGTGGCCGCACTGCTGTGACAGTTGAGAGCAGCTTAGGCCAAGGCCTGCGCGCGTGTCCGGCGAATGAGAAGGTAGGCGCTCTCTTTGCCATGCGCGCGAAAAGGCCGCCGAACATCCCGAGGAGCAAGCGCTCCCTCCGAACGCTCATGAGTACGGATTAGGCTGCCCCCATGTCGAAGAAGCGCTCCGGTGGTGGCCTGTCCCCCGCCCAGCAGGCCGCCAAGTTCCTCGGTGTCAGCGTGCTCTCGGGTGCGGTGCTGGCGGGCATCGCGCTGCCCGCCTTCGGTGCACTGGGGCTCGCGGCCAAGGGGTCGGTCGACAGTTTCGACGAGCTCCCGGCCAATCTGAAGACGCCGCCGCTGAGCCAGCGGACCACGATCCTCGACGCCAAGGGCGGCCAGATCGCCACGGTGTACTCGCGCGACCGCACGGTCGTCGAGCTCAAGGACGTCTCGCCGTACATGCAGAAGGCGATCGTCGCGATCGAGGACTCGCGCTTCTACCAGCACGGCGCGGTGGACCTGAAGGGCGTGCTGCGCGCGCTCAACAAGAACGTGCAGAGCAGCGGGGTGGCCGAGGGCGCGTCCACGCTCACCCAGCAGTACGTGAAGAACGTCTTCGTGGAGGAGGCCGGCGACGACCCGACGAAGGTCGCCCAGGCCACCCAGCAGACCCTCGGCCGCAAGATCCGCGAACTGAAGTACGCGATCCAGGTCGAGGAGGAGCTGGGCAAGAAGAAGATCCTCGAGAACTACCTGAACATCACGTTCTTCGGCCAGCAGGCCTACGGAGTCGAGGCCGCCGCTCAGCGCTACTTCTCCAAGTCCGCCAAGGACCTCACCCTCGCCCAGTCGGCGCTGCTCGCGGGCATCGTCCAGTCGCCCAGCCGGTACGACCCGATCAACGACGAGGCCGAGGCGATCAAGCGGCGCAACATCGTGCTGCAGCGCATGGCCGAGGTCGGCGACATCTCCCGCGCGGAGGCCGCCAAGGCCCAGGAGGAGAAGCTCGGCCTCAAGGTCAGCCAGCCCAAGAACGGCTGCATCACCGCCGTGAAGGGCGCCAGCTTCTTCTGCAAGTACGTCGAGGCCGTCTTCAAGAGCGACCCGGTCTTCGGCAAGACCAAGGAGGACCGCGCCAAGGTCTGGAACCAGGGCGGTCTGACGATCAAGACCACCCTCGACCCGCAGGCGCAGGACTCGGTCCAGGCCTCGCTCAAGGACCACGTCTACAAGTCGGACAAGGTCGCGGCCGCGGCCACCCTCGTCGAGCCCGGCACCGGCAAGATCATCGGCATGGGCCAGTCGAAGCCGTACGGCTACGGCAAGAACGAGACCGAGATCAACTACTCGGTCGGCTACGGCATGGGCGGCTCCAACTACGGCTTCCCGACCGGTTCGACGTTCAAGCCGTTCGTCGCGGCGGCGGCGCTGGAGGAGGGCCGGCCGGCCAACCAGGAGTACTCGTCGCCGTACCAGATGGAGTACCCGAGCCCCGTCCAGACCTGTGACAGCAAGCCGTGGGTCAACCTGAACGGCGAGAAGCTGGAGAACGAGTCGGAGTCGGAGAAGGGCCCCTACCGCCTGCGCAAGGCGATGGAGCTGTCGGTCAACACCTACTTCGTGCAGATGATCTCCGACATCGGCCTGTGCCCCGTGGTCAACATGACCAACAAGCTCCAGGTCGTGCAGGGCAACGGCGACAAGCTCCCCGAGGTGCCCGCGATCGCGCTGGGTTCCAAGGGCATCTCCCCGCTGACGATGGCGACCGCGTACGCGGCCTTCGCCTCCCGCGGCATGTACTGCACGCCGGTCGCCATCGAGTCGATCACCCAGCGCGTCGCCCAGCAGCAGAAGTCGCTCGAGGTGCCCAAGTCGACCTGCTCGCGCGCCATGTCCGAGACGACCGCGGACACCGTCAACCAGCTCCTCAAGGGCGTGGTCGACTCCGGTACCGGCCAGACGGCGGGCCTCTCCGACCGTGACAACGCCGGCAAGACGGGTACGACGGACTCCCGCAAGAACGCCTGGTTCGTGGGCTACACGCCGAACCTGTCGGGCGCGGTCTGGGTCGGCAGCGCCTCCCAGAAGGTCGAGATGAAGAACATCACGATCGGCGGCGAGTACAACGACCTCGTCTACGGCGGCAAGGTCCCGGGCCCGATCTGGAAGGACGCCATGACCGGCGCCCTCGCGGGCAAGGACGCCCCGCAGTTCAACTACATCCAGCTTCCCCCCGACAACCCGGACCGCGGCAACGGGGACGGCGACGGGAACGGCAACGGAAACGGGAATGGCAACGGAAACGGCGACGGGGACAACGGCGACAACGACGGCGGCTCGGACAACGGCGGCACGGACGGCGGCGCCTTCCCGGACCCGACCTTCTCCATCCCGGAGGACCTGTTCCAGGGCAACAACGGGAACGGCGGCCGCAACGGCTAGCAGCTAGACGAAACGGCCCCTTCACCGTCGTAGAGAGATCTCTGTACGACGGTGAAGGGGCCGTTCGCCGTTCGGCGCGGTCGGTCAGCCGGCCAGCAGCTTCTTCACGGTGGCGGCGACTCGGCCGCCCTCCGCCAGGCCCGCGACCTTCGGGTTCACGATCTTCATGACGGCGCCCATGGCCCGCGGCCCCTCGGCGCCCGCCGCCTTCGCCTCCTCGACGGCCTGGGCGACGATGTCGGTCAGCTCCTCGTCGGACAGCTGCTTGGGCAGGTACGTGGCGAGGACCTCGCCCTCCGCCTTCTCCCGCTCGGCCGACTCGGCACGACCACCCTCGGCGAAGGCGTCCGCCGCCTCGCGGCGCTTCTTCGCCTCCTTGGTGATCACCTTGAGGACCTCGTCGTCGGAGAGCTCGCGCTTCTCCTTGCCCGCGACCTCCTCCTTGGTGATCGCGGCGAGCGTCATGCGCAGCGTCGAGGAGCGGAGCTCGTCGCGCTCCTTGATCGCGGCAGTGAGGTCTTCCTGCAGCTTCGACTTGAGCTTGGTGGTCATGTGACTGATTCTCGCAGGTGCGCGAGGCCGGACGCCCATCGATTTAAGGCGACCGGCTTCAAAGGACGGCGGGCGACAGGGTACTTGCCGGGTCTGACACGATGGGGCCATGCGCGCGCGATACGGAGTACCTCTGTCGATCGCGGCGGCTGGCGCCGCCGGTCTGGTGTACGCGGCGGGCTTCGAAGCCCGCTCCTTCCGCCTCCGACGGGTGACGGTCCCCGTTCTCCCTGCCGGCATGCGACCCCTGCGCATGCTCCAGGTCTCCGACATCCACATGGTCGGCGGTCAGCGCAAGAAGCAGCGCTGGCTGCGTTCGCTGGCGGGCCTGCGCCCCGACTTCGTGATCAACACGGGTGACAACCTCTCGGACCCCGAGGGCGTCCCTGAGGTCCTGGACGCGTTGGGTCCGCTGATGGAGTTCCCGGGGGCGTACGTCTTCGGCTCCAACGACTACTACGGCCCCAGGCCCCGCAACCCCGCCCGCTATCTGCTGGAGAAGGCGAGCGGCCGCCACGGCCTGAACGGCAACCCGCCCGCCGTAGGCGTGGTCCACAACCCGTGGGAGGACCTGCGGGACGCCTTCGACACCGCGGGCTGGCTCAACCTGACCAATACCCGCGGCACCCTGAAGGTCGAGGGCATGTCGATCGAGCTGACCGGCCTGGACGACCCGCACATCAAGCGTGACCGGTACGCGGAGGTGGCCGGCGGCCCGTCGTCCTCCGTGGACTTCTCGATGGGCGTGGTCCACGCGCCGTATCTGCGCGTCCTGGACGCGTACGCCGCCGACGACTACCCCCTGATCCTCGCCGGCCACACGCACGGCGGGCAGCTGTGCATCCCCTTCTACGGGGCGCTGGTCACCAACTGCGACCTGGACACGGAACGGGTGAAGGGTCTGTCGACGCACACGGCCGAGGGCCGGACGTCGTATCTGCATGTCTCGGCGGGGTGCGGGACGAACCGCTACACGCCGGTACGGTTCGCGTGCCCGCCGGAGGCGACGCTGCTGACGCTGGTGGCGCGGGGGTAGCTGCCGTGCGGGTGCCGGGCGGGGGCGCGGGTGCCGGGCGGGGGCCGTGGGTGCCGGGCGGGGGCCGTGGGTGCCGGGCCGTGGGGTAACCCGCACGGCCCGCCCGTATCGCCCCTTTTGTCGGGGGTGTTTAGCGTGACGGCATGACCACCCCGATACCCAGGGACATCCCGGACCTCCCCGCGATCCCGGGCGTGCCCGCGCTGCTGCCCTCCGCCGTCCCCGCCACGGCGGTGGTGGCCCCCGTACGCCGCCCCCTGGCCGCCGTGTACCGCCTGCTGGTCGCTCTCGCGGCCGCGGCGGCCGTGACGATCGACCTGCTCCTCGGCAGCCCGGCCCGTGTGCTGAGCTACTTCTCGATCCAGAGCGCGATCCTGCTGGCGCTGGTGTCCGTGCTGTCGGCGAAGCGCGCGTGGAGCGCCCGCCGCCCGCTGCCGGCCGCCCTGACGGGCGCGACGCTCCTGTACGTCCTGATCGCGGGCTCGGTGTACCACCTGCTTCTGGCCGACGCGACGACCCCGTTCTCGATGACGGGCGGGACGGCTCCCCCGACCGGCTGGCAGTCCCTGGCGAACCACGCCCTCCACACGGGGCTGCCGATCGCGGCGGTCGTGGACTGGCTGTTCCTGACCGCACCCGGCGGCTTCCGCCTCCGCCGGGCGGCGACCTGGCTCCTCTACCCCATGGCCTATCTGGCCTTCTCCTTCACCCGGGGCGAACTGCTCCTCCCCGGCACCCCGGCCCGCTACCTCTACGCCTTCCTCGACGTCGACCTCCACGGCTACAAGAGCGTCCTCGGCAACGCCCTCCTCCTCGGCCTCTCCTTCTACGCCCTCGCCGTCCTCCTCGTAGCCCTCGACCACGCCCGCCCGAACCCCCTCCGCCATCGCGCCCATCACCGCGCGAAAACCGGATTTCGTCTCCAGCCACCAGTGGGCTAAAGTAAACGTCGTCGCCGCGACAAGCAGGACAAGCAGCGACATCGGGGTGTAGCGCAGCTTGGCAGCGCGCTTCGTTCGGGACGAAGAGGTCGTGGGTTCAAATCCCGCCACCCCGACAGCCAAAACAGCAGGTGAGGCACCTACCGATTTCGGTAGGTGCCTCACCTGTTTCTGCGTGCGTGTCTATCTGCGTGACTACCGCTTTGGGCCGCGTTCGAAGATGCCATCCATGACCACGGCACCGGTCTGGATCACGGGCCGGATCTGCTTGCGATAGACCTCCTCGGTGACCGCCGTACCGGAGTGTCCGACGAGCCGGGAGATCTCCTCCAACGGGACGCCCCGGTCGGAGAGCAGCGACACGAAGCTGTGCCGGAGCTCCCGGGGTGTCCACTCGGAAGCGTCGACCCCGTCGATGTCCTTGAGTGCTTGGCGGAAGGCGCGGCGGACGTTGGCGGCGTCGAGCGGCTTCCCGACGGCCGAGGAGAAGACAAGGCCGTGTTCCTCCCAGGCGTCATCGGCGGCGAGCCGATCCCATCCCTGATCTTCGAACTGTTGCCAGAGAGCTTCGACGCAGCGCGCCGGCAGGGCGAGGGTGCGCCGGGATTTGCGGGTCTTGGTGTCCCCGCTCCGCCTGACAGACCGCCAGACGGCGATGTGCGGAGGCTGCGGCGGATCGAAGTCGGGACGCCCCTTCAGGAAGACGTGATCCCAAGTGAGGGCGCGCAGTTCCTCGGTACGGGCGCCGGTCAGCAGGGCGACGACGATGTATGCGTACATCGAGGTTCCTTCGGCCCCTTTGAGTACTGCCTCAGCTTGGGCGAACGTGAGCGCCTTGGACGGGCGACCGGCCTGGCCTTGAGGCACCGAGCAGAGCTCGACGACGTTGCGCTTCACCTTGTCTCGCGCCATGGCTCGCTTGACCGAGCGGTTCAGACAGGAGTGAAGGCCCTGGAGCGTGCGCGTGCTGAGCGTCTTCGCCTTGGTGGCCAACCAGCGGTCTACGTCCTCCGCGCTGAGGTCACGGAGCTTGCGCGCGCCGAGCGACGGGATGACGTGCTTCTGGCTGAGGAGGGTTGTGGTCTCGACGGTGCTGGGGTCGAGACCGGCCAGGCCGTACGTGAGCCAGTCCGTCACCGCGTCTTTGACCGTGTAGTTGGTGGGGGCGATGGCGAGGCCGTCTTCGTGGTCCCGCAGTACTTCCTTGAGCTTGTTCTTCGCCTCCGTCTTGGTCTTGCCACTCCCCCGCTTCACGATTCGCTTGCCGCTCGGGTCGAAGCCGAGGTTCGCCGTGGCGATCCAGCGCTGTCTCTTCTCGTCCCAGTGCAGACCGCCGTCACCGCGGCTACGGCGCTTCGTCATCAGGCCGCTTCTCCCATCTGGCCCCGGATGAAGGCGCGTACGGCGGTGTCGGGGATGCGGCGGCAGCCGTCGACCTTGATGGAGACCAGGCGCCGGGTGCGGATGAGGTCGTACACCTTGGTGCGGCCGAGCTTGAGCCGCGTCATGACCTCCGGAACGGTGAGCAGTTCAGGCGCGGCCGTGGTCATGCAACGGTTCCTTCCTGGTCGGGGCGGCTGGAGTGGGGTTCTGAGGGAGCCGCGTCAGCGTGGAGGCTCGCGGCGAGCCAGGCTTCGGTGGGCGAGAGGCCCGTACCTGCGAAGACCCAGTGCGCGAGGACGTACGTGGTGTCGGTGGTGGGGGTGTTGGCGGTTGCGGCTTGTGCGCGGCGCCATTCGGCACGGGCGTCACGGAGGGCGCCGAGAGTGGTGGAGTAGCGGCGGGACTTGGTGGAGAAGTGGCCGCGGAAGCCGAGCATGTGGGCCCAGGCGCGTAGGCGGAGGTGTTCCAGGTCTTTGCGGGCGCCGAGGGTCCAGGCGGTTCGGACCAGGCGGCGGGCGTGGTCGCTGATGTCGAACTGGGCCAGCTCGGCGGCGAACTTGAGTGGGCGATCGAGAGCTCCCGTTGCTGTCTCGGCACCCTTGGTCGCGTACTTGGCGATGTACGCGGCTACGGCTCGCTCGGTCAGCTCTTGGCCGTCGTTGAAATCGGCGGATCGGATGGTGCGGACGTCGAGTTGGCGGCCGAAGGTGAAGGTGTGGGCGCGGCCGTCGATGACCGGGCCGTCAACGCTGGCCTTGGTCGCGGCAGCGTCGATGGCGTCGGTGAGCAGCTCGGCGGTGGCCCAGACAGGGGGTGGGGTGTCTCCTCCGCCTGGACCGTCGAGGCGTATGACCGCGTGGAAGTGGACGGAGCCGCGCTTCTGGTACTCGGCGACCTTGGCGAAGGACACGCGGGCGTGGTCGCGGAGCCTGCGCTGTGACAGGCCCGCGCGCTTCGCGACCTCACGGCGCAGGTACGTCGAGAAGCGCCGCCAGAGCTGACCGGCGTGCGCGTTCCAGAGGACGGCGGCTTCGTAGTCGTAGGCGTCCGGGTCGAGCGGGGTGCCGAGTGCTTCGTCGTCCTGGTCGTGGTGCGCACCGCAGCGGCAGGGGCGGCCGTCGGTGCGGCGGTTGTGGACCGGGCCGAAGCCGGGGGCGGTGAAGGTGGCGAAGACGCGTGGGTGGGCGCCGACTTGTTCCGGGGTGCCCTTGCCGCCGCGCAGTCCGGCGGTGATCAGGTGGAAGGTGTCGCGGCGGTAGACCTCCGCGCAGGCCGGGCAGCGGGTCGTACGGCGGTTGTTGCAGCGGACGAGGAGTTGGCCGGCCGGGAGGCTGGTCGAGTCGAGGTGGTGGAGGGCGGCGCCGATCTCGCCGGTCGTGGTGTCGACGTCGTACTCGGTGCGGTGACCGTCGAGGCGGATGGGGTGGGTGCAGCCGCCGAGGGTGGAGAGCTGGCGGAGGATACCCGGGAGGGTGCCTTGCGAGGCCAGGTTCGCGAGTTCCGGGAGTGGGGCCGGAGTGGTGCGGGTGAAGATGGCGTTTCTCCTTCTGGCTGGCTAGGTCGGGAGGAACAGGCCCCGGGGCGGCGTGATGCTTTGTCGAGCGACGCCGCCCCGGAGGTCAGGTGAGTGCTCAGCGCCGGTGCTGCTCGCGGAGCAGGGAGCGCAGGACCACGGCGGCCACGGCAACGGAGATGGCCGTAATGGCGACAGCGGCCAGGAGCGCGGTGAGGACGACTCCGCCGACGACCAGGGCGACGACGGTCTTCTGATCAATGGAGACCGACGGGAGCGAGCGCCGTACGGGCATCGGGTCGGCCGGGACGTGGGTGTGCGCGGGCGGCGGGGTCGGGTTGTCGGGGTACTTGGGCAGGAACACGGCGGAACTCTCCTCATCTACTCGTCTAGGCATGTGAGCCGTTTATGACGTCCACGCCGGTGCGCGTGCCGGACTCGATGGCGGGGGCGAAGAAGGTCTGCGAGAGCCAGAAGCCGAAGAGGGCGATCAGTACGACGACCCAGGTGCGGACGCCGAGGAACTTGACCGCTCCCCAGGCGAAGAAGCCGAGGACGACGACAAGCGGCAGGCTGACGGTCACGGTGTGCAGGTCCTTTCAGCGGACGGGGCAGCGGTGGGTGCGGGCGGCCAGCTCGGCGGCGGCGCGGCTGTCGTAGTCGGTGGAGAAGCCGCAGCGCGGGGCGGTGCAGGCGGCGGTGTGCTTCTCGCGGCCGCGTTGGTCGTACGAGGTGGCGACCTGGACGGGGCCGATGCGGGTGACGTTGCGGAAGCGGCGGTTGGCGGGCATACGGGTCTCCTCTCAGAGCTGTGCGGCGATGGCTTCGGCCATGGGTGCGGGAACGCCGAGGCGGACGCGGAGGGTTGGGGTGTCGATCGGGGAGCCGGTGCGGGTGTGGTGTTCGGCGGCGACTTTGCGGGCGTGGTCGACCAGGGCGGTCGGGACGGGTACGGCGGGGCGCTCGGGCGGGGCTTCGATGGCTGGTTGGGCGGGTGGCTCGGGGGTGGGTTCGGGCGCGTCCTCCTGGTCCTCGATGAGCCCGGTGTCGTTGGCCGGTGTCGTCGGGGTGGAGTGGGCGAGGAGCGTTCCGCCGAGGAAGGCGACCGCGGGCCAGCCTGCGACGAGGATGCGCAGCCAGGCCGGCACCTGGTCCAGGTCGAGGAGTCCGGCGGTGGCGACGTTCGCGCCGAGGGAGGCGGCGAGTGCGATGACGAACCAGCACCACCCGGACGCTTTCGCTTCACCGGACCGGAGTCGACGCCATGCGGCGACGAGCAGCAGGTCGACGGAGACGGGGTAGGCCCACGCTTTCCATCCGTCTTGTCCGGCCGCCGAGGCGATGTCGTGGATGTGGGCGAAGGACAGCGCGGCGGCGATCAGCGCCTGGACGAGCACCGCGTCGACGCGGGCCAGTTGGGCGCGCATGAGCGGCTCCTTCCGGGTTCAGGCATGGGAGGGGTAGGGGCTTGGCGTGAGGCGGTCACGCCGACCGGTTGGGGAGGGGAGAAGGTCAGTCGGTGACCGGGCGCGGGTGGACCTGCGGTACCGACGCTTCGACCGGTCGCACGGGCACGTGGGGCCGGAAGGGCTTGAGTGCGGGCAGGTCGGGGACCAGGTGCGCGGAGTCGCGGCAGGTCTCGGCGGCGTCGCCGAGGGAGAGGTACGGCGTGCGGATGCGGGACCAGCCGCCGGAGGTGTCACCGGCGACTGCCAGGCCGGGGCGTTCGGGGGCGATGGCGCAGGCGGCCATGACCGCCTCGGGGGCGATGTCGCCGAGGGCCATCTTGGCGGAGGCCTCGTCGTTGACGCGGTGGCAGACCCGGCCGGTCAGCTGCGCGCGCAGCATGGTCGCGCCCTTGCCAAGTTCGGCGCCGAAGCGCTGTCCGCAGACTTCCAGGTAGATGCCGGCGGCGCGGCCGAGCTGGGCGAGGCGGATGAGTTGGGTGACCATCTCGTCGCGCCGTTCCTCGTCCTTGCGGGTGGCGACGAGGAAGAGTTCGGCGACCTCGTCGACGAACAGCACGATGGGGGTGGGGCGTTCGTGCTCGGGCAGGCCCCAGATGTCGGAGGTGATCTCCTCGTCGGGGATGCCGGGGGCGATGCCCTGCCGGGCCTTGATCAGGTCGTAGCGGCCCTCCATTTCCTTGACGAGCACGGGCAACAGCTCGGCAGCCTGCTCCGGATCGGTGGCGAGGGCCGAGAGCCGGGACGCGAACGGCGCCAGCTCGACGCCCCGCTTGCAGTCGATGCCGACCAGGGCGACCGACTGCGGGGCGAGTCCGGTGATGAGGTGGCGCAGGTACATGGACTTGCCGGACAGAGTGGCGCCGAGGGTGAGTTGGTGCGGCATGGTGCGGTAGTCGCGTACGAAGGCGGTGGCGTCCTCACGGAGGGCGACCGGGATGCGCAGGTACCCGGAGTCGACCTTGCGCGGCATCCGGACTTGCCGCAGGACGTCGAAGCCGACGAGCCGCAGTTCGACGACACCGGGCTTGACGGTGGTGACGTACACGGCGTGAACGCCCCAGGCGTGCCGCAGCCGTTCGGCGGAGGCGGCGACGTCGGCGGGTTCCTGCCCCGGGGCGAGCCGGAGCCGCAACCGGAGCCCGGTCGACGTAGGACGGATGATGCCTCGACGCGGCGGTACGGGCCGTATCTCGCGTCGGGTGGTGGCCTTGACTGCCAGCATGCGCAGTCGGGACGGCGCGACGGTCAGGCCGCACGCTTCCATGACTGAGCTGTACGAGCTGAGCAGCCGGGCCGTGGATATCGGCAGGCCGACGGTCGACCAATAGACCCCGGGGTGCTTGGCCCGGGCGTAGGCGGCCCCACCGCCGAGTGCGGCGACAGGACCACCCACCTCCAGGAGCGTCGTCAGGTCGGACATCAGGCTGCGGCCCCGGTAGCAGCAGCGGGGAATGCGGCCGGGGTGACAGCGGCGGCACGGAAGGCGATCCCGTGGCGCTGCTGCCCGTTGAACACGCTCTCCCACGGCCGGGCGATCAGCCCCGGCAGCGAGACCGGCGCACCGAGCGCCAGCCCCTCCGAGATACCGCCCTCAGGAACGGTGACCTTGATCAGCGACGACTCCCCCTCCTCGATGTAGACGACGCCGATCGTCATCAGCGGCTCACCGCTGACGGTGTCCATGGCCCGCTCGCCGGTCTGACGGTCGCGAACCTTCGGCTCCGGAGCCTCGGTCAGCAGGATCGTCGCGGCGGAGGCCTCAACACGGATGGTGCGCAAGGGAGTTCCCCTATCTACTCGTCTATACATGATGCGTCCTGCGAACCCGATCTTCGGGATCACGCGGACCACTCTGCCACTCAACTTGCCCACTCGTCTATACGAGTATGCCTGTTGAGGTGTACGAGTCCGAGAACCGCCCCCGCGCACCACCCCAAACCATGACGATCAGGTCGCGGGAAGCTGGTACGACAGCACGTATGCGTCAGCAGCCATGACGGTGTCGCAGACCTCGACGGCCCGCCCCTCAGTGTCGAAGGCGGTCCGGACGAGGTGGATCACGGGTACGCCGGAGGCCAGGCGGAGCGTCTTCACTTCCGCCGGCGAGGGCATCCGGGCACGGATCTCCTCCTCGAAGTGGTCGAGGCGGTGGCCGAGCTCTTCGAGGCGGGCGTAGATGCCGCCGGGCCCGGGATTGGGTTCGGCGATCTGAGTGCCGCGGGCGATGTCGAGGGGCAGGTAGGAGGTGGCGAACTCAACCGGCCGCCCGTCGAGTAGATACCGACGCCGCCGGGCCAGCACCCGCCGTACGGAGCCGAGCCGCGTGGAAATGTCCTGACCGGCCTTCTCTTCCTTCACCTCAAGGCTGTCGACCTGGGGGTGACTGCCGGCCGCGTCGGCTTCCACGATGAAGGCCGACTTGCCCTGCTCGCGGTGCCGCCGTGCGAACCGGTCGGAGGCGAGACGGCGCACGGGCGGCCGGGGCCGGACGAAGACGCCCTTGCCGTGCTCGGCGTGCACGAGCCCTTCCCCCTGGAGGATGGAGAAGGAGTTTCGGACGGTCATACGGGATACCCCGTAATGATCGACGAGTTCGGCCTCCGAGGGCAGCTTGTCGCCCTCGCGGAATCGCCCACGGTCGATGGCCTCACGCAGTTGGTCGGCGATCTGCCGGAAGACCGCACGATCGCTCGTGGGGTCGAGATCGCCGAGAAGGCCGGAAGAAAGAGGGCTCACGCGTACTCCTTTAGGTATCTAGACGAGTGGGCGAGTCTTGTTGCTACGGTGGAGAGCCTAGCCAGCCGAGAGGGCCGAGGAACGTGAGCACTGACCGACCGCACTCCGTGAGCGTCGCCGGAGTGGTCGTCGACGCCCAGGGCCGGGCCCTCCTGATCCAGCGCCGCGACAACGGCAAGTGGGAACCGCCGGGCGGCGTCCTCGAACGCGAGGAGACCATCCCCGAGGCCCTCCAACGCGAAGTCCTCGAAGAAACCGGCATCAAGATCGCACTTCCCGCGACCCTGACCGGCGTCTACAAGAACATGACGGGCCTGATCGTCTCGCTGGTCTTCCGCTGCGAAGCCGCCGACGGCACGCCCACCACCGGCGACGAAACCCGCGCCCTGCGCTGGGCCACCCGCGAAGAAGTCTCCGAACTCTCCGACGAGGCGTACGCCATCCGCGTCCTGGACGCACTCGACGCGACGTCCCCGCCGGCCATCCGCGCCCACGACGGCGTGAAGCTCGTCTAGCCCGAACCCGCTGCACATGGCGGCCTACCAGCACGAAGGAACTTGTATGCACGAGTATACGAGTGCAGCCCGGGTCTGGGGGCTCACTTGCCCAGGTTTCCCAGAAGAGGTGAGCCGGGCCCGCCGCTGGACCCGCGACATCCTGCGCGGATCGCCGTTGGCGGAGGACGCCGAGCTGATCGTGAGCGAGCTGAGCGCGAACGCGATCCTGCACACGGCCAGCGGCCGGGACTCCGGCAGCTTCCATCTGGCTCTGGCGGTGTCGGCTCAGGTGATCGCCCTGTCGGTCACGGATGGCGGAGGGGCCGGCGCGGTCCCGAAGGTCGAGCACCAGGACCAGGAGGCCGAGCACGGCCGGGGCCTCGGCATGGTCACCGCGATCGCCCACCGGGTTGTGGTCCACGACAGCGACGGCGGCCACACGGTCACCGCGGAGCTCTTCACCGACGTACGTACGGGAGGCCACCCGTGCTGATGAACGGACCCCGCCACGGTTACTGGTGCGAGTGCTGGACCCAGGACCTCACCGAGGAGGAACGGCCGACGCTCCGAGCATCCCTGGATGCTTACTCGGCTTCCCAGGCAGACAGATGGGTTGCGGTGACGCTCCGCACCATCTCCCCGGCTCTGGACTCCGACGCTTCCGACACGGCGTGGGCCTGGCTCTCTCAGGGGCGCATCGCAACCCGGCAAGCCCTCTTACGTTCCGAGCCCTGCGCAGTCACGATCACCCATGCCCAGACCCGCATCACATGGACGATCCGACCGGTGCTCTTCCTACCGCTCGCCCACCGCCAAGGCGTCGAACTCCCAGCCTGCACAAACGACTTCAAGCCCTGGAAGGCCAGTAGCTAAGCGCACTCGGCATGCCTTCCGAGACGCTCTGTGCAAGTTGCCCAGCGCCCCGCACACTTCCTTCATGGACAACAGCGCTCTGTGGGTAGCCCTGCTGACCGCTGCTACAGCGGTAGTCGCCAGCTGGGTCACCAGTAGGGGTAACTCGCAAGCCGCTAGAGTCCAGGCCGAGGCAGCTGCCGAAGCCGCGCGCGTCGCCCACAAGCAAGAGGCACGCAGAGCCACACATCTCGGGTTCATCCAACAGGCCAATGTGATGGGGATCTTGTACCTCAGGATCCCCAAGTACCTGAAGGTAGAGAACCAGGAAGCACGCCAGGCATCCCTCACGGGCCTCCGGGATCAACTACGTGACTCCTACGAACCCTTCATGCGTTCCCTGGCCATCGTCTCGTTGGAATGCCGCCAGAGGCCAATAGAGGCGTCAAGAGCAGTCCACGTGGCCTCCACCGTGGCATACACGCGACTCATCGCCGTCGAGGAGGACATCCGCGAGGCCGACGCCTTCCGTGAGGCCGTCACTGCCTACTTGGCTTCGGTCGAGTCGTTCATCGAAGCAGCACGGCAAGCCGAGCACGAGCCGTAGAGCGCCTGACTGAGTTACAACTTTCTCTACTGGTTCAAGGCGGCTCGCTCCGCTCCCCGCGCGTGGCGCGGCCCCCGGCCGGGCCTGCGCTCCTGCCTCCGTCCCGCTCCAGCCCGGCCGGCAACCGCGCCACGCACAGCATCAGCTGGCAGTCGCACAGAAGGGTCACGTCGCGAGTCAGGCGGCTAGCACCACGATTCCCACCGACCTACGTAATCAAGTCATCCGCAACAAGTGACGCAGCCGTTGCAATATCCACTTCCCGTAGATCGTATCCGGATCTGATGAGGGCAGTCTTGCCCTCCAACGGCCGGAGAACGATCTCCTCGATCCCCCCTTCACCGACCTGCAACGGGCGGTACGGATGGAGCGCTTGAGGATCACGATCTCGAACAGAGACGAAAATAGACGGATACGAGGTGACAGCACCGGCCAAGTCGCTCAATGCCTCACTATTGAAGCCGTACCAAAGAAGCCATTTCGGCACCCTCTCTCCATCAACAACCTTGCCGAACCAGGAATTTCCCTCAGGATCGCATTCGGCCAGGAGCGCGAAAGACCCAAGGTCTGGATTTCCCTGAAGCAAGACTGACCATCCACGAGACTTTAGCTCCAGAGAGAGCGCTCTAAAGAACTGATCCGGCAAAGGTTTCCATAGGGCATACCGATCCCTGACGGTGGAGAGGAGTCGATCCTTGATGATCTCCTTAACATAATCCGGCCTCGACATGAGCCGGACTGTACGGTTTAGGATTTTGACGAATAGATCATACAGTGGGAGAATGTCGCCGTCGTCACTGCGGGCCAGAGCGTCATAGTACTGCCCGCGATCGACCTGCGATCTGACAAGAAGCGGCGGGAATCCATTTCTCGCCAGCGACATATTCGCAAGAAGACGCGCCATTCTTCCGTTGCCATCCTCGAAGGGGTGAATATGAGTAAGCCACGCGTGAAGAATGGTCGCTTCCAGGGCAGGATTCACATCACACCCCTGCCACCAGTCACATAGCTCACGCATATGCAGACCCACGTCCCATGGGGCAGCTGTTCGCAGGCTGGTGCCACCAATTTTGTTCTCTACCTGCTTGTAGCGTCCTGCGTACGCCTCTCCGAAGGTGATCAGTTCGTGCAGCGATCTAATTTCGTACTCGTAGGGGCGCTCTGACGCACGCGCCCACTCGTCGGCAATTTCATGCGCTTTGTAGAGACCGAGAGCTTCGTAAACCCGAGAGTCTTGTCTTACTGCTTGCATGAGTGATCCAACAGGCGCCTCTAGCAGCTCCTTATAAGTAAGAGCCACTTCATTCACTTGTGCATGCGTCCAGTCATAACCCTCGATTTTATTGCTTTCTGCCACCAGGCGTGACCTAATCGCACGCACATACGGCTCAAAGAGTTCCTGCCCTTCGGCTGCAATGCGCTCCTGCACTGAAATGGACTTTTCCCGTGACCGTTCAGATCTCTCTTGAACCACGGTGAAGCGCGCAACCGAAACGTCGTCTTCCGCAACCAAATAGGGAGTCCCTGAGAACATCGCCTCAATACGGTCCATAACTTAGACAATAGAGCCTTGACGCCGCGTGGCGCCAGCAGATCAGGAGTAATGGCTCCTGCCGCGTGACGGCGTCTCAGTCCACCTGCCCGAACCTCTCCTCCCCCCAGCGGCTAGAGCGGCCGGCTGGAGGCGACAACACAAGCACGACACCATGGCTGAGGCTCGTGGTGGGCACCGCGAGGCATACGCGCGCCTAATCTTTCGCCGCACCACCGTCGTGGCGGGCTGTCGTCGGCTGAGGATCGAGCAAGTGCAGACCCCCGACCGCCATAGGACCGTCCGCGCCCCTCCATGCCCTGTCGACCTAGAACTTGCGGGGACCCACACGGTGATTGCCGGGCGGCGCACGTGAGTACAGTCGCGACGGTTTTCAAGATCGCTTATGGGGTTGGCTC
The DNA here is from genome assembly GCF_044742595.1 of Streptomyces sp. NPDC087859. Taxonomy (NCBI): domain Bacteria; kingdom Bacillati; phylum Actinomycetota; class Actinomycetes; order Kitasatosporales; family Streptomycetaceae; genus Streptomyces; species Streptomyces sp. NPDC087859. Next base: position 581,728 of record NZ_JBIUUU010000002.1, on the reverse strand, counting down.
ACACATCGAGACTCCACCGGTCTCGACTGCCCTCGAGCCGCACCTCATCCACGAACGATTTACTCGTCACTTACAGCGGCCGAGGGCCACTTACCCCCCTTATTCCGGAATAGGCATTTTCTCACTAATTGAGTAGATCACCCGTGCCCCCAATGCGCGAACGCCACGCTTCCATCAATCCGTGACCACGCACCTCGTTGCCCCGCTACGCTTACACACCGTCAGCAAAATTAGGCTTGTCTCTCCACAGCCATAGAAGAAATCCAGGAGCGGGACATGGCAACTCACATGGTCAACCTTGACGCCCTCATCCCCCGGGAAGACTTCGAGACAGTAACCTCAGAGCCATCGACTCAGCCATCAATTCTTAGCGCCACGCTGAAAATCACGGACCTGGAGAAGGAAAGCTTCATTTACAATGTACTCCGCAAGCCCGATTTTCAGCGAGAAACCGCAAATTGGAATCCAGAAAAGATCTCTGCCCTAGTAAGCAGTTTTTTGGAGGGCGATCTCATCCCCTCCATCATCCTGTGGCGCTCGAACATCAGCGGAGACATCTTTGTGATTGATGGAGCCCACCGGCTAAGCGCTCTCATTGCGTGGGTACAGGACGACTACGGTGATAGTCATACCTCTATGCGCTTTTTCGACAGCGTCATCCCTTCTGAACAACGGAAAGCCGCTGAAGCAACCCGCAAGCTGATTCAAGGAAGCGTCGGATCGTACACCGATTTGAAACTTGCGCTCATGAACCCTGACACAACCTCTAAAGAACGGCTACAGATCGCAAGGAACCTCAGCGCTACCGCGATCCACCTACAGTGGGTCAATGGTGAGGCAGAAAAGGCCGAAAGTTCATTCTTCCGCATCAACCAGCAGGCAACTCCAATCGACAGTACAGAATTGGACATGATTAAGGCGCGCCACAAGCCGAATGCTCTCGCCGCGCGCGCCTTCATTCGCGCCGGGACGGGACATAAATACTGGTCGTCGTTTGATGAGAGCGTTAGGTCCGAAATCCAGTCGATCGCCAAGAGCGTATACGACCTGATCTTTAAGCCTAACCTGGAGCTCTCCATTCGCTCTTCCGATCTCCCTATTGCCGGGAGGGGCTACTCGGCCGATAGCGTGAAGATGGTGTTCGAGCTCGTTAACTTTGTGAATGATCTGCAGCCCGACATGTGGCGCGACGAAAATCAAAAGCGACGCCGGAAGAGTACTACCCAAGGAGAGGTACGGCGGCTGGCTGACGATGAGGACGGGGCTAAAACCCTAGAATTCATGCGGGCGGTAAGGAAAGCTGCAGGAAAAATCGCCGGGAACGAGCCTGCGTCTTTGGGCCTCCACCCTGCGGTTTACTTCTACAGCGCTACCGGGCGGTTCCAGCCAGCCGCCTTCTTGGCTGCCGTATCATTCGTTCAAGAACTAGTCGAAAAGCGCCGCCTGATGAGGTTCACCGAAAAACGGGCCGAGTTTGAAGAATTCTTGGTTAAATACAAATATTTCTTGAACCAGATCGTGCGACATTATGGCAGTATGCAGCGGTCAGTTACACCGATCCTCGAAATGTATCGCACTCTTTTCGATGTGCTCAGCAGTGGCGGCACAGAGGAGCAAGCCGTCCTCAAACTGCAAGATCATCCGCTGTTGCGATCTCATGTGAAGATCGTCACGGAAGAAGACCGAACGCACGGACGCAATTTTTCGGCCGAAACAAAAAATTCGATCATTCTAAAATCCGCACTCGAAAATTCTCCGAAATGTGAAATCTGCCACTCGCGCTTGCATTTCAGGTCTGCAACAATCGATCACAAAATCAGAAAGGAAGACGGAGGGACGGGAGCACCAAGCAATGGTCAACTCACTCACCCCTACTGCAACTCTGGCTACAAAGAGAGCCGTCAGGCTTCGCAGTATCCGTCAAAATGATCAACACTCCCTCTGCGGCATCGGGTCCGTAAAGAGAATGTAAGTAGATCAGATTTAGCCCGAACGCAGTCGAAGGGCCAGTCCAGAAGACTTTCTTTATGGACTGGCCCTTCGACGCTCCGCAGGTACCGGTTCATAGGCGGTCGGCCACCCGAGCGGCACCGGGCGTGGTCGGCAACTATCAGTTGCCGACCTCTGAGGATTGCGGGGAACCTGCCACTGCGGGGCCGCCAGGCGTTGCGGAGCAACGTTCAAGTGCCGGCTGGGCATACCGAGAGAAGGCACAGGTCGATCCTCCAGGACCGCACCACAAGCGCACCAGATGGAGCGGGGAACACCGGGGAACCGCAGTGAAAGCAACAGAGCCCAGCGGGACCCCACGTCTGCCGTTTAGCCAGGTCAGCGCCCGAACCGGCCCCGCCTGCCCTGGTGGCGCAATGGCACGCAGCGACCCCACGGTCAACCATAGCTTCACCAAGAAGGCCAGTACTTTGGGCTTTGTTGCCTCTCTAGTCCGTCGTCACCACGCTCCCCCTTCCGTGAAGGGCGGCTGTTGGGGGCCTACATCCAAATCCCGCTCACCACTAGCTGCCGTCCCTCCCCGGCCGATCCCGGCGCCGCCAGTTCGTCGCGCATTTTCGTCCACTGGCTGTTGTGAACGGACACGGCCGGGTCGAACAGGCCGATGACCTCGTCCAGCTCATCGGCGCCCCTTAGCGGAGAGCCGCCTGAAGGCTAGTCGACGAGGGTGGGTTGCGATTGACCATGGCCACCGCCCACCGCTCCAAGGTAGTCAGGGTTCGGGATCATCTCGCGGTGGAGGTACCGAAGGTCCGCGCCACAACGCAGAGCGAGCCGTTCCTGGCGCGTGCGCTCGGCCGTAGAAATGGTCTCACCGTTGCGGGTAGTGATGACGATCGCGGGCCGCTCAGCCGACTCGATGGCTTCGTTCAGCGCGGCCCAGACAAGGTCACGAAAGGTTCCGGTGCGGCCCCAGCAAATGTACCGAGTGGCGTCTCCAGCGATGGCGTAGCAGTGATTCGGCTTCTCTCCAACCGAGTTGTGCTTCATCACCCAGCCGCTGCCACATGCCGCGCGAACGACTTCCTCCGGCCCCTGGAACCGATTTACTGCATAGCGAACATAGTTTCCGATCCCCTCCTGTGCTCGGGCGTACTCCTTCATGGGGACGTCTTTGATCCAGACCCTGGCATCCTTCTCCGGCCCGTAGGAGAGCAGGATTCCACCGACCTTTGGATCCTCGATCCATCTCCGGTACTGGTTCGTCTTCTCGGTGTTGCTCAAGAACTCCCAGTCCAGGTCATTGGCCTGTTGGTAGATCTCAATAAGGAGGCGTTCGCGAATGGGTGCAGGCAAGTGCTGCAAGGCCACGGTGATTACTCCTAGGGGGCACGGGTGGCGGGAAACTGGAGTCGGTGCTCGTCGTACGCGGTCTCAAGACTGGCCGCGTCCTTGATCCACTCGTCCATGAGCGTGGCCACCTTCTGGTCGCTGAAGTCGATATTCGACGGGGCGATCTTCGCTAGAGTCTCGATGTCACCATCACCGTCAAGCGCCCTCTTCAGCTTGAGTGCGGCAGCGATGCGGCGGAGGTCACTGACGAAGTCCAACACCGTGACTCGCTCCTTTCCCTCGCGCAGGCGGAGCCCACGCCCAAGCTGCTGAACGAAGATTCGACGGGAGTGCGTGACTCGTGCGAAGCAGAGGATATTGACGTCCGGCACATCGACGCCCTCGTTGAGGATGTCGACCGCTGTCAGGATGGGCACGTCGCCAGCACGAAAAGCGAGCAGGCGGTTCTGCCGTTCCCTCTTGGCGAGTCCTGCGTGGATGGAGAGGGCACCTGACCAAAGGGGGGTACGCCGCAACATGTCAGCGAGCCGCTCAGCGTGTTCGATAGTGCGGCAGAAAACGATGGCCCGGGGGTTGCGTGTGGCAGCCCATGCGGTGGCCAGCTCGTCGCGGATGGCTTCGTCTCGCTGCGGCAGAAAGAGCTTCGCGTTGAGTTCGGCCAGTCCGTATGAGTGGTCGCTGGCCTCGCGGACGACGTCCCAGTCGATGTCGTCGACCAACAGGCGGTAGTCGACCTGAGCGAGGTAGCCACGCCGCATTCCCTCCTCGATACCTAGGCTGAAGCTGGCAGCGCCGAGCTGATGGGTGATGTCGTGCTTGTCACCGCGCCATGGGGTCGCGGTGACGCCCAGATGGCGTGCCGAGCTGAGGAGTTCCAACAGATCGTCATACTGGCCTTCTTCGCCCACGTGGTGGGCTTCGTCAATCATGACGAGTCCTGGGCGGTATCCGAAGCGTGCGACGGACAACGCCGAGCCGACCGTCGCGCAGGTGAGGCCGGAGAGGTCATCAGGGCGTGTGTCGCTCGTGAGGAGCCGCGTTGGAACGTCTTTGGGTAGGTGCCGCCAGAGCGCCCGCTCTAGTTGCTGGACGAGGTCTTTGGCGTGAGCGACGACCAAAACCTGGTCCTGGGGAGCGCGACGCAGGTGCGCCGCGATCACTTCGCCTCCAACGACCGTTTTACCCAGGCCCGTGGCCAGCACCAGCAGCGCACGACCAGAGGCATCGAGATCGGCGGTCAGCGCCTGCAACGCCTCGGCCTGGTACGGCCGAGGCGTCACCCGTCCAAAGCGGGGCGGTATCCGGTCGAAGCTGGTTGTTAGGTCTGTTCCGCCCCACAAGAGGATTTCAGGGCCGAGGCGCCCCAGAGTCGTCACACGCTGCCGGGCGTCCGGGCTGAAACGAGTGTTGGTGACGACGATCGCCTTGTGGGCTCGGTAGTGATCCCGAGCGCGAGCGACCTCATCCACCGCATCGGCCCCTACGGCTCCGCGTCGCTTCCACTTGCACTGGACCACCCAAGTCTCGCCCTTGTGGAATGCGAGAATGTCGCCACCCTCGTCACCGGAACCGTCGATGTTCGACACATCGGAGAAGCCCAGGTGCCACAGGAGGCGTTCGATGCGGCGAGGAAACTGCAGTGGGCCGGAGTCCAGCAGGGAGGCTGCGTCCAGGAACCGCATACCGCTCTCCCTACGTGTTGTCAGCGAGGTCGCGCGCGATGAGACGGCAGCTGATCCTGATCCGGGCCAACTCCTCCACGTCGAGGCGTGGACGGTGCTGTTCCAGCAGCGCGAGGTCGCCCAGGGGGTTGACCAGTCGCTCCACGACGAGCTCTCGCGCCCCAGGATCACTTAGAGCGATGTACCCGCGCTTGAAGACACAACCATCGAGGAAGGTCTCCGGGGAGTCCTGAAGGATACGGATGACGGCGCTGGCCGGCACATAGCGGATGAACTCCCCATTGGAGATCGCGTCGTTCCAAGGGAACGCCCCACCAGCCTCGACCGCGAAGCGGCGCTCGGCGTCCGCTCGTTCATCCTTCGTGAGCAGCAGCCAGTGCACAGCCGGGTTCGCCGCAACGGGCGCCACCATGGCCATACGCACCTGTTCGAGGAGCCGCTCGGATTCCTCCGCCATCGCCGCCGGCGTCAGCCTAGGGCTGGAGGTGTGAGTCTTAAGCTGCGCGACGATCTCACTCAGGGGCATCGACACGTTGTTCGCCCGTACCCGCATGAACTCCGCAACCTCGACGAGCGCCAAGTCGCGCATGTCCGTCCCGTATTCACGGAAAAGCGAGTGGCCAGTGTCGACGAATACCTCCAAGTGTGGGGCTCGGACCATCGAGACGATCACAGGCGCGGGCTGCCCGTCTTTGGTGACCAGATTCTGGCCGCTAACCGCCCAAGCCGTCAGATCCACGCGGCCCAGGTCTTCGAGGTAGTACGGGCCCGTCAGGTCCACGATGGGGTCGGCGTGATCTCGGTATCGCTGGAGCCGCTGGTCCAACGTCTCGACTGGTGCGGCGTCGTCCTCGGACGCTTCCTGGCCCGCCGTGGTCGTGTCGGACTCCGAACCGCCTCCGGTCTCGTCATCCGGGTCGAGGAAACCTGCCCCGAGCCCGGGGAGGATGTCATCATTCCCCAATTGCGTTTCCGCGGCTATTGGGTTGTCGTGCTGGTACGCAGCGCGATACCACACCTCGTCGGTCTGGTATTCGTAGCCGCCCATCCGCATCAGCCCGGCCCACTTCGCCGCCGTCTCGTGGAGAGCGTTGCGTCCGTCGCCCGGGATCAGATAGTTGAGCCCCGGGTCCTGGCGACGGAAGCCCGCGTAGAGCAGGCCAAGGGGACTGCGGTTCTCCGGCAGCCCAAGGCTCTTCGCGATCTTTGGGCGCAGGGGACTGTTACCACGGACCTCACGCAGGACTTGACGCCATTCGGCTGTCTCGAACTCGAAGGCGGTCTTCTGGTAGTTCGGAGCGACGTGGTCGCAGTGGATCTCACCGACGATCCGGCCCATCTGCACGGCTCCGGAGTCGATGGGGTACTCAAGCTCAGCCTCAGCGAGGCTGTCCTCATCTTCCCAGTAGAAGACCCGTTTGTCCTTGAGAAGAATCTTGCGGCCGTTGCGGAGGAAGTCCAGGCCGTAGTCGGTGCGGTGGACGTACCGCTGGATCCCGATCCACCCCCAGATCTTGCGCTCTCTCAGTTCCAGGCGGTCCTGCCCACATTCCTCGCATCGCTCGGCATCGGCAGAACTCCAATACCCGCAGGCCATGCAGGCGTTCTTGGGGCTCAGCACGTGGTTGATCTTCTGAACCGTATGGATCTCCACGCCCTGGCGGGTGACGGTCCGCTTCTCGTCCCAGACACAAGGCAGGCGCGGCCTGACCTTCTTGCCGTTGAGCGTGAGCAGGAAGCCCTTCTCCGACAGCAGGTAGCTGTAGACATCTCCGAGCTTCTCCCGGATCACGTTCTGCGTCTGCGGGCGACAGAGCGTGGCGTACTGCTCCTGCTTGAGGTCGCTGATGGTGATCGTGGTGCCATGCACTTCACGATTGGTCTTGGGCACCGTGCGGTACGGCGCCTGGTACCTAGATGAGTTGGCGATCTGCACCAGGTCCAGGGTCACCTCGATCCAGTCCGGGTCGCCCGCCCGACTGGTACGCACAGTGGTACGTCGGCCGAGTCGGGCTGTACTGATATTGAAGCCCATGCCGAACAAGCCGAGGGAACCGTGTCGACCATTGCTCGTCCAGCCCGCGCTGATGGCGTTGGTGACAGCCTCAAGGCTCATGCCCCGGCCATTGTCCTGCACCGTGATCTCAGCCGTCGCACGCTTCGAGTTCGCCGGAGGCAGCGAGACCGCGACCGAGGGCCGGTCCACCGTCTCGCCGGCTGCTTGGAACTCGTCGAAGGAGTTGTCGATCAACTCGGCCAGGCACTGCCAGTGCGAGAACTCGATGTCGCCGAGCACACCCAAGATGCGCGGGTGTGGGGTGACATTGATGTACTGGTTCTCGGTCACAGCCGGCCCCCCTCTTCGTCATGAACACATGCCTGGCAGGCAGGACCTAAAGCGCGCCCACCAGTGTCAAGCTGCCCACCGTCGTCCCCGGTCAGGCACGGTCGTGGAGCATCCATCAGCATGCCGTCAACCCTAATGGGCGGCACCCACACGTGCGGGACAAAGATCTCGATACCCCTACTGGTACCCCGCTACGAGACGTGCCTCTGAGCTTCACGCGCGTGCGAGACTCGCCTCATGATCCGGTAACCCGCGCAAGTCACCATCAATGTGAGCGGCCGGGTGCAGATTCCCTTGGGGATTCTCGCCGAGGCAGGTCTCGATACAGACAGTCCCGTCCTCGCGTACAGCGATGAGGATGGTCGTATCGTTCTGCGCAGGTTGACGCACGCCATCGATGACCTACTGCTCGGCGAGGAGCTGTAACTACGCCTCGCCGGTCACACCGCGGACCTCTGAGATGACCCGCCGCGCCACGTCCTCCGGCGCCTCGTGCTCCCAAGCCCTGATGACCGTCCAGCCCGCTTCCTCCAGGATCCGGTTGGTCTCAGCGTCCCGCCGCTGGTTGTCGGCGAACTTCTCCGTCCAGAAGTCCGTGTTCTTGGTCGCTGGTCGGTGATGTTCCGGACAGACGTGCCAGAAGCAACCGTCGACGAAGACGGCGACTCGCGCCTTCGGGAACAGCACGTCGGCGCTACGCCGGAGGCCTTGGATCGGCGGTGCGTTGACCAAGTAGCGAAGTCCTTCCTTGAAGAGAAGCGACCGGAGGACTTTCTCAGGCTTCGTGTCCCTTCCACGGTTGCCTTTCATTGAGGCACGGACCGCTGGAGTCGAAGCTGTCGAGTCTTCGGGAAGAGTCTCCTCCTTCAAGAGGCCCTTAGCCCAGGCCAGCCGCCAGCCCTCAGCGAGGTTGGCCGCACGGGTTTCATGCTCAACCTCGCCCAGGTAGCGCTCAGGGGACTTCCTTCCGTCGCCCCACCGCAGTGACGCGCGGATGCGCCGCGTCTTGGGCAGGACCCTCAACGATACTGAGGCGTGAGCCACGCGGCCGTCACCCAGGTCAACCACACGCCGATGGCGGCCGCCCGCCGCTTTGTCCTGTTCAGCGGACAGAGCTTTCCGAGTCCGCCCCGGACGCCCCTTCCAGGCGCGGTCGGGGGGCAGCTTATCGTTCCAACGGCTTTGTGGTGGTTTCGACACACCGCTCACGACCTTGGCCCCGACGTCCTATCGAGGGCCTTGGCTACCGCATCGGCGAAGACCGCACCTAGCTTCACCGGGACCGCGTTGCCCAGTTGCCGCATCTTCTCCCCACGAGGACCTTCCAGCTTCCAGTCGTCAGGGAAGGTCATGACGCGAGCGGTCTCACGCACGGTCATATACCTGTGCCTGTAGGTAGTGCCACTGGGGCTTTCCAGATCATCGGTCAGCATCACCGACTCTCCGCCAGGGACACCATGCACGCCGGCCTTCACTGTCTTGGCGGGACGGTCCAGTTCATTGGGCGTGTGACCCTTGTAGATCCGGGCGTCGGGCCATCCGATGTGGTCAGTGAACCCCCCGGCGCGATACTCACGGCGGTCGAGCCTGTTCCAGGGGATCTTAGGCAGGGGCTTACCCTCGTTCTCATCGACGCCGGCGATAGCGTCCCGGAAGGTACGCCAGGGCTTCGAACCGTCCGGGACAAGGGGAACGTCCGTACGGATCTTGGCCATAGCCCGGGCGCGCACATGCGCGGGAACATCGGGGTGGCGCTTCCAGTAGGAGCCATCGAGCATGGACCGGAACAGCGCCTCCTCTGAGTATTGGGGAAGCACGTCCTCCCTGAACTGGTCGATGTCGACCCCGAGGTCCTCCCGAAAGGCAACGATGATGATGCGGTGCCTGATCTGGGGGACCCCGTAATCGGCGGCGTTCACGCGCGTCATCACCACCTTGTAGCGCTCCGACGGGTCGCTGGCGGCCCTATTCCTGGCCTCAACGAGCGACTCATCGTGCTTCCGCCAAGGGATCTGCGGATCACGCAGTTCGAAAGGCATCTCCATCTCGCGCAAGATGTAGTCGAGGTACGGCTTGAACGATGGCCTGAGCAGTCCCACGACGTTCTCGCAGATGACGGCCTTAGGTCGGATCTGGCGCATCGCCTTGAACATCTGCGGGAACATGTTGCGCTTGTCCTCGTCCCCCTTGGCAATCCCACCCAGGCTGAACGGCTGGCACGGGGGGCCGCCGGCGAGCACGTCGACACGACCGAGCAGATAGCTCATATCCAGGTCCTGGACGTCCCCCGCCACCAGCGGCCACGGCTCCCCGGGCTCAGGGATGCGCTCCTCGTCCCCTCGGGGCTTCGCCCCGTTCGCTTCCAGGGTCTGACACGCCCGAGGGGCGAACTCATTGAACAGCAATGGCCGGAAGCCCGCCCCATGGACCGCCATCGCCAGGCCACCCGCGCCCGCGAACAGCTCAACCCCGGTGCGATCTCGCTTTGGCTCTTCTTGCAGTTCAGACATTGCGAAAGCATACCGCGGAAATCGTCGTTGGTGTGACCGCGTCGAGAAAGTTCACCCCATTCTCACGGCAGGCCGAGGATGGTCCGGTCCTGGATCCCAAGCCGTTATCGTCGTCCCTCGTCGAGCAGTGAGACCAGGGGTTGGGCTATCGGGATCCGAGACCGAGCGAGATCCGCAAGGAGCGTGACCAGGTCAGCGAGGGGACCGGGGCCTTCCAACTCACGTACTTCCACGACCGGCGATCAAGCGGCCCAACGAGATCATCCGTAGGCGCCTCAGCCCCAAACCTTCATCGCGGATGGCCAAGGTCACGAGAGGTCAGGCACCCCGACTGTGGTCGGCCTGGTTGGGCGACGACTCAGTCATGTGAGTCATCCCAGCCCACCGCCAGCGGTCCCGCGCTCGTCGGAGACCGGCGTAGCTGGGCCGACCGGCGCTGTTCGTGAAGGTCGCCTCACACCTAGCCTGACGCCGCCGGCCGCCCGATCCACCAGATGAGGCTGCGGAGCGCCGAACAGACCGTCGGGAAATGGCGTCGGCGCCAAACGGGCCCGTTCCAGCACACGTCCGGCACTGGTCGACAGATCACGCGCGCGCGGCCTGGCGGCCGCCCGCGCGTAAGGCCCTGAATCGGGTCTGCGGCGAGGCCCCGCAGTGACCACCGAGCTCGCCGCCGCTCCCGCCTACCGAGCGGTTCACGGGCGCGGCGGCCTGCCACGCCAGGCAGCGAAGAGGCCCAGCCCGACGCTGGTGACCGCGGTGAACGCCTCGGGGCCAGCCAGCATGAAGACGCCCGTCACCAGCGTGATCAGGACCAGCAACGCGACCAGGTCAAGTAGCCGATCACGGGTCGGTGCCTCCGGCACCGACCCGGACATGGGAATGGCGGGCGAGCTGGGCTCTTCAATTTCATCCATGCGCCCAGCACACCAGCCTCATCCGCTATGCCCCGACTAGCACGAACAGACCCGGATAAGTCCGATCGTCGCAGGCCATCGCCGTAACGCATGGCACTCCGGGCGAACACCCACTATGTATGGTGGTGTTCGGCGGAATTCGGTGATGTTCGGCAACCAGCGTCATACGCTGAGTCCCACAGACCATCGAGGGGACGTACGTGGCGCGTGAGGACGTTTCTGCGGCCGCGTATAAGCGGGAACTTCAGGTCTTCGCCTCCAAGCTCCGGAAACTGCGGATCGGATGCGGCAACCCCTCCCAGCGCAACATCAGCAGTGCCGCACCCTCTGGGCAGTCCCTCTCGGTCTCCGCGATCAGCGAGACTCTCGGGGGAAAACGCTTGCCTAGCGTCGACTTCTTGATCGCCCTCGTCCGGACGCTACTCACACTCGCGAACGACAACCAGTCCCCTGTGGGCCGGAATGATCCAAGGGTCGAGCCCTGGCGTGCGGAGTGGACCCGACTCGCGAACCTACGTGACGAGGCCCGCCACGCGCCGCCCGCACCCCAGTCGGTGCCGCCGCCGGTCGTAAATGGCGGCCTGCGACCCTCGGCCCAGGTGCCCGCAACACCGGCACCGCCGATGAACGCGTCCGCGCCACTCGAGAACCGACAGCTCCTGAGATTTCGTCACATACCGCCGGTCCTGCCCCACTCTGGCTTCGTATGGTCGGTGACCTTCTCCCCCGACGGCAACTTGATGGCCACCGGCAGCGCCGCCGGGATGGTGGCGCTCTGGGATCCAGCCACCCACCAAGCGGTCGGTAAGCCGCTGACCGGCCACACAAGCACCGTGAGGTCCGTCGCGTTCTCCCCGGATGGGGGTCTGCTTGCTGCCGCCAGCGACATTGGCACGGTACGACTCTGGGATCCAACAACCTATGAAACGGTCGGAGTGCTCCCGACCATGAAGCAGGAAGCCGTCACGGCCGTTACTTTCTCCCCCGACGGCGCTTTACTAGCCACCGCTAGCTACGATCGCACCGTACGCCTCTGGGATCGGTACACCTATGAAGCGGTCGGCAAGCCACTTACCGGGCACACCGGCCCCGTCACGGCCGTCGCGTTCTCCGCCGACGGCGTCCTACTAGCCACCGCCAGCTTCGACGGAATGGTGCGTCTTTGGGACCCGACCACCCACCAAGCGGTCGGGAAGCCCTTGATCGGCCATGACGGCCCCGTCAGATCGGTGGCGTTCTCCCCCAGCGGGGGCCTGCTCGCCACCGCCAGCGATGATGGCATGGTGCGTCTTTGGGATCCGGCCACCCATCAGACCGTCGGATCGCCACTGAACGGCCACACCGGTTCCGCCACAGCCGTCGCCTTCTCTCCCAGCAGCGGCCTGCTCGCTACCGCCGACGTCGACGGCACGGTGCGTCTTTGGGACCCGGCCATTCACCAGACCGTCGGATCGCCACTGACCGGCCACACCGGCAACGCCACAGCCGTCGCGTTCTCCCCCGACGGCGGCCTGCTCGCCACCGCCGGCTTCGATCACACGGTGCGGCTGTGGAAAGCCGAGGACGCCCAGCCAGCGCCTGCCTCGGCACAGCGTGCACGGCACGAAGAAGACTCACATGAGAACCTGGTCGCCGAGAACGCCCAACTGCGCACCCGCCTGAACCTGCTGACCTCGCGCGGCCTCGCCAGCAGAAGTGTCCTCACCGCGCTGAAGAACGGCGAAGGCATATCTCTGGCACCTCTGATCGGACATCGCGACGCGGTCTGGTCCGTGGTGTTCTCCCCCGACGGAACGCAACTCGCTACAGCGAGTGCCGACGATACGGTGCGGTTCTGGGATCCAGCCAACCGGCAACCAATCGGCAGGCCTCTGACGAATCACCGAGACTCCGTGAGGGCGGTGGCGTTCTCCCCCGACGGCACTCTGATCGCCACCGCGGACCGCAGCGGCTCGGTACGTCTGTGGGACGCGGCTACCCGGGTACCGGCGGCGGGTAGCCCCCTGGCCGACCACCTCGGCCCCATCACGTCGGTGGTTTTCTCGCCCACCGGCACCCTGCTCGCCGTCGCCAATGATGGTGCTGCCGCACGACTGTGGGTGCCTGCTACCCGACAAACCGCCGGTCCCCCACTGGCCAGCCATCACGGGCTCGTCACTGGGGTCGCGTTCTCTCCCGATGGCAATCTGATCGCCACCGCCACGGATGCCGGCACAGTTCCCCTGTGGGATTCCACTAGCCGCGAGCCAACAGGCGAGCTCCTGGATGGCCACAGAGGCTCCGTCAGCTCTGTCGCGTTCTCCCCGGACGGCAGTCTGATCGCCACCGCTGGCGACGACCACACGATTCAACTATGGGACGCGGCCACCTACCAGCCCGACGGGAAGCCCCTGACCGGGCATGATGACGCCGTCGTGGCCCTGGCTTTCTCTCCCGACGGCAGTCTGATCGCTACAGCCAGCAACGATCACACCGTGCGCTTGTGGGACCCGGCCACCCACCAACTCGTCGGCGAGCCTCTCACCGGCCACCACGACGCCGTGACTGCAGTCGCCTTCTCGCCGGATAGCTCCGTGCTCGCCACCGCCAGCCTCGACCGCACCGTTCGGCTGTGGGTGCCTCCAGCAGTGACCAGTCTCGCCGGGCGTCACGGCTGATCCGACAGGGACCGGAATAATGCTCAGCAGAGGTCCAAGACTGCGATGGAAGCGTTGGTAAGTGGACCGCCTTGGAGTCGGTGCCCTCATTGCCAGTGTTCAGAGCCTTGACCGGACGAGCGATCAAAAGGGCCGTCAACTTGACACTCAGGCTCAGGGTGGCGGCCCGAAGGCTTCGACCCACCGCGCCCGTCGGGAACTCTCCTGTGGACCAGCCGTGGACGAGACCCTAAAGAAAAGTACGGTAGGCCTCGCTGACCAGGCCTTGGTGCAGTAGATGCGGCGGCCTCCGGAGCCGTGTGCTTAGTCAGTCGGCAAGCCAGAAGACAGCACCGAAGAAGAGGCAGCGTGCTCCGCGCAGACAGCCCACCTGCTCTCGCCGCCAGTGTCCACGACGCGAACGCTCCACATTGCAGGCGCGGGGCACGGCGCAGCCCAGGAACACTCGCCCCGCGCCGATGCTGTGTCCATGCGGTGGTGGTCTTCCGCCCACGGACCCAACCACTGAAGTTCCATGCCACGTAGTGAAGCCGACATTCAACCAACGTCGCTACGCATGTGCCAGAACTCTGCGACCGAAGCCATCGGAGCGTGAGTGTCTAACTGCGTGACAACGCCGACGAACACCAGCGGACGAGCGCGAACGTCTACGGACCATCGGCGCAGGTGAGAGCCACACCAGCCCAAGGCAACACCCCCACCCAAGTTGCTTCGGGACGAAGAGGTCGTGGGTTCAAATCCCGCCACCCCGACAGCCGAAACATCAGGTGAGGCACCTAGGAACGTTCCTAGGTGCCTCGCCTGTTTTGTCTGGCGTGGCTCGGGCGCTGATGGTCCACAGGGGTCGGCCGTAACCTTTGTCGGCAGGCAGACAGGTGGGCAGCACCCCGAAAGGACCCCGCATGATCATCTTCGGCACCAAGGGCTACCTCTACCAGCTCGCGATACTCACGCTCGTCTGCGGCCAGTGCGGCAACCCCGCCGCGCACACACTGCGCAAGCGGGTCACGAAGTTCACGCTGTTCTTCGTGCCGCTCTTCCCGTTCTCGACGAAGTTCACGACGCAGTGCACCTTCTGCGGTGCGGAGCAGAAGATCACCAAGGAGCAGGCGGAGCAGTTGCAGGCGCAGGCCGCGGGTGGGCAGCAGGCGTACGGGCAGCCGCAGCAGCAGCCCTACCAGCACTGAGCGACCTCCAGCAGGCTCCTTACGGCTGGCGGACGTGCAGGTCCAGGCCCGTCGTCCCCGGTCGCTCCCTGCCCGGCAGCAGCCGCATGGCTCGGTCGTAGTCCCCGCCCGTCAGGGACCGGAAGGGGACCGGGTCGGCGGTGAAGAGGGTGTCCAGGCGCCTCGCGTACGCCTGTCGGGCCGTCTGGAAGCGGTCGTCCGGCAGCTCGTTGGCGTCGTGGACCGCGAAGGGCTCCAGCGGGGTCATGCCCGTGAACCAGAACAGGCCGTGCTGCAGGGGGTGCAGTACGTCCGTGAGGCGGCCGTGGATGCCCCGGTCCGAGAAGGACGTCTCCCTGGCGCCCAGCGTCACCGACAACAGGGCCCGGCGGCCCGTCAACGCGCTCTCGGCGTACGGCGGCGGGACCTGAGGGCCGTAGGCGAAGCCGCTGGTGAAGACCCGGTCGATCCAGCCCTTCAGGATCGCCGGTGCCGAGAACCACCACATCGGGAACTGCAGGACGACCGCGTCCGACCAGCGGATCTTCTCCTGCTCCGCGGCGACGTCGGGGGACAAGCGGCCTTCCAGCGTGGCCCGTTCGGAGGCTGCCATGACGTGGAGGCGGTGGTCCGGGGTGTGGTCGGGGTAGTCGTCGGCGTCGACCGTCGGCTTCCACTTCATCGCGTAGAGGTCGGAGAGCCGTACGTCGTGGCCCGCCTGGCGCAGGTGGTCTGCCGCGAACGTCGTCAACTCGCTGTTCAGGGAACGCGGGTCGGGGTGGGCGCTGACGATCAGGATCTTCTTCATGCCGTCAGGTTCGCCCGGCTCCCCCGGGGCCGGCCAGAACCCCCTTCGACCGTCGGATCCTCGATCCTGGTATTGGCAGGGCCACGCATACTGGAGTTCATGGATGTCAGCTACGACGGTCAGCGGGCCCTCGGTGGGTTTCTGCGGGCCCGTCGCGGGCGGGTCGCGCCGGAGCAGGCGGGGGTCGGCGGTGCGGCCGGGGCCGGCGGGCACAAGCGGCGCCGGGTGCAGGGGCTGCGGCGCGAGGAGTTGGCGCAGCTCGCCGGGATCAGCGTGGACTACTACGTCCGTCTCGAGCAGGGGCGGGCCACCCAGCCGTCCGCCGAGGTGCTGGACGCGCTGGCGCGGGCGCTCGGTCTCGACGCGGCGGAGCGGCGGCATCTCGACACCCTCGCCGCCGGCCGGCACGAGCCCGTGCCGGCCACCCGGATCGGGCCCGGGCTGCGGCGCGCGCTCGACGCCATGGACCGGCTGCCCGTCTTCGCCACCGACCACCGTCTTGACGTCGTGGCCTGGAACCGGCTGGGGGCCGCGCTCATGGGTGGCCTCGACGTGCCGGGGCGGCGCGATCCCAACAACGCCCGGTTCCTCTTCCTCGATCCCGCCGCCCGTGACCTCCATCCCGACTGGCAGGACCGGGCCGCCGAGGCGGTGGGGCAGTTGCGGGTCTCCGCCGGGCGGTATCCGGGCGACGCCGAGTTGGGCGCGCTGATCGCCGAACTGGGCGCCGAGAGCGGTGACTTCCGGCGGATCTGGGACTCCGGTGAGGTCACGATGTGCGCCGCCGGACGCAAACGGCTGCGGCATCCCGTCGCAGGGCTGATGGAGTTGGACTTCGAGACGCTGCATGTGCCCGCCGGGCCGGGCGAGTCCGGGCTCGTGCTGCATGTGTTCAGCGCGGAGGAGGGCACCGCGGAGGCCGCCGCCCTCGCGCGCCTCACCTGACCGTCACGCCTTACGTGACCGTCACTTGTTCCAGGTCTCGTCGTACGGGTCCGCGGGCGCCGTCACCGGCCGCGACGAGGTGACCTTCAGATACGGGATCGGGCCGTGGTTCACCGGGTCCTCGGTCCGCTGGGGCGTGTAGGTGCCGGTGACCTCCAGCCAGGCGTCCGGGCGCAGGACCGGCGGGATCGTGCCGGTGAGGGCCACCTTCACCGGCTGGGCGTCGGCGGCACAGCAGTTGAGGGCCATGCGGACGAGATAGGGGTGGCCCGCCCGGTCCAGGGCGACGAAGCCGGTGACCTTGATCTCGCGGTTCTTCAGGGATCGCCCGTGGTCGTAGACCGCGCGGCCCGCGTAGTCGGCCACGCCGAGGCGGAGCGGCCCCTCGGCGGGCAGGTCGTCATAGCCGTACGCCTGTTGCAGGGCCGTACCCGTGCGCATCGCGCTGTACGAGCCGAGGGCCGGTGGGGCGACCAGGACGAGGGCGAGGACGGGGAGGGCCAGGAGCCAGGAGATCCGGGGCTCGTGGTGATGCTCCGCGTGGCCGGCGCGCCGCTCGTACCAGAGCGTCGCCACCGCCGCCGCGATCAGGACCGCGCCGGAGAGCAACAGCAGCGGGCGCAGGCCCGCCTTGACGTAGCGGAGGTACAGATCGGTGCTGCCCGCGTGCAGCAGGGTCGCGCCGAGCAGGAACATCACCGCCGACTGCGCGTGCCGGTTCACAGCAGCACCGCCCCGGTCAGCACCGACACCAGGACGGCGAGGACGAAGGTGGCGGGCGCGAAGCGCAGCGCGAAACCGCGGCCGAAGGTGCCGGCCTGCATCGCGAACAGCTTCAGGTCGATCATCGGGCCGACCACCAGGAACGCGAGTCGTGCGGTGAGCGAGAACTGGGACAGGGACGCGGCGACGAACGCGTCCGCCTCCGAGCAGATCGACAGCAGGACGGCCAGTACGGCGAGGGCGAGCACGGAGACGAACGGATTCCCCGCCGCCGCGCGCAGCCACTCCTCCGGTACGACCGCCTTCAGCGTCGCCGCCGCCATCGCGCCGACGACGAGGAATCCGCCGGCGTGCATCACGTCGTGCCGGACCGACCCCCAGAACGCCGCACCTTTGCTCTGGCCGTCGTACGACGCGCGGGCCGGTGGCCGCAGCCAGTCGGCGCGGCCGAGGCGCAGCCACAGCCAGCCCATCGCGCACGCCACGAACAGGCTGGCGACGAAACGGGCCAGGACCATCTCGGGGTTGTTCGGGAACGCGACCGCCGTCGCCGTCAGCACGATCGGGTTGATCGCCGGGGCGGAGAGCAGGAACGCGAGGGCGGCGGCGGGGGCGACGCCCCGGCGGACCAGGGCTCCGGCCACGGGGACGGACGCGCACTCGCAGCCGGGCAGCACCGCGCCCGCCGCGCCCGCGACCGGGACCGCCAGGGCGGGGCGTTTGGGGAGCGCGCGGGCGAAGAACGACGCCGGTACGAACACCGCGATCGCCGCCGACAGCATCACACCGAGCACGAGGAAGGGGAGCGCCTGGACGACCACGGCCACGAACACCGTCATCCAGCTCTGCATCACCGGGGCGGCGAGCAGCCCGCGGATCGGGCCCTGCATGAGCAGCACCAGGAGCAGAAGCATGGTGAGCAGGAGCGGGGAGTTGAGGTGGCGGGCCTGGTCCTGCGGCTGCGGGGCCTTCGGCTCGCCGGGCGTGGCGTCGCTTGGGCTCGGGGTGGCGTCGGGCCGGTTCGGCGCGGCTTTGGTGAGGGCCACGGGCGCGGTACCTCCGGGCTCGGTGTGCGGTGCCTTTCCTCCCATACGGGCATTCTGGCGCCCTTGCTCAACTCGGCACCGGATCATGACGGGAACCTTACGAACCGCGGGAACCGGCGCCGCCGACCGGCCCCGTCCTGGAACCCCCCGTCCCGGTAAGGCACTCTTTCCCCTCGTGGGCAGCGTTCCGAATCAAGGTCAACAGGGTGCCGCCGCCACGCACATGGTGGTCTGCGGCGACGACGGGCTCGCGCATCGGCTGGCAGCCGAGTTGCGGGGGGTGTACGGGGAGCAGGTCACGCTCGTCGTGCCCGCGTCCGAGCGGAGTGTGCGGCCGCCGGTGGTGGGGCGGGCGCGGGCGGCTTCGGCGGCGTTGCTGGACCGGATGGTGAGTGCCGCCGGTGGCCGGACGGGGGCGGCCGAACCCGCCGGTGGTGAACGGTTGCTGGAGGCCGCCGAGGCGACCGAGGCCGTGCTCGCCGACGCCGGGGTGGAGCGGGCCGCCGCGCTGGCGCTCGTGTACGACGACGACGAGACCAACATCCGTGCCGCGCTGACCGCCCGCCGGCTCAATCCCCGGCTGCGGCTCGTTCTGCGGCTCTACAACCGGCGGTTGGGGCAGTACATCGAGGAACTCCTCGATCAGGCGTCGGCCTTGGCTTCCGGGGACGGCTCCGACGCGGGCTCCGGGTCCGACTCCGGGTCCGGTTTCGATGCGTCGACGACCGTCCTGTCCGACGCCGACACCGCCGCACCGGCGCTGGTGGCCAGTGCCGTCGCCGGGACCAGCAAGGTCGTGCAGACGGACGGGTTGTTGCTGCGGGCCGTGGAGCTGCCGCCGGGGGCCGATGGTTCGGGGCGGGCCACGCTGGCGCTGCTGTCCGCGAGCGGCAACGGCACGGCGGGGCCCGACGGTGCCGATCCGGGCGGTGCCGAGCAGGGGCCCGAGCTGCTGCCGGACGCCGCGGCGGTACGGGCGGCCGGTGAGCGCGGGACCGTGGTGCTGGAGCAGGTGTCGTACGCGGCGCCCTCCATGTCCCCGGGGCGCAGTGTCGTGCCGCCGTTCGCCTCGCTCTTCTCGCGGCGGCTGCGGTGGTCGCTGGCCGGGCTGGTGGGGTGTGTGGCCGCGCTCGCCGTCGCGCTCACCGTGGTGACCGGGGACCATCCGCTGTACGCGACGTACATGACCCTTCTCGACCTCTTCGCCATCAACGACCCCGCGCTCGGGGCGTCCACCGGCCGCCAGGTCCTGCAACTCCTCGCCGGGCTCGTCGGGTTGCTCCTGCTGCCGGTGCTGCTGGCCGCGGTGCTCGAGGCGCTGGGTACCTTTCGGACCGCGTCCGCGTTGCGCAAGCCGCCGCGGGGGCTGGGCGGGCATGTGGTGCTGCTCGGGCTGGGGAAGATCGGCACCCGGGTGCTGACGCGGCTGCGGGAGCTGAACATCCCCGTGGTGTGCGTGGAGTCCGATCCCGAGGCCCGGGGGCTGGCGACCGCCCGGCGGCTGCGGGTGCCCGTGGTGCTCGGGGATGTCACTCAGGAAGGGGTGCTGGAGGCCGCCAAGGTGCATCGGGCGCACGCGCTGCTGTCGGTGACCAGTGCGGATACGACGAATCTGGAGGCCGCGTTGTACGCGCGGTCCGTGCGGCCGGATCTTCGGGTGGTGCTGCGGTTGTACGACGACGACTTCGCCACCGCGGTGTACCGGACCTTGCGGGCCGCTCATCCGCAGGCTTCCACCCGGAGCCGGAGTGTGTCCCATCTGGCTGCGCCCGCGTTCGCCGGGGCGATGATGGGGCGGCAGATTCTGGGGGCGATTCCGGTGGAGCGGCGGGTGTTGTTGTTCGCCGCCGTCGAGGTGGGTGGGCATCCTCAGTTGGAGGGGAAGACGGTCGGGGAGGCGTTCCGGGCGGGGGCGTGGCGGGTGCTGGCGTTGGACACGGCGTACTCCGGGCGGCGGGAGGAGTCGGCCGTGGAGGGGGCGTACGAGGAGGTCGGGTCGCCATCGGGGCTGGTGTGGGATCTGCCCGATACGTATCTGCTGCAGGGGGCGGACCGGGTGGTGCTGGCGGCTACTCGGCGTGGGTTGGCGGAGTTGCTGGGGAGGCGGGCTCGGGAGCGGGCCGCGATGTAGGGGTGCGGGGCGGGTTGTTTCGCCCCCGCCGCCCCTACCCGTCCCGTCCTCCAGGGGCGCTGCCCCTTCGACCCCGGCCCCTGGGGGCTCCGCCCCCAGACCCCCGCCGGCCCCGAAAGGGCCTCGTCCTCAAACGCCGGACGGGCTGAAAGACACGAGGTGGCGTGGTCATGGTGTCCCCGACGCCAGGACGGCGTCGGGGACCGGTGGGTCAGGGGGTGGGGGGCAGGTGGCGGGTCGCGAAGTCCAGTTCCAGGGCTACCTGCTTGATGCGTTCGTCCACGACCAGTGAGCCGTGGCCTGCGTCATAGCGGTAGACCTCGTGGACCGCGCCGCGGGCCTCCAGGCGCTTGACGTAGTTGTCGATCTGGCGGATGGGGCAACGGGGGTCGTTGACACCGGCCGAGATGTAGACCGGGGCCTTGACCTGGTCGACGTAGGTGAGGGGGGAGCTCGCCTCGAAGCGCTCGGGGACCTCTTCCGGGGTGCCGCCCAGGAGAGTGCGGTCCATGGCCTTCAGGGCTTCCATCTCGTCGTGGTACGCCGTGACGTAGTCGGCGACGGGGACGGCGGCGATGCCCACGGTCCAGGCGTCGGGCTGGGTGCCGAGGCCGAGGAGGGTGAGGTAGCCGCCCCAGGAGCCGCCGGTCAGGATCAGCCGGGTGGGGTCGGCCAGGCCGGTGCTCACGGCCCATTCCCTGACCGCCGCGATGTCCTCCAGCTCGATCAGACCGACCCGGTACTTCAGCGCGTCCGTCCACGCACGGCCGTAGCCCGTCGAGCCGCGGTAGTTGACCCGCACCACCGCGTACCCGTGGTCGACCCATGCCGCCGGGCCGGCCGCGAACGCGTCACTGTCGTGCCAGGTCGGGCCGCCGTGGATGTCGAAGACCGTGGGCAGGGGGCCCGTCGCGCCCCGCGGCTTCTGGACCAGGGCGTGGATACGGCCGCCCGGGCCCTCCACCCAGACGTCCTCCACCGGGACCGAGCCCGGGGACTTCAGACCCGGCGGGTCCAGGACGACCCGGCCCGTCGTCGAGCGGACCGTCGACGGTTCGGCGGCCGAGGACCACAGGTACTCCACGCTGCCGTCGGGGCGGGCGGTCGCGCCGGAGACCGAGCCGGGCGGGGTCGGGATCCGCTCCAGGTCACGGGTCGCCAGGTCGTAGCGGAACAACTCGCTGCGGGCCTCGAAGCTGTGCGCGATGAGCAGTCCGGTGCCGTCCGGGTACCACTCGGCGCTCACGTCACCGGGCAGGTCGAGGGCGAGGTCGGTCTCCTCGCCGGTCGAGACGTCCCACACCAGGGGCTCCCAGCGGCCCCGGCGCTGGTGGCCGATCAGCAGGCGCGGATCGCCGTCGACCGGGGCGAAGCCCAGGACCTCCAGGCCCCGCTCCTGGGTGCCGCCCTTGGTGTCGTCGAGGTCGGCGACCGCCGTGCCGTCGGGGCGGACCACCCGCAGGGCCGAGTGCATCGCGTCGCCGTGCTCGGTGTGCTCCAGGGCGATCAGCGAGCCGTCGTGGGAGAGGTCCCCGACGCCGGCGGACTCGCGGTGGCGGTAGATCTCCACCGGCTGCTCGCCCTCGCGGACGACATAGATCGTCGTACCGTCCTCGTCGGTGGAGCGGCCCACCACCGCCGTACGGCCGTCCCGGGCGAGGGCGAGGCCCGCCGGGTAGGAGGCGTCCAGGCCCGGTGCCGCGAGGTCGTCCTCGCCGCCCGCGAACGGCTGTCGGCGCCAGACACCGAACTCGTCGCCGTCCTTGTCGTCGAACCACCAGATCCACGCGCCGTCCGGGGAGAGCACCCCGTCCGTCGTGCCGTTCGGCCGGTCGGTCACCTGCCGCTGCTCGTCCGTGGCGCGGTCCCAGGCGTACAGCTCGTACGTCCCCGTCGCGTTCGACACGAACAGGGAGCGGTCCGGTGCGTCCTCCGCCCAGTCGGGCAGGGACACCCGGGGCGCCCGGAAGCGCTTCTCCCAGTCCGGCGTCGGTTCGTTCTGCTCGGGCGAGACGGACCCGTTGCTCTCAGTCATGGCCCCATAGTGCCTGGCCCCGACGACAATGTGCCGCCGAGGTCCCCAGCCTGTGGACAACCTCCACCGCGGGACCCCATTGTCAGTGGCCGGGTGCAGACTCGAGCGCATGACAGATCTGCGCAAGACAGTCGAAACCTTCTGGGCCGCCGCCGAGGCCCGGGACTGGGACGCGTTCACGGGCACGCTGGCCGAGGACGTGGTGTACACGCTGCCGCAGACACGCGAGCGGATCAGCGGACGCGAGCGTTTCGTCCAGTTCAACCGGGAGTATCCCGGTGACTGGCACCTGCGGATCGAGCGGATCGTCGCCGAGCCGGGGCAGGTGGTCAGCTGGGCCCACTTCACGGTGGGGCTGGAGGAGATGTACGGCATCGCGTTCTTCACCGGGGACGAACACGGCCGGATATCCGCCATGACCGACTTCTGGCCGGAGCCGTACGAGCCGCCGGCGGGGCGGGAGCATCTCGTCGAGAGGTACTGACCCCGCGGGCCGGTGCTCACGGACTGCCCCGTACCGTTGAGGTGTGTACCGGTTTCTGCTGACGCCCCGTTGGTGGGGGATCAACGTCTTCGTGCTGCTCGCCATCCCCTTCTGTGTGTTCATGGGGTCCTGGCAGCTGAGCCGGTTCGAGGACCGGATGGCCGATCACGACCGGGCGACCTCGCAGGTGGCGACGGACGCGGGGGATGCCGCGCGACCGCTGGCCGGCCTGCTGCCGGTGGACAAGGAGACGTCCGGGGCGCAGGCCACCGCGACCGGGCGGTACGGGAAGCAGTTGCTGGTACCGGGCCGGGAGCTGGACGGCAGGAACGGCTACTACGTGCTGACGTTGCTGCGGACCGACGGCGGCAAGGCGCTGCCCGTGGTGCGGGGATGGCTGCCGGGGACCGCGGACGCCGCGAAGGCTCCGGCCGCGCCCTCGGGCGAGGTCACCGTCACGGGAGCCCTGCAGGCGTCCGAGCAGCCCGGTGAGAACGGGGTCAGCGCACAGGGCGGGCTGCCGGCCGGGCAGACGTCGGCGATCAGCGCGGCTTCCCTGGTGAACCTGGTGTCGTACGACGTGTACGACGCCTGGGTCACCCTCAACACCGGGGACTCCGGGATGAAGGCGGTGCCCGCGGCCGCGGCTCCGGACACCGGGCTGAATCTCAAGGCGTTCCAGAACCTCGGCTACACCGGCGAGTGGTTCGTCTTCGCCGGGTTCGTGGTCTTCATGTGGTTCCGGCTGATCCGGCGCGAGGTGGAGTTCATCCGGGATGCCGAGCTCGGGCTGCTGCCCGAGCCGGAGCCGGGCGATCAGCCCGCGTCGGTGTGACGCCGAGTCCGACCGGTCTCCTGCCGCACCGGCTCCACGCCGCCTGTGCTACGCCGTCGGCGTCAGCACACCCGTCCAGTACACCGTGCCCGCGCACGCGTTCGACACCGTCACCGAGGTCGACGGGCTGCCGCCCTCGGCCGTGCCGGTGATCGTCACGCTGCCGTCCACCGTGCCGTCCGCCGTCATCAGCTGAGTCGAGGTGCCGGTGTCGCCGCCCGTGGAGGTGCCCTCCGTGCTGCCGGAGTTCTCGGTGGGGCTGGGCGTGGCGGTGGGATCGCCGGTGGGATCGCCGGTGCCGTTCTCCACGGGGCAGGTCTCCGAGGGGACCCAGGCGAACCTCACGATGTAGGAGGCGCCGGGCTGCAGGCTCAGGGAGGCGAGTTCGAGGGACGGGTCGGGCAGGGAGACCGCCGCGTCGCCGGAGACATGCCGCTGCGGGGCGACCTTGGTGGAGTCCGCCGCGCCCGCCGTGGTGGTGCCCACGCTGCCCGGACCGGTGACCAGACAGGCCGCGGTCGAGCCGTTGGTGAAGGTGAACGTGCCGTACACCGCGCCCGCCGAGTCGGCGGGGTCGACGCTGGCGGTCGGTACACCGAGGTCCGTGGCCGTGCACGCGGGGACGCCCGCCGTGCTGGTGGCCGAGGGACCGGCGCTGTCGCTGCCCCCGGTGCCGGAGCCGGAGCCCTTGTCCTTGTCGTCCTTCGAGCTGCCCTTGTCCTTGTCCTCGACCTTGCCGGAGGAACCGCCGGAGGTGCTCTCACCGCCGTCCGGGCCCTTGCCCTGGCTCGCGCCGCCCTGGGTCTGCGAGTAGTGGCCGGCGTTCTGGGGGTCGGCGTCGGAGCCGGTGACGCCCGAGACATGCAGCAGGGCGGGGACGGCGGTGCCGACGAAGAGCGCGGCGGCCGCCATGCCGACCAGGGCCTGCCGCTTGCGGGCCCGTCGGGCGGGTACCGCGGTGCGCAGATGGTCGAGCGTGCCGTCGCGCGGCTCGATCTCCTCGACCGCGTGCTGCAGCATGCGGCGCAGTGCCAGCTCGTCCGAGTCGAGCCCTCCCGAGGGGCTCTGGTCGTCGAGGCCGTGGTTCACAGTTCCGTTCCCAGCAGTTGATTGCTTCGGCTTGTGCGGCGCGTCCGCACCACCCGGCTCGCGCCACTCGTAGGGCTCGTGCGGGACATGCGCGTGGCGCCGCCCGTCGTCCTCTCCTGGGCCGCTCATGCCGGTGCCTCCATGGCGACCCGGAGGGCGGCGATACCGCGGGAGCCGTACGCCTTCACCGAGCCGAGGGATATCCCGAGCGTCTCGGCGACCTGCGCCTCGGTCATGTCCGCGAAGTACCGCAGGACGAGGACCTCGCGCTGGCGGCGCTGGAGTCCCTTCATCGCCTTGATGAGCGAGTCGCGCTCCAGCAGGTCGTACGCACCCTCCTCGGCGCTCGCCATGTCCGGCATCGGCTTGGACAGCAGCTTGAGTCCGAGGATGCGGCGGCGCAGGGCCGAGCGGGAGAGATTGACGACGGTCTGGCGCAGATACGCGAGCGTCTTCTCCGGATCCCGGACGCGCTTGCGCGCGGAGTGGACGCGGATGAAGGCCTCCTGGACGACGTCCTCGCAGGAGGCGGTGTCGTCGAGGAGAAGGGCTGCGAGACCGAGCAACGAGCGGTAGTGCGCCCGGTAGGTCTCGGTGAGGTGGTCGACGGTGGTGCCTGCGGCAGCCACGTCCTCGGCACCGTCACGCTGACTGGGTATGCGGGTAGGCCGCGCTGCGGGCATCGGCGCGATCACCGGCATGCCACCGGGCGTACCGGCCCTGCGGGGTCGTACGGCCGTGGGGCGCGGCGGCCGGAGGGCCGTACCGCGCGAGACCGCTGTGAAATCGAGAACCTCTGCCACGCCAGTTGGACACGCCTACCCCCGTAAGGGTTGTACGCGCCGGGCGTCACTTTTGCGTCGGACGGCCGCATGCCGCACGAGACCGCCTTCCGTCTTGTGTCAGGCAGCACTACTGACCGTGCGTCAAGCGCCCTCATGCCTACCCGCTCTTCCCCTGTGTCCTGAATGATTCGGGGCGTCCCCACGCCCCTTGAAGCATCCCCGCACCCCCTGAAGGGCGTTCGCAAAGACGCTCCCCGCCCTTCGCGCGGTTGCGGAGAGCGGGGAGGCAAATTTTCGGACGCCGAGGCGGCTCGGATCAAGTGGTCCGGACCATCGTCCGCACCACAAGTCGCTCACAGATCCTACAAAGCGACTGTCCGCAGGCCAGTGCTTTTCCGGCTCACAGAAGGAAATCCGGGAAACGTCACATGAACTCGGTCGCCACGAGCTCGGCGATCTGCGCGGTGTTGAGGGCCGCGCCCTTGCGCAGGTTGTCGCCGCAAACAAACAGTTCGAGGGCGGTCGGGTCGTCCAGCGCCCGCCGTACCCGGCCCACCCACGTGGGGTCGGTGCCGACCACGTCGGCGGGGGTCGGGAACTCCCCGGCGGCCGGGTTGTCGAAGAGCACGACGCCCGGCGCGGTGGCGAGGATCTCACGCGCCTTGGCGACGGTGACCTCGCCCTCGAAGCGGGCGTGGACGGTCAGCGAGTGCGTGGTGACGACCGGAACCCGTACACAGGTGACCGCGACGGGCAGCTCGGGCAGGCCGAGGATCTTGCGGGACTCGTCCCGCACCTTCATCTCCTCCGACGACCAGCCGTCCTCGCGCAGCGATCCGGCCCACGGGACGACATTGAGCGCGACCGGCTCCGGGAACGGCCCGGTGTTGTCGCCCACGGCCCGCCGTACGTCTCCGGGATGGGTCCCCAGTTCCGTGCCGGCGACCAGCGCCAGCTGCTGGCGCAGGGTCTCGACGCCGGCCCGGCCCGCGCCGCTCACCGCCTGGTACGAGGACACCACCAGCTCGCGCAGCCCGAACTCGGCGTGGAGTGCGCCGAGGGCCACGATCATCGAGAGGGTCGTGCAGTTGGGGTTGGCGATGATGCCGCGCGGCCTGACACGCGCCCTGTGCGCATTGACCTCGGGGACGACGAGGGGCACCTCCGGGTCCATCCGGAAGGCGCCCGAGTTGTCCACGACGACGGCACCGCGCGCGGCGGCGATCGGCGCCCACTGCGCGGAGACCTCGTCGGGGACGTCGAACATGGCGACGTCGACCCCGTCGAAGGCCTCCTCCGTCAGGGCCACCACCTCGACCTGCTCGCCGCGCACGGCCAGCTTGCGGCCGGCCGAGCGCGGCGAGGCGATCAGACGGATCTCGCCCCAGATGTCCGCGTGCTGGGACAGGATCTGGAGCATGACCGTACCCACGGCTCCGGTCGCTCCCACGACCGCGAGCGTCGGTCGCACGGACCCTGTCCCGGCCATCAGCGTCCCGTGCCCCCGTAGACGACGGCCTCGTCGCTGTCGGAGTCGAGCCCGAAGGCGGTGTGCACGGCGCGGACGGCCTCGTTGACGTCGTCGGCGCGCGTGATGACCGAGATGCGGATCTCCGAGGTCGAGATCAGCTCGATGTTCACGCCCGCGTCGGAGAGCGCCTCGAAGAAGGAGGCGGTGACGCCCGGGTTGGTCTTCATACCCGCGCCGACCAGGGAGATCTTGCCGATCTGGTCGTCGTAGCGCAGGGAGTCGAAGCCGATGCCCGCCTTGTTCTTCTCCAGGGCGTCGATGGCCTTGCGGCCCTCGGTCTTCGGCAGCGTGAAGGAGATGTCCGTCAGACCGGTGGAGGCGGCGGACACGTTCTGCACGATCATGTCGATGTTGATCTCGGCGTCGGAGATCGTGCGGAAGATCGTGGCGGCCTCGCCCGGCTTGTCCGGCACGCCCACGACCGTGACCTTGGCCTCGGAGGTGTCGTGCGCGACACCGGAGATGATCGCCTGCTCCACCGGCTTGTCCCCTTGCTTGATCGGTTCACTGCTGACCCACGTGCCCTGGAGTCCGCTGAAGCTGGACCGGACGTGGATCGGGATGTTGTAGCGACGGGCGTACTCCACACAGCGGTGGAGCAGCACCTTGGAGCCGGACGACGCCAGCTCCAGCATGTCCTCGAAGGAGATCCAGTCGATCTTCTTCGCCTTCTTCACCACGCGCGGGTCGGCGGTGAACACGCCGTCCACGTCGGTGTAGATCTCGCACACCTCGGCGTCGAGGGCGGCGGCCAGGGCCACGGCCGTGGTGTCGCTGCCGCCGCGGCCCAGCGTGGTGATGTCCTTCTTGTCCTGGCTGACGCCCTGGAAGCCCGCGACGATGGCGATGTTGCCCCGGTCCAGGGACTCCCGGATACGGCCGGGCGTGACGTCGATGATCCGCGCTTTGTTGTGGACCGAGTCGGTGATGACGCCTGCCTGGCTGCCGGTGAAGCTCTGGGCCTCGTGGCCCAGGTTTTTGATCGCCATGGCCAGCAGGGCCATGGAGATCCGCTCTCCGGCGGTCAGCAGCATGTCGAACTCACGGCCGGCCGGCATCGGAGATACCTGCTCGGCGAGATCGATCAGCTCGTCCGTCGTGTCGCCCATCGCGGAAACCACGACAACCACCTGGTTGCCGTTCTTCTTCGCTTCCACGATTCGCTTGGCGACGCGCTTGATGCCCTCGGCATCGGCTACGGAGGAGCCTCCGTACTTCTGCACGACAAGGCCCACGTGCGCTCCTCGCTCAGTCAGTCACTATCCGCACATACGTATATGTACTGCGGTCGGCTCAGTCTAACGAGCGTCCGAAATCGACCTTCGTGAAACCACATGGTGAGACCCGGACGCCCAGCACGACCCTGCCCATCCGCGCGGTGAACACTCGGCAAAGTGGGCCAGGTCACCCGTTGACGCTCTCCGTAGCCGCCCGGTGACTTCGCATCGACGCGAAGGGCTCTCCTTCCTTGACGACTGCGACCGTCTCAGAGATCCAGCACGTCACCCCACCGACCTCTCATCGGCGTCTCCCCCGGCAACAGCTACTTCTCCGCCCGCCGGGTCCTGGACCTGGCCCGCCGGGGGCTCGCCGCCTGCGCGGCGTACGGGCCAAGGTGCTGGGCACCGTCCGGGCCGTCGCCCCCGGCGGCACCCGTCTGCGGGCCCACGCCATGTCGAACTTCCGCGCGAATCCGGCGTACCGCGACCTCCACGAGCACCTCACCGCCCGCCTCTGCACCGACGAGGAGTTCCGCACGACCTGCGAACAGCTCGTCGGCACCTTCCTCGCCGACAGGCCGACAGGACGGAGAGCGTCACCGAGGCCCAGCGCGAGGTCTGCATGGCGTACGTCTGCGCCGAGGCCCCGCTCTTCCCGGACACCCCGGCCGTCCTGGGGGTGCCGTCCTCCCTGAACCACCAATCGAACGCCCGCCCAGCCCTCGGGGGGAGGGCCACGGAGTGCCGTTGACCGGAAGGAGTCCCGGGCTCGTGGAGTGGATGCGGTCGTACGCCGGTCAGCCGATCGACGCGCCGGCCCGTGAGGGCGCCCCGGCGGGTCTGCGGGGCGGCTTCGCCGATCCGTACTCGGCCGGCATGCACTGCCGGCTCCTCGGCATCCCGCAGCAGGACGCGCCAAGGCTGATGCGGAGCCCTGACATCGCGTGCATGACCGAGCGGCTGGACGCCCCGGCGACGACGGGCCTGATGGCCGCGCTGGCCGCCCTGCGCACGGACCCCGACCACGCGCACCTCACCGACGAGATGCTCGGGACGGTCGGCGTGACGATGTTCGGGGCGGGCGTCGTCTCCACCGCCGGGTTCCTGACCATGGCCCTGCTGGAGCTGATCCAGCACCCCGGGCTCCCGGCCGAGCTGGTCGCCCACCCCGGGCGGATTCCGGCGGCCGTGGAGGAGCCGCTGCGGATCAATCTGGGAGGACGTGGTCCTCGGGGACGTGAAGTGGCGGCGGGCGACCTGGTGCTGGTGCTGGTCGAGGGCGCGAACTTCGACCCGGCTGCCTTCCCCGACCCGCGCACCGTCGACCTGGACCGCATGCCCCGGCTCGCCCTCGCCGTGCCGGTCGGGCGGCTGGCGTGGCGGGCGGGGTTCATGGAGCGGATCCCGGAGCGGCTGCCGGTCATGTGGCAGCCGCGTGTTGAGGGGGTCGGCGAGCGGTCGTCTTAAAGTTCAAGCATTAGGGTTCGCCTGTGCGCGTACTGCTGGTGGAAGACGATGAGCCGGTCGCCGAGTCACTCCGGCGCGGACTGCTGCGCTACGGCTTCGAGGTGACCTGGGTCGCCACGGGCGGGGCGGCACTGCAGCACGAGGAGCCCTACGACGTCGTACTCCTCGACCTCGGGCTGCCCGACACCGACGGTCTCGACGTGTGCAAGGCGCTGCGCGAGCGCGGGGACGTGCCGATCATCGTGATCAGCGCGCGGAGCGACGAGACGGACCGGGTGGTCGGCCTCGAACTCGGCGCGGACGACTACGTCTCCAAGCCGTTCGGGGTCCGGGAGGTCATCGCGCGGATAAGGGCGGTGATGCGGCGCGCCCAGCCACGTACGTCGTCCGCCGAGCCCGCCGGTCCCGACCGCTACGGCGACCGTCTCACGATCGACCGCAAGGCGGTCCGGGTCCACCTGGACGGCGCGGAGGTCGCGCTGGCCCCCAAGGAGTACGACCTGCTGGCCTTCCTCACCGAGGAGCCGGGGGCGCTGATGTCGCGCGAGCAGATCATGGAGGCGGTCTGGGACGCGAACTGGTTCGGGCCGACGAAGACCCTGGACGTCCATGTGGCGGCGCTGCGGCGGAAGCTGGCGGGGGCGATCACGATCGAGGCGGTGCGGGGGGTCGGCTTCCGGCTGATCGTCAACGGCGGTAGTGACGCTTCATGAACCGCCAGCTCATCCGGAGTTACATCCTGCTCGTCGCGGTCGCGATCCTGCTGTTCACGGTGCCGGTGGCGTTCACGCTGACCGACCAACTGCGGGGTGACACCGAGGCGTCGGTGCTACGCGAGGCCCAGACCATGGCTCAGCTGCTGGGCTCCGGCGACACCGCCTCGTGCAACGCGCTGAACCAGATGGCCGAGGCCTACCACGACGACGTCGAGCTGTACACGAAGGCCGGCGACCGGAACTGTGCGCCCGAACTCCCCGACCCCGCGCGGGACAAGGCGCTGACCACCGCGCTGGAGGACGGGGAGCCCACCACTGACTGGGGCTCGAGGTTCATCTGGGGCAAGCATCTGGTGATCACCGTCCCCGCGTACCGGCCGACGGCCGACGGCGAGACCGGCAAGGGGCCGGTCGTCGGGGCCGTACGGATCGTGTACGCGACCTCAGGCATGACCACCAGGCTGTGGAACATCTGGGGCTTCCGGGCCGCGCTGGCCGTGCTCGTGCTCGCGGCCGCCGCCGCGATCGGCGCGTTCGCCGCCCGCCGGATCACCGCCCCCCTGCGGGAACTCAACGCCATGGCCAGCAAGTTCAGCGACGGCGACCTCACCGCGCGCTCCCCCGTGACGGGCCCGCCGGAGACCCAGACGCTGGCGCGCACCCTCAACCAGGGTGCGGAACGTCTCGACACGCTGGTCGCCTCGCAGCGGATCTTCGTGGCGGACGCCTCCCATCAACTGCGCACCCCCCTGACGGCGTTGCGGTTGTCGCTGGACAACATCGCGGACGGCACCGACGACGAGTTCGTACGGGAGGACGTGGAGCAGGCGACCGCCGAGGTGGTCCGGATGAGCCGTCTGGTCAACGGGCTGCTGGTGCTGGCGCGGGCAGAGGCGAAGGTCACGGCCGCGGAGCCGCTGTTGCTGGCGGACATCATCGAGGAACGTCTGGACGTGTGGAGGCCGGCCGCCGACGAGCGCGGAGTCACCATCGCGCTTGGGGGGAGTAACGCCGACGGCCGGCTGCTGGTGATGGCCAGCCCCGGTCATCTGGACCAGGTGCTGGACAACGTGCTTTCCAATGCCCTGGAGGTGTCACCGGACGGGGGCACGATCACCGTCCGGACCGAATCGCGGGGCAAGGAGGCCCTGTTGTCGGTCCTCGACCAGGGGCCGGGCATGTCCGACGCGGAGAAGTCCCGCGCCTTCGACCGCTTCTGGCGCGGCCAGGGCCTGACCGGGCGCTCCGGCTCCGGGCTGGGCCTCGCCGTCGTCAAGCAGCTGGTGACCGACGACGGCGGGACGGTGACGCTCGGGGACGCGCCCGGGGGCGGGCTGGAGGTGCGGATCAGCCTTCGGGCATCGCCGAAGAGTGGTGGTTGACGATCTTCCACTCGCCGTTGCGCTTCTCGTACTCGAAGGTGTAGCGGGCCTCGACGACACGCTTGGTGCCGGTGTCCGGGTCGGTCAGCGTGAACTCGTACACGCCGGCGTCCAGGGCGGAGTTGCTGTCGAGGATGTTGATGTGCGTCTCGATCTTCTTGCCGACCGGCTTGTTCAGCAGGAAGTGCTCGAAGTAGTCGACGCGTTCGGCGCGGTCGCTGCGGACCTTGTTGGAGACGGTGGGCAGCAGGACGGCGTCCTTGGCGTACCGGTCGGCGACTCTCTGGGCGTCGCCGGTCTGCAGGGCCTTGTTCCAGCCGTCGAACTGGGCCGCGATCTCCGCCTTGGTGGGCTTCTTGGCGCTGTGCTTGTCCGCTCCGGCGACGCCGACGCCGGCGGCGAAGGTACCGACGGCGACGAGGGCACCAGCGGTGACGATGGCTGCACGCTTGGTTATCGGGCGACGGGTCATGTCATCTCCAGTGCGGGCGAAGGGGGTTGCTTCCTCCGCTCTGTCTGCGGTTCCTGTGGAGGAAGTGACTCCAGACTCGCGTGACACCGGTTAGGGGCCGTGCAGGCGTCGTACAGGGAACGGCCAGGAGTGATCCAACTCGCGGAGCGTGAGCGGGGGACTACTTGGCGACACTCCTGTCCCGGACGAGGCTCACTCCCGCACCGGCCGCGACGACGCCCATGCCCACGGCGGTCATCACCCCCTGGCTGCCGTCCACGACGAAGGGGGCGACGGCGGCGACGGCGGCGTTGAAGAGGAAGAGGAACCAGAGGACGGGCTTGGAGGAGAGGAGGTTCTTCATGGGGGCGATTCCTTCGCTACGGGGGCGGTGACCTGGTGAGATCAACGATCCCGTGGCGCGGGGGCCCACACTAGGGAGTGCTCTCCCGAAGCGGGGGTGTAGCGGGCTACACCTGGGGTGGGCCGAGGAGAGGGAGCCGAACCATGACCGCCGACGTGCTTCTCGCGGGGATCGTGCTGCTCGGCTCCTCCGTCCAGTGGCTCACCGGCATGGGCTTCGCCCTGGTCGCCGTACCGGCGCTGATCCTGCTCCTCGGGCCCACCCAGGGGGTGGTCCTGGCCAATTGCGCCTCCGGGGCCATCTGTGTGGTGGGGCTGGCGGGCGGCTGGCGTCAGGTACGTCCGGGCGCGATGGTGCCACTGTGCGTGGCGGCGGCGTGCACGGTACCGGCTGGGGCCTGGATGACCCGCCAACTGCCGGAGCCGGTCCTGCTGTTGGTAATGGGCGGACTCGTCACCGTCGCCGTGCTGCTGGTCATGCGGGGCGTGCGCGTGCCCGCGCTGCGCGGCACGAAGGGCGCGGTCGCGGCGGGTGCGGCGGGCGGGTTCATGAACGCGGCGGCGGGGGTGGGCGGGCCGCCGGTCTCCCTGTACGCCCTCAACGCGGGCTGGACGGTACGGGAGTTCGTGCCGAACGCCATGTTCTACGGCGTCGTCGTCAACGCGTTCTCCGTGGCGGCGAACGGGGTGCCGGAACTGAGCGGGGCGCGGTGGGGCTGGGTGGTCGTGGCGATGACCGTCGGCGGCCTGATCGGCAGGGGCCTCGCTTCCCGCATACCCGAGAAGCGGGCCCGGCTGCTCGTACTGCTGCTCGCCCTGACGGGCGGGATCACGGCCGTCGGCAAGGGGATGTGGGGCCTGTGACCTCCCGGGACGGATCCGCCGGCTGCCCTGCCGGCTGCCGGGTCACTTGACCGGGCGCATGCCCAGGGGCTCGGCGATCTCCTCCACCATGACCTTGCCCGCCTCGAACTCCAGGGTCTCGTCGCCCACGGACTGGTCCGTGTCGAGGCCGTCCAGCTCCGCCAGGGGCTGGTTCAGCCGCACGTGCGCGACCACCGACTGGAGGGCGCGCAGCGTCGCGGACGCCGTCGAGCCCCAGTTGGAGAAGTAGGAGAACTGCCACCACCACAGGGCCTCCGAGGTGCGGCCCGCGCGGTAGTGGGCCATGCCGTGGCGGAGGTCGGTGATGACGTCGGTCAGGTCGTCGGAGATACGCGCCGGAACCGGGGCCTTGCGGGGCTCGTAGGGGTCGAAGACCTCCGAGTAGACGTCGATCGGGTCCAGCAGCCTCGCCAGGTTCTCGCGGAGTTCGTCCACGTCGGCGTCCGGGCCCGTGTCGGGCTCGTAGCGCTCGTCGGGAACGATGTCCTCGTGGGCGCCCAGGCGGCCGCCGGCCAGGAGGATCTGGGAGACCTCCAGGAGGAGGAAGGGCACGGCGGAGTCCGGCTCGTCGCCCCTTGCCACCTCGGTGACGGCCACCAGGAAGCTCTCCACCTGGTCCGCGATCTGGACCGCGAAGTCGTCCGGGTTGTGCGCAGTCGCGTGCAGTGTGGCGTCAGACATCTAGGAGTCGTCTCCCCTCGAAGGCGCGGCCGAGGGTCACCTCGTCCGCGTATTCCAGGTCGCCACCCACCGGGAGGCCGCTGGCCAGGCGGGTGACCTTGAGGCCCATGGGCTTGATCATGCGGGCGAGGTACGTGGCCGTGGCCTCGCCCTCCAGGTTCGGGTCCGTGGCCAGGATCAGCTCCGTGACCGTCCCGTCGGCCAACCGCGCGAGAAGTTCTCGTATACGCAGGTCGTCCGGACCCACACCTTCGATGGGGCTGATCGCTCCGCCGAGCACGTGATAGCGGCCTCTGAACTCGCGGGTGCGTTCGATGGCCACCACGTCCTTCGGCTCCTCCACCACGCAGATGACCGAGAGATCGCGGCGAGTGTCGCGGCAGATGTTGCACAGCTCTTCCTGTGCCACGTTTCCGCAGGTCGCGCAGAAGCGGACCTTCGCCTTGACCTCCATCAGGCACTGCGCGAGCCGCCGTACGTCCGTCGGTTCCGCCTGCAGGATGTGAAAGGCGATCCGCTGGGCGCTCTTGGGACCGACGCCGGGCAGCCGGCCCAGTTCGTCGATGAGGTCCTGCACCACGCCTTCGTACAACGGACTGCCGTCCTTCCTGGGTTCCTTGGGTACGTACGGTAGTTGGCGGACGCCCTTCTTAGAAAGGCAGACCCGGAATACCGCCGCCCAAGCCCTGGGCCAGCGGGCCCAGCTTCTGCTGCTGGAGCGTCTGCGCGTTCTCGTTGGCCGCCTGTACGGCCGCGACGACCAGGTCGGCGAGGGTCTCGGTGTCCTCCGGGTCCACTGCCTTCGGGTCGATCTTCAGGGCGCGGAGTTCACCGGAGCCGGTGACCGTCGCCTTGACCAGGCCGCCGCCCGCCTGGCCGTCGACCTCGGTCCGCGCCAGTTCCTCCTGCGCGTTCGCCAGGTCCTGCTGCATCTTCTGGGCCTGCTGGAGCAGCTGCTGCATGTTGGGCTGGCCACCACCGGGGATCACGATCAGCTCCCGCTCATAGGTCTGGGTCTTTCCGGGTCTCGTCCTCTGTGACGAGCCTACGTGCTCCACGCAGCCATCGCCCCGGCACTCTTTCGAGTGAGATGTTGTCGAGTCCTATACCTGATCAAGGCCCACTTCCGGGCGGAAAAGGAGTGAAAGCCGTCCCTTCGCCACCCATTGGGCGGTAGGAAAGACCCGGCGCGTCAGCACCATGCGTCACACAGCGTGATCGGCCGTGATCAGTAGGGAGTGCCGGGTGGGTCAGCCGGAGATGCAGCCCGAGGGTCCGCCTCAGGACGGGCGGGGCGGGGAGGCGGTCGGGCCGCGGCCGGGCGACCTGACAGGACGGACGTTTCCGCTCGGGGACTGGGGCGAACCCGCGCTCCGTCTCGACGAGCTGTACCGGTGGGTGGAGCGCGGGGCGCTCGACACCGCCGCGTGGTACCTCGCGGACCGGGTGTGGAAGCGGCGGGGTGCGCGGGCCCTGCGGTGCGGGGCCGCGGCCGGGGCGGTGGCCGGCGCCTCGCTGCCGCTGCTGGACCTCACGGGGGTCGTCGGCGGGGGCGCGGGCTGGGGGTATCTGGCGCTGCTGCTCGCCGTCGCGTGCGTGGCCGTGGACCGGTTCTTCGGGGTGACGTCCGGGTGGATAAGGGATGTGGCCACCGCGCAGGCCGTGCAGCGGCGGTTGCAGGTGCTCCAGTTCGACTGGGCCTCGGAGAGTGTGCGGGAGGTTCTGGGGCCGGCCGAGGGGACCGCGGGGGAGGCGGCCGACCGGTGTCTCGGGGTGCTGCGGAGGTTCTCCGAGGACGTGACCGAGTTGGTGCGGGTGGAGACCGCGGACTGGATGGTGGAGTTCCGGACGGGGTCGGCGCCGTTGGGGATTCAGGGGGGTGTCGCGGGGGCGGCCCGGGGGGACGGAAACGTGGTCCAGGGGCGGTTCCCGTTGCCGCCCGGTGCAGGGGGTGCGCGGCCGAACATGCCTCGGCAGCGGCCGCCGGAGCCTCGGTGACGGGGGGCGCCATCGCCGTAGGGGCTGGGCGCGTCGTAGGGGTGCGGCGCCGTCGTGGCTGGTCGCGCAGTTCCCCGCGCCCCTTGGAAACATGCAGTCACCGTAGGAGCGACAGTTCGACCCCTACCAGCACGTCCACCACCGCGCACCACTCCGCGAAGCTTGGCGCCACCACCCCCTTCAATCTCTCCAGCGTCAGGTGCGCCAAGTCCCACAGCCCGTGGAAGAACCAGCCGGCCGCCACCAGCCAGCGGCACGCCTCCGGGTCGACCAGGAGGCCGGTCACGGCCAGCGTCCCGAAGACGGCCACCCCTACGGCCTGAACGGCCAGCGGGTGTGGAGCACCCCGTACCGTCCCCCACAGCAGCACCCCCAGCGCGATCCCGACCATCACCCCCGCCGGTGACACCAGGTCCAGTGCCTGGAGGCCGAACACGAGCACCAGGCCCCCGCCCAGCACCGGCCAGGTCGACCGGGGCGTGCCGAGCTGGTTGATCACCACGTACAGCAGCGGCAGCAGCGGCAGGACCTCGCCGAAGCCGGTGACCGACTCGTCCAGGGTGTCGGAGGCGCTCGCGGCGGCCTGGGCGGCCCAGATCGCGACAGCCAGGCAGGTGGGCCAACGGCGGGTCACCGCGCGGGCGTTCACGCGCCGTACTCCGTGCGCCGCCGCAGCATGACGGCGAACATCAGCGGCAGCATCGCGAGGTGCTCCCACGTCATCGCCGCGCCGGGGTCCACGACGTCCAGGGACAGCAGCGGCAGGAGGACCAGCGCGGGAAGGAACATCGCCCCGCACATCTCGCCGATGCCGGGCCAGGCGTGGCCGCGGCGGCGCATCCGGAACGCCATGCCGGCGGACATCGTGAACGCCATTTCCAGCGTGACCAGCCGGGGGTGGCGGGACATGCCGTACGTGACGTCCGTGAGCGCCAGGACGCCCCGCAGGGCCGCGCCGAGGACGAGCATGCCGGCCAGCATCGCGAGGATCATCTCGACGTAGTGGCGGGCGAATCCGTGGTGCCGTACGTCGTGCCGTACGTGATGCATGGCGCCTCCTCGGCAGTACCGGGGTGGGGTATCTCCCCACGTCCTTCAGAGTGGCGGGACCGAGGGAGCGCCAGTAGTGCCGGCCGTGCACGTCGTCGTATGACATCTGTCATCCGGGCGCTGCCACAATGGCCGCGTGGACAACGGGGCGGGGCTCACGAGTTTCCGGCGCTACACGTGGTGGGCCGTGCCGGGGACCGTCGTCTGTGTGCTGGTGCTGGCGTACGGGAGCTGGGCCCTGGACGGTGACGTGCCGCTGTGGGCGCGGGTGCCGGTGGTCCCGGCGCTGGGCGTCCAGGCCGTCGCCGCCGCCGTGCTCCTCGGCGGGGCGATGGAGGACCGCACGCCGGTCCTGCGGCCGCTCGCGGGGTGGCTGGTCACCGCCTGTCTCGCCGCGGCGGCGCTCGCCGCGCTGCCGCTGGTCCGGCACAACTACGGACTGTGGGCGGTCGCCCCGGCCGTGACCGTGGCGATCGTGGCCGTCTATCTCTCCGCGGCCGGGAGGCGGTGGCTGATCGGCGGTGCCGTCGTCCTCGCGCTGGTGCCGGGCAGTGCGGTGAACCTGGTCGCGGGGGACGAGGAGTTGGCGTACGCCGCTCTCTTCCCGGCCTGTCTGACCGCGTTCACCGTGTGGACCGTGCTCGGGCCGCTGTGGGCCTGGCGGATCGCGGGGCGGCTCGACCGGGCGCGGCGGCTGGAGGCGGAGCTGGCGGTGAAGGACGAGCGGCTGCGGTTCGCCTCCGACCTCCATGACATCCAGGGGCATCATCTGCAGGTCATCGCGTTGAAGGCGGAGTTGGCCTCACGCATCGCCGAGGTCGACCCCGCGCGCGCCTCCGGCGAGATGCAGGAGATACGGCGGCTGTGCGCGGACGCGCTGCGGGACACGCGCGCCGTGGTGCGGGGCATGCGCCGGACCACCCTCGACGGCGAGATCGCCAACGCCACCCGGGTGCTGGCGGCGGCCGGCATCGACGCGCGCATGAACCTGGAACCAGCCGCCCTTCAGCGGGAGTTGGGCGACCCGGACCGTCAGCTGCTCGGCCTCGTCATGCGCGAGGCCACCACCAATGTGCTCCGCCACAGTC
Source organism: Streptomyces sp. NPDC087859 (assembly GCF_044742595.1). Classification (NCBI taxonomy): domain Bacteria; kingdom Bacillati; phylum Actinomycetota; class Actinomycetes; order Kitasatosporales; family Streptomycetaceae; genus Streptomyces; species Streptomyces sp. NPDC087859. Next base: position 543,433 of record NZ_JBIUUU010000002.1, on the reverse strand, counting down.
AGGCCCGGCACGCCGAGGTCGACTACCGCGTCAGCGGGGAGCAGGCCCTGCTGACGATCAGCAACGACCAGGCCCACGCACACTCCGGCACCGGCGACGGCACCGGCCTCGTCGGTCTCGCCGAGCGACTGCGGTCCGCGGGCGGGGAGTTGACCTGGGAACGGGAGGACGGCGACCGTTTCGTGGTGACCGCGACCCTGCCCGTACAGAAGAGCGAAGAGTGATCCGGCTCCTCCTCGCCGACGACGAGGACCTTCTGCGCGGCGCCCTCGTCGCACTCCTCTCCCTGGAGGACGACCTCACGGTGGTCGCGGAGGCCGCCACCTCCACCGATGCCGTACGGCTCGCCCTGGAGCACCGGCCCGACATCGCCGTACTGGATCTGGAGATGCCGCCCACGGACGGGCTGCGGGCCGCCGAGGAGATCCGGGCCGCCCGTCGGGACACCCACGTCGTCATCGTGACCCGGCACGCCCGGCCGGCCGTCCTGCGCCGCGCGCTGGCCGCCGGGGTCCGCGGGTTCGTGCCCAAGACGACCCCCGCCGCCCGGCTCGCTGAGATCCTCCGCGACATCGCCGCCGGGCGCCGCTACGTCGATCCGGACATCGCCGCGTCCGCGCTGACGGAGGACGACTGTCCGCTCAGCGAGCGGGAGTTGGAGGTGTTGCGGGCGGCCCGTACGGGGGCGTCGGTGGCCGAGATCGCGGCACAGGTACATCTGGCCCAGGGGACCGTTCGCAACTACCTCTCGGCCGCCATGTCCAAGCTGGGGGCCACCACGCGGCACGCGGCGGCCCATCACGCCTGGCAACAGGGGTGGATCTAGGACTGCGGATCCGGGAACGCCACCGGGCTCTTCAGCCCCTTCGCGTTCACCGCCCGCACCCCGAAGAACACGTTGTCCTTCGACAGGTCCACCTCGTGCCTCGTCACATCGCCGACCGGGACGACATGCATCCACTCGGGCGCCGTCGTCTCCCGCCATACGACCTCGTAGCCCGCGAGATCCGGTTCCGTGCCCCGGGTCCACACCAGTTCCGTGGCGTTGGTGAGGTTCGTCGTGACGATCTTCGCGCCCCTGGGGGTGCCGGGGGCCTGGGCCAGGGTCCACAGGGCGGCGCCGTTCACCCTGGCCACCCGCGCGATGAAGGCGAAGTCGCAGAACTCGGGCAGGTCGCCGTACTGCTTGCCGTCCTCGACGCGTACGTCCTGGTGCTGGTGGGCGAAGTCCTCGGCGGGCTCGGTGAAGCGGGCGGCCGGATAGGCCCGTTCGAGGAAGGAGATGTGGTCGCCGCCACGGCGGTAGCGGTCCCGGCGGTAGATGACCCGGACGTTCATGCCGGTGGCGTCGTTGTCGGCCACGTCCCTTACGAAACGGGCGAGTTGACGCGTCGCCGAGTCGTTCTCGCCGCCGACCGAGCGACGGATCGCGGCCTGTTCGGCGGTCTCGGAGGACGGGACGCCTTCCGCGAACAGGCGGATGGTGTACGGGTCCCTCGTACCGTCGTCGGCGGTCGAACTGCCGACGATGTCGTTGGTGAACATGCCCTGCACATCCGCCCCGGCCGCCTTGAACCGCTGGGCCATGTACGCCGATCCGAACAGGCCCTGCTCCTCCCCCGCCACGGCCGCGAACACGATCGTCGAGGCGGGGCGCCGCTTCGCCATCACCCTCGCCAGCTCCAGCGCCACCGCCACACCGGAGGCGTCGTCGTCGGCGCCCGGCGCATCCGAGGTCGCGTCCATGACGTCGGTGACCCGGGAGTCGTAGTGCCCGGAGACGACGTAGATCCGCTCCGGTGTGACGGACCCGCGCAGGGTCGCGACGACGTTGGTGATGCGGGTCGGTGCCGGGATCCGGGGGCCCGGTTCCTGGACGTACGACTGGAGTTCGGCGGTCATCCGGCCGCCGGAGGCCTCGGCGTACGAGCGCAGCTCGGCCAGCAGCCAGTCGCGGGCGGCGCCGATGCCGCGGGCCGGGTCGTCCTGGGCGGAGAGGGTGTGGCGGGTGCCGAAGGAGACGAGGGTGCGGACCGTCGCCTCGATGCGGTCCGGGTCGATCTCCCGGAGCAGGGCGCGCAGTTCACGGGTCGGGGGCTGGGCGGTGGCCGGGGGGCGGCTGCCCGGGGGTGCCGCCGTACCGGCCGACGAGGCCACGGCGGAGGAAGAGCCTGCCGAGGGGGCCGCCTCGGCCGTACCGCCGCTCGTGCAGGCGGCGGCCGTCGCCGCGCCCGTCGCGGTCAGAACCGTTCTCCTGCTGGGACGCATGCGTCCTCCTGGGATCGGGGATGCCGTCCTCCACCCAACCCCTCTTGCCGCTCGCACGGAAGACGGCCGTGCTCGCGGATGACGGGCGTGAGCCCAACAGCCTTATGGGCAGCCGGAGTTCGGGTCACTGCTTCGTGTAGGTCAGCTTCTCCCCGTTGCTCGTGTTCACTCGCTCCAGGGTGCCGTTCGACAGCAGGGTGACCTCGCTGGCCGCGCCCGGCGAGCAGGAGGAGGCGGGCTCGCCGACCGTCACCGTGGACGGGCCGATCCGCAACGGGCCGTTGTCCGCGGGCTCTTCGGTCAGGGCAGCCTCGAACACACAGTGGTAGTCGGGGCCGTCGGCGACGAGCGAGAGGATGGCGTCGCCCACCTCGCCCTCCTGGATGGTGAGTTGACGGGCGTGCGAGCCGTCGGCGTTGTCGATGGTGCTGGTCCAGGTGCCGAGGTAGCCGGCCGGGACGCTGCCGTCCGCCGGAGCCGAGGTGGTGGGCGTCGGCGAGGGCTCCGGGGTGGTGGGGCCCGGTGTCGTGGGGGCGCTCGCGGTGGGGGTGGGAGTGGGGCCGGCCTTGTCGTCGTCGCCGCCGTCGCTGTTCATCAGCGCGTAGACCGAGCCACCCGCGCCGAGCGCGACGACCAGCGCGACGACGACCAGGGCGGCGGTGGAACGGCCGTTGCGGCGCTGGGGTTCGGGAGGCGGGGTGAAGCCGGGGCCGGGGCCGTAGGGCGGGGTGTGGCCGGGGCCGCCGTAGGGGTTGTACGGCGAGGGGACGCCGGGCGGGGACGGGTGGCCGTACGCCGGGGTCTGCGGCTGTTGGGGGTATCCGTACGCCGGGGGCTGGGCCTGGGGGTGTTGCGGGTGCGGCTGGGGATGGCCGTAGGCGGGGTGACCGGGCGCGGGGCCGTACGGCGGGGGCGTCTGCGGGTCGGCGCCGTATCCGGGGTGGGCGGGCGACGGGCCGTACGGGGGCTGTGGCCGGCCCGGCTCGCTCGTCGGCGCCGGCGGGGGAGTCCGGGTGCCCTGTCCCACGACGACCGTGGGCAGGTGGTTCAGCGGCGCACCCCCGCCCGGCCGGCCCGGGGAAGGCGGGGTGCCGTCGGCGGGCGCGGGCGCGTGCTCGGGCGAGGCCTCGGCGGAGCCGGAGCCGGGGGCCGCACCAGGGCCGGAGCCCGCGCCCGCACCGGCTTCCGCACCCGGTCCCTCCGGATCCTCCGTGTCCAGCAACTGCACCGCGTGCCGCCCGAGTTGTGCCACCAGCGCGCTCGGCAGCCACGGGTCCCGCGAGCGCCCGTCGGACACCGTGTCCTCGGCCCCGGTCCGCTCCAGCACCTGGTCCAGCGTCGGCCGTTTCGCCGGGTCCTTCTTCAGGCAGTCGCGGACGAGCTCGGCGATCCCCTCGGGCACGCCCTCCAGGTCGGGTTCCTCCTGGGCGATCCGGAACATCAGGGCGTGCACCCCGCTCCCCCCGGCCCCGAAGGGAAGCTTCCCGGTGGCGGCGTACGCGAGCACCGAGCCGAGGCAGAACACATCGCAGGCCGGGGTGATCCGGTCGCCCCGCACCTGCTCGGGCGCCATGAACCCGGGCGATCCGACGAGCGCGCCGGTCCGCGTCAGCCCCCCGTCGGTCACCGTCTCCAGGGCCCGTGCGATGCCGAAGTCGATGACGCGGGGGCCGTCGATCGTCACCAGCACATTGGACGGCTTGAGATCCCGGTGCACGATCCCGGCCGCGTGGATGTCCTCGAGCGCGTGCGCGAGCCCGGCCGCGAGGATCCTCACCGACCGCTCGGGCAGCGCCCCGTGGTCGTGTCCGACGACCTGCTGGAGGCTGGGCCCGGCGACATACCCGGTGGCGACCCAGGGCACGCCGGCCTCGGTGTCGGCGTCCAGGACGGGTGCGGTCCAGTACCCGCCGACCTGCCGGGCGGCCTGCACCTCCTGCCGGAACCGCGCCCGGAACTCCTCCTGCGCGGCGAGCTCCTCGCGCACCAGCTTGACGGCGACGGTGCGGCCCCGGTCCGACCTGGCGAGATACACCTGCCCCATGCCGCCGGCCCCGAGCCGCGCCAGCAGCCGGTACGCCCCGATCCTCTGCGGATCCCCCGCCCCCAGGCTCTCCATCGCAGCCCCTCCCCCGAACTCCCCCGTGCGTGCCCCAGTGCGACTGACCACGATAGTGCGGGCGTACGGGGGGCTCGGCGACGCGCGTTCTACGGTTCCGTAACGGACCGCTCCGTTTGCGTCACCGGCGGGCCGATCTGTTCCAGGACCTTCGACAGCCGTTCCATGAGCCGTACGGCGTCCGCCAGTTCGTCCGCGCCGAAAGCCTCGGCGAGCCGGTCGGCGTAGGCCGCGTGCCCGGGGTTGATCCGCCGGACCGCCGCGAGCCCCTCCTCGGTGGCCGCGAGGAGCTTGGCGCGGCGGTGGGCGGGGTTGTCGCGGTACTCGGCGAGCCCGCGCTCGACCAACAGGTCGGCGATGCGCTGCACGCTCTGCCGGGTGATCCCCATCGCCCGGGCGATCCCGGACACCGGCAACGGCTCCCCGAGCACGGCCCCCAGTACCTGCCACCAGGCGGCGGTGAGCCCGGCGGGCTTCGCCAGCTCGTCGGCGACGCCCAGGAACTGCCCGTTGAGCCGGAAGACGCCGAGCGCACCGCGACTGAGCAGTTCCTGCCGCTCCCCGCTCACCGAGCCCCCTCCAGCACGGCGTACGCCGTCACGTCGGAGTCGTGGAAGAGCCGGTACCAGGCGTCCAGCACCTCGCCCTCGTACACCCCGAGAAGCCCGAGGATCTCCCGCGCGAAGGCGACCGGCTCGGTGGGCCCGGCGGTGATCAGTCCGCGGTCGGTGACGGCGTCGGCGTCCACGTAGCGGGAACCGCCCTTGTACTCCGTGGCCGCCAGATAGAAGGAGACCGCGCTGGTGTGCTCCCGGTCGTCGAGCAGCCCCTCCCGCGCGAGTCCCGCGGTCGCCCCGCAGATCGCGGCGACGGGCACCCCGGCGGCCAGGAACTCCCGCGCCTTGCGGGCGAAGGACGCCAACCGGTCGCTCGTGTCCCAGAGATCGGCGCCCGGGAGGATCAGCAGGGAGCTGTCGTCGGGTCGTACGTCGTCCAGGGCGTCCGCGGGCTGGACCCGCAGCCCTCCGACGGAGGTCACCGGCTCGCGGCTCGGGCCGACCGTGCGGATCTCGTACCCGGCGCGGGCGAGATACGCCGTCGCGTGGCCGGTCTCCCAGTCGGCGTAGGTGTCGTACACGGCGAGATGCACGGGCTTGCGGCTCATGGCTGCCTCCTCGGTCGTCATCAACCTTCGATGACAACATGCTGTCACTTCGACAGGATGCTGTCAATGAATCGTCTGAACCTCCCTGGACAACCTGTCGCGGAAAGCCCGCGTCCACAGACAGGACGCCGATACCGCTTCCGTATCGCGGACATTTACGCTCACCCGCATGACCCCTCAGCCAAACCCCGAGGTCGGCGCCGCCGTCAAGGCCGCGGACCGCGCTCATGTGTTCCACTCCTGGTCCGCGCAGGAGCTCATCGACCCGCTCGCCGTCGCCGGCGCCGAGGGGTCGTACTTCTGGGACTACGACGGCAACAAGTACCTCGACTTCACCAGCGGGCTCGTCTACACCAACATCGGCTACCAGCACCCGAAGGTCGTCGCCGCGATCCAGGAACAGGCCGCGACCCTGTCCACGTTCGCGCCCGCCTTCGCCGTCGAGGCCCGTTCCGAGGCGGCCCGGCTGATCGCCGAGCGGACGCCCGGCGACCTGGACAAGATCTTCTTCACCAACGCCGGTGCCGACGCGGTGGAGCACGCCGTGCGCATGGCCCGCCTGCACACGGGCCGGTCCAAGGTGCTCGCCGCCTACCGCTCGTACCACGGCGGCACCCAGCAGGCGATCAACCTCACCGGTGACCCGCGCCGCTGGGCCTCCGACAGCGCCTCCGCGGGCGTCGTCCACTTCTGGGCGCCGTACCTGTACCGCTCCCGCTTCTACGCGGAGACGGAGGAGCAGGAGTGCGCGCGGGCGCTGGAGCACCTGGAGACGACGATCGCCTTCGAGGGGCCGGCCACGGTCGCCGCGATCATCCTGGAGACGATCCCCGGCACCGCCGGGATCATGGTCCCGCCGCCCGGCTACCTCGCCGGGGTGCGCGAGATCTGCGACAAGTACGGGATCGTCTTCATCCTGGACGAGGTCATGGCCGGGTTCGGGCGGACCGGCGAGTGGTTCGCGGCCGACCTGTTCGATGTCACGCCCGACCTGATGACCTTCGCCAAGGGCGTGAACAGCGGATACGTGCCGCTCGGCGGTGTCGCCATCTCCGGCGAGATCGCGGAGACCTTCGGCAAGCGGCCCTACCCGGGTGGTCTGACGTACTCCGGGCACCCGCTGGCCTGTGCCGCCGCCGTCGCCACGATCAACGTGATGGCGGAGGAAGGTGTCGTCGAGAACGCCGCCCGGCTCGGCTCCGAGGTCGTCGAGCCCGCGCTGCGGGAGCTGGCGGAGCGCCACCCGTCGGTCGGCGAGGTCCGCGGTGTCGGCATGTTCTGGGCGCTCGACCTGGTCAAGGACAAGGAGACCCGCGAGCCGCTGGTGCCGTACAACGCCGCCGGTGAGGCCAACGCCCCGATGCTCGCGTTCGGCGCCGCCGCCAGGAAGCACGGCATCTGGCCGTTCATCAACATGAACCGCACCCATGTCGTGCCGCCGTGCAACATCACCGAGGCCGAGCTGAAGGAAGGCCTCTCGGCACTGGACGCGGCGCTCTCCGTGGCGGACGAGCACACGCGGTAGTCGCGGGCCCTGTGACGGACGCTACGCGGGTAAACGCCGAAAACCCGAACGCGTAAGGTGGCGTGCTCGTAGACATACGTGTACGAGCACACCACCCGACCGCCATCAGGGAGAGGCCGACCATGCCCGGCAGCAGCGGCAACGGCGCCGTGACCCGCAGCACCCTGCGGCAGCAGATCGCCGACGCGCTCCGCGACGAGGTGCTCGCGGGGCGTCTCCAGCCGGGTCAGGAGTTCACGGTCAAGGAGATCGCCGAGCAGTACGGGGTCTCCGCGACCCCGGTCCGCGAGGCGCTCGTCGACCTGTCCGCTCAAGGACTCCTGGAGGCGGACCAGCACCGCGGTTTCCGGGTGCACGAGTACTCCCTGGCCGACTACCGGGGCATCATCGAGGCCCGCAGCCTCGTCATCGACGGCATGTTCCACGCGCTGGACGGCGGCCACCAGGGGTTCGTCCACGACCCCGACAACTCCCGTGTCCTCGCCGCCCTCGCCGGGGTGCGACGGCGGGGCGAGGAGGCGCAACGGGCCGCCCTCGCCGGGGACATCATCGTGCTGATCGGCTACGACCTGCGGTTCTGGCGCGAGCTGAGCGCCGTGTTCGGCAACCCCTACCTCGCCGACTTCCTGCACCGGCTGCGCGTCCAGTCCTGGGTGTGCGCGGTACAGCACCTGCGCCGCCTCACGGATCTGCGCGGACAGCTGTGGGCCGAGCACACCGAACTGGTCGACGCGCTCGTCCACCGGGACACCACGGCGGCGCGGGAGATAGTGGCCGCGTACAACGCGCACTCGCTCGCGGTGGTCGAGCGGCTGGCCGGCGGATGAGCCGCTCCACGTGAGCTTGCGGCGGGTGTGGGTATGGGACCTCCAGCAGAGCGGCTGATCCCGCCCAGGGGGAAGCCACGGCACGCCGGACCGATTACTCTTCCCTGACCGCTTCGCTACACCGTGCTATGCGAGGAGCCTTCTTTGGCCTGTGACCTGTGGCTGGTACCGCTCGTCGACGTGTTGTGCCACACGCCCGACAACCCGTTCGCCGAGGAACTCGCGCAATACAACAAGGTGCTCGCCGAGGCCGGGCTGCCGCCGGTGCCGGTGTACCAGTACATGCCGGGCCTGTCCGGTGAGGTCGCCCCGGTGGCCGGCTTCGACTACGACGCGCTGCACTTCCTGCGCCGCGCGTATCTCCTCCAGATGTGCGGTCTGCAGGTGACACCGGTGGACGAACTGGGCGGGGACTACGAGCAGTTGCTGGAGATGTTCGAGACGACGGCCCAGCAGTCCCATCTGGTCTGGCACTACGACCACGCCGGCGCCTATGTCCCGGTGGACTTCCCGCACCCGCTGGCCAACGAAGAACTCCTGGCCGGCGGCGGCCCCCTGGGTTCCTCCCAGACGCTGCTGCGGGAGCTCGAGCTGGTGGCCCCCGCGATCGGCATCGACCCGGCCAACCCTCCGGCCGCCCCCCAACCCCCGCTGGGCCCCACGGAACTGGAGGAGCCGGCCGTCCCCGCGCCGTACGACCCCAGCCCCTTCGCCCGTGAGCGGCATGTGTGGCTGGGCCTGCACGCGGCGGCCACCCGGAGCCTGGCACAGGGCTCGATGATCATCTTCAGCTGAGGTCAGCGAGGTCAGCGCCCCAGCTGGGAGAGACCCTTCTGCACGTCCTCGTAGTTCATCACCGGGGTATACGTGATCTTCGCGCCCAGGTTCATGAAGAACGGCTCGCTGATCACCGGCATCTGCGAGCTGTCCTGCATGTCGAAAACCAGGTAGGCGGTGCGCTGACCGTTCTCGCTGGTGAAATAAGCCGCCTCGGGCTTGATCTGCTCCAGCGAGCTCTCGATCAGTTTCGGCAGAGTGCCGTTGCTGATGGCCTCGTTCGCCTTCTCCGTGTCCATGGACACCTTGAGCAACACGCGCATGGCAGTCACCTTCTTCCACGGTCAGCGTATGCCCGATACATCCCGTTGGTAGGTACACGTTCGGCCTGCACGACATGCGTGAAACAGCCCTCGGGGAGTACAGCGGGTGCCTCCTTGCCCGCCGCTCACCCCGGCATCCCCACCTCGATCTCCGCCAGCCGCTCCCGCTCCGCGACCACATCGATCCCGGAGATCAGGTCGCCGTCGAAGGTGAAGCGGAGCAGGACACGCAGGCGGCCGTGGACCAGCATCGCCACGGCCATCCGGCCGTCGGCCAGGACGAGGCCGGCGAGCTGTGCCCGCCCCAGGGACGCCATGGCCCCCTTCGCCACCGGCTGGGCGCCGGAGACGAGGACCGGCTCGGGCGTGGGAACGACCGCGCGGTCGGCGCGCAGGACCACGTCGGGGTGGAGCAGGGCGAGCAGCGCGTCGAAGTCGCCGCCGCGCGTCGCGGCGAGGTACGCGCCGACCACCCGGCGCTGCCGCGGCAGGTCGGCCGAGGGTGACGGCGCCCCCTTGACGCGGCGGCGGGCACGGCTCGCCAACTGCCGTGTCGCCGCCGGGGTCTTCTCGATCAGCGAGGCGATCTCGTCGAAGGGCACCTGGAACATGTCGTGGAGGACGAAGGCCAGCCGTTCCGCGGGGGCGAGGGTGTCCAGGACGACCAGCAGGGCCAGGCCCACCGAGTCGGCGAGCAGCGCCTCCTCCTCGGGGTCGGCAACCCCCACGGCCGCGGCGCGCTCCAGCGGTTCCTCGCGCCGGTGCTCACGCGAGCGCAGCATGTTCAGGCACACCCGCGCGACCACCGTCGTCAGCCACGCCGCCGGGTTCTCGACGTCCCCCGTGTCCGCCCGGCTGACCCGCAACCACGCGTCCTGCAAGGCGTCGTCGGCCTCGCCGGTCGACCCGAGCATGCGGTAGGCCACGGCACGCAGCCGCGCCCGGTGCGCCTCGAACTCCTCGGTCATGATCCCCCGTCCACCCCTGGACCCTAGAACACGGCCGTCCCGCCCTGCGTCAGCTTCCAGTTGGTGACCGCGAAGTCCGCCGGGTCCAGGGCGCCCTTCGCCGTCACGTAGTCGATCATGAGCTGCCGGATCTCGTTCGTCGAGCTGTACGCGATGTCCGCGGCCGCGATGTGCGGGTACCCCGAACCGCCGTTGGCCCGGTAGTTGTTGACGGCGACGACGAAGACCTGGTCGTCGGCCACCGCCGTGCCGCCGTAGGTCAGATTCCTGATCCGCGAACCCTCGGCGGCCGCGATGTCGATGTCGTACGAGACGCCCGCGGCGGTGTCGTACATGTAGTCCCAGAAGCTGTTGGCGTTGGTGAGGGTCGCGGTGTCGACCTTCGTGCCGCCGGGCACCTGGTGGTAGTACTTCGCCGCGAACTCCAGGTAGTCCTTGAGCTGCGCGCCCGTGAGCTTCTTGCCGTACAGGGTGTTGTCGTAGATGTAGAGCCCGGCGATGTCCTTGATGGTCACGCTGCCGGCGGGGATGTCGGCGGTACGGGAGAAGGGCGCGGCGACCGAGATCAGCGGGAGGGCCGCGTCGGACGCCGACAGGCCGGCCTTCACCGTGTCCATCTGGACCTGGTGGATGAAGTCCATGATGGGGACGTCCTTCCAGCAGGACTCGGCGGCCGAGAGGTCCTCGGTGCAGGTGCCCACGGCGGTGTTGACGTACTTCACCACCAGCTCGTGGTCGGCCTCCAGGAGCCTCTTGATCTCCGGGTCCTCGTCCACGGACTTGGGGTCGAGGGTCTGCGCGGTCTTCTTGGTGACCTTCCAGCGGCCGTGCTCCAGCTCGACCTCGAAGTCGAAGACGCTCAGCCGGTAGCCCCAGCAGTACGGCTCCGACAGCAGCACCTCGTCGCCGGTCTCGGCGTTCTTCACGGTGTACGAGGGCACCTCGACGTGGGTGTGGCCGACGAGGATCGCGTCGATGCCCGGGACCTGCTCGGCGACGAGGTTGGAGGCGTTCTCGACGTACGGGAGCGCGTCGCCGTAGGACGTCGATCCGTCGAGACCCGAGTGGTCGGTCAGGAAGACCACGTCACAGCCGAGCGCCCGCAGCCGGGGCACATACTTCTTCGCCTGCTCGACCAGTCCCGGGAAGACCATCTTCCCGCTGACGTTGTCCTTGTCCCACAGCGCGATGCCCGGGTTGGTGAGGCCGAGGATGCCGACCTTGATGTCGGGGGCGCCCGGCACACAGATCCGCTTCACGGTGTACGGCGCGAAGGCGGGCTTCAGGGTCTTGGCGTCCAGCGCGTTGGCGCCGAGCAACGGGAAGCGGCACTGGCTCTCGAACCTGCGCAGCGTCTCGATGCCGTAGTTGAACTCGTGGTTGCCGAGGGCGGCGGCGTCGTAGCGCATGTGGTTCATGGCGACGGCCATCGGATGCTTGACGCCCTTGCCGGTGATGGGCTGCACGCGCGCGAAGTAGTACGCGAGCGAGGTGCCCTGGATGATGTCGCCGGCGTCGACCAGCAGCACCCGTTCCTCGCCCTTGGCCTCGCGCTGCTGCTTGATGAGCGTGGCGACGCGCGCGACGCCGACGGAGTTGCCCTTGGCGTCGCTGTAGGCCGCGTCCTTGTAGTAGTCCCAGTCGAAGACGTGGCTGTGCAGGTCGGTGGTGCCGAGGACGGAGAACGACCAGGTCTTCGGCGCCCTGGCGGCGGGCTTGTGCTCGGCGGCCTGCGCGGCAGGCGCCGCGACCGCTCCCGCGACGGCCACGGCCGCACCGGTGACGGCCGACTTCTGCACGAACTCGCGACGGTTCATGGGACTGACGGGCATATGGGGCTCCTGGGACTGGAGAGGGGGAGGGGCACAACTACCCGCGTAGATAGTTGCGTTCCCCCGCTTCCGGGCGGAACCAGGAAAAGGCCATGGGCCGGTCAAGGAAATCCTTGACCGGCCCATGTGTGCCGCGTCCTAGATGAACGAGTTGATCTCGATCGTCTCGTCCCGGCCCGGGCCCACGCCGATCGCGGAGATCGGGGCGCCGGACATGTCCTCGAGCGCCTTGACGTACGCCTGGGCGTTCTTCGGGAGGTCGGAGAAGGACTTCGCCTTGGTGATGTCCTCGGACCAGCCGGGGAGGGTCTCGTAGATCGGCTTCGCGTGGTGGAAGTCGGTCTGGGAGTACGGGAGCTCCTCGACGCGCTTGCCGTCGATCTCGTAGGCCACGCAGACCGGGATCTGCTCCCAGCCGGTGAGGACGTCGAGCTTGGTGAGGAAGAAGTCGGTCAGGCCGTTCACGCGGGTCGCGTAGCGGGCGATGACCGCGTCGAACCAGCCGCAGCGACGGTCACGGCCGGTCGTCACGCCCCGCTCGCCGCCGATGCGGCGCAGCGCCTCGCCGTCCTCGTCGAAGAGCTCCGTCGGGAACGGGCCCGAGCCGACACGGGTCGTGTACGCCTTCAGGATGCCGATCACGCGGCTGATCTTCGTCGGGCCGACACCGGCGCCGGTGCAGGCACCGCCCGCGGTCGGGTTCGACGACGTCACGAAGGGGTACGTGCCGTGGTCGATGTCCAGGAGGGTGCCCTGGCCGCCCTCGAAGAGCACGACCTTGTCGTCCTCCAGGGCCTGGTTGAGGATCAGGACCGTGTCGGCGACGTACGGCTTCAGCCGGTCCGCGTAGGACAGCAGCTCCTCGACGACCTGGCCGACCTCGATGGCGCGGCGGTTGAAGACCTTGGTGAGGAGCTGGTTCTTGCCGTCGAGGGCCGCCTCCACCTTCTGGGTCAGGATCGACTCGTCGTACAGGTCCTGGATCCGGATGCCGACGCGGTTGATCTTGTCCGCGTAGGTGGGCCCGATGCCCCGTCCGGTGGTGCCGATCTTCCGCTTCCCGAGGAAGCGTTCCGTCACCTTGTCCACGGTCACGTTGTAAGGCGTGATGACGTGAGCGTTACCGCTGATCAGGAGCTTGGACGTGTCGACGCCGCGCTCGTTCAGCCCGTTCAGCTCGGAGAACAGGACCGACGGGTCGATGACGACACCGTTGCCGATGACCGGAGTGCACTCCGGGGTGAGGATTCCGGAAGGGAGCAGGTGGAGGGCATACTTCTGATCGCCCACGACTACCGTGTGGCCGGCGTTGTTGCCGCCCTGGTAGCGCACCACATAGTCAACGGATCCGCCGAGCAGGTCCGTCGCCTTTCCCTTGCCTTCGTCACCCCACTGAGCACCGAGCAGCACAAGTGCGGGCACGCGCGTACACCCCTTCCGGGCGGGGCATGTCCAAGGTCAGGGGCGTACGCGACACGGCCTTGTGCCTCGTACCCTGGCGACCTGCTTCGGCCACCGACGGCCGTGGTCGGCCGTGAACCCGTCGGACCCGGATGCCCCGGAATAGACGAAGCCCCTGGCGCAATAGCGCAAGGGGCTCTTGCACAAAGATGCTACCCGAGGAAGCGAGGCATGACCGAGGTGGCGACTTCAGCGTCTTCAGATCAGCTGCTGGTGGTCATCGATCCGGTTGCCCGCAGGATGGACGGGGAGTCCGTCCGTATCGCGAAAGACGTGCTCAGCGCGGGTGCGGCGGGGACGAAGGTGTGTCTGCCGGCGGACCCGGAGGAGTTCGCCCGGGTGCTGGCCCGGCGCGGTTCGCGGCGGCCGGTGGTCGTCGGCGACGACCGCGCGCTGCTGCGGGCGGTGTCCCTGCTGCACCGGCAGCGGGAGCTGGCCGGATGTGTGCTGTCGGTCGTGCCGGTGGGCGGTGTGCTCACCGTCGCGCGCTCCCTGGGCGTGCCCATGGGTGCGGTGGCGGCGGCGCGGGCGGTCCTGGACGGGGCGGAACGGCGGCTCGATCTGCTGGTCGACGACAGCGACGGTGTGGTCCTGGGCACGCTGCGGATCCCGCCGCTCGCTCCGCGGGAGGAGCCGGAGGACGCCGGCCGGCCCTGGCTGCGGACCTGCCAGTCCCTGGTCCGGACCCTGGTGCCCGCCCGTCCGCTCCGGCCCGCCCAGCCGTCCCCCGTGGCCGGCCCCACCCGGCTGCGGGTCGAGGTGGACGGGGAGATCCTCGTCGACCTGGACCAGCCCGTGGAGACGGTGTCCGTGACCCCGGGGGGTTCCGGGGCGGCGGCGGTGGAGGTGCGACCGGTGTCGGTGGGCGCGGAGGCGTCGCCCCTGCTGGCCCGTGGGCGGCGGGTGACGGTGTCGGGAGCGGATTTCCGGTACCGGGCGGACTCGGGCGTGTGGGGGCCGGTACGGAGGCGGACGTGGACGGTGTGGGAGGGGGCGCTGGGACTGACGCTTCCCGGGGACTGGCCGAGGCTTGACGAGGACTGACCGGGGCCGGGGCCCGGGGCCGGTCACGGGTGGGTCAGGCGGTTACCGTGCCCTTCCGCGAGCACGGCCGGGAGGGGCAGCCATGAGCCAGTACTTCGACGTCGGTGACGAGACCCTGTGGAACCCCTCCAACGGGGCGGCCCGGCTGTTCCTGCGCCATGTGCGGCTGTACGAGGAGGAGCTGGGGGTGCCCTCGGGGTTCGGGCCCATGGAGAGCGACGAGTGCAAGATCGACCCGGCCGTCTTCGGGGCGTTCGTGGACGCGCTGCTGGAGCGGCGCGACCGCACCCGGCACGCGGTCGTCGACGCGCTCTCCGAGGGGTTCGTCGCCACCGTGCTGGTGCTCGCGGAGCGGGCCGGCGTCGAGGTGCGGCGCCCCGCCGGCGGCTCGGGACTCGAGGGGCTGTCGGACATCCAGGTGCCGCTGCCCGACGCGCGGGACGGGGACACCGGGCTGCGCGAGCGGGCCGGCCTCCTCCGGCGCGCCATGCCCGTCTAGACCGGCAGCGCGTCCGACTCGTCCTTCAGCCCCACCCCCGTCGCCCCCGACTCCCGTGCCCGCCCCATCAGCGCGGCCAGCTTCCCGGCAGCCGTCTCGTACGTCAGCCCCAGCGGCGGCCGGATGTTGGACAGACAGTTCCGGTCGGCGTCCGTGGTCACCCCCGGCACCGGCCGGTACGTCAGATACGCCCCCAGCGAGTCCGCCGCCGACATCCCGGGCCGCTCCCCCACCAGCACGACCACCATCTCCGCGCCCATCGCCGCCCCGACGTCGTCCCCCAGCGCGACCCGGGCCTGCTCGGCCAGCACGACAGGGGCGATCCGCCACCCGGCCAGGAGCGCAGCCGTCCCCCGCACCACCGCCGCCGCGTGCTCGTGCACCGCCCGGCTGGACAGCCCGTCCGCGACGACGAACGCCACGTCCCACTCCCCCGCCGGCAGATGCGCCCGGTCGGTGGGATCGAGCCGGCGGCCCAGATCGGGGCGCTGGAGATACGTCAGCCGGTCACCGGCCGCACTGCGCACCCGTACCGTCGCCATCCCCGCCAGTCCCGCCGCGACCGTGTCCGGCTCGAACGGCGAGTGCACCGCGTCCCGGGCCGCCGCGTGCGCGGTCTGGAGCTCCAGGCGGTGCCGGGTCGGCAGCGCGGACCCGGAGCGGCCGAGGCCGATGCGGGCCTGGGTGTGGCGGCGCAGCGCGATCCACAACTCGTCGTTGTCCAGGGCCACTTCACTCATGCCGCGAGCTCCCTTCCGATGGCGGTCAGTGCGTGGGAGCCGACCTCGCGGATGCCGCCGCGTTCGTCCAGCAGCCCCATCGACTCCAGCCACGTCTCGAACTCCGGCGCCGGGCGCAGCCCCAGCACCTCCCGCAGGTACAACGCGTCGTGGTACGAGGCCGATTGGTAGTTCAGCATGATGTCGTCGCCGCCCGGTGTGCAGATCACGAAGGAGGCACCGGCGACACCGAGCATGGTCAGCATGGTCGCCACGTCGTCGTCATCGGCGTCCGCGTGGTTGGTGTAGCAGATGTCCAGGCCCATCGGCAGACCGAGCAGCTTGCCGCAGAAGTGGTCCTCCAGGGCGGCGCGGAGGATCTGGCGGCCGTCGTACAGGTACTCCGGGCCGATGAAGCCGACGACCGTGTTGACCAGCAACGGGTCGTAGCGCCGTGCCACCGCGTACGCCCTCGCCTCGACCGTCTGCTGGTCCACCCCGTGGTGCGCGTCGGCGGAGAGCGCGGCGCCCTGGCCGGTCTCGAAGTACATGACGTTCCGGCCGACCGTGCCCCGCTCCAGCTTGAGGGCGGCCTCGTACGCCTCGTCGAGCAGGCCCAGGGTCACGCCGAAGGACGCGTTCGCCGCCTGCGTTCCCGCGATCGACTGGAAGACCAGGTCCACCGGGGCGCCGCGCTCCATGAGGTCCACGCTCGTGGTGACGTGGCACAGCACGCAGGACTGGGTCGGGATCGCGTACCGCTGGATGACGCCGTCCAGCAGCTCCAGCAGCTCCCGTACCGCCTTCGGGCTGTCCGTCGCCGGGTTGATGCCGATGACGGCGTCTCCCGATCCCAGCAGCAGCCCGTCCAGCAGGGCCGCCGCCACGCCCGCCGGGTCGTCGGTCGGGTGGTTGGGCTGCAGACGGGTCGCGAGCCGCCCGGGCAGCCCGATCGTGGACCGGAACCCCGTGACGACCCGCACCTTCCGCGCGACCGCCACCAGATCGGCGTTCCCCATGAGCTTGGAGACGGCCGCCACCATCTCGGGCGTGAGCCCGGGAGCCACGGCCGTGAGTGCGGGGGAGTCGGCCGTCAGCAGCCACTCCCTGAACTCCCCCACCGTCAGCCCGGCCACCGGCGCGAAGGCCGCCGTGTCGTGCGTGTCCAGGATCAGCCGGGTCACGTCGTCGCTCTCGTACGGGATCAGCGGCTCGGTCAGGAACGTCGTGAGCGGCACCTCGGCCAACGCCCAGCGTGCCGCGACCCGTTGCCGTGCGCTGGTCGCCGCGAGCCCGGCGAGATGGTCGCCGGAACGCTCCGGGCTCGCGGCGGCGAGGAGGCGGGCGAGGGAGTCGAAGCGGTGGCGTTCGCCGCCGAGGGTGGACGTGTAGCTCATGCCGGGGACCGTACGAGCCGTGTGTTGCCGACAGATTGCGTCAGATTTCTAAAGGTCTGGTTGACAAACATTTAACGCCCCGAGACCCTTGGCCGACTCATTTCGCCTACAGAGTTCCGGTCGAGCACACCAGCACACCGGTAGGAGAGGGGCCATCTCGATGGCAGTGGACGAGGGAGTCGCCCCGGCGGCACGGACAGACGAGGGCGGCACCGTCCACCGGTTGAAGCCCAATGCCATCGGGCTGCTCGGCGTGGTCTTCATGGCCGTGGCGACCGCCGCGCCGATCACCGCGATGACGGGCAACGTGCCGTTCATGGTGTCGGCGGGCAACGGCATCGGCGCCCCGGCGAGCTACCTCGTCGCAATGGTCGTCCTGGCAATCTTTTCCGTCGGCTTCACGTCGATGGCGAAGCACATCACCTCCACCGGAGCCTTCTACGGCTTCATCTCCTACGGCCTCGGCCGCACGATCGGCCTCGCCTCGGGACTCCTCGCGACCTTCGCCTACGTCGTCTTCGAGCCGGCGCTGATCGGCATCTTCTCGACCTTCGCGACGGAGACGCTCAAGGACCAGACGGGGGTCTCCGTCCCCTGGTGGGCGTTCGCGGCACTGATGCTCGCGGTCAACGCGACCGGCACCTGGTTCGGCGTCTCGGTCGCCGAGAAGCTGCTCGTCGTCCTCCTCGCGACCGAGGTGACGATCCTCGCGGCCATGGCGATCTCCGTGGCGCTGCACGGCGGCGGCCCGGACGGCTTCAGCCTCGACCCGGTCAACCCGGTCAACGCCTTCCACGGCACCAGCGCCGGGCTCGGACTGTTCTTCGCCTTCTGGTCGTGGGTCGGCTTCGAGTCGACGGCGATGTACGGCGAGGAGTCCCGCAACCCGAAGAAGATCATCCCCAAGGCGACGATGATCTCGGTCCTCGGCGTCGGCGTCTTCTACGTCTTCGTCTCGTGGATGGCGATCACCGGCACCGGCGAGGCGAACGCCGTGAAGGTCGCCACCGAGAACCCCCTCGCCCTCTTCTTCGGCCCCACCGAGCAGTACGTGGGCCACTGGGCGGTCGACGTCATGCAGTGGCTGATGATCACCGGCTCGCTCGCCTGCGGCATGGCCTTCCACAACTGTGCCGCCCGCTACATGTACGCGCTGGGCCGCGAGGGCGTCCTCCCCTCCCTGAAGAACACCCTCGGCCGCACCCACGCCCGGCACGGCTCCCCGCACATCGCGGGCCTGGTCCAGACCCTGGTGACCGCCCTGCTGCTGATCGCGTTCTGGGCGGCGGGCAAGGACCCGTACACCGGTACGTACGTCCTGCTCGCCATCCTCGGCACCATGGCGATCCTCGTCGTGCAGGCCGTCTGCTCCTTCGCGGTGCTGGCCTACTTCCGCAAGCACCACCCCGAGAGCCGGCACTGGTTCCGCACCTTCACCGCCCCGCTCCTCGGCGGCGCCGCGATGCTCGCGGTGGTCGCGCTGCTGGTGTCCAACATGGGCGCGGCGGCGGGCACCGAGTCCGGCTCACTGGTACTGAAGGCGACGCCCTGGCTGGTGGCACTGGTCGCGGCGGGCGGGATCGGATACGCGCAGTATCTGAAGCGGCGGTCACCGGAGCGGTATCTGCTGCTGGGACGGACGGTGCTGGAGGAGACGAAGGAGCGGTAACTACTGCTCGCCGAAGATCTGTTGGCGGTGCGCCCGCCACCGCTCCATCATGGCCGCGACCTCGCCGTCGACGAACTCGAAGAAGGCGAGCGTCTCGGCCATGCGGCGTCCCGCGGGGGTGTCGGCGCCGAGGCTGCTGACGCCCTCGCGGAGGGCGCCTTCCCAGCGTTTGAGGACGGCCTCGCGGTTGGTCAGGGCCTCGTACCACTGGTCCCCGTGCACCCGGTAGCGCTCCCGGCGTGAACCGGGCTCCCGCTCGCGGGACACCATGTGCGTCTGGGCCAGGTAGCGCACCGCCCCGGAGACGGCCGCGGGGCTGATCCGGAGCTGTTCGCCCAGCTCGGCGGAGGTCATGACGCCCTCGTCGGAGGAGAGGAGCGCGGCGAAGACCCGCGCCGCCATGCGCTGCATCCCGGCCTCGACGAGCTGCGCCGCGAAGGACTCGACGAACTTCGAGACCGCCTCCGCGTCCCGCCCACCACCAGCTGTTTCCGTCATGCCGTCATCCTATCCGGGCTTCATACACTTCCTTAACTTCACAAATTTCTGAAAGAAGCGTACGTTCGGAAACATGACCAAGGCAATCAGCGTCTCGGGGCTCCACAAGTCCTTCGGCAAGACGCACGCACTGGACGGACTCGACCTGGACGTCGAGACCGGCGAGGTCCACGGCTTCCTGGGCCCCAACGGCTCCGGCAAGTCGACCACCATCCGCGTCCTGCTGGGCCTGCTGCGCGCCGACTCGGGCGCCGCGCAGGTGCTCGGCCGGGACCCGTGGGCGGACGCGGTCGAGGTGCACCGCCGGATCGCGTACGTCCCCGGCGACGTCACCCTGTGGCGCAACCTGTCCGGCGGCGAGGTCATCGACCTGTACGGCCGGCTGCGCGGCGGCCTCGACACCGGGCGCCGCGCCGAGCTGCTCGAACGCTTCGAGCTGGACCCCACCAAGAAGGGCCGCACCTACTCCAAGGGCAACCGCCAGAAGGTCGCCCTCGTCGCCGCGTTCGCCTCGGACGTGGACCTGCTGATCCTGGACGAGCCGACGTCGGGCCTCGACCCGCTGATGGAGGAGGTCTTCCAGCGGTGCGTGGAGGAGGAGCGGGACCGTGGACGGACCGTCCTGCTCTCGTCCCACATCCTGAGCGAGGTCGAGGAGTTGTGCGACCGGGTCAGCATCATCCGGCGCGGGCGCACGGTGGAGTCGGGCTCCCTGACCGAGCTGCGCCACCTCACCCGCACCAGCGTGACGGCCGAACTCGCGGGCCCGCCCAACGGGTTGGCTCAGCTGCCGGGCGTCCACGACCTCGACGTCCAGGGCCATCGCGTCCGGTTCCAGGTCGACACCGACAGACTCGACGCCGTACTGCGGTCGTTGAGCGAGTCCGGCGTACGGTCCCTGACCTCGACCCCGCCCACGCTGGAGGAACTGTTCCTGCGCCACTACCAGGAGGAAGAGGCGACGGCCCGATGAGCACCCTCGCGGGCACGGGCGTGCTGCTGCGCTTCTCCCTGCGCCGCGACCGGGTGATGGTCCCGGTCTGGGTCGCGGTGAACGCGCTGATGGTGCTCTCCATGCCGAGCAGCCTGAAGAACCTGTACGGCACCCCGGCGGAACGCTCCGACCTCGTCCACCAGGTGGCGACCAACGCCTCCTTCCGGGCGCTGATCGGACCGGTCTTCGACACCTCGCTGGGCGCCCTGACGGCGTGGCGCGTCGGCGTCTACGCGGGGCTGCTCGCGGCCGTGACGAGCCTGCTGGTCGTCGTACGGCACACCCGGGACGAGGAGGAGAGCGGCCGCCAGGAGCTGGTGGCGTCCGGGGTGGTGGGCCGCAGGGCGTCCCTGACGGCGGCGCTGCTGGCGGCGGGGGTCGCGAACGCCGTACTGGCGCTGCTGGTGACGGCGGGCCTGGCCGGACAGGGCTTCACCGGGGCCCTGGCCCTCGGTCTCGGGATCGCCTGCGTCGGTATGGTCTTCGCCACGATGGCCGCGATCGTCGCGCAGCTGACGGAGAGCGCGCGGCTGGCCCGGGGCCTGACGGCCGGGGTGCTGGGTGCGGCCTTCGTCCTGCGGGCGGCGGGCGACTCGGCGACGGACGACGGCAGTTCGGTGCTGACCTGGCTCTCCCCGCTGGGCTGGCTGGAGAACCTGCGCCCGTACGCCGGCGAACGCTGGTGGGTGCTCGCGCTGTTCGCCGCGGCGGTGGCCGTGCAGGGCGCGGTGGCCTACGGGTTGGCGGGCCGCCGGGACCTGGGCATGAGCTTCCTGCCGACCCGCCCGGGACCGGCTGTGGGCCGTCTGGGCAGTGCGGGCGCGCTGGCCTGGCGGTTGCAGCGGGGCGGTGTGTACGGCTGGAGTCTCGCCTTCTTCGTCGTCGGCGTCGTCTACGGCGGTCTGACGGACGGCGTGGCCGACCTGGTCGGCGACAACGCCGGCGCCCGCGAGGTCTTCGAGCGGATGGGCGGCCAGAGCGGTCTGACGGACGCGTTCCTGGCCTCGATGGTCGGCATGATGGGTCTGATCGCGGCCCTGTACGTGGTCGGTTCGGTGCTGCGGCTGCACGGCGAGGAGACCTCGGGCCGTGCGGAGCCGGTGCTGGCGAACGCGGTGGGCCGGATGCGGTGGGCCGCCGGCCACCTGACCGTGGCCTTCGGCGGGGTGGTGCTGATCATGCTGCTCACCGGTCTGGGCTTCGCCGTGGGCTACGGCAGACAGGTCGGGCCCATCCTCGGGGCGTGCCTGGTCCAGGTGGCCGCGGTGTGGGTGATCGGCGGACTGGCGGTCGCGCTGTACGGGCTGCTGCCGCGCCTGGCACCGGCGGCCTGGGGCGTCGCGGGCGCGGTCCTGCTCATCGGCTGGGTCGGACCGGCGCTGGACGCTCCGCAGGCGGTGCTGGATGTGTCGCCGTTCGGGCATCTGCCGAAGTTGCCGGGCGGGGAGATGAGCTGGGGCCCTGTGCTGGTGCTGGTCGGGCTGGCGGTGGTGCTGGTGGCCGCCGGGCTGGCGGGGCTGCGGAGGCGGGACATGACGACGTGACGGGGCGGGGTGGCGGGGGCCGCGCGCTCCTCCTGTGAGAACCGCGGGAGGAGCGGGCGCGTCCCTGCGGGCATGGGACAGCGGCCGGAACCCCGGGATCGACGGAACGCGGTGACGTGCGGTGGCTGTCTGCTGTCGGCGGTGGGCGCGCTGGTGGCGACCCTGGTGTGGGCCGCCTCGCCCCGCACCGCACGTCATATGGGCGGCGGCTTCGAGGGCGAGGGCACCGACTACGGCGCCGTCCTCGTCGAGCTCCCCCTCGTCGCCCTCGCCGGAGCGCTCCCGCCGGCGCTTGTCTCCCTCGTGATCGCGTATCTGGTGGGCCGGCGGTCAGACCTCCACGGCTAGCCCCTCCAGCCCCCTGATCACGAAGTTCGGCTTCCGCTCCGGCTCGGCCGCGAGGGCGAGCGCCGGCGCCTTCTCCAGCAGTGCCGTCATCGACGCCGCCAGCTCGATACGGGCCAGCGGGGCACCGATGCAGTAGTGGATACCGGCGCTGAAGGAGATGTGCGGGTTGTCCTTGCGGGCCAGGTCGAGCTTCTCGGGGGCCTGGAAGACAGCCGGGTCGTGGTTGGCGGAGCCGAAGAGCATCGCGATCTCCGCGCCCCTCGGGATGGTGGTCCCGTCGATCTCGATGTCGTCCAGCACCCAGCGCTCGAAGAGCTGGAGCGGGGTGTCGTAGCGCATGAGCTCCTCGATCGCGGACGGGACCAGGGTGTGGTCCGCGCGGAGGGCCGCGAGCTGGTCGGGGTTGCGGAAGAGGGCGTACCAGCCGTTGACGGTGGCGTTGACCGTGGCCTCGTGCCCCGCGTTGAGCAGCAGGACACAGGTCGAGATCATCTCCTGCTCGGTGAGCCGGTCGTCCTCGTCGTGGGCGGCGATGAGCCCGGAGATCAGATCGTCGCCGGGGTTCTCGCGCCGCTCGGCGATCAGCTCCCGCAGATACCCGGAGAACTCGACCGAGGCCCGCACGGCCCGCGCCGCCACGTCCTGCGGCGGGTTGAGCTCGTACATCCCGCAGATGTCCGCCGACCAGGGGCGCAGCGGCGCCCGGTCGGCCTCCGGGATGCCCAGCATCTCGGCGATGACGGCGACCGGGAGCGGCTCGGCGACATCGGTGAGGAGATCGCCGCCGCCCTTCTGCACCAGCTGGTCCACCAGCTCACCGGCCAGCCGGCTCACGTACGGCTTGAGCTGCTCCACCGTCCGGGGTGTGAACGCCTTCGACACCAGCCGCCGGATCCGGGTGTGGTCCGGCGGTTCCAGGTCGAGCATTCCGTGGTCGTTGAGTGTGTGGAACGGCTCGTGCTCGGCGGGAGGCGCCGTCCGCCCGAAGTCCTCGTGCGAGAACCGGTGCTGATAGGTCCGCCCGAGCCGTCGCTCGCGCAGCAGCGCCGACACATCGGCGTGGTGCGGGACGAGCCACTGCCGCGTGGGCTCGTAGAAGTGCACGCGGCCCTTGCCGCGCAGGTCGGCGTAGGAGGGGTACGGGTCGGCGAGGAACGCCGGGTCCCACGGGTCGAAGGCTGCCATGGACGGACGTTAGACCGACGGCCCCCCTCCTGACCAGGGGTGTCTCAGCGGATCACCGGCACGGCGAGGCGGACGGGGACGATCAGTCGCCGGTGCCGAAGTCCGGCAGGGTGACCGTGCCGTCCTCGGCGAGCGGGAAGCCCGGGTTGTGCGCGACCTCCCAGGCGTGGCCGTCCGGGTCGGTGAAGGCGCTGGAGTAGAACCCGATGGCGTTCACGGCGGCGGCTTTGGTCACCGTCCCGCCGGCTCGCTCCACCGCGGCGAGCAGTTCGTCGACCTCCGTCTCGGACCGCACGTTGTGTGCGAGGACGATCCCTCCGAAACCGCCCGGTGAACCGGCCTCCAGCCCGCAGTCCTCCGCGAGCTCGTCCCTCCCCCACAGCACCAGACCCAGCCCGCCGGCCTGGAAGAAGACGGTCTCCTGGACCTCCTGCCCCCGCCACCCGAGAGCCTCGTAGAAGGCCTTGGCCCGGCCGAGATCGGAGACACCGAGGGTGATGAGAGTGACTCTCTGTTCCATACCTGGAGGGTAAGGACCTCCGCCCGCCCGTGACAGGCCGCATCGCGGTGACCGGCGGATCCGGCTAGCCCGGCGTCACCAGGCGGGCCTCGTACGCGAAGACCGCCGCCTGGGTGCGGTCCCTCAGCCCGAGCTTGACCAGGACCCGACTGACGTGGGTCTTGATCGTGGACTCCGCGACCACCAGGCGCTCGGCTATCTCCGCGTTCGACAGCCCCTGGGCGATCAGGACCAGGACCTCCGTCTCGCGCTCGGTGAGTTCGCCGTACGCCGCGTGGGCGGAGGACATCAGCCGGGGGGAGTCGGAGAGCTTCGAGAACTCCGTGATCAGGCGCTTGGTGACCGAGGGCGCCAGCAGGGCCTCGCCGGAGGCCACCACCCGCACACCGTCCGCCAGTTGACGGGCCGAGGCGTCCTTCAGCAGGAAGCCCGAGGCGCCCGCCCGAAGCGCCTGGTACACGTACTCGTCCAGGTCGAACGTCGTCAGCACCAGCACCTTCGCCGCACCGTCCGCCGCGACGATCTCTCTCGTCGCCTCGATACCGTTCAGCTCGGGCATGCGGATGTCCATCAGCACGACGTCCGGGGCGAGTTCACGGACCCGGTCCACCGCCTCGCGGCCGTTGACCGCCTCGCCGACGACCTCGATGTCCGGCATCGCGTTGAGCAGGACGGAGAAACCCTCGCGCACCATCATCTGGTCGTCCGCGATCAGCACGCGGATGGTGCCCTGCCTCATGCCTCACCTTCGCTCGCCAGGGCGACGGGGAGGAACACCGTCACCTCGTAACCTCCGTCGTCCGTCGGGACCGCCGTCATCTCGCCGTTGAGCATCGACACCCGCTCCCGCATGCCCGTGATGCCATGCCCGGCGCCGGGCGAGGGCTTCAGCAGCGCCCGCGCGGGCGGCGGGTCGTTGACTATGCGCAGGCCCAGACCGCCCAGGACATAGCCGATCTCCACCCGGGCGCTCGCGCCGGGCGCGTGACGCAGGGTGTTGCTCAGGGCCTCCTGGACTATGCGGTACGCCGACAGCTCCACGCCCGGCGGCAGTTCACGCACCGCCCCGGTCACCGTCTTCTCCACGCTCAGGCCGGTGTCCCGCACATTGGCGAGCAGCACGTCGAGGTCGGCGAGGGTGGGCTGGGGGGCGTCCGGGGCCTCGTAGTCCTCGGCGCGGACCACGCCCAGGACGCGGCGGAGTTCGGTGAGCGCCGCCACCGCGTTCTCCCGGATCGTCGCGAAGGCCCGCTCCAGCTCCGGCGGCGGGTTCTCCACCCGGTAGGGCGCGGCCTCGGCCTGGATGGCGACGACCGACATGTGGTGGGCGACCACGTCGTGCAGTTCGCGGGCGATGGTGGTGCGCTCCTCCAGCAGGGTCCGCTTGGAGCGCTCCTGCGCGGTCACCGTCTGCTGCGCGGTCACCTCCTGCCGGGCCTCCCTGCGGGTGTGCCAGACGGCGACGACGAGCAGGACCAGTGCGGAGAAGACCAGCATGGGGGCGGTGTCGTCGCCGTAGTAGAAGCCTGGTCCGAAGGCCACGTCCGCCACGAAGCCGTACGCCGCGGTGACGGCCCACAGATACGCGGCCGTGCGCGGTCTGGTGCGTATGGCCACGACCGTCAGCACGGTCAGGTGGCAGACGAAGCTGGCGGGCAGCCAGGGATAGCCGTCATAGGTGTTGCCGAAGAACTGGCTGACCGGAGTGGCGGCCATGGACAGCCAGAACGCTCCGACCGGCCGGAGCATGCTCAGCAGGATCGGGAGCACGGCGAGCGGACCGAGCAGGAGGGCCGCGTCGCCGGAGTCCACCGTGGCCATGAGCAGCGTGATCACGGCGCCCGTGGCGATCACGGCGTGCGGTGTCCAGACCACGTACTCGCGCAGGCGGCCGGGCAGCCGCCGGGTCAGCGGCCCGTCGACCCGCATCCGGGGCAGCGGCCGGTAGGCGAAGGCGTCGTGGAACAGGTCCTGCCGCAGCCCGCGCAGGGCGTTCGCGGCCAGCCGGTACTCCGGGCTGCGCGGCTTGGCCCCGTCCCCCGGTGGCGGTGTCTGCATGTGGGTCGTCTCGGTCACATACAGCACCGTAGGCGGAGGCGGGGGCCGCGGTCGTCACCAGTGAGAGGGGTCCTTCGGGATCCGTCTCAGGTACTACGGGTCCTGCCCGGCCCGTGGCCAGGACGGCCCGCCGGCGGGCGCTCAGTACCCCGAAGGCCGCACCAGCCCCGACTCGTACGCGAACACCGCCGCCTGGGTGCGGTCCCGCAGCCCCAGCTTCACCAGGATCCGCCCCACATGGGTCTTCACCGTCTGCTCCGCCACCACCAGCCGCTCGGCGATCTCCGCGTTCGACAGGCCCGCCGCGATGAGCGCCAGGACCTCGGTCTCGCGTTCGGTGAGGTCGCCGACGCGTTCCTTGAGCGGGCTGCGGGGGCGGTCGCCGAGGCGGGAGAACTCGGTGATCAGGCGCCGGGTGATGCCGGGCGCGAGGAGGGCGTCGCCGGCCGCCACCACCCGGACCGCCTCGGCCAGCTGGTCCGCGGAGGCGTCCTTGAGGAGGAAGCCGGAGGCGCCGGCGCGCAGTGCCTCGTAGACGTACTCGTCGAGGTCGAAGGTGGTCAGCACGAGCACCCTTATCTCCGGGGTCGCCCGGGTGATGCGGCGGGTGGCCTCGATGCCGCCGAGCTCGGGCATGCGGATGTCCATGAGCACGACGTCCGGGGCGAGTTCGGCGACCCTCGCCACGGCGTCCAGGCCGTCGACCGCCTGGCCGACCACGTCGATGTCCGGCTGGGTGTTGAGCAGCACGGTGAAGCCCTGCCGGACCATCTGCTGGTCGTCGGCGATGAGTACGCGGATGGGGCTGCTCGTCATACGGTGCCGTCCTTGAGATCGCCGGTCGGGAGGAACGCGAACACCTTGTAGCCGCCGTCCGGAAGAGGGTGTGCCGTCATGGAACCATCGAGCATCCCGACCCGTTCCCGCATGCCGAGCAGCCCGTGCCCGGCGCCGGCTGACGGCGCCGCGGACCGTGTTGGCGGTGAGTTGACGACCTCCACGATCAACCCGTAGGCGGTGTACCGGAGTTCGACATGGGCGACCGCGCCGGGTGCGTGCCGCAGGACATTGCTGAGCGCCTCCTGCACGATCCGGTACGCCGACAGCTCCAGGCCGGGCGGCAGCGTGCGGGTCTCGCCCCGCACGTCGACCTCGACGCGCAGTCCGGCCGCCCTGGTGTTCTCCACCAGCGCGTCGAGCCGGTCGAGGGTGGGCTGCGGGGTGTGCGGGGCGGTGCCGGTGCCGGGCTCGACGGGGTCCGGGGAGTCGGGGTGCTCGGAGCGCAGGACGCCCAGGACGCGGCGGAGTTCGGTGAGCGCCTCCAGCGCGTTCTGCCGGATGCCGGCGAGGTTCTCCTTGAGCTCCTCGGACGGGTTCTCGACCAGGTGGGGGGCGACCTGGGCCTGGATGGAGATCACCGACATGTGGTGGGCGACCACGTCGTGCAGTTCGCGGGCGATCCGGCTGCGCTCCTCCAGTAGGGTGCGCCGGGCCCGCTCCTCGGTGGTGAGGGTGGTCTGCTCGACGAGCTCCTGACGGGCCTCGCGGCGGCCCCGCAGGGCGATGCCGAGCACCACGACGACCAGGGACAGGGCGACCGCGAGGACCCCGGTGGACTCATAGTGCGCGCCGCCCCACACGCCCTGCAGGGCGTAGGTGGCCAGTGCGGTCAGGGCCAGCGCCTCCGCGGCGACCCGGGTGCGGACGCGCAGGGCGAGCAGCAGGAGCACGAGCAGGTGGGCGATGATCCCGGCCGCCGTCCAGGGCCAGGTGAAGCCTTTCGCCGGCCCGCCGAGTTCGCCGTGCACGGCGATGGCTCCCGTCACGGTGGCCGTCAGGGACAGCCACCACGCCGGGATCGGCTGCCACATCGCGAGGACCACCGCGCCGCCCTGGCCGAGTGCGACGACGAAGGCCCACCCGAAGGCCTGTCCGGCGCTGTCCTGGAGCTGGCCCAGCGCGCCGGCCGTGACGCCGAACGCGGCCAGGATGAGCAGACCGTGCGGCAGCCAGCGCAGCCACACCGACGGGGGCAGCGGATCCGGGCGGGTGGTCCACAGGTCTTCGCGTAGCAGGCGCAGCCAACGCAGCACACGGCCCATGACCACGTGCTGGATCCCCGTTTCCGTCACGCGCCCCACCCTAGACACGGGTCACCCCCACCGATGTCTCCCGGTCGGACGGACGGTGTGCCCGGACCACCCGTGAGCTGCTCGCCATCCGCGGCGTCCGGCTCCGGCGGCCCCCCTGTTCGCAGGAGCGGAACGCGGTCCAGCAGACGGTGAGGACAAGGGCGAACACCGGGAGCCAGGCGAGGCGGGCGGCGACCCAGCCGAGGCCGTCCGGGACGGTGTGCAGTCCGGGCAGGCGGCCGGCGAGGAGGCCGGTGGCCGTGGTCGCCATCAGGGCCGTCTGGTGCCAGAGGAAGATCGTCATCGCGGAGAGGTTCACCAGGGCGATGGCCGCCCAGGCCGTCGGGCGGCGCATCGCCCGCCGCAGCCGGTCGCGCAGCAGCAGGGCCAGACCGCACTGGGCCAGGCCGAAGGTGACGGCGGCCAGCGTGGGCGGGTTCAGGTTGGAGACCGGGGCGCCGGGGACGCCGACCATCGATGCCGGGTACCCGGCCCAGGCGACCAGGGCCGCGGTCGCCACCGCGCCGCCGGTCAGCAGGATCCAGCCCGAGCGTCGGCGGTCCAGTTCGCCGCGGGTCCAGGCCGCGCCGAGGGTGTACGGGACGAGCCAGCCCGCCGCCACATTGACCCAGCCGAGCCAGGACGGGCCGCCGAGGCCGAAGCGGAGCAGGTCGACGTGGAGGACGACGGCCAGCGGCCACAGGGGGCTCAGCCGGGTCAGCCAGGGGGTCGCCGCCGTGAGCGCGGCGAACACGACGAGGAACCACAGGGGCGACAGGGCCAGCTTCACCAGGGTGTGGACCGTCCCGAACTCCGCGCCGGTGAGCAGGAGGCCGGCGGCGATCACCGTCCACAGGGTGAGGACGGCTGCGACCGGTTTGAACAGCCGGGACAGCCGGGCGGTCAGCCACTCGCCGTATGTCGTGCCGCGCGCCCGTGCGGAGGTGTGGCTCTTGGTCGCCACATGGCCGCCGACCAGGAAGAACACCGCGAGTGTCTGGAAGGCCCAGGAGATGGGGGCGAGCCAGGGCAGGTGCTGGAGCGGGCTCGCGGTGTGCAGGGCGCGGCCGTCGGCGACCAGGGCGGTCACCAGCCAGTGGCCGAGGACCACGCCGAGGATCGCGAAGGCGCGCAGGGCGTCCACCGCACGGTCGCGGCCGGCGGGCGTGGCCTCGTCGACGCGGGCGGCGCCCTCGCGTACGGCCGCCCAGCCTTGTCGTATGCCGCTGGTGGGGCGTGGGGTCGTGTCACGCACGGGTCACCTCCGAGGTGTGTCCCAGGACGATCCGGGCGAGGTTGGTCAGGGAGACCGAGCCCGGGGTGAAGTAGTCGCTGTGGCCGCCGTCGCCCGCGGCGAACACCTGCGCGCCGAAGGCCGGGGACACGGGGTCGGTGCCGAAGCCGACCGTGATGCCGAACAGGTCGGTCCTGACGTGCGGGACCTCGGCCACCCAGTCGTCGCTGCCGCGTGCCGCCCAGACGCGGGCGCGGGTGTGCAGGGCCGCGGCGTCGTCGGCGCCGGTGCCGGGGCTGCCGAGGAGGACCAGGTCGGTCGCGCCCAGGCCGGTGGCGGCTCGGGCGCAGACGACCGAGCCGTAGCTGTGGCAGAGGAGGGAGACGGTGGCCTTCCGGCCGGCTATGCCGTGGAGTTGGCGCAGGAATCCGCGCAGGTGAGGGGCGGCCTGGTCGGCTCGGCCGGTGGTGGTGACGGTCGGGCTGATCGTGGCCGGGGTTTCGTAGCCGAGCCAGGCGATGACGGCCGTGCGGGAGTCGGTGCGGGTCAGCTGCTCGTGGAGGGCGGCCGCGGCCCCGCGGAAGCGGTCGTAGGTGTCGAGGGAGGTGTCGGAGCCGGGGACGAGGACGGCGATGTGGTCCGCGTGGGCGAGGTCGCCGAAGACCTCCGTGGCCCGGCCGGAGCCCCGGCCGTCGAAGTGGAGGAAGTGCCGGGAGGGGGCCGCCAGGGCTCGGTCGGCGGCCGCCCTCGCGTCGTCGCCGTGGGCCGCGGCCATGCGGGACGCCTCCGCGGCGTTGGCGCGGTTGGCCGAGTAGGCCTCGTCCAGGGTGGTTGCCGTCAGGGGGGCGAGGGTCGCGGGGGCCGGGGCCGGGATCTCGGCCCGGGTGGCGGCGGAGAGAGGGAGCACCACGGCGCCGGTGATGAGGGCGGCGAGGGTGGCTCGGCGCCATCGGTGGGTGCGGCGGTGTGGGGACCGGGCGGGGGCGGGGGCGCTCGCTGACACCGCAGACACCGACGCCGGCGCCGTCGAGGTGCGCGGCGGCGACGGCTCATCGCTGCGCGGCCGTGCCCGCCCGCCGCCGCGTCGGACCCGTGCGGCCCCCCTCGCCGCCGCTGCCCTGACCCCCGTCGCGAACCCCACGGCCGCCTCCCTCCCAGTCCGCCCGTCCATCGGGCTTGTCTGGTGGGGAAGTTACGGATCCGACCACGTCGTCCACGTCACGCCGGGGAGCCAATTCGCGAGGTAGCTCTCAGGTACTACGGGTATCAGAGGCGCCGGTTCAGCGCCGGGTCAGCCCCGGCTCCGCACCGCCGCAGGTGCCGTCACAGGGCCGGGCACCGTCACCACGCCAGCTGCGCGATCTCCTCCACGACCACCGCACACGCGTCCGCCGCCGGATCGATCAGCGGGAAGTGACCGACATCCTCCAGCAACGTCACCCCCACCACCTCCCCCGCCTTCGCCGCCGCGTCCGCGTACGCCTCGGCGACGGCCTCCGGCACCACCACGTCCGTACGCCCTTGGACGAGCGTCGTCGCGATGCCGGTCGGCAGCAGCAGCGCGGGGTCCGCATACGGTTGGCGCTCCCCGAAGTGCGCCTCGCCGCCGAGGAGTTGCAGTGCGGCACCTCCGCACACGTCCAGCTTCCCGGCGACCGTGAAGTCCGCGATCGGAGCCAGCGCCACCACGCCCCGCAGCGGCGTGGGCCGGTCCGTGCGCCACGGGGCGTCCGCGGGCAGCACATGACGCGACGCCGCCCACAGCGCCAGGTGACCGCCCGCCGAGTGCCCGGTGATCACCATGCGCCGCGGATCGGCCTGCGGCAGGAGCTGCCGTACGAGATCGGGAAGCGCGTCCAGCGCCGCCGCGACATCGTCGAACGTGTCCGGCCACCGCCCCGCGACAGGCCCCGCGCCGGACCCCGTGTCCTGCCCGGGCCCGCCCTGCCCCGGCAGCACCGCGCCCCTGCGGTACTCGACGTTGGCCACCGCGAATCCCCGCCGCGTCAGGAAGTCCGCGAACGGGGTGATGTGGCGCCGGTCGTACGGAGCGCGCCACGCACCCCCGTGCAGCACGATCACGAGCGGCGCCAGGCTGACGTCACCCTTCGGTGTGTAGAAGTCGATCACCTGGTCGGGGTGGTCCCCGTACGCCGCGCTGACGTCGGGGTCGACGGGCGGGTGGGAGAAGGCCGACTCCTCCTCGGCGGCGGCGCGGGCTGCTGCGGAGTCGTCCGGCATGCTCCAACCTCTCAGCGACGTAACGTATTTGGACGAGACGGATGTGGCGGACCTGGAGAGAACTCGGCCGTTGGCGGGGACGGTACCAGGCCGGTGACGTGCACGGACAACGCGGATGTCACGCTCGGTGAGGGGTAAACGGTTCTGCTGTGTCGTTACTCTGGCGCCGGAAGCCCAGCGCGCACCAAGGAGGCCGTTATGTCCGCCGAGCCCGGCACCCTGCGTCCCGGAGGGCGTACCGCACGTGTCCGCGCGGCCGTGCTGAGGGCGGCCGGTGACGTGCTCGCCGAGCGGGGATTCGCGCATCTCGATCTCGCGGACGTCGCCCGCCGGGCCGAGGTCGGCAAGACCACCGTGTACCGGCGGTGGGGCTCCGTCACCGCGCTGGTCGCCGATCTGCTCGCCGACATGGCCGAGCAGTCGCTGCCGCGCGAGGAGACCGGGTCCGTACTGGGTGACCTCCAGGCCAACTCCCGCCTGGTGCAGCGCACGCTCGCCGACCCCCGCCAGGGCGCCCTGTTCCGCGCGGTGATCGCGGCGGCCGCCTGCGACGAACGTACGGCACAGGCCCTGCGCCGCTTCTACGACGTCCGGGTCGCGGAGTGGGCCCCCTGCGTCGAACAGGGCGTACAGCGCGGGGAGTTGCCGCAGGACACCGACGCGGGGGCCGTCGTACGAGCGGTGTCGGCACCGCTCTACTACGCGCTGCTGACCACCGGAACACCCCCGGACCCGGCAGCGGCCGACCGCGCCGCCCGAGCGGCCCACGCGGCGGCCCTGGCGGGGGTGTACGCCACCGCCAGGTGACCGGCGTGCCCCGCACCGGCAGGCTGTCGCGACCCGGCGCTCAACCGGCGGCCGCCGAACCGCGACAGCACTCCCTCAGGCCACGACCTCGCCCAGCACCCGGGCCGCCCGCTCCACGTCCGCGAACCCGACGTACAGCGGTGTGAACCCGAACCGCAGCACGTCCGGGGACCGGAAGTCGCCGACCACACCCCGCTCGATCAGCCGCTTCATCACGTCCCCGGCGTCGTCGCAGCGCAACGCCACCTGACTGCCGCGCTCCGCGTGGGCCGCCGGAGTCACCGACTCCACCCGCCCCTCGGGCACATACGCGGCGACGCACTCCAGGAAGAAGTCCGTCAGCGCGAGGGACTTGGCGCGCACCGCCTCGACCGAGACGCCGTCCCACACCTCGAGGGCCGCCTCCAGCGCCAGCATCGACAGGATGTCCGGCGTCCCGACCCGCCCGCGCAGCGCACCCGGCGCCGCCTCGTAGTCGGGCCGCATCCCGAAGGGCTCCGCGTGGGAGTTCCAGCCGGGCAGCGGGGAGTCGAAACGGTCCTGGAGACCGGAGCGCACATAGAGGTACGCCGGTGAACCGGGCCCGCCGTTCAGGTACTTGTAGGTGCAGCCGACCGCCAGGTCGACCCCGTGCTCGTCCAGCCCCACCGGCAGCGCGCCCGCGCTGTGGCACAGGTCCCAGACCACCAGGGCACCGGCGGCGTGCACGACCGCCGTCAGTGCGGGCAGGTCGTGCAGCCGGCCCGTGCGGTAGTCGACGTGGTTGAGCAGCACGGCCGCCGTACGCTCGCCCAGCACCCCCGGCACCTCGGCCGGTGTCACGGGCCGCAGTGTGCACCCGGTCATCCGGGCCGCGGACTCGGCGATGTACCCGTCGGTGGGGAAGGTGGTCGCGTCGACCACGATCTCGTCCCGGCCGGGCCCCGCCATCCTGACCGCCGCGACAAGTGCCTTGAAGACGTTGACACTTGTGGAGTCACCGACCACGATCTGCCCGGCCGCCGCCCCCACCAGCGGGGCGATCAGATCGCCGATCCGCTCGGGCGCGGTCCACCAGCCGCTCTCGTCCCAGGACCGGATGCGCAACGCACCCCACTGCCGTCGTACGACGTCCTCGACCCGCCCCGGGACGGCGGCGGGCAGCGCACCGAGCGAGTTCCCGTCCAGGTACACCCCCGCGGCGTCAGCCGCATGATCAGACACAGTGTCGAGCACGAACTGCGCACGCAGGGGCGCCAGTTCGTCGGCGGCGTCCGCCTTCTCGGCGCGCGCGATGAGTTCAGACATGGGACCGCGCCGTCCACAGCTCGGGGAACACGTTCTTCTGCGCGCGCTTCTCCAGCCAGGCCACCCCGGCCGAACCGCCCGTGCCCGCCTTGGCGCCCATCGCACGCCGCGTGGCCACCAGGTGGTCGTTGCGCCAGCGCCACACCAGCTCGGCGACATCGGTCAGCGCCTCGCCCAGCCGGGCGACCTCGTCCGTGGCGTCACCGGAGTAGACGGCGGTCCAGGCCGCCTCGACCTCGGCCGACGGCTCGTACCGCCGCGACACGTCACGGCTGAGCACCGGCTGCGGAATGCCGTGTCCGCGCCGCGCCATCAGCCGCAGCACCTCGTCGTACAGGCTCGGCTCGTGCAGCGCCTTCTCCAGCTCCGCGTGCACACGCGGCGCGCCACGGTGGGGCACCAGCATGGACGCGGACTTCTCGCCGAGCAGGAACTCCATCCGGCGGTACATCGCGGACTGGAAGCCGGAGCCCTCGCCGAGGGCGGCCCGGTAGGAGTTGAACTGGGCCGGCGTGAGCTGTCCGAGCGGCCTCCAGGAGGCGTTCAGGGCCTCCAGCTCGCGTACGGAACGCTTCAGGGCGTCCACCGCGACCGGCACGTCGTCGGAGCGGAGCGCCCGCGCGGCGGTCTCCCACTCGTGGACGATGACGGTGAACCACAGCTCCATGACCTGGGTCGTGACCAGGAAGACCATCTCTCCGGGATCGTCGGAGAGGGTGTGCTGGAGGTGGGTGAGCACGTCCGCCTTGACGTAGTCCTCGTACGGCGTCGTGCCTTCGAAGTCGAGATGCGGAGTCTCTGGCTCCTGAACGTCATGAGCCTCGTGGGACATCGCTGTCTCCTGTTATGTACTCCGGGTAGCGGTCCGCCCCTGCCGTTACCGACACGGGGGCCCCGGTCCCCGCCAGGCATCCTCTTCGATGGTCCCGCGAAATGGCAAGGTTCGCCCCATCACACCGGGCGGACCCGGCTCGGCCGCCTGTATTACGGTTCTGGAGCGCGCGGGACCGCGCCGGGGGAAGGCCTGTGCTGGGGGAGAAGCGTTGAACGCTCGGATTCTGGTGGCCGAGGACGACGAGAAGCAGTCCCGACTGATCCGGATCTATCTGGAGCGGGAGGGGAACGCGGTGCACGTCGTGGCCGACGGCCGCGCGGCGCTGGAACGGGCCCGTTCCTCGAAGCCGGATCTCATCGTGCTCGACGTGATGCTCCCGCTGGTCGACGGACTCGACGTCTGCCGCATCCTGCGCACCGAGTCGGCCGTCCCGATTCTGCTGCTGACCGCCCGCACCACCGAGGAGGACATGCTCCTCGGCCTGGACCTCGGTGCCGACGACTATCTCACCAAGCCGTACAGCCCCCGTGAACTGACCGCGCGGGTCAGGGCGTTGCTGCGCCGCTCCAGGAACTCCGGCGGTGCCGCGGAGCCCGCGGTGCTGCGCGTCGGTGCGGTGGAGCTGGACACCGCGCGCTTCGAGGTCCGCGTGGCCGGACGGCCGGTGACGCTGACCGCGAAGGAGTTCGCCATCCTGGAGATGCTGGCGCGGGAACCGGGCCGGGTCTTCACCCGGGCGCAGATCATCGAGCGCGTCTTCGGCTTCGACCGGGACGTCATGGAGCGGACCGTCGACGCCCACATCATGAACATGCGCCGGAAAACGGAGGCGGACCCGCAGCGGCCCCGCCTCCTGGAAACGGTGTACGGCCGGGGCTACCGCCTCGCGGAGGGCCCGGACTCAGCCCGCTCCTGAAGCTCCCGAAACCTCCGCAGTCCCCGGACCCCGGGCGGTTCCGGGCCCGCCGACGCCGTCCGGTGCCGCCGGCAGGCTCACCCGGAAGCTCGTGCCGACGCCGACCTCGCTGCGCACCTCGATCGTGCCCCCGTGGTCGGTGACGATCTGGCGGGCGATGGACAGCCCCAGACCACTGCCGCCGGTCGCCCGCCCCCGGGAGGCGTCCGCCCGCCAGAAGCGGTCGAAGAGATGCGGCAGGTCCTCGGCCGATACCCCCCGGCCGGTGTCCCGGATCTCCATCTCCGCGACGGCCGGCCCGCCCTGTGCGAGACCTGGTGGGACCAGGGCCAGGGTCACCGTCCCGCCCGCCGCGGTGGCCCGCAGTGCGTTGCCGACCAGGTTGCCGACGACCTGGCGCAGCCGGTCCGGGTCCGCGGTCACGATCACGGACCCCGGCGCCCGCAGCTCCAGCGCCACGCCCGCCGCCTCGGCCCGGGCGCGGTGGGCGGTGCGGCCGGCCTCCAGGAGGTCACGCAGATCGACCGCGACGGGGTGGTAGGTGAGCGCGCCGGCCTCCGCCAGGGCGAGATCCTGGAGATCGTCCACGACCCGCTGCTGCAGCAGCGCCTCCTCGTGGAGCGAGGCGAGCAGTTCCGGGGTCGGCTCGACGACACCGTCCCGCAGCGCCTCCAGATAGCCGCGCAGATTGGCCAGCGGGGTGCGCAGCTCGTGCGCGATGTCACCGGTGAGGCGGCGCTGGCGCTCCTCGCCCGCCTGGAGGGAGTCGGCCATGCGGTTGAAGGCGCCGCCGAGCTGCGCGATCTCGTCCCGGCCGGAGACGGGGACCCGCCTGGCCAGGTCGCCCTCGCCCAGCTCCTTCGCCGCGAGTGTCATGGCCCGCACCGGATGCAGTACGGCCCGGCTCAGCAGCAGGGCGCCGAGGATGACCGCGAGGGCGACCCCCACCGCGACGGCCACGGTGGGCGCGGTGGCCAGGGTGGGCGGTGACTCGTTCCGGAAGCCGAGGCGGATCTCCAGGCGCGGTGGGGCGGTGGCGCCGACGCGCTCGTTGAACACCCGCTGGAGGCAGGCGGCGATCGGCTGCTCGGACTCGCACGGCCGGAGCGCGTCGAGGTCCTGCTGGGTCCGCGGATCCGCTGTTCCGCTCGGCTCCCGGCACTGCGAGGGGCGACGGTCCGTGCTGATCCGGGGGACACCGGTCGCGGTCGGCCGGGCGCTCACCTCGGCTCCCGCCCGCGTCAGACAGGCCGCGTACGCCACGGCGGCGCGGTAGTCGGAGATCGCGAGGGCCGTCTGCTTCAGCGACATCCGGGGCACCTTGCCCTCGGGGACGCTCAGGACGGGGCGCGCGTCCACCAGCACCGCGGGCTGACCGCTCAGCGCCCGGGGAGTGCGGCCGGCCAGGGCGTCGGAGTCGGCGAGCAGGACGTCGGACTCCGTGGCGACCCGGATGCGCTGGCCGGTGTCCCGGGCGAGCTCGGCCACGGTCGGCGACAGTCCCTCCCAGGTGCCGTGGGCGAATCCGTACGCGCGCAGTTCACCGGTGATCCGGGAGACCTCCTGGCGGCCGGCCGCGGCGGTCTCCTGCACCTGACGGTTGGCCTGCCGCAGCGTCAGCCAGGCGGTGGCGGCGGTGGCGGCCAGCGCGACCACCATGAGCAGACCGAGAACCCTGATCCGGAAGCTCATCGCGGTCCGCCCTCGGCTGCCGCAGCGCAGGGACTCAACGTGACTCCTGTTCCGTACGGGACCGTCGGCGCGGA
Organism: Streptomyces sp. NPDC087859; assembly: GCF_044742595.1. Lineage (NCBI taxonomy): Bacteria > Bacillati > Actinomycetota > Actinomycetes > Kitasatosporales > Streptomycetaceae > Streptomyces > Streptomyces sp. NPDC087859. The sequence continues at coordinate 506,475 of NZ_JBIUUU010000002.1, read as the reverse complement.
ATGTCCGACGGTACTCATGGGCCGGCCAGCGCCTCCGTCGGCGCCAGCCTGCTCGCCCGGACCGCCGGATACAGGCCGGCGATCACGCCGATGAGCAGCGTCGCGGCGACGCCCGCCACGCTCGCCCAGGCCGGGACGACGGTAGGCCAGTCGCGGCTGAGGGCATAGCCCGCGGTGATGAGGGTGCCGAGGACCGTTCCGGCCAGGCCGCCGATGAGCGAGAGCAGCAGGGACTCCGTCACGAACTGCGTGCGGATCTGACCCCGGGTCGCTCCGAGGGCGCGGCGCAGGCCGATCTCCCCGCGCCGTTCCAGGACGGAGATGACCATGGTGTTGCCCACGCCCACGCCTCCGACGAGCAGGGCGACCCCGCCGAGGCCGAGCAGCAGTCCGGTCAGCGCGGACTCGGTGGCCTCCCGGGCGGCGAGTGCGTCGGAGGGCCGTGAGATCCGTACCTCGCCCGGGTTCTCGGGGTGGGCGGTGGCCGGGAGCACCGCCCGTACCGCGGTGACCTCGCTGTCCTGGGCGCGGACGTACACCGTCGACGGATGGCCCTCGAAGCGCAGATAGGTCCGGGCCGCCGACCAGCCGACCAGGGCGGCGCTGTCGAGCTCCGGAGCGAGCGGTACCGGGTCGAGGACGCCGATCAGCGAGAACCAGCGGCCGCCGAGCCAGAGACGGGTTCCCGGGGTGTACACGTCGAGCCGCCGGGCGGCCGTGGCGCCGAGGACGACGGCGGGGTACTCGCCGGTCGCCGAGTCCAGCCAGCGGCCCCTGCGGACCTGACCGCCGACGGCGGGAAGGAGCTCGCGGCCCGCCGCGAGAACGGTCAGTGAGCCGGTGCGGCCGATGGCGATGCGCTCGTTGCGGTACACGTGGGCGTCGGTCGCGCCGGTCGCCGCGACCTGCCGCACCGGCGGAATCCGACGGATCATCGAGACCGCCTCGTACGGCAGCTCGGCCTTCTCCCCCGCGAGGGACTCACCGGGGGCGACGCGCAGCAGGTTGGTACCGAGGGCGTCGAGCCGCCGGTCCACCTCCGCCTGTCCGGAGCCGGAGATGCCGACCACCGCGATCATGGCGGCGACCCCGATGGCGATACCGAGCGCGGACAGGAAGACCCGCAACGGCCGGGTCCGCAGACCGGTCCCACCGAGCCGTACGACGTCGGCGGGCCGCAGCCGCGCGGCGCGCGGCGGTTCGCGCCGGGCGGGGTTCGGCACGCTGTCCTTCACCGGCGCGCTCCGCTCGTCGTGCCGCGCACCGTGTCGCCGACCAGCCGGCCGTCGCGCATCTCGATACGGCGGGGCAGCTGGGCGGCGATCTCCCGGTCATGGGTGATGACCACGACCGTCGTACCGCCCGCGTGCAGTTCGCGCAGCAGTTCCAGTACGGCGGCTCCCGACGCGGAGTCGAGGTTTCCGGTCGGTTCGTCCGCCAGCAGCACCGACGGTCCGCCGACCACCGCGCGGGCGACCGCGACGCGCTGCCGCTCGCCGCCGGAGAGCTGGTGCGGCAGATGGTGGACACGGTGGCTGAGCCCGACCCGGGCCAGCGCGGCCGCGGCCCTGGCCCGGCGGCGGCGCACCGGGACGCCCGCGTAGAGCAGGCCGTCCGCCACCGAGTCGAGTACCGGAACGCCGACCGCCAGGTGGAACTGCTGGAAGACGAAGCCGATCCGGGTGGCCCGCAGCGCGGAGACCTCGCGGTCGGACAGCCGCGCCACGTCGTGGCCGTCGATCAGGACACGGCCGGCGGAGGGCCGGTCGAGGCTGCCCATGAGATGGAGCACGCTGGACTTGCCGGAGCCCGACGGGCCGACCACACCGACCAGTTCACCGCGCCCGATGCGCAGACTCACGTCACGGACCGCGGTCACCGGGCCGGGATACGTCTTGGAGACCGCGTCGAACTCCACGACCGCGGGCGGAAGTTCACTCACTCCGGGATCCTCACCTTCATGCCCTCGCGGACCGCGGGGCCGCTGACCTCCACCTGGCCGTCGGCGAAGAGACCCGTCCGTACGGCGACGAACCGGCCCTGTTCGGTCTCCAGTCCGTGCCCGCCCTCGGCGAGGGCGACCAGCGCGGCGACCGGAACCGCCAGGACGTCCTCGGCCTCACGGCCCACGTACTCGACGGTGACGGGCCCGCTCTCCCACCGCCCCACGGACTTCTGGTCCCTGAGGGTGACGGTCACCGGCACCGTGGCGCCGCCCTGCTCCGGGTCGCCCTCGCCGCCCCCCTCGGGCGCGGCCGCCTGCTTCCCCACCGACGCCACCTCGCCCTTCACGGTCTTCCCGTCGGGCAACCGGACGCGGACCCCCGTACCGCGTACGGCCCAGGCGGCGTCCGCGGCGGAGGCGTCGACGACGACCTTCCGGGCGGTACCGGTGTAGGTGAGGGTGTTCTCTCCGGCGGCGCCGCCGAGCCGGACGCCCGGCCGGCCGATCCGCACCCGGCCCGTGGAGTAGACGACGTCACCGATGCCGACCGTCCCGGTCTCGGGCAGCCCGAGCGACTTCTGCCAGCGCTCGACCGCCTCGGCCGTCTTCGCGGTGAACGTCTCGTCCACCGTGAAGCCGGTGTGGCCGAGTGCGGCCAGGTTGGTCTCGAACTGGAGGACGTCCATGCCCGTGAGCTCCGTCGGCGCGGGCGGCTCGGTCGGTGCGGCGCGCTCACCGTCCGCCCCGGATCCCGCGGCCTCGGTGGACTCGGTGGACTCGGAGCCGGTCGTATCGGTCGTATCGGTCGTGGCGGTCAGCCCCAGGTCCCGGTACATGGGCAGCCTCCCGTACAGGAGCACCACGGGACGGTCGTCGACGCGCAGCAGCGCGCCCCCGCGCCGCACCGTGGCACCCTGCTCCGGCAGCCAGGTCACCGTGCCCGTCGCCCTGACCGGCAGGGGTATCTCCGTGCCGTATCCCAACCGGCCGTCCACCTGGGTGCGTTCGGTCAGCGTCGCGCGGGTGACCGGGACGACCGAGCCGGCCCGGGACGGTGTGCCCGGGCCCTCCTCCTCACCGCCGCCGAGCCCGAGAGCTCCGACGACGGCGACGGCCGTCACGACGACGGCCCCGACGGAGGCGATGAGCGCCGTACGCCGTCCCGGTCCGCCGCGCGCCGCCGACGGCACCGCACCGGCCGGGTCCGCCGTGTCCGTCGTGTCCGCGAGATCCGCCATGATCAGCCCTTGCCGGGGCCGGGGGTCGCCGGAACCCCGATGATCGGCCCGCAGATACGGGTGGCCCGCTTCGCACCGGCCGAGGTCTGGTCCCACTCGCCCTGCCCCAGACCGTCGGGCCCCGGGTCGGGGAAGTCGGCGGCGCCGTTCTTCTGCATGCACTCGGCGTACTCGCGCTCCACCTCGATCTGCTCGGCGGAGAGCGGGGGCTGGTTGCCCTTCTCGATGCTCTCGGGCACGGCGGGCAGGTCCTTGCCGCATTTCTGGGTGGCGGTGAGGAACTTGGGGTCCTTCTTCAAGGCGCGCAGAATGTCTGCGCCGCCGAAGTCGATGTTCCCCTTGGCGTCCGGGTCCGGGGCGTCGATGCCGTTCTCCCGGAGGCACTTCACGTACTCCCGCCGGGCCTGCACATACGCGGCCACGTCGTCCCCGGCGCTCCGCGAGGCCGCCACGCCGGTGCCGCCGTCGGCCGTCGGGACACCCGCCTCATCGCCGCCGCTCCCGCACCCGCCGACCACGAACACCACGACCGAGGCCGCCACGGCCGGCAGTATCCGATACGTCCCCATCGGTTCTCCCGCTCTCCTGTCGAACCCGTCGCGACCGCGCCGGGCAGGCCGACCGTAGGGCGGAGCCGATGAAGAACTGTTGAAGAACCTGTCAGCCGGTCATGCGGCCGCAAGGGAGCGGGAAAAGCGCGGGGCCCGCCCGGTCACCGCCGGACGGGCCCGCACCGGAACTTCCCTAGCCCAGCGTCTGTGCCGCCGTGGGCGAGGAGTCCTTCAGGAACTGCGAGCAGCGCTCGTACTCCTCCTGCTCACCGATCGACCCCGCGGCGCGGGCGAGGGCGTGCAGGGCGCGCAGGAAACCGCGGTTCGGCTCGTGCTCCCAGGGCACCGGGCCGTGGCCCTTCCAGCCGTTGCGGCGCAGCGCGTCCAGACCGCGGTGGTAGCCCGTACGGGCGTAGGCGTACGACTCCACGACGCTGCCCCGCTCGAAGGCGTCGTCGGCCAGCTGGGCCCAGGCCAGCGAGGACGTCGGGTACTTCGCGGCGACATCGGCGGGCGCGGTACCGGCGGCCAGCAGCTCACGCGGCCCGGGGTCGTCGGGGAGGTGGGTCGGGGGCGGTCCCCCGAGGAGATTTTCGTGAATCGACATGGGTCAAGTCTCCTCCATCGGCGGGGCGGCCGAGGGCCCCGCTAGGCCAGCCGCTTCCGCGCCGGCTGCCCCTCCAGCGGAGGTGCCATGACGGACCCGTGGTGGAGGCACTCCGGCCGGACGCAGTCCGGTGGGAGGGTGCGTACGGTCGCGAAGGCCACGCCCGCTCCCAGCACCAGCAGCCCGGCACACACCGTCATCGCCCGCCCGAACGCCTCGTCGAAGGCGGCCGGCGACCGGTACGCCTCCTCCCCCATCCCGGCGATCAGCGGCAGCGCGGCCACCGCGATCAGGCCCGCCACCCGGGCGGCCGCGTTGTTGACACCGCTGGCCAGGCCCGCCCGCCCCACGTCCACGGAGGCCAGGACGGTCGCGGTCAGCGGGGCGACCAGGCCGACCATGCCGAGGCCCAGGACCAGCAGGGCGGGCAGGACGTCGGCGACGTACGAGGCGTCCTCGCCGACCCGCAGCATCAGCAGCATCCCCGCCGCGCACAGCAGCGATCCGACGGTCAGCGGGATGCGGGGGCCGATGCGGTCGGCGAGGGCGCCCGAGCGGGCGGAGAACAGCAGCATCAGGACGGTGGTCGGCAACAGGGCCGTTCCCGCGCCGAGAGCCGTGTAGCCGGAGACGACCTGGAGCTGGAGCGCGGCCAGGAAGAAGAAACCGCCGAAGGCCGCGTAGACGCAGAGCGTGACGAGGTTGACGGCGGTGAACTGCTTCGACGCGAAGATGTCGAGCGGCATCATCGGGTCCGGGCGGCGCTTCTCGACGACCACGAAGGCCACCCCCGCGGCCACCCCGGCGACCGCCGCGACGACGACGGCCACGGAGCCCCCGCGGGCCTCGATCAGCGCGTACGTCACGAACGCCAGGGCCAGCGCGCCCAGCACCGCGCCGAGCACGTCGAAACGGCTGTGGACCCGCCCGTCCCCGGACTCCGGGACATGGCGCACCGCGATCGGGGCGCACAGCAGCGCCACCGGCACGTTCAGCAGGAACACCCAGCGCCAGCCCGGCCCGTCCACCAGCCAGCCGCCCAGGAACGGCCCCACCGCCGCTCCGATACCGCCGAACCCGGACCACAGGCCGACGGCCCGGCCCCGGTCGTCGGGGTGGAAGGAGGCCTGGATGAGGGCGAGCGAGCCGGGGGTGAGGAGCGCGCCGCCGACCCCTTGCAGGGCGCGGGCGGCGATGAGGACACCGGCGTTCGGCGCGAGCCCGCACAGCAGGGAGGCGGCGGCGAACCAGATCACGCCCACGACGAAGATCTTGCGCCGCCCGTACCGGTCCCCGAGCGATCCCCCCAGCAGGATCAGCCCGGCCAGCGTCAGCATGTACGCGTTGACCGTCCACTGGAGGGCGGCGAGGTCCGCGTCCAGGTCTTCGCCGATACGGGGAAGCGCCACGTTGACGACGGTCGAGTCCAGCAGCGCCATGCTGGAGCCGAGGACGGTGGTCAGCAGGATCCACTTGCCTTGCGGCGAGGACAGCCGGACATCGGACATGCCCCAGGTATACAGCGAGCCCGGCGCCGTAGACAGACGCCGGGCTCGTGAGGATCTCGGGTTACTTGAGCTTCGTACCCGTGGAACGCAGGTTGGCGCAGGCCTCCGTCACGCGCGCGGCCATGCTCGCCTCGGCCAGCTTGCCCCAGGTGCGCGGGTCGTAGGTCTTCTTGGAGCCGACCTCGCCGTCGACCTTCAGGACACCGTCGTAGTTGCGGAACATGTGGTCCGCGACGGGGCGGGTGAAGGCGTACTGCGTGTCCGTGTCGATGTTCATCTTCACGACGCCGTTGTCCAGCGCGAGCGCGATCTCCGCCTCGGTGGAGCCGGAGCCGCCGTGGAAGACGAAGTCGAACGGGGACGCCTTGCCGTACTTGGCGGCCACGCCCTCGTTCAGCTCCTTGAGGAGCTCGGGGCGCAGGACGACGTTGCCCGGCTTGTAGACACCGTGGACGTTGCCGAAGGAGGCGGCGAGCAGGTAGCGGCCCTTCTCACCGAGACCGAGGGCCTCGACGGTGCGGATCGCGTCGTCGACCGTGGTGTAGAGGGAGTCGTTGATCTCGTGCGAGACGCCGTCCTCCTCACCGCCGGTCGGGGTGATCTCGACCTCGAGGATGATCTTCGCGGCGCGGGCGCGCTCGAGGAGCTCCTGCGCGATGGTCAGGTTGTCCGAGAGGGTCTCGGCCGAGCCGTCCCACATGTGCGACTGGAAGAGCGGGTTCTCGCCACGGGCGACGCGCTCCTCCGACACCGCGAGCAGCGGACGTACATACCCGTCGAGCTTGTCCTTCGGGCAGTGGTCCGTGTGCAGCGCGACGGTGATGTCGTACTTCTTGGCGACGATGTGCGCGAACTCGGCGAGCGCCACCGAACCGGTGACCATGTCCTTGTTGTACTGACCGCCCAGGAACTCGGCGCCACCGGTCGAGATCTGGATGATGCCGTCGCTCTCGGCCTCGGCGAAGCCGCGCAGCGCCGCGTGCAGGGTCTGCGTCGAGGTGACGTTGATGGCCGGGTAGGCGAACTTGCCCGCCTTCGCCCGGTCGAGCATCTCGTTGTAGACCTCGGGAGTTGCGATGGGCATCTGACCGCTCCTTGATTGTGCGGGTTGGCTGGTTCCTTACGGCCCTGACCTAGGGGGCGACGTCATCGTCGGCCCCATCTTTCCAGACTTGACCGGATGGTCCCGCCCTCGGTCTCACCCTGTGGATGACTCAGTCCAGGCCCAGCTCATCCTTGGAGAAGGCGAAGCGATAAGGAACCCCCGCGCCCTCCTGAATCTTCTCCGCCGCACCGGTCGCGCGGTCCACGATCGTGGCGACGGCGACGACCTCGGCGCCCGCCTCCCGCACGGCCTCGACCGCGGTGAGCGGGGAGCCGCCGGTGGTGGAGGTGTCCTCGACGACCAGGACCCGGCGGCCCGCGATGTCGGGCCCCTCGACGCGGCGCTGGAGGCCGTGCGCCTTGGCGGCCTTGCGGACGACGAAGGCGTCGAGCTTGCGGCCGCGGGCGGCGGCCGCGTGCAGCATGGCGGCGGCGACCGGGTCGGCGCCCATCGTCAGGCCGCCCACCGCGTCGAAGTCGAGGTCGGCGGTGAGGTCCAGGAGCACCTGCCCGACCAGCGGGGCGGCTTCCCCGTCCAGGGTGATGCGGCGCAGGTCGACGTAGTAGTCGGCCTCCAGGCCCGAGGAGAGGGTCACCTTGCCGTGGACCACGGCCTTGTCCTTGATCTGCTGCAGCAGCGTGCCGCGTACGTCGTCCGTCATGCCTGCCAGCTTAGAGGCGGCGCCAGCTCCAGGTCGTCGAGGCCTCCAGCGGCTCCAGGGGCGTGACCAGGCGGGGGGCGGTGTTCAGACCGTTCGGCGGCCCGGTCTGCGGCTCCACACAGACGGCCTCGGCCTGCTCGTCGTAGACCACGACCCACTCCTCGCGGGAGGCGACGGTGAGCTCCAGCAGCCCCGGCCAGGTGAGCGTCACGTCCACCCCGCCGGGCATCCCGAAGCAGTCGTCCCACGGGCCGGGCTTGGGGTCGAGACGGTTTCCGGTGGGCAGGTGGTCGTCACCGCGCTCCTCCTGCCAGGCGGCGGAGAAGGCCAGTTGCACGTCCTCGCCACCGAGGTTCCTGTTGAACCACGGGTGCCAGCCGATCTGGGCCGGGAAGGAGGAGTCGTACGTCTCGACGGACATCGTGAGCGTCACGGCGTCCGGCGTGAGGGCGACCTGTTGCGTGACCCGGCCCGGGTACGGCCAGGGTTCGACCAGGTCGTACGTGATCACCGCCTCGTCCGTCGTCGTGCGCGCGACGCGCCAGGCGCCGTCGCGGGCGGTGCCGTGGATGGCGTGCGGCGGGGAGTTGAGCGGCATCTGACGGACCGTCGCCCCGTCCCGGAAACGGCCGTCCCTGGTCCGGCCGCACCAGGGCACCATCGGGAAGCAGCCGAAGCGCTCGCCCTGCCGCAGCAGTTCGGTACCGCCGACGCGCAGTCCGCCGATCCGGCCGCCGTTTCCCGGCAGCACGGTCACCTCCGCGTCGCCCGCGGTCAGCGTGATGGGTTCGTTACTCACGGGACGACCCTACTGGGGTGATCAAGGGGGTGCTTCCGGCCATCCCGGATTCCCGCCGCCCGGGCCCCGGCGGCGTGGTTCCGGCCCACCTGGCCCCCGCTTCCTCAGTGCCGCTTGCGCAGCACCCTGCCGACGACGATCGCCGACGCGACGACGAGGGCCGCCGCGGGGGCCGCCCAGCGGAGGGCGGAGTGCGGGGCGCCGGTGTGCGGGGCGGGCACGGGCGCGTACCGGCCGCGCGGCGGGGCGTGGTCGACCTCCTCCGCACTCCGGCCGATCATCGTGCGGCGCGCGTGCGCGGCTTCGGCGGGGAGGTCGGGGGTGAAGCCGGCGGGGGCGGCGGGCTCGGGTTCGACGAGCCCGGGGGTGGGCTCGTCGAGGGCGTCCGGGGTGCGCGGGGCTTCGGGGGTGGTGGGTTCGTCCGCGGGCACCGGGGTGTCGTCGGCGTCGGGACCGGCCTCGGCGTCGCCCGTCGCGGAGGGTTCGAGGTCCTCGGTGGCTTCGGGGGCGGCGGACTCGGTGGTGTCGGCGTCGTGAGTCGCGGGCGGGGAGGCTTCGGCGGGATCGGGAACGTCGGCGCCCTCGGCGGCCGAAGGTTCCTCGCGCTCGGCGGCCTCGCCGGCCGGAAGCTCGTCACGCTCGGCGGCCTCGCCGGCCGGAGGTTCGTCACGCTCGGTGGTCTCGGCGGCCGGGGACTCGGTGCCCTTGGCCGTCGGCGGCTCGGGGGCCTCGGTTGCCGGAGGCCCGGCCGTGTCGGTGGCGCGTGCGGGCTGCGGGCCCCGCTTGGGCTCGGCCGCCGATCCCAGGTGCTCCGCGAAACGGTTCAGCAGCCGGGTGACGGCCGAGGTGACGGCATCCGCCGGAAGCTCCTTGATGCGGCCGTCGGCGGAGGCGGTGCCGTCGAAGGTGAGCCGGGAGCCGCCGTCGGCCTCGTCCACCCTCAGCGTGAGGGAGAGCCTCACCACGCCGGTGCCACGGGCCTCGGTGGCGTCGCCCTCGACGACGTAGGAACCGTCGTCCTGGGCGGAGAGGCGGGCCGAGCCGCGGTAGGTGATGGTGTGGCCGCCGACCCGCACTTTCAGCCGCCCGGTGACGGGCTCGGCGCCGACGTCCTGCTGGAGTCCGGGAACAGCCCGGGCGAGCCGAACGGGGTCGGCCAGCGCCTCCCTGAGCCGCTCGGCCGGAACCGGAACGAACACCTCATGCTCCATGGTCACCGAGCCTACCCAGTGGGCACCACCGCGCACCCTGGTTGGTCGAAAGTGACCGCGCGTCGGCGTGGGCCTCAATAGCGCGGATGCACCAGCGTCGACACCTCCGACCCTCCGACCCGCGTCTTCTCCGCCGCCCTCCTGTCCGCCTCCAGGCCCGCCTGGGTCAGCGTCCGCTCCGACCCCTCGGCGTCGAGCCGGAGGGCCGGGCGGCGGGCGGAGGCCAGCACGAACCCCCAGTCCCGCGGCGCCCGGCTCGCCCCCGTCGTGCGGTCCGGGCCCGCCGCGAAGCCGGAGTCGAGGCCGCCCACGCAGTACGGCACCGTCCTCAGCCCCGCCGCGCGGATCGTCCTGTCCACCGTCCAGAAGGCGCGGGGGCGGCTCGACACCGGACCGGCGTGCACCACCAGGCGGCCTCCCGGAGCCAGCGCCCGCCTCGCCAGGCCGTAGAACTCCTGGGAGTACAGCTTCGTGCTGGCCGTGATCCCGGGGTCGGGCAGGTCCGCGATCACCACGTCGTACCCGCCCCGCGGCGCTCCGCGCAGCCAGTCGAAGGCGTCACCCGTGGTGACCTGGACGCGCCGGTCGTCGTACGCGTGGCCGTTCAGCGCGGACAGTGCCGGGTCCTCGCGGGCCAGCCGCACCACCCCGGCGTCGAGTTCCACGACGTCCACCCGGTGCACATCCGGATGGCGCAGCACCTCGCGGGCCGCCAGGCCGTCACCGCCGCCCAGGATCAGCACGCGCGCGTGCTCGCCGTACATCGCGGGGTGGACCAGCGCCTCGTGGTAGCGGTGTTCGTCGCGGCCGCTGACCCGCAGCCGGCCGTCGAGGAAGAGGTCGAGAGGGCGGCCTCGCGTGCCGCCGGTGAGGACGACCTCCTGGACGTCGGTCTGGAGGGCCACCCGTACGTCGTCGCCGTACACCGCCTGTCGGGCCGCCCGTTCGAAGTCGTCGACCAGGACGGCGGCCGCGGCCAGGGTGCCGAGCACGGCGAGGTTGGCGATCAGCAGCAGACAACGGGCCCGGCAGGACAGGTCCCGGCGGAAGAGGCCCAGCACCAGCGCGCCGCCCACGATCACGTTCACCGTGCCGGTGATCAGGGCGCCCGTCAGCTGGCCCAGCAGGGGCAGCAGCAGGAACGGAAAGGCCAGGCCTCCGACCAGCGCGCCCACGTAGTCCGCCGCGAACAGGTCCGCCACCGCGCCGCCCGGGTCCTGGCGGCGGACGCGCTGGATGAGCTCCATCAGCAGCGGGACCTCGGCGCCGATCAGCAGGCCGATGGCGAGGGAGAAGGCGACGAGGAGGCAGCGGGAGCCGTTCGCCCAGATGCCGCCCCAGTCGCCGGTCCAGGCGAAGGCGGCGTAGAGGGCCATCGCGCTGAGGCCTCCCACGAGGGCCAGGGCGGCCTCGATCGCGCCGAAGGCGGCGGCCGCGTGCCAGCGCAGCCGCTTGGCGAAGAGCGAGCCGATGCCCATCGCGAAAACCATGACGGACAGCACGACGGAGGCCTGGGTGACCGAGTCGCCGATCAAGTACGAGGCGAGGGCGACCAGTTCGAGTTCGTACACCAGTCCGCACGCGGCGCAGACGAAGACGCCCGCGAGGACCAGGAACCTGCCGATCCCGGGCCGGACGGGAAGCCGCGCGGGCCCGGCCCAGGGCGGCGTGGTGCCGGGTGGGGCGGGCGCGTGCGGTTCGATCACGTTGCGACGTTACGTCACGCCCGGTGCACGCTTCGTCACCCACACGTGTGGAACTGCGGGTCGATCGGGCGTGTGGCGTTTGTACGACGTGAAGGGTGATCTCGCCCGAGATCCTGGGTGTGCCGTCAGACGGCGCTCGGGCTGAGCCGGCCCGCCGGGACTCTCACCCCCACCCGGGTCCTGGTCGCCACCAGCTGTCCGTCCTGCGGGTACGCGTGCCAGGTCCGCCACAGCACGTGCCCCTCCTGGCGCTGGGCCAGCAGCGCGGTGAAGGCGTGCGGGCTGCCGGGGAAGACGCCGGCGAGGCCGTGCGGATGGTCGGAGACGAGGGCCAGCAACTCCTGGGCGCGGCCCGCGAACTGGCCCGGCGAAAGGACCTCCACCCGGGCCGCGAACTCGTACTCCCAGTCGCCGACCCGCTTGGCGACGCCCAGCGGGAGCGGGGTGCTGCTGCCCGAGATGCACGCCACCGTCTCCGAACAGGTGCCCCGCTCCTCCTCCAGGAGCACCTGATGGGACGCTCCGAGGAGTCTCAGTTCCAGCTTCGTGCCGTCGAACACGAGGTCGAGGGTCGCCAGTGCGGGGAGCGGCTCGCGCCCCAGGGCCCAGGCGAGGTCGGCCGCGCGCGTGTCGGTGTACGAGGTTTTCAGGGTCGTGAGCATGGATCGGCTCCGCTAGGCACGCAAAGGAAGAAAAGGGAGGTGTGGGTCCGGCGCACTCGGGTCGACACCGGCGGGGATTCGGCCCGATCGGCCCGGTCGGAAGGTCGGCAGGGGTGGCTCTGGACGTCCGCAGGGCCGCTGCGTGGGTGATTTAGAGAGAATCATGAACTGCGGCGCCGCCACAGCGTTTTTACCCAACTTCGTGGGGTTTCCATCCCTCAGAGGGCTCCACAGTTCAACTGTTCAACCACGGCGCACGCCAGGCCCGCATGAGCGTGCGCCGGAGCGGCCGGGTGCTCGCGGCACACGAAGAGCCGGGCCCCACCCCCGTGCGGGCCCGGCTCTCGTGTTCCGGATGCGGAAAGCTCAGCTGCCCCGTGTCAGCTGCCTCCGCCGCATCCGCCCCCACCGCCCCCTCCGCATGACGACCCGCCTCCGCAGGACGAACCGCCTCCGCAGGACGAACCGCCGCTGTCGCCCCCGTCGGCCCAGCTGTCGCCGCTGCCGCTGCCGCTGCCGCTGCCGCCGGACGATCGCCGGCCACTGCTGCGCTGTCGGCGCCCGGCCCCCACGATCGCCCTCAGGAGCAGGGCCATGAACAGAACCAGCACGATGATCCCGAGAGCCATGGGCATGGCGTCCCCCCTCTTCCGCGGCTCAGCTGCCGCCGCCGCAGCCGCCCCCGCCGCCGCAGGAGGACCCGCCCCCGCAGGACGAGCTGCTGCCGCAGGAGGACCCGGAGGAGCCGCACGACGAGCCGACACCGCCGCTCGCCCCGCCCCCGGCCCACCAGCTGCCACTGCTGTTCCCGCTCCGGCGGCGCCCCCGCGCCCCGGCCCGGCTCTGCGCGGCCTGCCTGTCCTCCCGAAGACTGAGACGTACCACCACGAAGACGAGTACTGCGGCAATCGCCAGGATGATGCCGATAGTCATGGCGTCACCCTCCTTCCGTTTCCCCGAGACGACCCCCCGTGGGCGCCTCGCGTTGTGCGTGCGAGGGAGATGCCCCCGTGTCTCACCAGCCAAAGCAGAGTTGAGGAACTCCAGAGCTTGGGCGCAGGATGACCGCGACGGCCTTCTCCGGCACCGGCGAGAGGGCGGCCGGGTGCGGGCGGCCGGCGAGACGTGCGAGGAGATGGCTGGGACATGGGCGACAGGGCGCTGCTGAACCGCAGGCTGGACGGATTCGGCACGACGATCTTCGCGGAGATGTCGGCACTGGCCGTACGGACCGGCGCGATCAATCTCGGGCAGGGCTTCCCGGACACCGACGGCCCCGAGGCCGTACGGGAGGCGGCGGTGCGGGCGCTGCGCGAGGGGCGGGGCAACCAGTACCCGCCCGGGCCCGGCGTCCCCGAGCTGCGCACGGCCGTCACCGACCACCAGCACCGCTTCTACGGCCTGACCTTCGACCCCGACACGGAGGTCCTGGTCACCGCGGGCGCCACGGAGGCCATCGCGGCCACGATGCTCGCGCTGCTGGAACCGGGCGACGAGGTCATCGCCTTCGAGCCGTACTACGACTCCTACGCGGCGTGCATCAGCATGGCCGGCGCCACCCGCGTCCCGCTGACCCTGCGCGCCCCCGACTTCCGCCCGGATCTCGACGCGCTCCGGGACGCGGTGACCGACCGCACCCGGCTGCTGCTGCTCAACTCCCCGCACAACCCGACCGGCATGGTGCTGACCCGCGAGGAGCTGACGGCCATCGCCGAGCTGGCGGTCGAGCGGGACCTGCTCGTGGTGACCGACGAGGTGTACGAGCACCTGACCTACGACGACGCCGAACACATCCCGCTGATCTCGCTGCCGGGGATGCGCGACCGTACGGTCTCCATCTCCTCCGCGGGCAAGACCTTCTCCTTCACCGGCTGGAAGGTCGGCTGGATCACCGCGGCCGCGCCGCTGATCGCCGCCGTCCGTACGGCGAAGCAGTTCCTGACGTATGTGTCGTCCGGGCCGTTCCAGTACGCGATCGCGGAGGCGCTGCGGCTGCCGGACAGCTACTTCACCGGCTTCCGCGAGGAGCTGCGCGGCAAGCGCGACATCCTCGCCGACGGGCTCACCGCGGCGGGCTTCGAGGTCTTCCGGCCGCAGGGCACGTACTTCATCACCACCGACATCGCCGCCCTCGGCGAGAAGGACGCCCTGGCCTTCTGCCGCGGCCTGCCGGAACGCTCCGGTGTGGTCGCCGTCCCCAACTCGGTCTTCTACGACGACAAGGAGGCCGGCCGCAGCCAGGTGCGGTTCGCGTTCTGCAAGCGGGACGAGGTGCTGCGCGACGCCGCCGCCCGCCTTCTGCGGTAGCGCGCCGACGCGGCGGTCAGGCCCCGCTGGACACCGCCTGCCCGCGCACCGCGTCCGGCCGCACGGCAGCGGTCACACCGAGGCGATCGTCACCGACTCCCCGGCGGCGGCCCGCCGCGCCGGACACCGCGGTGGTCGCGGTCAACGCCTCGACCCGGCCGGCCGGCGGCGCCGAGCTCGGCGTCTCCGCCCGGGAGCTGCCCGCCCCCGAGCCCGATGGCGTCGGCGGGCGGGACGCGTCACGCCGCCACGCCGGGCGCGGTGAATCCCCACCCGCCCGGGCGCTCAATGCTCGCTTATGCCTGCTTTCCCCTGCAATGTGCGGATGTGACTCACGCCAGTACCCTCGCACCGCCCGCCGTCACACACACCACCGCCGGGCGGGCCGCCCCGCGCGCCCCCCTCGCGGCGACGCTCGGTACGGCTCTCGGCCTGTTCGCGCTCGCCCGGCTCACCGGCGTCGCCGTGCTCGCGGCGACCGCCTGGGCCACCGGGCATCGGCCGCTCACCCTGCTCGGGCGGTCCTGGGACTCCCGCTGGTACCTGGGGATCGCCGAGCACGGCTACGGCCGCGCCCTGCACGTCCCCCCGGACCTGGTCTTCAGCGACCTGGCCTTCTTCCCGCTGTACCCGGCGCTGGTCCGGGCGGTGACCGCGGTGAGCCCGCTGAGCGGCGGCGCGGCGGGCCTGCTGATCTCCTGGACCGCCGCGGCCGTCGCCGCCGCCGGCCTCTACGCGCTCGGCGCCCACCTCCACGGCCGGGCCGTCGCCGCCACGCTCGTCCTGCTCTGGGGCCTGCTGCCGCACTCGGTCGTGCTGTCGATGGCGTACACCGAGCCCCTGCTGACCGCGTTCGCCGCCTGGTCGCTGTACGCCGTGCTCACCGGCCGCTGGCTGTGGGCGGGCACGCTCGCCACGCTGGCGGGCCTTGCCCGGCCGAACGGGTTCGCGGTCGCGGCGGCGGTGCTGGTGACGGCGGCCTGCGAGATCGGGCGGCGGCGCGGAAAAGTTACCCACAGGCTGTGGACGGGCGCCGCGCTCGCCCCGCTCGGCTGGTGCGCGTACGTGCTGTGGGTCGGGCACCGCAAGGGCGACCTGCTCGGCGGCTACTTCGAGGTGCAGCGCCGGTGGGGCTCACGCTTCGACTTCGGCCGGGGCTCCCTGCGCTTCGTGCGCCGTCTGCTGCTCCAGGGCGATCGGCTGGTCTTCCCCATGGCGCTGCTGATCGTCGCGGCGGCGGTCGTGCTGTACGCGCTGCTGCTGGCCGACCGCGCCCCGCTGCCCCTGCTGGTCTACAGCGGCGTCCTGCTGCTGATCACGCTGGGCGGCTCGGGCTTCTTCGCGTCGAAGCCCCGCTTCCTGCTCCCCGCCTTCCCGCTCCTGCTGCCGCTCGCGCGGGCCCTGGTGCGGACGGCGAGAGCCCGGCCCTGGCACGCGGCCGTGCTGGCCTGCGCCCTGGCCGGGCTCTCGTTCGGCTACGGCGCGTATCTGGTCGTACTCGCCGATACGCCCCTGTAGTCGGGTGCCGAGGGTGGCTGAGGATCTACTCCTCGTCCTCGGGCTTCTCCGCGTCATTGACCTCCTGCTCGAGGCCGAGCTGCTCGACGAGCCACTTGTCGAACTCGATGGCGGCCCGCACCCAGCTGACCGTCGAGGAGACGAAGTGCTCCAGGCTGACGCCGGTGCCGATCAGCATCTGCGCCTCACCGATCAGACGGACGGTGCCGTCGTCATGGGTGTGCGTGTAGACCTTGGGCCACAGGGTGCGGCGGTTCCAGTCGTCGATGGACTCCAGCAGCTGCGGCTTCTCGTCGATCTGGTGGGGCCGGTCGTAGAACGTCCGCACCGAGAAGACCTGCTGGTCACCCTCGCCACGGAACATGAAGTACGTACGGAACTGCTCCCACGGCGCTGCGAGGTCACCCTCTTCGTCGACGACGTACTTCAGCTCCATCTGTTCGAGGAGCTGCTTCACGAGGTCCTGATCCGGGACGACGGGACCCGCCGGTCCTTGGGGCTGCGGCTCGGGCTGCTGGCCCCCGAAGTTCGGAATCGAGGACGGATCGATGGTCACCGTGAATTTCCCTTCGTACGGATTCCTTCATCCTCCCCCATACGGGGAGGGGCGTGGCAACCCCGACGGGTACTGTCAGCCGACAGCTGACAGGAACCGGTCGGCAGGGCGCGAAGGGGCGGGGCTCATGACGATGGCACACGGCGGCGAAACAACGGGACGTACCAGGTGGGGAGTGGTGGCCGCCATCCTGGGACTGCCCGCGCTGCTTTTGTTCGGCCTCCTCGCGATGATGGCGGCCTGGGTGCTGGTCGGGTGATCGAGGGAGCCCCGGACGAGCCCCCTCGATCATGGGTCAGAGCGTCTTGCCGGTCGCCGGTCCGACGATCAGACCGTCCCCGAACGCGTCCACCCGGACCGTGTCGCCGTCCTTGACCTCGCCGGAGAGGATCTCCTTGGCGAGGCGGTCGCCGATGGCGGTCTGGACGAGGCGGCGCAGGGGCCGGGCACCGTACGCCGGGTCGTTGCCCTCGTCGGCGAGCCAGGCCAGGGCCTCGTCGGTGACCACGAGGGTGAGCCGGCGTTCCGCGAGACGCTTGGCGAGCCGGTCGATCTGGAGGCGGGCGATCCGGCGCAGCTCGTCCTTGTTCAGGGCCGAGAAGACGACCAGGTCGTCGAGGCGGTTCAGGAACTCCGGCTTGAAGCTGGACCGCACCACCTCCAGCACCTGTTCCTTCTTCTCCGTCTCACTGGTGATCGGGTCGACCAGGAACTGGCTGCCGAGGTTCGACGTCAGCACCAGGATGGTGTTGCGGAAGTCGACGGTGCGACCCTGGCCGTCCGTCAGACGTCCGTCGTCCAGCACCTGGAGCAGGATGTCGAAGACCTCCGGGTGCGCCTTCTCCACCTCGTCCAGCAGCACCACGCTGTACGGCCGCCTGCGGACGGCCTCCGTCAGCTGGCCGCCCTCCTCGTAGCCGATGTAGCCGGGAGGCGCGCCGACGAGACGGGCGACGCTGTGCTTCTCGCCGTACTCACTCATGTCGATGCGGATCATCGCCCGCTCGTCGTCGAAGAGGAAGTCGGCGAGCGCCTTGGCGAGTTCGGTCTTGCCGACGCCCGTCGGGCCCAGGAAGAGGAAGGAGCCGGTGGGGCGGTCCGGGTCGGCGATGCCGGCCCGGGTGCGGCGCACGGCGTCGGAGACCGCCTGCACGGCCTGTGACTGGCCGATCAGCCGGCGCCCCAACTCCTCCTCCATGCGCAGGAGTTTCTGCGTCTCGCCCTCCATGAGGCGGCCTGCGGGGATGCCGGTCCAGGCGGCGACGACGTCGGCGATGTCGTCCGGACCGACCTCCTCCTTGACCATGGTGTCCTTGGAGACCTCCTCCTCGGCCTGGGAGGCTTCCGCCAAGTCCCTTTCCAGGGTGGGGATCTCGCCGTAGAGCAGCTTGCTGGCGGTGTCGAAGTCGCCGTCGCGCTGGGCGCGTTCGGCCTGGCCGCGCAGATCGTCGAGGCGTTCCTTCAGCTCACCGACGCGGTTGAGGGACTGCTTCTCCTTCTCCCAGCGGGCGGTCAGGCCCCGCAGCTCCTCCTCCTTGTCGGCGAGATCGCGGCGCAGCCGCTCCAGTCGCTCGCGGGAGGCAGGGTCGGTCTCCTTGTCCAGGGCGAGCTCCTCCATCTTCAACCGGTCGACGGCGCGCTGGAGTTCGTCGATCTCCAGGGGCGAGGAGTCGATCTCCATACGGAGGCGGGAGGCGGACTCGTCGACGAGGTCGATGGCCTTGTCGGGGAGGAAGCGGGAGGTGATGTACCGGTCGGAGAGGGTGGCGGCGGCGACGAGGGCGGCGTCGGCGATCTGGACCTTGTGGTGGGCCTCGTAGCGGCCCTTGAGTCCGCGCAGGATCGCGATCGTGTCCTCGACCGTCGGCTCGGCGACCAGCACCTGCTGGAAGCGGCGCTCCAGGGCGGGGTCCTTCTCGATCCGCTCCCGGTACTCGTCCAGCGTCGTCGCGCCGACCATGCGCAGCTCACCGCGGGCGAGCATGGGCTTGAGCATGTTGCCGGCGTCCATGGCGGAGTCGCCGCCGGCCCCGGCGCCCACGACGGTGTGCAGTTCGTCGATGAAGGTGACGATCTGCCCGTCGGAGGCCTTGATCTCGGCGAGGACGGTCTTGAGCCGCTCCTCGAACTCACCGCGGTACTTGGCCCCGGCGACCATGGCGCCCAGGTCGAGGGCGACGAGCCGCTTGTTCTTGAGGGACTCGGGCACGTCCCCCTTCACGATCCGCTGGGCGAGCCCCTCGACGACGGCGGTCTTGCCGACGCCGGGCTCACCGATGAGGACCGGGTTGTTCTTGGTGCGCCGGGACAGGACCTGGACGACCCGCCGGATCTCCTGGTCCCGCCCGATGACGGGGTCGAGCTTGCCCTCGCGGGCAGCGGCGGTGAAATCGGTGCCGAACTTCTCCAGGGCCTTGTACTGCCCCTCCGGATCGGGTGTGGTCACCCGGCGTCCTCCCCTGGCCTTCTGGAACGCCTCCTGCAACTTCCTGGCGTTCGCGCCCTGCGAGGAGAGTACGTCCGCGGCCTGGCCGCCCTTCGCGGCGATGCCCATGAGGAGATGCTCGGTGGAGAGGTACTCGTCACCGAGGTCCTTGGCGCGGGCGCCGGCGTCGGCGACCACGGCGAGCAGGTCACGGCTGGGCTGCGGGGGCGCGACGGTGGATCCGGTCACGCTGGGCAGTGCGGCGAGGATCTTCTCCGCGCCGACCCGCACGGCGGCCTGGTCGGCCTCGGCGGCGGCCAGCAGATCGACGATGTTCTCGTTGTCCTGCCCCTGGAGCAGAGCGAGGAGCAGGTGAGCGGGGGTGAGATCGGGGTGTCCCTCGGTGGCGGCCCGCTTCTCGGCCGCGTTGATCGCGTCCCGGCTCCGGTTGGTCAGCTCGGCGTCCACGTTCGCGTACTCCTCCTCGGTGTGGGCTCTCCCTGGACTGACTCAGTCAACGTACACAAAGTTGAGTCTATTCCACTCAAGGCGGGATGCGGGAGCCTGCGAGGGGCTAACTTCCAAGCCATGACGACTCCTCCCACGACCGCGCACCTCCAGGACCTCACGGCCCTCGACGAGCCGTATCTCAGCTTCTGGCGGGAACGGCACCTGTGCACGCTGACGACCCTGCGCCCGGACGGCAGCCCGCATGTCGTGCCGGTCGGAGTGACGTACGACCAGGAGACCGGAGTTGCTCGGGTGATCACGAGCGGGTCGAGCAAGAAGGCGCGGAACGTGCTGGCGGCCGGGCCGGAGGGGGCACGGGTGGCGGTGTGCCAGACGGCGGGCCGGCGGTGGGCGACGCTGGAGGGGCGGGCACGGGTCCGCACGGAGCCGGACCGGGTCGCGGAGGCGGTGCGCCGGTACGCGCAGCGCTACGAGCGGGAGCCGCGGCCGAATCCCGCGCGGGTGGTGATCGAGATCGAGGTGACACGGGCGCTCGGTCACGGGTGAGGACGCGTGAGCGATCTTTTCCGGCCAGTGATCGATTGGGTGGATACCCGGAAATGTCCCCAGAAACACAGCGGCGTCACCGTGTTCAGGTCACGGTGACGCCGCTGCGGGGGGAAGCACCTGCGCGATCTGTTACGACGGGGGAATCGCGTCAGGCACTGCGGGGGGTGGCTGGGATGGCCCGTGAGGTGGGGGATTCCGGTTCCACCAGCCGATGGTCTCGTTGGTCAAGATTCACAAAGATCATTCCGTACCGGATGGCACACCGCACTGGCTGCGGCGCCCCCCGAGGCCGCCGCAGACAGCGGTACGCCCGCAGGTCCTCGTCCTCGTCCCGCGTGACGACCACCGGCTCACCGAACACGGTCACCATCAACGAGTCACCGGCGTGGGGGATCGCGGTGACCAGGTCGATGAAGTGCCAGCCGGAGCGGTAGGCCGTGGCCATTTCGCGACGGAATGAGCGATCGTCGGGCGGAGTGGTCATGTCAGCTCTCAACCGCCCAGGCGCTGTCGTCGACCTTCCAGGCGCTGTCGTCAGGCAGCGGCGTGGAGGCAGCTGCGACGCGCCAGGCGCTGTCCGCCCGAACGTCGCCCTTCGCTTCGGACAAGCCGCTCAACGCTCCGAAGGCAAAAACGGCGGAAAAAGCAGCGGCAAGCACCGAGCGAAGCAATTTCTTCTGCATAGTCGGCTTCGTCCTCACTTGAAGGTCCCCTCTTCACCCCGTGAGATAAGACGATGGCTCATTCGGGCACGTCATGGCCACACAATCGATGCATCATGTTCCTGCACGTTCAGGACCCTGGGGGGTGGAGATTTGACAACAAAGGGGACAAGCGCGACACATCCACACGCGGTGACCACGCTGTGTGAGGAAGGTGGCCTGCTTTATGCGAACGCTCTGCGCACAGGACGCGTTGCCCGCTCGGACGTGGAGGCCGCACCCTGCTTGATCGAGTTCGACCTGCTGCACCCCGACCCGGACGATCCGAGCTGGCTGCGCCCGGTGCCCCCGGCGATCGCCCTGGCACAGCGACTCAACCCCATAGAGCACGAGATCACCGAGCGCAGGCAGCTGTCGATCGAACTGGCAGATGCTTTCAAGCCGTTCATGGCACTCAGCGCCCAGGCGACGACACCCACGCACTCCATCACGGTGCTGGAGGGCCGCGACCGGATCAACGCCGCGCTCAACCTGGCCGCGGGCCAGTGCCAGGTGGAGATGCTCACGGTCCAGCCCAGCAACCGCAGAACCGAGCGCAGCCTCGTCCAGGGACTGGAACGAGACACGACGTTGATCGAACGTGGTGTGCGCATCCGGACCCTCTACCAGCACACCGCCAGGTACAGCCCCGAGAAGCTGGCCTACGTGGAACAGCTCTCCAAGGGCAAGGTGGAGTACCGCACCATCGACGAGCTGGTCGAGCGCCTCATCATCTGCGACGAGACCGTTGCCTTCATCCCCACCCGCGATGACCAGGAAGTCGCCCTGGAACTGCGCCACCCGGGCCTCGTGCGCTACCTGATCAAGGTCTTCGAGTTCATGTGGGGCCGCTCGGTCCCGCTGAGCGCCGGGGCTCCCTACGAAACCGCCGCCGACGGCATCACCGACATCCAGCACTCCATCGCCAAACTCCTGGTGGAAGGCCATGTCGACGAGGCCATCGCGCGCCGGCTGGGCATGAACGTGCGCACCTGCCGTGCCCACATCGCCAAGCTGGCCGCGGCCCTGGGCAGCGGCAGCCGCGCCCAGCTCGGCTTCCTCATCGCCGAGTCCGGAATCCTCAAGTCGGACCAGCCGACGGCAGGGGGAGAGAGCCACTCGTGAAAGCCGGGCCCGACCCGGCTGCCTCAGCGGACCGTCGGGGACCCCTGACCGGGAACACTGAGGTACGGGCCCGCGTCCCGGGGGCCGTCCAGGCCCACCTGCGCGATGCGTACGCCCAGCTGCGTCCGGCTCGCCGCGCCCAGCGTCTCCGACAGTCGCGCGATGTGCGCCCGGCAGGTACGGACGCTTATGCCGAGACGTTCCGCGATCACCGCGTCCTGGTGGCCCTCCGCCAGGAGTGCCGCGATGGACTGTTCGCGGTGGGAGATGCCCTCGATGCCCGTGTCGGGAAGGGGAGCGGTCAGCGGGATCGCGAGGCGCCACAGCCGCTCGAAGGTCGTGAACAGGTAGTTCACCAGCGCCGGGTGGCGCAGCTCCAGGGCCAGCGTGCGGTCCGGGCTCGCCGGGATGAAGGCGACCGTGCGGTCGAAGAGGATCAGCCGGTCGATGACCTCGTCGAGGGTCCTGGCCTCCACCGCGTCGCCCATCAGCTCCAGATAGTTCAGCAGGCCCTGGCCGTGCCGCGCCACATGCGTGTAGAGGTCCCGCATCCGTACACCCCGGCCGCGCAGCGCCAGCGCCCGGTGCAGGCCCTCGGTCAGCTCGTGTTCGGGGCGGATACCGCCCGGCTGCACCGTCAGGACCTCCGTCGTGCACGCCTCCGTCGCCGCGTCCATCGCGGCCTGGATCCGGGAGAGGCCGTCCAGGACCCGGATCGAGGAGCCCTCCGCGGCCGAGGAGCGCTGCTGCGGCGCAAGTCCGGCGTACCACTCGAAGGCGGCCACCGCCGACCCCATCCGCCGCTGGCTCGCGCTCACCTCCTCGTGGACCCCGCGCAGCAGCCGTGTCATGACCTCCTGCGGGGAGGTCGGCACGAGCCAGTCCATGTCGTCGGGGTCCGGGTGCAGCAGCGCCAGCTCAAGCAGGCAGGGCACCGGTCCGGCGTCCTCGCGCGGCACGCGTCCGCGCCGTACGGCCCGGGAATACACGCGATCCCCGGCCTCGCACAGTCGGTCAGCACCGTGTGGGTGCTCGTCCGTCCCGTGCCCGGCCATCGCCCAGCCCACCCCCGTATCCAGCCTCTCGTGCCCGGCGTGCGCGCGCTCGTGGCACCGACACACCCCTACGGGTCCGCAACTATGCGCGGACCGGTCCTGCTCCGCAACACGGCTCCGTCCCCTGTGACCGAGGGAAACCACCTGTATGCCCCTGATTATCCGCGCCTCCGCCCGTCGAGTTGCAACAAGCTGATGCTGGTGGGCCCTACCCACAGAAGGCCTCCGCAAAGGGAATCCGGCTCTCCGCGTACGCTGCCCGAAATCCGTGGGTGATCGCCGCGTTACGTATCGCCTCTAACGTCCTTTCATGGCGGACATATTTGACGCGTACGCGTTGGCCGACGCGTGGGACGAGATGTTTGTGCGGCCGGGTGAGGTCAGGACCGCCTACGAGCCGGTGCTGGCGGCCCTGCAGCCGATCGAGCCGAGCGAACTGCGCTTCCGGGCCGACCAGATGGCCCGGGCGTTCACCGACAGAGGCGTGACGTACGCCTTCGCGGGCGAGGAGCGGCCCTGGCCGCTGGACCTCGTGCCGAGGATCCTCGATGCCCTCGAATGGGATCTAGTGCAACGCGGGGTGAGCCAGCGGGTGCGGGCCCTGGAGGCCTATCTCGCGGACGCCTACGGGCACTGCCGGGCCTTCGAGGACGGCGTCGTGCCCTGGCGGTTGCTGCTCAACTCGCCCCACTTCCACCGCGCGGCCCACGGGGTCGAACCACCCGGCGGGGTACGGATCCATGTGGCGGGAATCGATCTCGTCCGGGACGAGGCAGGGGACTTCCGGGTGCTCGAGGACAACGTGCGGGTGCCCAGCGGGGTTTCGTACGTCATCGAGAACCGGCGTGCCATGACCCGGGTCTTCCCCTCCCTCTTCGCCGAACAGCACGTCCTGCCCGTCGACGGGTACGGGCAGAAGCTGCTCGCCGCCCTGCGCGCCGCCGCTCCCGGCGGTACGGCGGATCCCCGGGTCGTCGTGCTCACCCCGGGACCCAGCAACGCGGCCTACTTCGAACACGCCCTGCTGGCCCGGCTGATGGGCGTGCAGCTCGTCGAGGGGCACGATCTGGTGTGCCGGAACAACCGGGTGTGGATGCGGACCACACGCGGCGAGATGCCGGTCCATGTCGTATACCGGCGCCTCGACGACGACTTCCTCGATCCGCTGCACTTCCGGCCCGACTCGGTGATCGGCTGCCCGGGGATCATGAACGCGGCCATGGCGGGCAACGTCACCCTCGCCAACGCCGTCGGCAACGGCATCGCGGACGACAAGCTGCTCTACACGTACGTGCCGGACCTGATCCGGTACTACCTCGGCGAGGAGCCCGTCCTCCCCAACGTGGAGTCCTTCCGGCCCGACGAGCCGGGGCAGCTGGACGCCGTCCTCGACCAGATCGACCAGCTCGTCATCAAGCCCGTCGACGGCGCCGGCGGCCAGGGCATCGTCATCGGGCCCAAGGCGGACAGGGCGACCCTGGAGCGGACCAGGAAGGCCGTCATCGGCGACCCGCGCGGCTACATCGCCCAGCGGCCCGTCGCGCTGTCCACCTCCCCCACCCTCGCCGGCGAGCGCATGGCACCCCGCCACATCGACCTCAGGCCCTTCGCCGTCAACGACGGCGACGACATCTGGGTCCTGCCCGGCGGCCTCACCCGCGTCGCCCTCCAGGAGGGCAACCTGATCGTCAACTCCAGCCAGGGCGGCGGCTCCAAGGACACCTGGGTCCTCGCCGAGGGGCCCGCCGAGCACCCCGAGGAGCCGAGCGCCGGGACGGCCCTGCCGGGCGTCGCACCCCGTCAGCTGGGCCCCGACGGTGCCCCCACCGTCGTACAGGAAGGAGCGCAGCAGCAGTGAGCGACGTGATCCTCTCCCGGATAGCCGAGGCGCTGACCTGGACCGGGCGGTATGTCGAGCGAGCGGACGCCACCGGGCGCATCCTCGACGCGTATCTGCACCGCATGCTGGAGGACCCCTGGCGCGACGAGGACGTGGCCTGCCGGTCGCTGTACGCGATCCTCGGCGTCGACGCGGGCGACGAGCGCGTGGACATGCAGCAGGTCCTGGACCAACTCGCCTTCGACGCCCGTTCGACCTGCTCGATCGAGGGCGCGCTGGGCGCGGCGCGGCTGAACGCCCGCAGCGCCCGTGAGGCCGTCTCCTCCGAGATGTGGGAGTGCCTCAACTCCACCTGGCACGCGCTCGCCGACCAGCGGCGCGCGGCCCGCCGTACGGGCCCGTACGGCTATCTGGAGCTGGTACGCGCGCGTGCCGCGCTGTTCTTCGGGCTCGCCGACTCCACGATGAGCCGGGACGACAGCTGGCGGTTCGTGGTGCTGGGGCGGAGCCTCGAGCGGGTGGACATGACCGTGCGGCTGCTGTCCGTGCGGGTGCTGGACGCCGCGCACGCGCCCGACTGGACGACGCTGCTGAGCGCGTCCGGTGCCGACGAGGCGTACGCGCGCGTGCACAGCGGCTTCGGCGACAGCGCGCGGGTCGCCGAGTTCCTGCTGCTGGACCGGGGCTTCCCGCGCTCGGCACTGCACGCGCTGACCACCGCGGAGGAGTGCCTCAGCGCCCTCGGCCGCCCCCGCCAGGACCCCGCGCGCCGCCCGATCGGCCGGCTGCGCACCCGCCTGGAGTACCTCGACTCGCACGCCCTCCAGGATCAACTCCCCGTGCTGCTCCAGGACTTGCAGCAGGCCTGCCTGAACTCGGCGGAGGGGGTCGCGGAGCGGTTCTTCCCGTACCAGGGGCCCGTGGTGTGGGCCCAGGAAGGAGCCTGACATGACCCGTCGCCTCCGCATCAAGCACATCACCCGCGTCGCGTACGCCCAGGCCGCCGTCTCCTCGCACAACGAGGTCCGTATGACGCCGCTGACGCTGCCCGGGCAGACCACGCTGGACTCCCGGGTCACCGTCACCCCGGCCACCGCGACCTGGTCGTACTGGGACTACTGGGGCACCCAGGTCACCGGCTTCGACCTGATGGACCCCCACGCGGACCTCACCATCACGGCCTCCAGCCTGGTCGAGACGTCCCCGCCGGAACCACTGCCGGCCGCTCCCGGCTGGCCGGAGGTGGCCGAACGGGCCAGGACCTCGCGCCTGTTGGAGTTCGCGGGCCCCACGGTCCGTACGACGGTCCCGCCCAAGCTGCTGAAGAAGGCGCGGAAGGCCGCGCTGGGCCTCGGCCCGCACGAGGCCGCCGTCGCCGTCTCCGCCCTGGTCGCCGACCGGGTCTCCTACCTCCCCGGCGCCACCAGCGTGAACACCTCCGCCGCCGAGGCCTGGGAGCAGGGGGCCGGCGTCTGCCAGGACATCACCCATCTCACCCTCGGCATGCTGCGGGGCGTGGGCCTGCCGGCCCGGTACGTCTCCGGCTATCTCCAGCCCGAGCGGGAGGCGGAGCTGCACCGGCCGGTCGCGGGCCAGAGCCATGCCTGGATCGAGTACTGGGCGGGCGACTGGTGCGGCTACGACCCCACCAACCGGACGCGGGCCGACGAGTCGCATGTGGTCGTGGGGCGTGGCCGGGACTACGACGACGTGACGCCCCACAAGGGCATCTACCGGGGCGTGCCGGGCGGACCGCCGGAGGTGACGGTGGAGTTCACGCGGGTGGCGTGAGCGGGGGCGGGGCCGGGGCCGGGCGGCGGATCCCGGCCCCGCGCCCCGGCTACGCCGGTGCGAAGACGAAGAAGCCGTCCTCCGTGGCCAGATACCCGTATCCGGTCCGCGTGTTCACGTCCGGGACGGCGGTCAGGTCCTTGGCGAGCACCTTGCGCGTCATGACGTCCACGGCCAGGTCGCCGTCGTCCGTGCTGCCGTACAGGACCTTGCCGTTGCCGGAGAAGCGGATCGGGTCGAGCGCGTTCTCGCCCTCCTCCTGGGCCCACAGACGGGTGCCGTCGGCCGTCCTCCAGACCGCCGTGCCGTCGAAGCCGGTGTCGAACTCGCTCTTGTCCAGGGCCGCCAACTCACCGTCGGCGGAGCGCACGACGAGCTCGCCGCCCTCGTAGGAGGCGGTCAGGGCGCCGCTCGCCAGGTCGTACCAGGCGTAGACCTGGGTGGTGGGGCTGAGGCCGAGGTCCTTCTGCCAGGCCACCAGGGCCTTGCCGTCGGTGACCTCGACGACCTGGATGGTGCGGGACTTCGGCTGTCCCTCGTCGTCGAGCACGACGCCCTTGGGTATCCCGGCCTTGGCGGAGGACCAGATCTGCTTGCCGGTGGCCAGGTCGTTGAGGGTGACGTCCGAGGGGTCGTAGTCGTACTTCCCGGCGGCCTCGAAGCCCGGGTAGTAGCCGCCCGCGATCACCGGGGCGTGCGTCTGGTCGCCGCTGGCGATCCCCGTCTCCGCGTCGAAGTCGCACTCGGCGTCGTCGTCGCCGTTGCAGGGGACCGTGCGGGCGGTGCCGCCGCCGATCGGGGTGAGGGTCACGGCGCCGTCGGCGGCGGTGACCGCGTAGCCGCTGACGATGTGGCCGAACTCGTAGCCGGACGTCTCGCCGAGCTTCGTGCCGTCGACGGAGTACAGGATCGCCGAGGTGGTCGTCTCCTCCTGGGTCAGACCGTCGGACTCCTTCGTCGCGGACGTGCCGACGGCGACCGCCGGGGCGCCGTCCTTCCAGGTGACGCCCTCGACCGACTGCGCGGTCACACCGAGGGTCTTGGTGACCGCGCCGGTCCTGGCGTCCCGGAACTCCAGCGTGAGCTTCTCCGCGTCGTCGGAGGCGAACAGGACGCGGTTGACGTCGTCGGGCTCGCCGTCGACCGAGGCGTCGGTGAGGTAGGCGCCGCTCGCGTCCCTGGCGAACAGCAGGACCTCGCCGAGGTCCAGGACACCGAGCTCCGGGTTGTCCGTGGGCAGGCTCCAGGCGGCCTTCCGCGCGTAGCCGGGCAGGGCGGCGCCCTGGTACGCCGGGCCGCTCGCCACCGGCTTCCCGGTGGCCTTCCCGCCGCCGCCGGCGGACTCGGTGCCGCCCTCGCCGCCGCAGCCCGTCAGCAGCGCCATGGACAGAGACAGACCGACGACCGCGGCGCGCGTGCGCACGCGGCTCCCCTTGGTGGGCGGCGTGTTCGTGGGCAGCATGTTCTTCCCCCGTGTTCGAGACATGACAGCCCGGCATCCTAGAACAGTTTTGATCTTGGTTTCACCGCCCGCGGCTCCCACGGGCCGAAGCGCCCAGAACGTTCACTTCTCCCCGCCCGGGGCGCACAATCGCCCCTATGCCGACCGCGCGCCCGATCCGTCGTACTGCCGCTCCCGTGCTCGCCCTGCTGCTGCTCACGGGCTGCGGGGGCGGGGACTCCGGCGGGTCGACGCCGTCCTCCGCGTCCCCCTCCCAGAGCCCCTCACGGGCGTACAAGGACGGCCATCTCACCTTCACCGTCCTGTCGTTGCGCTGCGGCATCACGGGGGTAACCGGGTCGCACGCCGACGCGCCGCCGCAGGGGCAGTTCTGTGCCGCCCGGCTGCGGGTGGAGAACAGGGACCCGAACTACCACGTCTACGAGTCCGCCCGGCAGCACCTCGCGGGCGTCACCGGCGACCGGGCCCGGCCCGACCCCTTCGCGATGGCGGTACGGCGTCAGTCGGACACGGTGAAGCTCGGCGGCCACACCCTCATGGAGGTCGAGCTCTGGTACGACGTCCCCAAGGACGCGAAGGTCACCGGCCTGCGCGTATCGGGGGACAACGACCCGTCCAGCTTCACCAGCACCAAGCCGATCGGACGGGCGCCGAACGGGGTGCTGGTGCCGATGAAGCCGCTGGCCGGCAACTGAGCGGCTGACCTACTTGAGCTTGATCGCCGCGCAGTCCGCCGCGTACTTGGCGGTGCAGATCTGGTCCACCGTGTAGATGCCGTCGGCGACGACCGTGCTCTTGATGTTCGCCCGCGTCAGCGCGGACACCGTCACCAGCTGCGCCG
Source organism: Streptomyces sp. NPDC087859 (assembly GCF_044742595.1). Classification (NCBI taxonomy): domain Bacteria; kingdom Bacillati; phylum Actinomycetota; class Actinomycetes; order Kitasatosporales; family Streptomycetaceae; genus Streptomyces; species Streptomyces sp. NPDC087859. The sequence goes on along the minus strand of NZ_JBIUUU010000002.1, from coordinate 477,841 downwards.
GGATGCCCTTGTCGGTGGGGCTGTCGACGGAGTCCTGGGTGAGGGAGTCGAACAGGATGTCCTTGCCCTGGACCTTGGCCACGGCCATCTCCGCGGCGGCCTCGGCCTCCAGCGGGTAGGACTTGTACACGGACATGTACTGCTCGCCGGCCACGATCCGCTGCACGGCGGCCAGTTCCGCGTCCTGACCGGTGATCGGCGGCAGCTTGGTGATGCCCGCCTCCTCCATGGCCTCGATGGCGGCGCCGGCCATGGCGTCGTTGGCGGAGTAGACGGCGGCGATGTTGTCCTTGCCGATCGCCTCGATCGCCTCGGTCATGTCCTTCTTGGCGATCTCCGGCTTCCAGCCGTCGACGTCGTACTTCTTGGCGATCGTCACCTTGCCGTTGATCTCGGAGACCGCGCCCGCCTTGAACTGGCCCGCGTTCGGGTCCGAGGGCGAGCCGTTGATCATCACGATCTTGTCGGAGGTGTCGATGTCCGAGCCCAGCGACTCGACGAGGGTGCGGCCCTGCACCTCGCCGACGAGTTCGTTGTCGAAGGAGACATACGCGTCGATGGGACCCTCGGCGAGACGGTCGTAGGCGATGACGGGGATGCCCGCGTCCTTCGCCTTCTTCACCGTCGGCGCGATCTTCTTGGAGTCCACGGCGTCCAGCAGGATGACGTCGACCTTGTCGTCGATCATCTTCTGCATCTGGGTCGCCTGCTTGCCCGCGTCGGCCTCGCCGTTGGCGTAGACCGTGTTGCCCTTCTTGTCGGTGAGCTCGGCGACCTTCTTCTGGATGATCGGGTAGTCGAACTCCTCGTACCGCGAGTTGGTCCGCTCCGGCATCAGCACGCCCACCGTGACGTCGTCGCCCTTGGTAGGAGTCGCGTCGGCACTGTCCTCCGAGACTCCCAGCGCCCCGCAGGCGGAGAGCGAGAGGGCCATCGATGACACAGCCACACACAGGGCGGTACGACGCATTGGGGAGCTCACTATCTGGTGCCTTCCGGACTCGGGCGCATATTGCGCACCCAGGTGAAGGAAGCCAACGCGGCCTTCACGTATCAGTCAAGAAGCAACCGTCAAATGAGATAGCAACGTTAACGCGTGTAGCTTCTGTGCAGATACGCGCAAGTTGAACCGACGGCTCCGCCCGCCGAGCCTTCAGAAGTGCGCTACGCCACACACAACCAACTCCGTTCCTCACGAGTCGTGATCACGACGGCCCACGCCCGCCGTTCCCACTCCGCCCAGAGGATCGAATGAACCCAGCCAGACGTACGACGGCCCTGGCCTCCACCGCCGTCGTACTCGCCACCGCGGGCACCCTGCTCACGCTCACGCCCGCCTCCGCCGCGACCACCTGCACCTCGCCGGTGTTCAAGCGGCAGCTCTTCGCGAACACGAGCTTCTCCGGGACACCGAAGAAGACGGACTGCGACAGCGCGATCGACCAGAGCTGGAGCGGCGCCCCCGCGTCCGGCCTGCCGTCGAACAACTTCGGCGTCCGCTGGTCCGTGACCCGCGACTTCGGCTCCGGCGGGCCGTTCGCCCTCGCCGCCTCCGGACTGGACGGCATCAGGGTCTACGTCGACGGCGTCCGCAAGATCGACCTCTGGAAGAACGTCTCGACCACGGTGAGCAAGACCGTCAACGTGACCATCCCCTCCGGCAAGCACACCCTGCGCGTCGACTACGTCAACTGGACCGGCTCCGCCAAGGTCAAGTTCGGCTACACACCCCGCACCTCCGCCACCGTCGACACGGTCAGGCCCCTCGTCCCGACGGGGGCTTCGGCGACGTACAACCCGGAGACCACCAACATCCAGCTGGCGTGGGCGAAGAGCAAGGAGATGGATCTCGCCGGATACCGCGTCTACCGCCGGCTGAAGGGCACCTCGTTCGGGAGCACTCCGCTCACCACGACCACCTCCACCTCGTACAAGGACGCCACCCTCGGCCCGACCGGTGAGGCGTACTACTACGAGATCCGCGCCTACGACAAGGCCGGCAACGAGTCGGCCGGTACCGCCGACCTGCTCGTCACCACCGTCGACCGCACCGCCCCCGCCGTGCCGACCGGGCTGAACACGTCCTACGGGCAGGCCGGGGTGTGGGTCGGCTGGGACGCGGTCGAGGGCGCGGCGTCGTACCGGGTGTACCGGTCGGCGAGTGCGGGCGGGACGTACACCCGGGTCGGGACCACCGGCCAGGTCTCCTACACGGACACCTCGGCCGCTGAGGAATCCACCTACTACTACCGGGTGACCTCCCTCGACGCGGCGGGCAACGAGTCCGCGCGGTCGGCCGCGGTCAGCGGCGAGCGCCCCGACCTGACCCCGCCGTCCGCCGTGACCGGGGTGAGCGTCGTCCCGACCGAGTACGGCTTCCAGGTGACCTGGGACGCCAACCCGACCGCCGATCTGGCCAGTTACGCGGTGCGCCGGGGCGAACTGCTCGGGGACGAGGGCGAGGAGCAGGTGTGCTCCCTCTACCCGGGCTACCACGTGTCGGCCGACACCACGTCGTACGCGTACGCCACCACCCCGAGCGGCGACACGTCCTGCTTCGTCGTCGACGCCTACGACGACGACGGGAACTCCGCCTACTGGTGGACCGGCGAGGCCCAGATCGTCGTGGCGACCGAGCTCGACATGACGCCGAGCACGCCGACGCCGGAGGGTTCGCCGCTGACGCTCACCGCGACCGGCGCCGAGGGCGACGAGGGGAATCTGCTGGAGTGGTCCGGGCTCGGCGAGTCCGCGGCCGAGCAGGCGGGCGGGTACCGCGTCTACCGCTGGAACCGGGCTGCTTCGGCGTACGAGAAGATCGCAGAGACCGACGCCGGTTCCTTCCAGTACTTCGACACCGGCGTCCCGCGCGGCACCACGTCGTACTACTGGGTCGCGGCCGTGGCCGCCGACGGCACCGAGTCGCTCCCCGCCGGGGACTGGGCGGTCACCACCCCGTGACCGCCGCCGGGGACGGCTGAGGGGCCCGGAGGTTCGGTGAACCTCCGGGCCCCTCGGCCTCGTCGGGTCTGTCCGGACAGCATGGTTTCCTGGTGAAGAAAACGTGATCCGAAAATGATCACAGCCTCTCGCTCCTACCGCGTCTACCTGCGGGAACGCCGACAGCGGAACCGAACCCCCGCCCCCGGGCGACTGGACAGTCAGAGCACCGAACTCCTGACGACCCCACGAGGACCGTATGACCATCAGCGAGAGCTCTGTCACGGACACCCTCTTCGGCCCGCTCACCGTCCGTCTGAACACCTGGCGGGGTGAAGTCGTCGTCGAGGGCGAGGCGATACCGCGGGTCGTGCTGAGCCGGGCGACCGGCACCAAGGACGACGGGGAGACCCCCATCGGTACCCGGAACGCCGGTCTGCTCATCCTCACCGTCGGCGGCGAGGCGGCCGCGCTGGCACCCGGCCGGGGACGGCTGATCCGGCGTTCGTACCGGGTCGACGTCCGGCACGCGGGCCGGCACTGGCGGCTGGTGCCCCACTCCATGCCGGACAGCCGCCTCCTGCGCGACGGCCGGCGGCTGGGCGACCTCCACTCGAAGGGCGACGGCGAGGTGAAGGCCGCCGAGTGGCGGTCGGACGCCAAGCCGGACGCCATGGACGCGGCCGTCGGCTACGCGCTGGCCGCCGCGTTCGGCACGGGCGCGGAATCGATGTGGGCGACAGCCGCCGACCTGGTCTTCGACGCGTTTCCCTGAGAAACGCCGTACAACCAATCGGTGCCCTGGCCGGTCCTGATTCGACGACGGTGATCTCTCCCGTCGTCGAATCAGGACCGAAGGACCGCATGAACCCAGCCAGACGTACGACCGCGGCTGCCGCGACCGCCGTCGTACTCGCCACCGCGGGCACCCTGCTCACGCTCACGCCCGCCTCCGCCGCGACCACCTGCACCTCGCCGGTGTTCAAGCGGCAGCTCTTCGCGAACACGAGCTTCTCCGGGACACCGAAGAAGACGGACTGCGACAGCGCGATCGACCAGAGCTGGAGCGGCGCCCCCGCGTCCGGCCTGCCGTCGAACAACTTCGGCGTCCGCTGGTCCGTGACCCGCGACTTCGGCTCCGGCGGGCCGTTCACCCTCGCCGCCTCCGGACTGGACGGCATCAGGGTCTACGTCGACGGCGTCCGCAAGATCGACCTCTGGAAGAACGTCTCGACCACGGTGAGCAAGACCGTCAACGTGACCATCCCCTCCGGCAAGCACACCCTGCGCGTCGACTACGTCAACTGGACCGGCTCCGCCAAGGTCAAGTTCGGCTACACACCCCGCACCTCCGCCACCGTCGACAGGACCAAGCCCCTCACCCCGGCCGGGATCTCCGTCTCGTACGACAAGAGCGGCAACAAGGCCAAGGCCGTCTGGGCGAAGAACAAGGAGATGGACCTCGCCGGGTACCAGGTCTACCGGCGGCTCAAGGGCGCCTCCTTCGGCAGCAAGGCGCTCGCCACGACCACCTCCACCTCGTACACGGACACCCCTCCGCCCACCGGCGCGACCTACTACTACGAGGTCCGCGCCTACGACAAGGCGGGCAATGTCTCGGCCGGCACCGCCGACCAGGCGGTCACCAGCGTGGACACCACCCCGCCCGCCGCGCCGTTCGTCGAGATGGACGCCTGCCCGGTGGACCAGCCCTACGCGGCCCCGGAGTTGGTCACGACCGCGGAGAACGCGGCCGACATCGCGCTGTACGAGATGCAGCGGCTGAACTCCGCCACCAACACCTGGGCCACCGTGTACACCGGCACCAAGGGCGCGATCTGCGACACCGGTCGCGCCGCCGACGGCAGCAAGGTCACCTACCGGGGCCGGGCCCGGGACGCCGTCGGGAACTGGTCCGCGTACTCACCCGCCGCCACCTTCACCACCTCGGACCTGACACCGCCCGCAACCGCGGCCGACGCGCGCGTCGAGTACCGGTCGGGCGTTCCGCACGTGCTGTGGTCGGCCGTCGACGGGGCCGCCTCCTACCAGGTCCTGCAGTACGACGCGGCGACCGGCGGCTGGCTCGACGCGCTGCCCGGCGCCACCGGCAACACCCCGACCACCACCACGGGGACCGACGCCGTGCCGCGCCAGCTGCTCGCGGTCGCCGACAGCTACCGGTACGCGGTGCGCTCCGTGGACGCGAAGGGCAATGCCGCCGCCCCCGTGGAGGTCACGCTGACGATGTCGGACCGGCCCGGGGCGATCGCGCCGTTCCGCACCACCGCGGACCGGTTCGGCGAGGGGGTGATGATCGAGTGGAGCAGCGCCGACCCGTGGACCTTCGGCGAGGACGAGCCGCTGCTCACCTACCGGATCGTCCGCACCGACAAGGCGACCGGCGAGAGCAGCACGGTGACCGCCTGCAAGCCCAACGACTCGCGGGACCTGCCGCTGACGGACCCCACGACGTACTGGACCTGGAACACCGGTGACGCCCCCGACTACGCCGGTGCCCGGCAGATCAACGGCGTCTGCTGGGACGTCTCCGGTGCCTCCGAGACGACGTACGACTACACCGTCGTGACGATCGACCCGTACGGCCATGAGTCGCGGCCCGGCCCCGCCGCCACCGCGACCACACCGGACACCGAGCGCCCGGCCCCGGTGCGGGACCTGGCCGCCGAGCGGATCCCGCTCGGGGTGCGCCTGACCTGGACGCCGCCGGCCGACGACGACGTCACGGGCTACAAGGTGTGGCAGGGCGTCACGGACCCGGAGACCGGCGAGACGGTCTGGGACCAGAACTGCTGGACGGGCGACTCCCTGGCCGGGACCGAGATCCTCTGCCCGACGGTCCCCGACGGCGCCGCGCACACCTACAAGGTGGCCGCCACCGACGGCTCCCCCCTGATCGACTGGTGGGCGGGGCCCGAGGCCTTCCACCCCGCCGAGCTCTCCGTCACCCTGCCCGACACCCGGCCGCCGGGCTGGACGGGGACCGAGATCCGCGAGGACCAGTACCCGGAGCTGTACGTCGGCTGCTCCGAGAGTTCCGGCCTCGGCGACTGCGGCCGGTTCGCGAGCTACCGCGTGGAGCGCTGGGACCCGGCCTCGGCCGCCTATGTCACCCTCACCGAGGGCACGATGTACGACGCCGTGTTCCACAAGGACGAGACGGTCCACGAGGACACGCTGGGTCTGTACTACTACCGCGTCGTCCGCCTGGACGCCGCGGGCGCGGAGGCCGCGTCCACGCCGATGGCGTACGGCATCTGGGACTCCTGGCTCTGAGCCGGCGCAAGGGAAGGGGCCCGGAGGTTCATCCCTCCGGGCCCCTTTCACCTGCCTGCGTCAGTCCTGCCGCCCCTTGGGACGCCACACCACCAACGCGCTGGTCTGCTGCACTTCCTGATACGGCACCAGATCACGGCGGTACGACGCGTGCACCGCCGCCTCCCGCTGCTGCATCGCCGCGGCGGCGCCGTCGAGGGCGGCCTCCATCTCGGCGACGCGGGACTGCAGCGCGGCGACCTGGTTCTCCAGCTCGATGATGCGCTTGATGCCGGCGAGGTTGATGCCCTCGTCCTGCGACAACGCCTGCACCGCGCGGAGCAGTTCGATGTCGCGGGCCGAGTAGCGGCGGCCCCGGCCGGCGGTGCGGTCCGGCGAGACCAGACCCAGGCGGTCGTACTGGCGCAGGGTCTGCGGGTGCAGGCCCGAGAGCTGGGCCGCCACCGAGATGACGTAGACCGGGGTCTCCTCGGTCAGTTCATACGGATTGCGTCGACGGCCGTCCATCTCGATCAAGCTCCCTTCGCCGCCTGGAACAGCTCCGCCCGCGGGTCCTCGCCCGCGGTCGCCTCGCGATACGCCTCGAGTGCGTCACGAGCCTTCCCCGTCAGGTCCGTCGGGACACTCACCTCGACGGTGACCAGGAGGTCGCCGCGGGTGCCGTCCTTGCGGACCGCGCCCTTGCCCCGGGCTCGCATGGTGCGGCCGTTGGGCGTGCCCGGCGGCAGCTTCAGCGTGACGGCGGGGCCGCCCAGCGTGGGGACCCTGACCTCGCCGCCGAGGGCCGCCTCGGTGAAGGTGACCGGGACCGTGACCGTGAGGTTGTCGTCCTTGCGGCCGAAGACCGGGTGCGTGTCGACGTGCACGGTGACGTACAGGTCGCCGGCCGGGCCGCCGCGCTCGCCCGGTGCGCCCTTGCCGCGCAGCCGGATCCGCTGACCGTCCGTCACCCCGGCGGGGATGCGGACCTGCATGGTCCGTGAGGACTTGGCGCGGCCGCTGCCCTTGCACTCCAGGCAGGGGTGCTCGGCCATCAGTCCGCGGCCCTTGCAGTCCGGGCAGGGGTCGGTGAGGGAGAAGCCGCCGCCGGAGCCCCGCGCCACCTGGCCGGTACCGACGCAGGTCGGGCACACGCGCGGTGTGCCGTTCTTGTCGCCGGTGCCGGAGCAGGCCTTGCACGGGGACTGCGAGGACATCCGCAGCGGCACCGTGGCACCCTCGATGGCCTCGGTGAAGCTCAGCGTCACCTCGGTGTCGATGTCCTGGCCGCGCCGGGGCTGGGTGCGGGTGGTGCCCGTACCGCCCCGGTTGAACAGGCCCCCGAACACGTCGCCGATGCCGCCGCCGAAGCCGCCGGAACCCCCGGCGCCACCGCCCTGCGCGCCGCCTCCGAAGAGATCGCCCAGGTCGAAGTTGAAGGAGCCGCCGCCCGCGCCCGGCCCCGGGCGGAAGCCGCCGTTGCCGAAGAGAGCGCGGGCCTCGTCGTATTCCTTGCGCTTCTTGGGGTCACCGAGGACGTCGTTCGCCTCGGAGATCTCCTTGAAGCGCTCCTCGGCCTTGACGTTGCCCTTGTTGGCGTCCGGGTGGAACTCGCGGGCGAGTTTCCGGTACGCCTTCTTGATCTCGGCCTCGGTGGCGTCCTTGGGGACGCCGAGGACCTTGTAGAAGTCCTTCTCGATGAAGTCCTTGGTGCTCATCCTCGACGCGCCCCCTTCCTGGTGTCCCGCTCAGTGGTGACCTCAGCCCTCCTCAGGGCCGTTGTCCTTGTCGTCTTCGGCCTTGGAGTCCTCCTCGGCCTTGACCGTCTGCGCGCCCGGCTGCGGTTCGGCGACGGCCACCCGCGCGGGACGGATGGTGCGCTCGCCGATGCGATACCCGGGCTGCAGGATCGCCACGCACGTCGTCTCGGTGACGTCCGGCGCGTAACTGTGCATCAGGGCCTCGTGGATGGTCGGGTCGAAGGGCTCGCCCTCCTTGCCGAACTGCTGCAGACCCATCTTCGCCGCGACGGTCTCCAGCGACTCCCCGACGGACTTGAATCCGCCGACGAACTCGCCGTGGTCCCGCGCGCGGCCGATGTCGTCGAGCACGGGCAGGAGTTCGGTCAGGAGGTTCGCGACGGCGATCTCCTTGACCGTGATCCGGTCCCGCTCCACGCGGCGGCGGTAGTTCTGGAACTCGGCCTGGAGCCGCTGGAGGTCCGCGGTGCGTTCGTCGAGCGCCTTGCGGGCCTGGTCCAGCTGGGCCGTCAGACCGGCGATCTGTGCTGTTGCGTCCCCGGCCGGGGCCGCCCCCTCCTGGGGGGCGGCCTTCGGCTCGGCGTCGTCGGGGGTCGCGCCGGAGGGGACGTCGGGCTTCTCCTCGAAGCCCGGGGTCTCCTCGGTCACGCGGCACCGTCCTTGCGCTCGTCGTCGACGATCTCGGCGTCCACGACGTCGTCATCGGCCTTGGGGGCCTCCGCACCGGCGTCGGCGCCGCCCGCGGCCTGCGCGGCGTTGGCGTCGGCGTACATGGCCTGGCCGACCTTCTGCGAGACGGCCGCGACCTTCTCGGTGGCGGTGCGGATCTCGGCGGTGTCCTCGCCCTTGAGCGCGGTCTTCAGCTCCTCGACGGCGGCCTCGACCTCGGTCTTGACCTCGCCGGGGACCTTGTCCTCGTTGTCCTTGAGGAACTTCTCCGTCTGGTAGACGAGCTGCTCGCCCTGGTTGCGGGACTCGGCGGCCTCGCGGCGGGCGTGGTCCTCCTCCGCGTACTTCTCGGCCTCTTCGCGCATCCGGTTGACCTCGTCCTTCGGCAGCGAGGAGCCACCGGTGACGGTCATCTTCTGCTCCTTGCCCGTGCCGAGGTCCTTCGCGGTCACGTGCATGATGCCGTTGGCGTCGATGTCGAAGGCGACCTCGATCTGCGGGACACCGCGCGGGGCCGGCGGCAGACCGGTCAGCTCGAACATCCCGAGCTTCTTGTTGTACGCCGCGATCTCGCGCTCGCCCTGGTAGACCTGGATCTGCACGGAGGGCTGGTTGTCCTCGGCGGTGGTGAAGATCTCGGACCGCTTGGTCGGGATCGTCGTGTTCCGCTCGATGAGCTTGGTCATGATGCCGCCCTTGGTCTCGATACCGAGGGACAGCGGGGTCACGTCGAGGAGCAGGACGTCCTTGACCTCACCCTTGAGGACACCGGCCTGGAGGGCGGCGCCGATGGCGACGACCTCGTCCGGGTTGACGCCCTTGTTGGCGTCCTTGCCGCCGGTGAGCTCGCGCACGAGCTCGGCCACGGCGGGCATACGGGTGGAGCCACCGACGAGGACGACGTGGTCGATCTCGTTGATGGAGACGCCGGCGTCCTTCATGACGTTGAAGAACGGGGTCTTGCAGCGCTCCAGGAGGTCCGCGGTCAGCTGCTGGAACTGAGCCCGGGTGAGCTTCTCGTCCAGGTGCAGCGGGCCCTCGGCGGAGGCGGTGATGTAGGGCAGGTTGATCGAGGTCTCGGTGGAGCTCGACAGCTCGATCTTGGCCTTCTCGGCCGCCTCGCGGAGGCGCTGGAGGGCCATCTTGTCCTTGGCGAGGTCCACACCGTGGCCGGCCTTGAACTGCTGCACCAGGTAGTCGACGACGCGCTGGTCCCAGTCGTCACCACCGAGGTGGTTGTCGCCGTTGGTGGCCTTCACCTCGACGACGCCGTCGCCGATCTCCAGGAGGGACACGTCGAAGGTGCCGCCACCGAGGTCGAAGACGAGGATCGTCTGGTCGTCCTTGTCGAGGCCGTACGCGAGCGCGGCCGCGGTGGGCTCGTTGACGATACGAAGGACGTTGAGACCGGCGATCTCGCCGGCTTCCTTCGTCGCCTGACGCTCGGAGTCGTTGAAGTACGCCGGGACGGTGATGACCGCATCGGTCACCTTCTCGCCCAGGTACGACTCGGCGTCGCGCTTCAGCTTCTGCAGGATGAACGCGGACATCTGCTGCGGGTTGAAGGGCTTCCCGTCGAGCTCGACCTTCCAGTCCGTGCCCATGTGGCGCTTGACGGAGCGGATGGTCCGGTCCACGTTCGTGACCGCCTGGCGCTTGGCGACCTCGCCGACCAGCACCTCGCCGTTCTTCGCGAAGGCGACGACGGACGGCGTGGTCCTGGCACCCTCGGCGTTGGTGATGACGGTGGGCTCGCCGCCCTCCAGAACGCTGACGACCGAGTTCGTCGTGCCCAGGTCGATGCCGACCGCACGTGCCATGGTGATTTCCTCCAGCTGACTTGAGTGGAACGGACTCAAGTGTGCATGACGTCCGCCGCTCGGTCAACAGACCTGAGTCAGGGAGGCTCAACTCTTATCCGTTCCTTACACGCAACCGAGCCCTGACCTGCGCGGACGGCTTCGCACGGAGGAGTGCGAGAACGACGACCAGGGCACCCGCGACCACCCAGAGGGCCCCCGACGCCGCGAGCCACCCGAGGTGCACGAGGACCCCGACGAGTACCCCGCAGAAGGCTCCCGCACCGAGGACGACGATCACGCCCTGCGGGGTGAGCCCGAGCCGCCTGAGCCGGTGGGCGAGGTGGCCGGCGCCGGTGCCGCGGCGGGTCAGGGCGACGAGGAGGACCTCGGCGGCGATCAGGGCCGTCAGCGCGAACAGCACCGCCGCGCTGGAGCCGAGCCCGTAGCCCGCCCGGGTCACCACCGCGGCCGAGGCGAGCACGAACCCGGCGAACAGCGACCCGCACGAACCGAGCCCCACGCGCGCGGGCGGCCAGTTGTGCATGAGGAACCCGGTCAGCGCGGCGGCCAGCACGCTCAGCAGCACCGCGAGCCCGTCCATCACCTCCGCCGCGGCACAGGCACCGGCCCCGAAGGCGGTGACGACCCCGACGGCCCCCGCGAGGCCGTCGGCATGGTCCAGGGCCCGGAAACCGACGGTGACGAGGACGATCCAGCAGACGGCGAGGAGCCCTCCGGCGACACCGGTCTCCGCGTACGGCACGACACAGGCCGCCGCCACCGTCGTACCGGCGACCAGCGCCCGCGCCTTGACCCGCCGTACGTCCGCGAACAGCCCCAGCGCGGCGAGCGCGGCTCCGGCGACGAGCAGCCCGCCGACGCCGGAGCCGAGGGGGGCGACGCCGGTCCGGTCCCCCACGACCGCCACCAGGCAGGTCGCGAGCACCACCGCCACACCCCCGAACAGCGGCACCTTGCGGTGCTGCCACCGCCGGTCGACGACCCCGAGCCGCAGGGCGGCCGTGCGGAGCAGTGCGGTGAGGACGGTGGCGAGAAGGAGGGCGGTCGTGGCGGCTGCGATCCCGTAGAGCACAGGTCTAAATTAGGGGCGAATGTATCAATTTGGTACGAATAACACGGTCAGTTCTTAAGGCAACCCTCAGCGACATAGATCACCGCACGCCTGGCTACAGTGCGAGAGACGATGCGGGTACTCTCGTAGAACTGCATAAGTTACCGCTTAGTAATCTCGCTCCACCCCGCTCGAAAGAACCCCATCGCAGGCCCGAGGAGCCCCGACATGCAACTCGCCGCGATCATCGTGTCGCTGGTCCTGACCGTGGTCGGCGCGGCATTGTTCGCACGCGTCATCGCGCAGTTCGTCCGGTTTTTCATGCTCGGCCAGCCTCTGCCCGCCGGCACCCGGATCGACAACCCCTACCAGCGCAGTGTGACGCTGGTGAAGGAGTTCCTCGGCCACACGCGGATGAACCGCTGGGGGATCGTGGGCTTCGCCCACTGGTTCGTGGCGATGGGCTTCCTGACGCTGATCCCGATCCTGGGCCAGGCCCTGGGCCAGCTCTTCCAGGCCGACTTCGTCCTCCCGGTCATCGGCGGCTGGCTGCCCTGGGAGATGTACGTCGAGTTCATCACCGTGATGACCGGCCTCGGCATCGCCGTGCTGATCGCGATCCGCCTGCTGAACCTGCCCTCGCGCCCCGGCCGCAAGTCCCGCTTCGCGGGCTCCAAGGCCTGGCAGGCGTACTTCGTCGAGTACGTCATCCTCACCATCGGCATCGTGATCTACGTGCTGCGCGGCCTCGAGGGCGCGATGCACCACGTGGACCACTACGAGGCCGCGTTCTTCGCCTCGTACCCGCTGGTCGCCGCTTTCCGGGACCTCGACGTCTCCACGCTCCAGACGCTGGTCTACCTCTTCGCCGGCATCAAGGTCAGCGTCTCGTTCATCTGGATGATCGTCGTCTCGCTGAACGCCAACATGAGCGTCGCCTGGCACCGCTTCCTCGCGTTCCCGAACATCTGGTTCAAGCGCAACGCGGACGGCTCCACCGCACTCGGCGGCCTGCAGCCCATGACCTCCGGCGGCAAGCCGATCGACTTCACCGACCCGGGCGAGGACGACGTCTTCGGCGTCTCCCAGGTCGAGCAGTTCTCCTGGAAGGGCCTCCTCGACTTCTCGACCTGCACCGAGTGCGGTCGCTGCCAGTCGCAGTGCCCGGCCTGGAACACCGGCAAGCCGCTCTCCCCGAAGCTGCTGATCATGTCGCTGCGGGACCACTCGCACGCCAAGGCGCCTTACCTGCTGGCGGGCGGCGGCAAGACCATGGAGGGCGAGGAGAAGGCCTCCGAGGAGCAGCTGGCCGGTGTGCCCGCCGCGGCTCTGGCGGAGGCCGAGCGCCCGCTGATCGGCACCGCCGAGGAGAACGGCGTCATCGACCCGGACGTCCTGTGGTCCTGCACCACCTGCGGCGCCTGTGTCGAGCAGTGCCCGGTCGACATCGAGCACGTCGACCACATCGTCGACATGCGCCGCTACCAGGTGATGATCGAGTCCGCGTTCCCGTCCGAGGCGGGCACGATGCTCAAGAACCTGGAGAAGAAGGGCAACCCCTGGGGCCTGGCCAAGAAGCAGCGCCTGGAGTGGCTCAAGGAACTCGACTTCGAGGTGCCGGTCGTCGGCAAGGACATCGAGGACCTGTCCGAGGTCGAGTACCTGTACTGGGTCGGCTGCGCGGGCTCCCTGGAGGACCGCGCCAAGAAGACCACCAAGGCCTTCGCGGAGCTCCTCCACATCGCGGGCGTCAAGTTCGCGATCATGGGCGGCGACGAGAAGTGCACCGGTGACTCGGCCCGCCGCCTCGGCAACGAGCCGCTGTTCCAGGAACTCGGCATGGAGAACGTCGCCGCGCTGAACATGGCCTTCGGCGAGGACGACGAGGACGAGTCGACGAAGAAGCCGCGGTCGGCGAAGAAGATCGTCGCGACCTGCCCGCACTGCCTGAACACAATCGGCAACGAGTACCCGCAGCTCGGCGGCGACTACGAGACCATCCACCACACCCAGCTGCTCCAGCACCTCATCGACGAGGGCAAGCTGCTCCCGGTGACCCCGGTCGACGGCCTCATCACCTACCACGACCCCTGCTACCTGGGCCGTCACAACAAGATCTACACGCCCCCGCGCGAGATCATGTCGGCCGTCCCGGGCCTGCGCCAGCAGGAGATGCACCGCCACAAGGAGCGCGGCTTCTGCTGTGGCGCCGGTGGCGCGCGGATGTGGATGGAGGAGCGGATCGGCAAGCGCATCAACAACGAGCGCGTCGACGAAGCCCTCTCCCTCAACCCCGACATCGTCTCCACGGCCTGCCCGTTCTGCCTCGTCATGCTGACCGACTCGGTCAACGGCAAGAAGAACGAGGGCAAGGCCAAGGAGTCCGTCACGGTCGTCGACGTGGCCCAGCTCCTGCTGGAGTCCGTGAAGACCCCGGTGGACCCGCAGGACGCGGCGGAGACGGAGCCCGCCCCGGAATCGGAACCGGTGAAGTAGCCCGTACGCCACTCCGACGCCCCCCACGCCCACCTGGGCGTGGGGGGCGTCGCTGTGCGGATGCGGCCCAGGTGCTCGGCGATGTCACTGGCGAAGCCGCCGTCTTGTCGTAGGAGGCGACGGCAATCTCGCTCAAGGACTCAAGGAGTGGACGATGAACCTCGCGCTGTGGATCGGTGCCGCACTGCTCGCCGCGGTCGCCCTGGCCGGTGGCGTCACCAAGACCTTCGTACCGCGGGAGAAGCTGGCCGCGGCCCCCGGCGGGGGCTGGACGGCACGGGTGAGCGTCGGCTTCCTCAAAAGCCTCGGTGTCCTCGAACTGCTGGCCGCCGTCGGCCTGGTCCTGCCCGCCGTGGTCGACATCGCCCCGGCCCTGGTGCCGGTCACCGCCGTCTGCTGGATCCTGCTCATGGTCGGTGCGATGATCACCCACGGCCGGCTCGGCGAGGCGAGGTTCGTGGTGCTCAACTCGGTCTACCTCGTGCTCGCGGCGTTCATCGCGTGGGGCCGTTTCGGCCCCGAGTCCTTCACCGGCTGACAGGACGCGAGAATGGGGAGCACCGTCGGCCGAGGGGAGCGGCATGAGCAGGACCAGGACCGAGGAGTTCCAGGAACTGCGGCCGCTGCTCTTCTCGATCGCCTACCGGATCCTGGGCAGCGTCAGCGAGGCCGAGGACGCCGTCCAGGAGACCTGGCTGCGCTACGAGGCCTCGCCGACCGAACCCCGCTCCGTCAAGGCCTATCTCTCGGCCGCGGTGACCCGGGTCTCGATCAACGTGCTCCGTTCCGCCCGCGTCCGGCGCGAGGCCTACGTCGGTCCGTGGTTCCCCGAGCCGCTGCTCGCCGACCCCTACCAGGACCCGGAGCGGTCGGCGGAGCTGGCGGACTCGGTGTCGACGGCGGCCCTGTTGCTGCTGGAGCGGCTGTCCCCGCTGGAGCGGGCGGTGTTCGTGCTGCGGGAGGTGTTCGACTTCGGCTTTCCCGAGGTCGCGTCGGCGGTGGGGCGCTCCGAGGCGGCGTGCCGCCAGCTGGTGGTGCGGGCGCGGCGCCACATGGCCGAGGGCCGGCCCCGGTTCGAGGCGAGCCACAAGGAGCGGACGGAACTGGCGTCGCGGTTCTTCCAGGCGCTGCGCGAGGGCGATGTGGACGGCCTCCAGGAACTGCTCGCCGCCGAGGTGACGCTGGTCGGCGACGGCGGCGGCAAGGCCCCGCAGCTGGCCAGGGCCGTCGTCGGCGCGCGGAACGTGGCCCGGCTGCTGGCCGCCGTCTTCCCCCGGATGGCCCGGGCCGCGGTGACGTTCGAGCCGCACGAGGTCAACGGCGAGCCGGGGGCGGTCTTCCGGGACCGGGACGGCAAGGTCCTCCACACCATGGTCCTCGACGTCCGCGAAGGGCGGATCCAGGCGATCCGCAACGTCGTCAACCCTGACAAGCTCCGGCACCTGGGCCCGGTGGCGGACGCCTGGGCGGTCCACCGCGAGGTGCGGGACACACCGTGACACGCGCCCCCGGGCGGGCCCCCGGGCGGGCCTGCCCGGACCAGCGCCGCGACGACGTCGCCACGGCGCCCTGACCGCCGTAGAACACCTTCGGGAGCCGCCCCGCCCCCCAGCACCGCATCGGCGACGACCGCGGCCACGCAGGCCCCTGAGGGCACACCGCGCTCCGGGAACCCGGCATGGGCACGGTCCCGGTCATGCGTCGATCACGGCTCGCGGCACGTACGCGGCCATCACCCGGACCCCTGCTCGCAAACCCCGGCTGAACTCCCCCTTAACCCCGGGCTCGAACGCGTGCATCATTACCGGGGTTCGTTGTCGATGATGCTGACGAGGTGTGCGGTGCGCGTGCGAATGGCCGGGGCGGGTACGGCGGTGCTCTGCGGCGCCCTCCTGCTCGTCTCCTGCGGACCCACCCAGCACGCCGAGAGCGCCGGCCACGGCACGCCGCCCGTGCGCGCCGCGAACGCCCCCGCGAAGCTGCCCGTCCCGCGCGGCAAGGGCAGTGAGGCCGCCGACGACTTCAACGGCGACGGCCACCGGGACCTCGTACTCGACGACCTGGTCAAGGCGCAGGCGCACGCGGACGACGCGGGCATCGGCATCGTCTACGGGAGTGCGCGCGGACTGACGCCGGGAGCGCGGCAGTTGCTGAGTCCGGCGAAGCAGGCCGTCGCCACCAAGGGGCAACTGCCCGCCGTGTTCGAGGCGGAGGCCACCTGTGACCTCGACGGGGACGGCTTCACGGACCTCGTCGTGTCGACCGACCCGCCCTACGACGGCCAGGGACAGCCGCCGGTCCCCCTCCAGGTCCTCTTCGGCTCCCCGTCCGGCCTGACCGGCAAGGCGGTCAAGCTCGTCGTCCCGGCGCGCGCCCGGGCAGGCAACGACTGGCCGGACCAGCCGGTGTGCGGGGACTTTGACGGGGACGACGCCCAGGATCTCGTCCTGCACGCCTCGGGCTCCCGACTCACCTATCTGCGCGGCCCGTTCACCAGGAAGGGCGCCCCGAAGGCGACCACCGCCCCCGTCCCCGCCCCCGGCGAGCTCCCCACGGGCCCGGCCACCGACGTGAACCGCGACGGATACGACGACCTGGTCGTCCGTACGGCGGACGGCACCGCCACCTCCGCCCTCGTCCTCGGCGGCCCCACCGGCCCGACCCGCACCGGCATCCTCCTGCCGGCCGGCATCGACGTCGCCCTCGGCCGCTTCGGCAAGGGCAAGGCCCTGGACGCGGCGATCGGCGCGATGGGCGGCACCGCCCTGCGCTACGACCTGCCCACCGCCGCCCGCGCCACTCTCTCCTCCCCCGGCTCCATGCTCGACGCGGCCGACTTCGACGGCGACGGGCTGAGCGAACTCGTCTCCAGCGGGTCGCGGATCAAGGTGTTCCGAGGCCGTACGGCCGGACTGTCGGCGTCGGGCATGGTCACCGTCGAGCCGGGCGCCGTGGGCACCGCCCGGGTTCTCTCGGTCGGCGACTTCGACGGGGACGGGCGGGCGGACCTCGCGGTGCGGACGTACCAGGGCGAGACCAAGGACAGTGTCGCGGTCTTCTCCGGGGCCGAGAAGGGGCTCCTGAGCACCGAGCCGACGGTCACCTTCTCCACCTCGGAGTTCCTGGAAGCCGACTGAGCACCCGGGTCGTCCCCGGCCGTCACAGAGGGCACAGAAATTTACCGAACACACGTACAACCCTTACGCACCGACAGAGGTCTCCTGTGCGCCGACCGACCTGTGCAGCCGAGGAGTACTCCCGGCGAACACGGCCGGTCCGCACCCATCGACTGTGGACGCCCCGCCAGGCGTCCCCGCATGCCGCAGGAGAACCCGCATGCACCAGCACCATCTGCGACTCGCCCTCGCGACGGCCACCGCTGCCGCGCTGACGGGCGGTCTGCTCACCTTCTCGGCCGCGACGGCGACGGCCGCGGACTCGACGGTCGTGCCGAAGGCCGACTTCAACGGTGACGGCATCGGCGACGTGGCCTTCTCGGCCGCCGGTGCGTACGTCAACGGCAAGAAGGGCGCCGGGCAGCTCGTCGTGCTGTACGGCACCGGCACCGGGGTGTCGTCCGCGAAGCGCTCCGTCATCAGCCAGAACACCACGGGCGTGCCCGGCACCGCCGAGACGAACGACTTCTTCGGCGCGGAGACCGCCTACGGCGACTTCAACAACGACGGCTACGACGACATCGCCGTCTCCGCCCCCTGGGAGGACGTCGGCAGCGACGCCGACGGCGGCGGTCTCGCCGTGCTGTGGGGCTCCGCGAAGGGCATCACCGGCACCGGCGTGACCATCGCCGACCCGGCCCCCTCCTCGCACGACACCTGGGGCAAGAACCTCGCCGCCGGCGACTACGACGGCGACGGCACGGACGACCTCGCGGTGGGCAACACCTCCAGCACGATCCACGTCTACAAGGGCGGCATCAGCGCCTCCGGCACCGCGGTCGGCGGCCGCTCCACCATCAAGCCGCCGATCCAGTCCGGCGGCAGCGCCCGCGGCCCGCTCAACCTCACCGCGGGCGACGTCAACGGCGACGGCCGCACCGACCTGGTGGTCGACGGCTTCGAGACCGAGACCGACTACGGCTGGAACACCAACTACCTGGTCCCCGGCACCGCGAGCGGCCTGTCCGTCGCGTCCGCGCAGACCCTCAAGCCCGGTGCCATCACCGCGATCGGCGACATCAACGCCGACGGCTTCGGCGACATCGTCTCCGGCATGTACTGGAACAGGACCACCGACGACGGCAGCGTCACCTACCCGGGCGGCGCCGACGGCGGCAAGGTATGGATCACCTACGGCTCCGCGAGCGGCGCCGGCTCGGTCACCGGCATCACCCAGAACACCGGAAACGTCCCCGGCACCTCCGAGAAGAACGACTACTTCGGCTACGAGCTGGACCTCGGCGACATCAACGGCGACGGCTTCCAGGACCTCGTCGTCGGCGTCGCCGGCGAGAACATCGACGGCGTGACGGACACCGGCATGGTCACCGTCCTGTACGGCTCGGCCTCCGGTCTGAACACCTCCTCCGGCGCCCAGTCCTTCGCCCAGTCCACCGCGGGCGTGCCCGGCGAGGACGAGAAGAACGACGCGCTCGGCGCCGACGTCAAGCTCGACGACGTCACCGGCGACGGCCGCGCGGACCTGATCGCGGGCTCCTACGAGAACGACGGCAACGGCGCGGTCCTCTACCTGCCCTCCAACGGCACGAAGATCACCACGACCGGCGCCCGCACGGTCTCCCCGAGCACGTCGGGCGTCTCGACGACGGGCAACCCGGCCTTCAGCGCCAACTTCGCGGACTGAACGGCTGAACAGCTGAACGGCTGGGTGGCTGAGCCACTCGGCCACCGGGCGGCTGAGCGGCTGAACCACTCGGCCGCTCGGCCACCCCGCCACTCGACCACCCGACCGGTCCGCGGCCCGGTGCCCCGGCACCGTACGGCCTCGGCGTGTCCCCCGAAACGAAAGAACCCCATGCGACTTCTGCGCATCGCCACCGCCGTGGCGCTCACCGGAGGCCTGCTCACCCTCGCGGCCCCGGCCGCGACGGCGGCCACGCCGAAGCAGTACACCGCGGACTTCAACGGCGACGGCTACGGCGACGTCGCGTTCGCCGCGCCGTACGCGAAGGTCGGCGGCAAGGGCATGGCCGGCTACGTCGCCGTCCTCTACGGCACCAAGAACGGCCTCGACCCCGCCAAGCGCACCGTCCTCAGCCAGAACACCACCGGCGTGCCCGGCACCGCCGAGGCCGAGGACACCTTCGGCGAGGCCCTCGCGATCGCCGACCTCAACAAGGACGGCTACACCGACCTCGCCGTCGGCGCCCCCGGCGAGGACGTCGGCACGGACGTCGACGGCGGCTCCGTCACCGTGCTGTGGGGCTCCGCGAGCGGCGTCAAGGGCGGCACCGCGGTCAAGGACCCGGCGGTCTCCTCCCACGACAACTGGGGCTCCCTTCTCACCACCGGCGACTTCGACGGCGACGCCAGGGCCGACCTCGCCGTCGGCACGGGCGGCACCAAGTCGTATGTGATCCGCGGCGGCTTCACCAGGTCCGGCACCACCGGCACGGTGAAGAAGATCGGCCTGCCGGAGACGGCGTATTCCGTCGACGCCATGAAGGCCGGCGACACCGACGGCGACAAGAAGTCCGACCTGGTCCTCACCTACCGCACCCACAACACCTCGCACGCCTCGGGCAGTTGGTCCAGGGGCGTCGCCTACCTCGGCTCCGCCGCCGGCCCCGACACCAGCTCGCCGCGCCCCCTGAACGGCGGCACGTCGATCGCGCTCGGCGACATCGACGGCGACGGCTACGACGAGATCGCCCTCGGCAACGTCTTCAGCGAGGAGGACGACCAGTCCGGCAGCCTCGGCGGCCGGGTCGTCGTCATCCGCGGCTCGGCGGGCGGGCCCGTCAACGGGGACGCGCCGATGGCCGAACTCACCCAGAGCTCCGAGGGAGTCGCGGGCACGGACGAGGCCGGCGACGGCTTCGGCGGCGCGGTCTCCATCGGCGACTTCAACGCCGACGGCCACGGCGACCTCGCGATCGGCGTCCCCTTCGAGGACACCACCCAGGCCGAGGACGCCGGCACCTCCGTGGTGCTGGTCGGCCCGCTTCTCCACGGCGGCCGCGCGATCTCGCAGGACACCTACGACGTCCCCGGCACCTCGGAGTCCACCGACTACTTCGGCTCGGACGTCCTGCTGTCCGACGTCAACGGCGACGGCCGCGCCGACTACACGGTGACCGCCGGCTTCGAGAACGAGGGCACCGGCGCCGTCTGGTCGCTGAACGGCACGACGAGCGGCATCACCACCGCCGGCATCCGTTCCTTCGGCCCCGGTTCCCTCGGCATGTCCAGCGGCTACGGCGCGTTCGGCGCCGGCCTCATCGGCTGACCCACAGGAGCGATACCCATGCGCAGAAGCACCGCGGCCGCCCTGACCGTCACCCTCGTGGCGACCGGCCTCACCCCGCTGTTCCTCGCCGCCCCCGCCTCGGCGGCGGTCGCCAAGCACTACGACGACTTCAACGGCGACGGCTACCGGGACCTGGCGTACAGCCACTACTACTCCGGCATCTCCGGCGACGACGGCTGGACCGGCGGCGCCGTCAACATCGTCTACGGCAGCGCGAGCGGCCTCGACACGACGCGCACCCAGGTCGTCCACCAGGACAGCCCCGGCATCCCCGGGACCGGCGAGGAGGACGACTACTTCGGCGAGTCGATCAGCAGCGCCGACCTCAACAAGGACGGCTACGCGGACCTGGTCGTCGGCAACGGCACGGAGCACGTGGGCAGCGCCGAGTACCGCGGGACGGTCACCATCGTCTGGGGCTCCAGGACGGGCCTGTCCGGCGGCACCACCCTCGCCCCGAAGTCCGGCGCGAGCGGCTCCCAGTCCCACTTCGGCAGCGAGCTCGCCACCGGCGACTTCAACGGCGACGGCTCGCCCGACCTCGCCGTCATCGGCGGCAGCGAGGCGTGGCTGTACCGCGGCCCGTTCACCAAGTCCGGTACGACGGGCAGCGTCAGCAAGATCGACAAGGTGGACCAGGGCTGGTACTCGTACGGCCTCGCCGCCGGCAAGGTCAACGGCGACGGGAAGACGGACCTGGTCGTCCTCGGCACGCAGTTCGTCGGCAACCAGCCCGCCAACCGCATCTGGTACCTCAAGGGCGCCTCGTCGGGCCTGACTTCGGGCGCCTCCAAGACGTACGCCAGTGAGCCGTGGGGCGCCGCGATCGGCGACTTCGACAAGAACGGGTACGGCGACATCGCCGTCGGCCTGCCCGACAACAACGACGGCAAGGGCATCGTCAGCGTCTGGCGCGGGACGTCCTCGGGGCCGAGCGGTTCGATGACGTACAACCAGGCCTCCTCCGGTGTCCCCGGCAGCCCCGAGTCGGGCGACAACTTCGGTTACTCCGTCTCCGCCGGCGACACCAACGGCGACGGTTACGCGGACCTCGCGGTCGGCGTGCCGCAGGAGGACGTGGACGGCAAGGAGGACCAGGGCGGCGTCACCGTCTTCCGCGGCGGCTCCGGCGGCCTGACCGGCACCCGCTCCACGTGGATCCCGCAGACGGTGCTCGGCCCGGCCGACTCCTACGTCTCCTTCGGCTCCCCGGTCCGGCTGCGCGACCTCGACCGCGACGGCAAGGCCGACCTGACGGTGGGCGGGAACGGCGACGCCCTGCTCATGCGCGGCACGAGCACCACTCCGACCGCGACGGGCTCCGTCCACCTGCCGGAGTACGGCGGCGGCTTCCTCGACTGACCTTTCCCCCCGCGCTTTCTTCGCCTTCTTCGCTGTCTGCGCTTTCTTCCAGGAGAACCCGATGCGTCACCTCAGAACCACCCTCGCGACCGCCGTCGCGGCCACCCTCACCGGCGGTCTGCTCACCCTCTCGGCCGCGACGACCGCGACCGCCGCCCCCTCCGGCCTGGACGGCGACTTCAACGGCGACGGCTACCGCGATGTCGCGATCGCCGCCCCGATCGCCAAGATCTCCGGCAAGACCGGCGCGGGCTATGTCGCCGTCGTCTACGGCACCAAGAGCGGCCTGGACACCACCAAGCGCCAGATCATCAGCCAGGCCACGGACGGCATCCCCGGCACCCCGGAGACCAGTGAGTACTTCGGCGACCGCCTCACCACGGGCGACATGGACGGCGACGGTTACACGGACATCGTGGTCGGCGTGCACGGCGAGAGGATCGGCTCCACCGACTCCTTCGGCGCGCTGACCGTGCTGTGGGGCGGCGCGACCGGTATCAAGTCCGGTACCGACATCTCCTCCCCGCTGCCGGAGTACCGCAACGAGCTGGGCTGGTCCCTCGCGGCCGGCGACTTCGACGGCGACGGCCACACCGACCTGGCCGCCGGCAACAACTCCACGCCGTCCCTGAACATCTTCCGCGGCCCCGTCTCCCGTACCGGCAAGGCCGCTTCGCTCGTCGGCGTCGACACGGTCGACCAGAGCACGATCTACCCCGACGGCCTCATCGCGGGCGAGGTCAACGCCGACGGCCGCACCGACCTGCTGGTCATGGGCCAGGAGGAGACCAGCACCGGCGACTACCGCACCCGCAGCGTCCTCTACACGGGCGACGCCACCACCACCCTCAAGGTCGGCAAGAAGCTCGCGGGCGGCTACGCCGGTGTCATCGCCGACGTGAACAAGGACGGCTACGGCGACATCGTCACCGGCAACTTCATGGAGAAGTCGACGTCCGAGCCGAACGGCGGTCTCGGCGGCGCGGTGACGGTGACGTACGGCGCGTCCACGGGCCTGTCGACCCGTACGCCGGTGAAGTTCACGCAGGACTCGGCGAGCGTCCCCGGCACCGCCGAGAAGTTCGACTTCTTCGGCTGGAGCCTGTCGGCCGGCGACGTCAACGGCGACGGCTACACCGACATCGCGGTCGGCTCCGAGCAGGAGACCATCGGCTCGGCGAAGCACGCGGGCACGGTCACGATCCTGCGCGGCTCGGCCTCCGGCCTGACCGGCACCGGCTCGAAGTCCTACTCCCAGAACACGGCGAACGTCCCCGGCACGGCGGAGTCCTACGACCACTTCGGCTACGCGGTCCACCTCACGGACATCGACAACAACGGCCGTACGGAACTGGTGACCTCCGCCTCCGGCGAGAACAGCAGCGACGGCGCCGTCTGGTTCCTCAAGTCCACCACCTCCGGCCTCACCGCCACCGGGTCGAAGTCCTTCAGCGGCCCGACCCTGGGCGGCCCCACCGGCGACGCGTACTTCGGCGACGTCCTGGTGGGCTGACCCTCACGACGTGTCAGGGACAGTCATGACAACCCCTTAGGGGATGTCACAGCTCGGCAGCAAAGCCGGGTCCGAACCCGCGGGCCCGGCACGCGGCTCTCCGGGACCAGGTACGTTCGAAGGCGTGGCTGGATTCAGGATCGGACGCGGCCGGGACAACGGCGCTCCTCACACGCGACCGCAACAACCTCCGTACGGGCAGCAGGCCCCGCAGGGACCGTCGTACGGCGGCTACCCCGCGCCGCCCGCGCACCCGCACCCGGGGCAGCAGCAGTACGGCGGCCCCCAGGGCGGCGGCTACGACGAGCCGGAGTACTTCGGCGACGGCGGCCACGACCCGTACGCGGCGAACAACCCGGGTCACACCCAGGCGTTCTCCGTCGGCGAGGACCCCTACAACCAGGGCGGCACGTACCGCGCGGGCTCGACCCCGCCGCCCGGCCCGGTGGGCCCCCGCCTCCACTGGAAGGACCTTCTGAGGGGCATCGTGACGGCCCCCAACCAGACCTTCCTCCAGATGCGCGACTACACGATGTGGGGCCCGGCCCTGATCGTGACGTTCCTCTACGGCCTGCTCGCCGTCTTCGGCTTCGACGGCGCCCGCGAGGACGCGATCAACGCCACCCTCTCCAACGCGGTCCCGATCGTCCTGACGACGGCGGTCGCGATGGTCCTGTCCTCCTTCGTCCTGGGCGTGGTCACCCACACCCTGGCCCGCCAGCTCGGCGGTGACGGCGCCTGGCAGCCCACGGTCGGCCTCTCCATGCTGATCATGTCCCTGACGGACGCCCCCCGCCTCGTGCTCGCCATGTTCTTCGGCGGCGACGCCACGTTCGTCCAGGGCGTCGGCTGGGCGACCTGGGTGGCAGCGGGCGCCCTCCTGACCCTGATGGTCTCCAAGTCCCACGACCTCCCCTGGCCCAAGGCCCTGGGCGCGGCGTCGATCCAGCTGATCGCCCTGCTGTCGATCGTGAAACTGGGCACCTTCTAGACACCGACCCTCCACACACCGAAAAGGGGCTCCCCACGACGGGAAGCCCCTTCTTCGTCACCCGCCCCTGCTCAGGCGTCGAGCACCTGCCCGGCCCGCTTGATCACGGGGGGTTCGACGGACCACGGAAAGTTGATCCACTCATCCGTCCGCTTCCACACGTACTCGCACTTCACCAGCGACTGCGTCTTCTCGTAGATGACGGCGCTGCGGACCTCGGCGACGGTGTCGAGGCAGAAGTCGCGGACCAGCTTGAGGGTCTTGCCGGTGTCGGCGACGTCGTCGGTGATGAGGACCTTTTTGGAGGAGAAGTCGATGGCGTTGGGGACGGGCGCGAGCATGACGGGCATGTCGAGGGTGGTGCCCACGCCGGTGTAGAACTCCACGTTGACCAGGTGGATGTTCTTGCAGTCCAGCGCGTACGCCAGGCCCCCCGCGACGAACACACCGCCGCGGGCGATGGACAGGACGATGTCGGGCTCGTAGCCGTCGTCGGCGATGGTCTGCGCGAGCTCGCGGACGGCGACGCCGAATCGCTCGTACGTCAGGTTCTCCCGTACGTCGCTCATACCTGCGTCCTGTGGAAGTTGAGGAAGGAACGGGAGGCCGTTGGGCCGCGCTGGCCCTGGTAACGGGAGCCGTAGCGCTCGCTGCCGTAGGGGAACTCGGCCGGCGAGGAGAGCCGGAACAGGCACAGCTGGCCGATCTTCATGCCGGGCCAGAGCTTGATGGGGAGGGTGGCGAGGTTGGAGAGCTCCAACGTCACGTGCCCGGAGAAGCCGGGGTCGATGAAACCGGCGGTGGAGTGGGTGACGAGGCCGAGGCGGCCGAGGGAGGACTTGCCCTCCAGGCGCGAGGCGAGGTCGTCGGGGAGGGTGATGACCTCGTACGTCGAGGCGAGGACGAACTCGCCGGGGTGGAGGATGAAGGGCTCGTCGCCCTCCGGCTCCACGAGGCGCGTGAGGTCCGCCTGCTCGACGGAGGGGTCGATGTGGGGGTAGCGGTGGTTCTCGAACACCCGGAAGAAGCGATCGAGGCGCACGTCGACGCTGGACGGCTGCACCATGGATTCGTCGTAGGGATCGATCCGTACCCGCCCGGAATCGATCTCGGCCCGGATGTCCTTGTCTGAGAGAAGCACGCCCCGAGGATACGCAAGGCGCGCGGACCGACCACCATCGGACGGTCCGCGCGCCTCGGTACTACTCCTTTACCGCTTCTCCAAGGTCACCGGAACAACGCTGCGAAGCCGGGCACACCGAGGGCACCGGACGAGTCGCCCGGGACCGAGCCGCTCGGCCTGCTGCATCGGGAACGAAGCGGTGCTGAACACGTGCCCATCGGCACAACGGACGACAGTGCGCTCCATCAAGTTCTGGAGTCCCTTCCCCAAGAGCCGCGTCCGGCTGCTGCTCGCCGGACGACAAAAGCCACATTACGGGATGGAAGGAACGACTCTCCAGGCGGCACTCCGACCTCTCCCGGAGCCTCTCCCATCTCCCCACCGTACGCCCCAACTCCGGCGCCCCGCAGCCCCATCGCTCCCCTGAAACACACTCAGACCCCACGGCTCCGGCGCCGGGGGTCTGGCATGAGGTAGAGTGACAGAGCGTTCCGACACCGGTCTCAACCGGCGTCTTACGCGGGTGTAGTTTAGTGGTAGAACATCAGCTTCCCAAGCTGAGAGTGCGAGTTCGATTCTCGTCACCCGCTCCAGATCGAAGCCCCAGGTCGGTGACCTGGGGCTTTCGCGTGGGCGGGGTCGGCGAGGTCAGCGGACGTCGACGTAGTCGCCCGAGGCGGTGGCGGGTGCGGTGGTGGACGTGCCGGTGAAGACGTAGCGCCAGTAACCGTCCGTCGACGCCTTCGCCGTGGTCTTCAGGGTTCCTGTGCCGCTCGTCGTGACCGTCTTCACGGTCGTATACGTGGACGCCCCCTTTTTACGGAACTGCAGCTTCACCTTCTGGTCCGCGTAGCCGTGGTAGCCGCCGAGCGTCTCCCAGTCCGCGCGGGAGAGCTTGCCGGTGATGGTGAGGGTCTTGCCCTTGGCCACCGGTTCGGGAGCCGCGTTGGCTGTCAGCGTCGCGTCACGCACGACCGGGAACGACTTGGCGGCGTGCAGGTCGGCATGGCCCGTACCGTCCTTGGACTCGGCCCAGACGGCCGCCTTCCAGGTGCCGGCCAGGGAGTTGCGGCCCAGGATCCAGCGCGGCTGGATGTAGGCGAAGTGGGCCTCACAGGTGGAGGTGGTCGCGTTGACCTCGGTGCAGGCCGCCGGCCAGGTGCCGTAGAGGACGGCGTCGGGAGTGTCGTACGAACCCTTGTAGAGGTACATGTCTCCGCCCGCGACCCCGGAGGCGTCGGTGGCGGTGAACTTCGCCTTGAACTCCTGCAGCGGCTCGTCGCTCAGCTCCACCCGCTTGCCCCCGTTGACCACGACGTTCGAGACGCGGGTAGCGCCCACCGTCTCGTCGCTCTGGGGCGCCGGGCCCGCGAACGCGCGCACGATGGTGCGGCGGAGGATGCCGCCCTGGTCGTCGGCGGCGGTGACGCGCAGCGAGACGAAGGAGGCGGTGGCGGGAACGTCGAGCGTCGCCGAACCGTCCGCCGCGACGTCCAGGTCCGTCCAGGTGGCGCCGCCGTCCGTGGAGTAGGCGAGCCCCGTGATCCTGGTGTTGGCCGTCGCCGCGTCCGCGTCGCGCGTGGTCGCGCTCGCCCGCACCTGGACCGGACCGGCGGCCGCGCGGCCGTACCCGTCGAGCCCCGGAACGTTCAACTTGGCGTCGATGAGCGGGAGTTCCCGGCCCTCCGCGTAACCCGAGCGGAACGTCCACGCGCTGTGTACGTCCGTGGACAGCCGGGCGTACGGGACCCGGCGGTGGACGGTCTGGTCGAGGGTGTACGTCTGCTCCAGCGACGGCAGGCTGGACGAGGTGAGCGATTGGTAGGCGTCGAGGCCGTCGGCCTGGGCGTAGGTGATGCCGCCGGAGGAGGTCAGCTTGTACGAGTACGTCGCACGGCCGTCGACCGCCGTGTGGCCGGCGGAGTCACCGAAGGCGTTCGGCTCGGACAACCGGATCTTCCCGTAGTTCCGTTGCGATCCGCCCCACTCCGAGCGAAGTGGCTGTAGCGGAGCCGCGCCCAGGGTCTCGCCCGCGCTGGTTCCGGCGGGCAGCGTCCGGTCCGGGAGGTTCAGGCTCAGCTCGCCGGTGCCGTAGGAGAGCAGCCGGCTGTAGGTGACGCCCGGGGTGGCGTACTCGGTGACCGAACCGGCGACGGGCACCGAAGAGGCGACGAACACGCCCGTCCACTCGCCGAAGGACGGGACGGTCTGCAGATAGGCCGTGGTCCGGGTGCCCGGGGCGCCCACCTTCGTGACGGTCTTCGCCAGGGTGGAGGCACGGACTGTCACGACGGGCGAGGCGGGCACCGTGGTCGTGAAGCTGTGCGTGAGGTCGTAGCGGTAGGGACTCGGGACGCTCGCCGAGGCGCCCTTCTTGCCGAGCACCTCGTGCAGGCGCAGCGAGACGCCGCTCACGGAGAACGGGGTGACGTACACCTTGTCGGCTCCCGATCCGGCGAAGCCCGCCAGGTCCCCACCGGGGACGCTGATCCACACGGCGGCGGCGGCGCGGGTCGCGGTGGTGTCGTCGGTGCGGATCGCGGTCTCCTTGGCGGCGCGCTGGTCGAAGGTGACCGTCTTGGCAGCCGAAGTGACCGAGAAGGTGCGGGTGAGCAGGTAGCTGGGCTCCTGCCAGTCGTTGTGCAGCGCGACCGAGAAGTAGTCACCCGGCGGCAGCTTCACGGTCGACGAACCGCCGGCGGTGTCGCTGTCGACGGCGTACGAGGTCCAGGTCTTGCGGTCCCAGACGTAGAACGACTTGGACCGGACATCGGCGTTCGTGATGCTCAGTTTGACCGCGTACGTCGACGCGGCGGCGTACGTCGTCGCGGGAACGTCCCGAGCGTCCTCGGTGCCCGCCGTCGACCGGAGCTCCGCGGTCGGGCGGTCCGCCGCGGACTTCCCGGTCGGCCGCACGGACACCGTGCCGTCCAACGACGCGACGGAGTAGCGTGCCGCGTCCGCCGTCACCCGGATGTCACGTCCGTCGATGAGCTCGACGCGCCCGTGGTCGCCCATCGCGACGCTCCGCCCGGTACGGAACGCGGCGTCCTTTGTCGGCGAAACCGTCCCTGTCGTGGCCGGTTCATCGCCCGTCGCTGTCGCCGTGGGCGTGAGCAGCGTCGAGGCGGTCAGTGCCGCTCCGCACAGCCCCGCCGCAGCACGTCTTCGCATCCGCCCCACGCGAAAAACGGACATCAGTTGCCCCCCTTGGCTGTCTCCCCTGAGAACCGTCCCCGGCACATCCGCCGCAGAAGACGATCAGCTCACTGTAAAGCGCGGCACCGACATCGCCGAGAGACGGTCGACACCGCCCTGTGCGAGGTGGGGAGAACGGGCTCGCCCCAGGGGCCCGTGCCATGCCGGATGATGGCGGCCATGCGCATCCGCATCGACGCCATCGACCTCCCCGGCCTCACCCACCCCGCCCCCGCCGACGGCACAGTGGCCACCTACGACAACGTCCATGTCGCCGTGCAACGCCGCGACCGTCCGGCCGAGCTCCTCGAGCCGCAGCCCGGGGACGCGCCGGCCGCGACGTGGACCCTGGAGTGCAGCACCAGCTCCTCGGCAGCCGGTACCGAGGTCACGGGCCCCTACGTGCAGAACCGTCTGGGGCGGCGGTTCATCTATCTGTCGTGGGGCACTGTCGACGGGTCGGGCCTGTTCACGATGTTCCGGCGCGCCAAGCTCATGCTCGACGTCATCCCCGCCGACACGCTCGACGCCGCCGCGCGCGACGGGCTGCTGGTCGGGCGGCTCGGGCTGACCGACGAGCGGGGCGGGCCGCTGTGCGCACGGGTCGAGCCCCCGCTGATCACCTGGACCGCGGCACACGCCGGGTAGGACGCCGGACGTCGGTGTCGTCTGGCGCGGCGGATGTGACATTCGTTGCGTCAGTGGGGTCGCGGCGTGTGCGCCGGTGTCCCGTCAGGCGAGGGTGCCGGCAGCGGCGCGCGGCACATCGCCGGAGGTCATGGCGCTGCGGCCGGAAAGGTTCGCCAGAAAACAGCTCATCCGCGCGAGTCAATATCTGTATCCGTGAAGTGAGAAATGGCTGCGGTGCACTGCGAGTATTCCTCGACCGTCAACCCCAGTGGAATTACAGACCGCACAGGGCCGATCGCGGCATGCTAATGTCGGTGCCAGTTGCAGGTGTGGTTGCCAGAGGGTTCATTTTCCGACGGGTTAATCAGCACGGGCGACGCGGAATCCACACAGGGTGAATTCCGGAAATCGTCTCCGAAGGAGAAATGACATGGCTACTGGCACCGTGAAGTGGTTCAACGCGGAAAAGGGCTTCGGCTTCATCGAGCAGGACGGCGGCGGCGCCGACGTCTTCGCCCACTACTCCAACATCGCCGCCCAGGGCTTCCGCGAGCTGCTGGAAGGTCAGAAGGTGTCGTTCGACATCGCGCAGGGCCAGAAGGGCCCGACGGCCGAGAACATCGTTCCGGCCTGACCACCGGCAGCAACACATTCTTCGCAGCTGGGGCCCGCACCTTGGGGTGCGGGCCCCGGCTCGCTGCATTTCAGAGCGCGTGACGGGAAGGTTCCATCGCATCACCTGACGGTGACGCATTCCCCCGTCGATCCGATTCGGCGCTCATCATCACCGGGCCGTTCTCGTGATTATCTGCGCCGTTCCTTTTGCTGCGGAAACTCCTTGCTACGTGCCTACGTGCTCACATCGAGGAAAGGTTCCGCTTGAACCGCGCACGCACCGCCCGCACTGCCCGCACCACCTCCCGCCCGACCCGTAGCTCCTGGAGCTCTGCCGCCCAGCGCTCGGGTGCTCCGCGGCGTTCCGGCGGCGGCAACGGGCGCCGACCGGCCCCGCTCCAGGGCGAGTTCGCCCTCCCGGTGACGATCACTCCCGCGCTTCCCGCGGTCGAGTCGTTCTCCGACCTCGCCCTGCCGACGCCCCTGCTGGCCGCGCTCGGACGCGAGGGCATGACGGTGCCGTTCCCCATCCAGGGCGCGACGCTGCCGAACTCCCTCGCCGGACGTGACGTGCTCGGCCGCGGCCGTACCGGGTCCGGCAAGACCCTCGCCTTCGGCCTCGCGGTGCTGGCCCGTACGACGGGCCGCCGCGCGGAGCCGGGGCAGCCGCTCGCCCTGGTCCTCGTCCCCACCCGCGAGCTCGCCCAGCAGGTGACCGACGCGCTCACCCCGTACGCCCGCTCCGTGAAGCTCCGGCTGACCACCGTGGTCGGCGGCCTGCCGATGAGCAAGCAGACGCGTGCGCTGCGGGCCGGCGTGGAGATCGTCGTCGCGACACCGGGACGGCTCAAGGACCTCATCGACCGTGGCGACTGCCGCCTGGACGACGTCGACATCACCGTCCTCGACGAGGCCGACCAGATGGCCGACATGGGCTTCATGCCCCAGGTCACCGCCCTGCTCGACCAGGTGCGCCCCGAGGGGCAGCGGATGCTGTTCTCGGCCACCCTGGACCGCAACGTCGACCGGCTGGTCCGCCAGTACCTGTCCGACCCGGTGGTCCACTCCGTCGACCCGTCGGCGGGTGCGGTCACCACGATGGAGCACCACGTGCTCCACGTGCCCGAGGCGGACAAGCACCGCACGACCACCGAGATCGCGGCGCGCGACGGCCGGGTGCTCATGTTCCTGGACACCAAGCACGCCGTGGACCGGCTGACCCAGCACCTGCTGAACAGCGGCGTCCGCGCCGCGGCCCTGCACGGTGGCAAGTCCCAGCCCCAGCGCACCCGGACCCTCACCCAGTTCAAGACCGGGCATGTGACGGTGCTGGTGGCGACCAACGTCGCGGCCCGCGGCATCCACGTCGACAACCTCGACCTGGTCGTCAACGTGGATCCGCCGACCGACCCCAAGGACTACCTGCACCGCGGCGGCCGTACCGCCCGTGCCGGCGAGTCCGGCAGCGTCGTCACCCTCGTGACACCCGGCCAGCGCCGTGGCATGACCCGGTTGATGGCCTCGGCCGGCATCACCCCGCAGATCGCCTCCGTGCGGTCCGGTGAGGCGGAACTGACGCGGATCACCGGCGCCCAGGCC
The DNA here is from genome assembly GCF_044742595.1 of Streptomyces sp. NPDC087859. Classification (NCBI taxonomy): domain Bacteria; kingdom Bacillati; phylum Actinomycetota; class Actinomycetes; order Kitasatosporales; family Streptomycetaceae; genus Streptomyces; species Streptomyces sp. NPDC087859. The sequence continues at coordinate 446,348 of NZ_JBIUUU010000002.1, read as the reverse complement.
CCTTCCGGTGTCCCGGTCGTCATCAAGGCACCGGTCGTGGACCGTCCCCGCCGCGCCGGGTCCTCCGGGAGCCCTTCGTCCCGAGGCCGTCAGGAGCGTTCCGGTCGCGGACGCGCCGGCGGAGGAGCGGGGCGTCGCCGTGCGCAGCGGCCCGCCCTCGACTCCGCGGCCTGACCCCAGGGCCCGAAGCATCGTCCAGCAGCTCCCCATCTCCGCGGAGGCACCTTTGACACCGGTACGGACACAACGACAGCACGCGAACCCGGCTCACCTGGCCGTGGTCGACGTCATGGACACGTCCGGGCCCCGGGTCCGGGACGACATGACTGTCGAGGTCGCGCTGTCCGTCATGGCCGGTGCCCGTGTCGAGTTCCTCCTCCTGGTCGACGGGGACGACCAGTGCACGGGCTCGGTCACCCGCGCCGAACTCGCCGTTCACCGCGAGAGTTCCGCGTACACGGACCGGGTCCGGCTGCGGGACGTCCTCGGCGGGGCGGTCATCTCGCCCGTCCCCCGGCGCACCGTCGTCGCGGAGCACGGGCGGGCCCTGGTCCACCTCGGCTGAGAACCACCTTCAGGATCCCGGTGAGGGCCCTGCCGACACACGTCGGCAGGGCCCTCACCGCTGTCTCGGCGTCCGTCTTCGCCGCTCCGGGGAGAGGCACGTCACCCTTGGTGACGGATCGAAACTACCTGTTCCCCCAAGAAGCTGAAATCTGTTCTTGCCGGAGTAGACATTGAGCTCCGACACGGTTAGCCTTTTCTCATCGAAGACGGATCAGTGATACCCGGCAGACACGAACTGGCGGGCTCGCAGTACCTGAAGTTCGCAGGCCAAGAGGTTGATACAGAGCAAGGACGGAGGACGGACGCCATCAGGATCGCCCGGCCGGAGCAGTACGCGGCCGGGTACCGCAAGACCCCGGATTGGAAGGTGGTCCCCGGTCACGCAGCCGCGATCCCCGCACCCCCTCCTGCAGGGCCGGTAGCGGAAACAGCAGGTCGGCACAGCACAAGAGCCGACAGATGGTGTTGAATTTCCTTCGGGGCCCTGGTGCCGTACGGCACCAGGGCCCCTCGACGCGTTGTACTACGAGGTGACATGACAGCAGATACCCCTCTCGGTAATCGTCTCGACGACGACGACTACCCCGCATACACGATGGGGCGGGCCGCCGAGATGCTCGGCACCACCCCGGCCTTCCTCCGCGCCCTCGGTGAGGCCCGTCTGATCACTCCGCTGCGCTCGGAGGGCGGACACCGCCGGTACTCCCGCTACCAGCTGCGGATCGCCGCGCGCGCCCGCGAGCTCGTCGACAAGGGCACTCCGATCGAGGCCGCTTGCCGCATCGTCATCCTCGAGGACCAGCTCGAGGAGGCTCAGCGCATCAACGCCGAGTACCGCCGCCGTGCCGGGCACGAGGCGCACGACGGGTCCGTTCCCGGTTCGGGCTGATCACGTGAGCGGAAGGCCGAGTACCCGGTCGCCGTCGCGGCGAGGTGAATCCCCTGCCGGATGATCTCGGCCTCGCTCCCTCCGACGCCCGGCCGCCCCCTGCGACGCCGCCTCAGCCGCTCGCGCCGGCCGACGGGCCCGGTTCCCGGGTCCCGGTCACCGTGGGCAGGCTCCCCGCACTGCCGGGAGCGAGTCCGCAGGTGCCCGACCTCGACGTCCCGTCCTGGCCTCTCAGCTCCACGACGATCCGGCCCTCGGCGTCCTGGCTGTAGGCGATCGTGCAGGTGAGCTGGCGCAGGGCGGTGGAGTCCAGCCCCTCCAGGGCGAGGGGGAGGCCAGCCGTGACCCTGCCGTTCACGGAGGTGTCGACCTTGACGATGTCACCGCGGTCGGCGGTGGGGAGGGCCGTGGTCAGTCCCGCGGCTCGGTCCATGTCCCCCGGGCCGGCGAGGAGCGCCGAGACGACCTTCTCCGTCGGCACTGGTCCGTTCGCGTCCTGGTCTTGAACGGTCGCCGTGTGGAAGACTCCGCCGCCGGACACGGTCGAGGGCCCGGGCGACCGGATCACCGGGCTCAGCCCTCCGTCGGGGGAGCGGAAGAAGAGCAGCATGTCGCTCTCGCGATCGAGGAAGGCCTGGACGCTGGCGGGACCGCCCGCCTCGATGACGTCGGTCTCCTGGATACCGCAGCCGCCGAGCAGCGATACGCCGGCCGCGACGGCGAAGGCCACAGCCGGCACACGTCGCCTCATCCGCCGGCCCCCTCCGAATACAGCGGTATCTCGACGGCGAAGACGGCACCGCCCCCGGGCCGGTTCCCGGCGTGGATCGTGCCGCCGTGCAGCTTCACGTTCTCCAGCGTGATCGCCAGTCCCAGGCCGCTGCCCGCCGAGCGGGTACGCGCCGCGTCGGCCTTGTAGAAGCGGTCGAAGATGTGCGGGAGCGCTTCGGGGCGGATGCCGGGCCCGCTGTCCACGACGTCGGTGATCAGCACGGGCGGACCCGGCAGGCGTTCCTCGGTGCGCAGCCGTACCGTGACGGGCGCGCCGCCGTGCCGCAGGGCGTTGCCCACGAGGTTGGCGATCACGACGTCGAAGCGGCGCGGGTCGAGCCGCGCCCGGATGCCGTCGGGGAGTTCGGTGCGGACCCGGTCGTCGGTCCAGTGCCGGTTCTGCAAGGTCTTGCGGATGGCCACGGCCACGTCGACCTCGTCGGCGTTCAGCTCGGCCGCGCGCGCGTCGAAGCGGGAGATCTCCATCAGGTCCTCGACGAGCACGGCCAGCTTTCCGGTCTCCGCGCTGACCAGCCGGACCGCCCGGGCGGTGTCGGGGTCCAGGCCGTCCGCGTCCTCGTCGAGGACCTCGGTGACGGCGAGCATTCCGGCGAGCGGGGTGCGCAGTTCGTGAGAGACGTCGGAGGCGAAGCGGCGGGCGCGTTCCTCGGCCTCGCGCAGTTCCCGCACGGACCGCTCCAGTTGGCCGGTCGACTCGTTGAACGTGCGTGCCAGGTCGGCCAGTTCGTCGCTGCCGCGCACCCGGATCCGGGTGTCGAGTCTGCCGCTGCCCATGTGGTGGGCCGCCTGGCGCAGTTCCCGCACCGGACGCAGCACGCTGCGCGCGGCGATCAGGGCGGGGATCAGCGCGATGGCGAGGCCGGGCAGAGCTCCGTCCCGGGCGGCCATGAGGAGGGCGTCGACGTTGATCTGCTCGTCGGTCATCCGCATGACGGCGTACAGGACGAGCCCGGTGGGCAGCAGGCTGTCCGGGCTCGTCTTGAAGACGGTGGGCATCGCGATGGTCAGATAGGGGACGCCGTCCTTGACGACCCGTTCGAAGCTGCCGTGGGGGTTGGCCCGTGCGGCGCGGCGCAGTTCGGGCGTGATGACGGTGGAGACGGGGTTCTCGCCGGAGGAGGCGCGGAGCGAGCCGTACTCGGCGAAGACCACCCAGGGGTGGGGCTTGCCCTTGCGGGCAATGTCCCGCAGGACCTCCTCCATGCCCTCGTTCTGTACGGGCAGGGCGAAGGCCGTCTGCTGGACGTGGTCGCGGAAGGAGGTGACCGCCGTGTCCTGGGCCGTCTCCAGCAGCGAGTTGCGGGCCTCACGGTAGGTCAGCGCGGCCGTCGTGCCGGCGCTGACGGCGGCGACCAGCAGGAAGGCGAGCAACAACCGCGCGCGCAGCCCGAACGCCCTGACCCGCGAACGCTGCTCGCCGCCGCTCACAGCGGCCCGAAGCGGTAGCCGAAGCCCCGCAGTGTCTGGACGTAGCGGGGGCTGCCGGCCTCGTCCTCGATCTTGCCGCGCAGCCGGCGGACGCACGCATCGACCAGGCGGGCGTCGGCGTGGTAGCTGTGGTCCCAGACGTGTTCCAGCAGTTGCTGCCTGCTGAACACCTGCTCGGGGGCGGCGCAGAGGTGCAGCAGGAGCTTGAGCTCCGAGGGGGCGAGTGCGAGCGGGCGGCCGGCCTTGGTGACGGTCAGTCCGACGCGGTCGACGGTGAGGTCGCCGTAGACCTCGATGGCCGGGCGGCCCGGACCGCTGTCGTCCAGGCGGCGCAGCACGGCACGGATCCGGGCCTCGATCACCTCGGGGCGGGCGGGCTTGACGATGTAGTCGTCGGCGCCGGCCTCCAGGCCGATGACCACGTCGAAGTCGTCGCCGCGCGCGGTGAGCATGATGATCGGCAGCTGGCTCTCCTCGCGGACCTGCCGGCAGACCTGTACGCCGTTCATTCCCGGCAGCATCAGGTCGAGCAGCAGCAGGTCGGGGCGGAACTCCGCCAGCGCGGCGAGGCCGGACTCGCCGGTCGCCGCCACCCGGACCTCGTGGCCGCGGCGGCGCAGACCGAGTTCGACCCCCTCGCGTACAGAGGGGTCGTCCTCGATGAGGAGCACGCGGGGCATCGGCAGTTCTCCCTCGGTGATGGTCAGGTCCGGGTCCGTCCGAGGCGTACGCGCGAGAGCAGTGCGTCGAGTTCGGCGAGTCGCAGGGGACGGGTGAGCAGGGCGAAGGTGAGGACGACGACGACCGCCCCGGCAGTTGCGGCGACCAGGGCTCCTGCCCGTGCCGTGCCGAGGACCGCGAGGTGGCCGAGGGCGGTGGCGGGGACGGCGGCGAGCAACAGCCGCGCGTGGGCGCCGGCGGCGCAGGAGCGCAGCGGGCGGGCGACGGCGAGCCGACGGCTCAGCACCAGGCCGGTCACCACCCAGCCCGCGCACAGCGCCAGGGAGTACGCGCCCGCCATGCCGGTCACGGCCCAGCGGGCCGGCAGCAGGTGGGCGGCGGCCAGCGACAGTCCGGCGTTGAGGGCGACGATCAGCAGGTTGAGCAGGAACGGCGTACGGGTGTCGGAGAGCGCGTAGAAGGTGCGGGACAGGACGTACTGGCCGGACAGGGCGATCAGGCCCGGCGCGAAGGCCATCAGGATCCCGGCCATGGCGGCCGTGTCGTCGGCGCCGGTCCTGCCGTACCCGAAGACGAGGGCCATCACCGGCTGGGCGAGGGCGAACAGCGCGCAGGCGGCGGGGACGACGGCCGAGGCGCTGACGCGCAGGGCGTGGGAGACGTCGCGCCGCACGGCCGCGGTGTCCCCGTCGGCGGCGGCCGCGCTCATCCGGGGCATCAGCGCGGTCACCAGGGAGACCGTGATGATGCCGTGCGGTACGACCCACAGGGCATAGGCGTTGTTGTACGCGCCGTAGCCGGGGCCGCCGTCGAGGCCCGCGGTGGTGGCCAGGCGGGTGGTGACCCAGTAGGCGGCCTGGTTGGCCAGGACGAGCAGCACCAGCCAGCCGGCCGCGCGCAGGGGGCGGGTCAGTCCGCTGCCGCGCCAGTCGAAGCGGGGCCTCCAGCGGAAGCGGGCGGCGCGCAGCGCGGGGAGGAGGGCGAGGGCCTGGACGGCGATACCGGCGGTCGTGCCCCAGCCGAGCACGGCCGTCTCGGTCGCGGTGAGCGTGTCCCCGCCGCCCATGGCCAGCGCCAGGTACAGGCCGAACACGGTCATGACGACGAGGTTGTTGAGGACCGGCGCCCACATCATCGCGCCGAACCTGCCCCGCGCGTTGAGGACTTGTCCGAGCAGCGTGAACAGTCCGAGGAAGAAGATCTGCGGCAGGCAGTAGCGAGCGAGCGCGGTGGTCATGGCCGCCTGCGGGCCGGTGTAGTCGGTGTACGCGTCGACGATCGCGGGGGCCGCCCACACGGCGGTCGCGGTGATCGCCAGCAGGGCTACGACGCACACGGTGACGAGCCGGTCAGTGTACGCGGTGCCGCCGTCGGCGTGCTCCTTGGCGGCCTTGACCAGTTCCGGGACGAAGACGGCGTTCAGCGCGCCGCCGAGGAGCAGGATGTAGACGATGGTGGGCAGGGCGTTGCCGACCGCGTAGCCGTCGGCGGTCGGCCCGATGGTGCCGAGCGCTGCCGCGACCACGGCGGAGCGGGCGAAGCCGGTGGCCCGGGACACGAGGGATCCGGCGGCCATGACGGCACTGCTGCGTGCCGCCGTGTCCCTCGGCGCGGTGGTGGTCGGGGGCGTCGGCGTCGTCTGCGTCATCGGCGGTTCAGATACGCCTGGAAGGCGCGGTAGAGCGCGTGGTTGGCGCTGCCGCCCAATGGTTTCTCCCATTCCCCCAACGTCTCGACGACCTGTCCCCCGGTGCCGAGCTTCCACCGCAGCAATCCGTACGCACGTTCCTCAGGATCGAGAGTGGAGGGTACCCCGCGCATGTCGTAGACGTCGGCGCCCAGGGCGAGGGCGTCCTGCAGCATCCGCCACTGCAGGGCGTTGGAGGGCCGGACCTCGCGACGGTGGTCGGCCGAGGCGCCGGTCTGGTACCAGGCCCGGCGGCCCACCGTGATCATCGTGTGGGCGGCCAGGATCTCTCCTCGGTGCCGGGCGAGGTACAGCTTCATCCGGCCCGGTTCCTCGGTGTTGAGCGCCGCGTACTGGCGCTCGTAGTAGGCGAGCGAGCGGCCGAGCCGGAATCCGTCGCGGCGCTCGGTGATGCCGAGGAGCCGGTAGAACTCGGGGAGTTCGGCCGTACTGCCCACCACCACCTCCACTCCCTCCTTCCGGGCCCGGCGCACATTGCGGCGCCACTCCTGGTTGAGCCCGGACCACAGGTCCTCGGTGGTGCGTCCGGCGAGCGGTACGTGGAAGACGTGCCGGGGCTGGGCGTCCCCGTCCCCGCCGGTCCCCTCCCCTCCCGTCCCGTCACCGCCGCAGCGGCGCCAGCCGCGGGCGCGCAGCCGCTCGGCGACGGCGGTGCCGAGCGGGTCGACCTCGCTGGCGAGGACGTCACCGAGGCGCCGGCCCGGGCCGGTGAGCGGCTTGAGCCGGGCGGCGTCCCAGCGCCGGTAGGCGGGCGAGGGGCCGATGCGCACGGCGAAGGCGCCCGCGCCGCGCAGGTGTTCGAGGAGCGGGCCGAGCCAGCCGTCCACGTCGGGGTCGTTCCAGTCGGCGACCGGCCCTTCGGGAAGGTAGGCGAAGTACTTGCGGGTGCCGGGGAACTGACGCAGCAGCACCAGGGCCACCCCCGTCAGCGCGCCGGCCTCCGGGTCCGGCCCCCAGCCGAGCAGTTGGGCACGCCAGCCCTCCTTGACGTCGGCCCAGGACGGGCACTGGAGGAACCCGGCGCCGAGAGCGGCGCCGTCGGGGGAGGCGAGGAAGGCGCGGTAGGTCTCCGCGGTGATGGTCCGCAGGGCCGTGCCCCGGTTCCGTGCTGGGGACACGCGGCTGGGCGGAACGAGCAGCGCTGACACAGTCTGAGCCTCTCCTTCTCCCCGGACCTGTCGCGGGGACGCAAAGGATGCTCACAGCGCTCCATGACCGCTCCGCGCGGCGAATGTGACCGGACCATGACCGTTCCTCACCAGTCGCCGTCACATTGCCCTATAGCGGCTGACCTCGGGTTTTCCGGCTCTACAGTCACGACATCGCCGACTCGTCCACCCCCCTTCCCGCCCTTTCCTTCCCTTCCGGAGGTTCTGTTGTCGCGCACTCGTGCACTCGCCCATTCCCGCGTCCGGGCCGCCGTCGTGGCCGCCCTGCTGACGCCGCTCGCCGCCTGCTCGTCGGCCTCCTCCGGCGGCGCCCCGGACGCCCGGGTGACGCCCAGGGCCGACGACCGCCCGGTCAAGGTCACCGTCACCCCCGAGGGAGACCAGGTCCGGGCGGGCGACTCGGTGCGGATCACGGCCTCGGGCGGCAGGCTCACCTCGGTGGCCGTCACCGACGCCGAGGGCCGCAAGCTCGCCGGCGAGGTCGCGGCCGACGGCCGCTCGTGGGTCTCCGGCCGCAAGTCCGTACCCGGCACCTCGTACACGGTGACGGCGGCGACCCGGACCGGGGCCGGAACCGTCAGGACGACCAAGTCCTCCTTCACCACGGCTCCGGCGGACAAGGTCAACAAGGTCGACTGGCGGCCGGGCACCGACACCACCGTCGGTGTCGCCCAGCCGATCTCCCTGGTCTTCGACAACCCGGTCAAGAACCGGGCCGAGGTCGAGAAGCAGCTCAAAATCACCACCTCGAACGACACCGAGGGCTCCTGGGGCTGGCTGACCGACTGGTCGGGCAGGGACCGGGTGGACTGGCGGCCCAAGTCGTACTGGAAGCCCGGCACCAAGGTCACCCTGAAGGCCGAGCTGAACGGCACCGACTCGGGCACGACCGGCGGCTGGTTCGTACGCGACTACACGACCACCTTCACCATCGGCGCCCGGCAGATCGCCCGGGTCGACCTCGACAGCCACCGGCTCACCCTCGTCCGCGACGGCAGGACGGTCCGCCGCATACCGGTCTCCGGCGGCACCCCCGGCGGTGACAAGCGGTCCTGGCGCGGAACCGCCGTGCTCATGGCCAAGGAAGGCACCGTCAACATGAACTCCGAGACGGTGGGCCTCGGCGACGCCTACGACAAGATGGTCAAGCACTCGATGCGGCTGACCTGGTCGGGCATGTACGCGCACGCCGCCCCGTGGAACGCCGCCTACTTCGGCAGGGCCAACCACAGTTCCGGCTGCATAGGGATGAGCGACGCGGACGCGACCTGGTTCTACGACCAGGTGCGGCCCGGCGACCCGTTCGAGATCACCGGCAAGGACACCAAGGGCGTGGTCGCGCCCGGCAACGGCTTCGGCGCGTGGAACCTCTCCTGGACGGAGTGGCAGGCGAAGAGCGCGCTGCGCTGAGAAGCGTGCGGCGCTTCCGGCCGGTCGTGGTGCTCGGCGGGAGGCCGTCACTCACGGGGGTCGTGGGACCCGCCGGAGTAGAGTGAGGGGTCCGGCCCGTCTCACGGGACATCGAACTCCGAGGTCGCCATGCAGCCCACGACAACACCCTCGGACGGGCATGCCGAAGTCCGCATCGTCGCCGCCTCGCCCGAGGTCGCCCGCCGGGTCGCGGAGGTTCTGCGCCACTGCTTCGCCGCCACCGAGCAGCGCAGCTACCCCGCCTCCGCCGACGGCGGCACCCGCCTCCAGCTCACCGTGGACACCACCCGCGCCGCGGAACCCGCACGGTCGTGGCTGGAGACCAGCGGACCGGTGGAGGAAGCCGGCCGGCGGACGTGAGGCGGCGCCCGGAACGTCCCGCCCGGCCCCTTCGGGGAGTAGCGTGAACGTATCGGGAGCACTTCGCGCACCGGCCCCGGCGCCGGTGTCGTTCCCGGTGAGCGACAACACCGGGCGGCTGCCCTCCCGCAGGGGTCCGGAGACAGGTTTGCGCGATGTCCGCGACCAGCTCACCCACCCCGCTCCGAGCCGTTCCCTTCAGGCCCCCCACCGCGCGCCTCGCTCTGAAGTCCGAGAGCCGCTCCGGCGGGCCCACCGAGCTGGACGGCGCCTGGTGGCCTCGTTCACGTGACCTGACGAGCGAGCTCGCCGCCCTGGCGGACATGCTGGATCCGCTGTGGGGACGGATTACCCGTATCGCGGTCAACCCCCGCAACTGGCCGATCCTCCCGCCCAGGATCTACGTCAACGGCCATGTGGTGAAGGTCGGTTGGTTCACCACCGAGCTGGATCCGCACGCGATCGTGCTGCTGTCCTTCACCGCGGGCCGCTGGAACCTCCTGGTCGTGCCCCCGGAGACCGGCGCCCCCTCGGCCGCCCGGCTGATGGCCGCCGCGAGCGCGGACACCGGCCCGCCGGTCACCGCGACCGCGCTCATGACGGCGGAACGAGCTCTCCGGGGATCCCCGCGGGCCGACACGGACGAGAGCGACGGCAGCCTCCTGCCGATCATCCCGAGCCACCACAACGCCGTGGGGATGTGACCGCCGTGCTCATCGCCCTGACCGTCAGCGCCCTGCTGATCCTGGTCGTCGCCGCGACCCGCCTGGTCCACCGGTTCGAGGCGAGGAGCGGCAGCGGCGCGTCCACGAGAGCCCGCCCGCCCCGGGGTGTCCGGACGGGCCGCGCCGAGGAACGTGGACCTGTGCTACCTTGATGTAAAGTGGCAGTTTTGGTTATCAGAGGCTTCGAGTGCTCTTCGACCTTCGTCGACGGGCACTCTTTTCGTTTCGGGACCTTCCGGGGCTTTTCAGGTCTTCCCGTGGGGTCACGCCGGGCCAGAAGGGCCGCAGGCCGAGAACATCGCCCCCGCCTGACGCTGGTCGCGCACGCGTGAACCGCCGTATAGAGGAAGGTCCCCCATTGAACCGCCCCGCCCGTAGAAACCCCAGCTCCTCCTCCCGCACCCGCGCACAGGGGACGGGCCGCCAGAGCGCCCCCTCCCGCACCGCCAAGAACCCGGCGGCCAAGAACGGCACGTCCAAGGCCGGCCGCGGCGGGCGCGGCGGCCGGGCCCCCGCGCCCGGCGGGGAGTTCGCGCTGCCGGTCACCGTCACGCCGGCGCTGCCGCCGGTCGAGGCGTTCACCGAACTCGACCTGCCCAAGCAGATGCTGGCCACCCTCGCCGCGGAAGGGGTGACCACCCCGTTCCCCATCCAGGGCGCGACGCTCCCCAACTCGCTGGCCGGCCGTGACGTCCTGGGCCGCGGCCGCACCGGATCGGGCAAGACGCTCGCCTTCGGCCTCGCCCTGCTGGCCCGTACGGCGGGACAGCGCGCCGAGCCCCGGCAGCCGCTGGCCCTCGTCCTCGTCCCCACCCGGGAACTCGCCCAGCAGGTCACCGACGCCCTCACCCCCTACGCCCGCGCGCTGCGTCTGCGGCTCGCCACCGTGGTCGGCGGACTGTCGATCGGCAAGCAGGCGAGCGCGCTGCGCGGCGGGGCCGAGGTCGTCGTGGCGACGCCCGGCCGGCTCAAGGACCTCATCGAGCGGGACGACTGCCGTCTGGACCGGGTCGAGATCACCGTCCTGGACGAGGCCGACCAGATGGCCGACATGGGCTTCATGCCGCAGGTGACCGCGCTGCTCGACCAGGTGCGTCCCGGCGGCCAGCGGCTGCTGTTCTCGGCCACCCTGGACCGCAACATCGACAAGCTGGTGCGCAACTACCTCGACGACCCGGTCGTCCACTCGGTCGACCCGTCCGCGGGCGCCGTGGTGACGATGGACCACCACGTGCTGCACGTGGAGGACGACGACAAGCACGCCACCACGACCGAGATCGCCGCCCGTGACGGACGGGTGATCATGTTCATCGACAGCAAGCACGGCGCCGACCGGCTGGCCAAGAAGCTGCTGGCCGTCGGGGTGCGCGCCGCCGCCCTGCACGGCGGCAAGTCGCAGTCCCAGCGCAACCGGGCCCTGGCCCAGTTCAAGGACGGTCACATCACCGCCCTGGTCGCCACCAACGTCGCCGCCCGCGGCATCCACGTCGACGACCTCGACCTCGTCGTCAACGTCGACCCGCCCGTCGACCACAAGGACTACCTGCACCGCGGCGGCCGTACCGCCCGCGCCGGCGAGTCCGGCACCGTCGTCACCCTGGTCCTGCCCCACCAGCGCCGCGACATGACCCGGCTGATGACCGACGCCGGCATCACCCCGACGACCACCAGGGTCCGCTCGGGCGGCGACGAACTCAGCCGTATCACCGGCGCCCAGGCCCCCTCGGGCGTGCCCGTCGTCATCGCTCCGCCGGTCACCGAGACCCGCCCCGAGCCCACGGCCGCCGCCCGGCGCAGCCGCCGCGGGGGTCGCCCGGGCCAGAGCCGCCGCCGCTCCGCCCCCGCCAGGGGCAACGGCCGCTGACGGAGCAAAGGCCCAGGTCATCGGCCCGGGCCTGCCTCCCGTAGGGGCTGGGGGCCGAATTGGCAACTGTGCCCCGTCGTACTGCCGTACGGCAGTAGGCTGGCCGTACGGCAGCCCGTGACCCCGGCCCTCTCCGTGAAGGTCCGTCCCGCGCAACAGAGGCCCTGCGCAGGCGTAAGCCATCCCACGACGGAAGAGACGGGGCCACATGAGCCCGCATCCGGAGCTGTTCGACGACTGCCGCCTGGTCCGGCCCAGCGGTGAGCTGGACCTGACGACCACGCCGGCCTTCGCCCGTGACCTGGAGAACGTCCGCCTCGGCGGCGATCGGCTGTTCCTGATAGTCGATCTGCGGGGCGTGACCTTCATGGACGGAAGCGTCCTGGACCCGCTGTGCAGGGCGTGGCACGACTGCCGCGGAAGGGGCGGCTGGATACGGGTCGTCCACACCGGCCGGGGGCAAGGGCTCGTGTTCCGCGCCGGCGGTCTGCTGACGCGTTTCCCCCGGTACGCCAACGTCGGCGATGCCTGGCTGGACGTACCCGCCGACTGTACGGCCATGGCCCGGGATACGTGATGTACTGCGGTGGCCGGGCGGCTCCCCGCCCCCCGGAGAACCGCCCGCTGCGGAACGGAGCACGGTGATCAGCGAGGGCATGGCCGAGGTCCTGCGCTCACTGCGACTGAGCGGGGTGAACGGTGCCGCGCAGGCGTCCGCGCGGGCCCTGGGTGCCGAGGGCGTCGCACTGTCGGTGCTGGCGGGCCCGGACCGGCTGGCCGAACCACTGTGGGGCCACCCGCAGCTGAGCGCGCGGTTCGAGGAACTGCAGTTCACGCTGGGCGAGGGCCCGACACCCGACGCGATCCGCACCGGCGCACCCGTGCTGGAACCGGACCTGGCCCGGGTCCGACCCGAGCGGTGGCCCGCGCTGCTGCCGGCCGCGCGGAAGATGGGCGTACACGGTGTGTGCTGCTTCCCGCTGGGCATCGGGGCCATCCGCGTCGGCGCCCTGACCCTGCTGTGCGACCCGGCCCGCCCGCCGGACGATCAGCAGTACGCCGACGCGACCGCCCTGGCCGCCGCACTCACCATGGCCTGTCTGGACGGGGAACACCCGGACCGGCGGAACAACGAGAACCCCGGCCTCAACGAGCTGCATACGTCCTTCCTGCACCGCGCGGCCGTGCACCAGGCCACCGGCATGGTCAGCGTCCAGCTGGGCGTGCCCATGGAGATCGCCCTCCTGCGGCTGCGGGCCCACGCCTACGCCGGCGACCGCCCCCTCGGCGAAGTGGCGCAGGACGTGGTGGCCCGACGGCTCCGATTCAACGACGATAAGAGCGGGCCGCAATCGCCCGACGGTGGAAAGGGATGATCGGCATGGCCCGCGAACGACGTCTGGCCGAGATCTTCGTGGAGGTCGCTGACTCCCTCGTCGAGGATTTCGATGTCATCGACCTGCTCCAACGGCTGTCCACCCGCTGCGTCGAGCTCCTCGACGTGTCGGCCGCCGGGATCCTCCTCGCGGACGCGCACGGTGAACTGCAGATCATCGCCGCCTCCGACGAACACACCCGCCTGCTGGAACTCTTCGCGCTCCAGCACGACCAGGGCCCCTGCATCGAGTGCTACCGCACCGGCAGCGCCCGCACCAACATCGACCTGACCCGCCCGGAGACCATCACGGGCTGGCCGAGCTTCACCGCACGGGCCCGCAAGACGGGGTACGTGGCCACCCATGCCATCCCGCTGCGCCTGCGCCACCGGATCGTCGGCGCCCTGAACCTCTTCCAGACCACCCCGCACCATCTGGGCGACGACGACATCGCCCTCGCCCAGGCACTCGCCGACGTGGCCACCATCGCGATCCTCCAGCAGCGCACCCTGGAGCGGTCGCACGTGGAGAACAGCCAGCTCCAGAACGCGCTCACCAGCCGCATCCTGATCGAGCAGGTCAAGGGCGTGCTGGCGGAGCGCTGGGAGACCTCCGTCGACGACGCCTTCGCCGCGTTCCGGTCGTACGCCCGCGCCCGCCATCTGCGGCTGTCGGACCTGGCCACCCAGATCGTCTCGGGTGGTTTCGACACCTCGACCATCCCGGCCCCGGTGCCGGAGGGCCCCGGGGAACAGCTCGGCTGACGGCCGCCGTCCGGGCGTCCGGGCCCGGACGGCGGCCGTCGGGGCTCCCGCACGCGGCCGTTCCCCCAAGTCGGGCGCGCGTTCGGGAGCCGGGTACCCCGCGTCGGACCGTGCGACGGAGCGCGGGAGGCACCGTGCAGGTCTCTCGACGAGGGGCAGGCGGGGGTGGTGGGACGAGAATCGGTACTTGCCCGGGGTCATGGGGCACGGGCAGCTGACAGCTGCCGAACAGTGTGCGTTCCTGCGGATTTCCACGGGCGACCGAACACAGCCAGCCTAGGTGCGCTTCCCCCTGGTGAGAACCCCCCGTCGGCCCCGTATGCGATGCCTGTACGACGAGGGCGCCGTCCCGGTGTGGACGGCGCCCTTGTCGGAGATGCCTGCTGAACCGCTCTTCCTACGCGGCTACTTGACGTCCACGTAGTCGCCGGCCGCGCTGACCGCCGGGGTCGTGGCGGTGCCCGCGAAGCTGTAGCGGTAGTAGCCGTCGACCGAGGCCTTGACGGTGGTGCTCAGGTTGCCCGTCGAGTTGGTCTTGATGGTCTTGACCGTGGTGTAGGTGGTGCTGCCCTTCTTGCGGAACTGCAGCTTCACCGACTGGGTCGCGTACCCCGCGTACTTGTCGGTCTCCCAGTTCGCGCGGCTCAGCTTGCCGGTGACCGTGACGGTCTTGCCCTTGGCCACCGGCTCCGGCGAGGCGTTGACCGTCAGCTTCGAGGCGCGCTGCACCTTGAAGGTGGTGGCCGCGTCCCGGTGGATGTAGTCGAGGTCGTTGGCCTTGACCGAGACGGCGAGGTCCCAGGTGGCCGCCGCGGCGTTGTTGACGACACCGTTGCCCCACTGGGGGTCGAACGTCAGCGTGCCCGTGCAGGTCGACGTGGTGTCGCTGACCTCGGTGCAGGTGATGTCGCCGTCGTCGAACCAGATGTCCACGAAGTTCGGATTCGGACCCCACCCGCTGATGTACGTGGCCTTGGCGATGCCCGAGTTGTCCGTCGCGGTCACGGAGACCTTGGCGGACACCGCGTTGGTGGTGCCGACGACGACCGGCTTGCCGCCGTTGATGACGACCTTGTCGATCGTGATGTCGCCCGCGCTGCCGTCCTCCGCCTGCGCGGCGGTTGCACCGGTGACACCGGCGACCAGCGCGAGGCTGGTGCCGAGCAGGGCGAGGCGCGTGGTTGCGCGCATGGATGTCCCCCCATGAAGTTTTGGTGATCAGAGGGAGCCTAAGGCGATGGCCAACGGTTGAGCACGTTGTTAATTCAACAGGTTCGTCACAACGAGCCGCCGGGTCACCAGGTCAGTGCGTCGGCCATCGTGGACTGCCAGTACGAGACACGGATCGAGTCGTCGACGTACACGCCCTTCGCGGGGAGCGACGGGGTGGCGGCGGTGTTCGCGGCCGCGTTGAAGTAGACCTCCAGGGACTTGGCCGTGTAGCCGTTGGAGCCGCTGCCGTCCGCCGCCGAGAGCAGGACGCTCGCGTAGCCCGACTCGCCGGGGGCCAGCGTGACCACCGCCTGCGGCTTGGAGTCCTCGAAGGCCGGCGGGACGGACTGGGCCTCACCGAAGCGGACGGCCGGGTAGTCGACGAGGGTGCAGTTCTTCGAGCCGGTGTTGGTGACGGTGAGGAGAAGGTGGTTCAGGGGCCGGGAGACGGCCGTGGCGGTCGTCCGCGTGGAGGTCTTGGCGCAGGCGACGGTGGTGGCCGACGAGTCCGACGCCGAGTCCGCAGAGCCACCCGTGGAGCCCGAGGAACCCGACGTACCCGAGGAGCCGCTGGAGCCCGAGGAACCCGTCCCGCCGCTCGAACCGGTCGCGCCGCCCGTCGAGCCCTTGGAAGCGCTCGCCTCGGGCGAGGCCGCGGTGGAGGCCGTCGCCGTGGCGGCGGACTCCGTCGACGCACCCTCGTCGTTGACGCCCTGCCCGTTGTTGCACGCCGTCAGCGTGAGCGTGGCGGCCGCGAGTGCGGCGGCGGCGAGCATACGGGTGCGGTGGGTGCGAGTGAACATGTGAATCCCCCTGTGCGGTACGGGTGTTGGCCTGGGCCGCTCGACCGGGTGCCGGGAGCGGCGTGCTTGGATGGCAACAGCTTGTGCGGTGATCCGTCCCGACCGCCACGATTGCCGGGGTATCCGGGACGCTGGAATGCTTGAAACGGCTCTGACCTGGGGGAATGACCTCCCCCTGGAATGGCGGTCCGGGACGCGGGGAGAGAGTGGAAGAGTGGCGGGCAACGAATTCTCGGAGCTGTTGGGCCAGTTGAAGGACCGGTCCGGGCTCAGTTACGGGGTGCTCGGGAAGCGCCTCCACACGAGTACGTCCACCCTTCACCGGTACGTCAACGGGGACGCCGTACCGACGGACTACGCGCCCGTGGAACGGTTCGCGCGGGTGTGCGGGGCGACGTCCGAGGAACTGGTGGAACTGCATCGGCGGTGGGTTCTCATGGATGCCCGCCGGGGGCAGAAGGCGGGCGCGGCTCCTGAAGCCACGGAGACTCCCGAAGCGACGGAGGCGGCCGGCCCGCCTGCCGAGGAGGAACCGCAAACGCGGACAGCCGCGGCGGCCGGGACCCCCCGCCGGCGTACCGTCGTCCTCGCCGGGGCCGCCGTGGCCGCCGTCCTCGTGTCGGCCGCGCTCGTGGCGAATCTCGTGCCCGGTGACGGCGATGACGAGCAGGGCGGGAAGCAGTCGGCGGGGGCTGCCGTCCCGTCCGTCGACGAGAGTCCCCGCGCCTCCGGGCCGGCCGACGCGAAGGGCGGGGCGGCCTCGCCGTCCGGCTCCCCCAGTGGCGGTCCCACGGCTTCCGCCTCCGCCTCCCGCAGCGGCGGGGCCGGGGCCGCCCGAGGCGACAGCGGTGTCGAGGAGAAGGCCGAGAAGGCCACCGCGCCCGCCGTCGCCGTCAATCCGTACAAGTGGGAAACCGAGTGCGGACCCCACTTCCTGGTCGACCGCAAGCCCGAGCAGGTGCCTCCCCCGCCGGGTGAGCAGGACGCTCGTGGCTGGGTCAACGCGCTCGGCGCGGTCTCCGCCGGGCGCCAGATGCTCGCGCTGACCGTGCAGGGCACCGGGAGGGCCACCGTCGTCCTGGACGACCTGCATGTGCGGGTGGTGAAGAAGGGCGCGCCGCTCGACTGGAACGACTTCTCGATGGGCGTCGGCTGCGGTGGCGACGTGGACACCACGGCCTTCGCGGTGGACCTCGACGCCGGGCGGCCCGTGGTCTCCCCCAAGGCCGGTCAGCGCGACTTCCCGTACAAGGTGAGCGAGTCCGACCCCGAGGTCTTCTACATCCTCGCGGACGCGCGGGCCCACGACGTCAGGTGGTACCTGGAGCTGGACTGGTCCAGCGGCGACCGGAAGGGCACCGTACGCATCGACGACCAGGGGCGGCCCTTCCGGACGAGCGGAAACGCGGGACGGCCCGCCTACGACTATCCGCTCGGCGCCTCCGAGTGGGGGCGCAACGAGTACGAGCCCGACATCCCCGGCTGAGCGTTTGGGAGGCGGCGGGGGTCAGACGGGTTCGGACTGGCGTTGCGGCTGTTCCACCGGGACGGCTGCCGTCTCCCACTGCCGGGTGGTCCGTACGTAGCCGTAGATCACCGAGGCCATCGCCAGCAGGAGCAGCGGACCGTAGAGCCACGGCTGGCCGGCCATCTCCATCGGCAGGAAGCGGTACGACAGCAGGAGTCCGGCGAAGACCGTGGTGCCGTAGGCGACCAGCTGGAGTCCCGACCGGTCCCAGTCGCGGTCGTAGGTACGCAGGGCCGCCTCGATGGTGAGCACGAACACCACGCCGGCGACGAGGTCGACGCCGTAGTGGTAGCCGAAGCCCAGCGTCGCGGCGAGCGTGGCCACCAGCCAGAAGGTGCCTGCCCAGCGCAGCGCTCTCGGGCCCTTGCGGGAATGGATGAAGATCGCGACGGCCCATGCCGTGTGCAGGCTCGGCATGCAGTTGCGGGGGGTGATGCCGTCGAACGGTATGGAGTGCGGGGTGGTGATCGGCGCCACCGTGTCCGGCCAGACCTGGGCCACCGCCCACTGACCGGTGGAGTGCGTCTCCGCCCAGATGGCGACGTCGGCCCAGTGCTCGGTGCCGTTGCCGTAGGCGAAGATCGGTCCGACCACCGGGTAGATCATGTAGATGCCCGGCCCGAGGAGGCCGATCACCAGGAAGGTGCGCACCAGATGGTGGCGCGGGAAGCTGCGGTCGGCAGCCACGTTGCGCAGTTGGTACAGGGCGACGAGGACCGCGGCGACCGCGAGGTTGCCGTACACGAAGTCGAGGAGATTGAAGCCGAACTTGCCGGTGGCCTCGACGATCCGGCCCACCACCCATGACGGGTCGCCCAGCGCGTGGTCGGCGGTCGCGATGTACGGGTCGAGCACCGTCGGGCGGGTCTTCGAGGTGAGGAGCAGCCAGGTGTCCCCGGCCTTGCGGCCGGCCCCCAGCAGCAGTCCGAGGCCCGCGCCCTTCAGCAGCAGAACGCGTTCCGCGCCGGTGCGTCGGGTGAGTGCGAAGACGGCACAGCCCAGGATCACCCACAGCGCGCCGATACCGAAGGGATGGCCCTCCGTCACCTTGATGCCGGCCGCCCAGCGAACCAGCGCGATCACCACGTCGATGCCAATCGCGGTGCCGAGCGCGAGGAACCGCTGCCGCCAGGGGAACACGACCAGCGTCAACGCCAGGCCGGCGTACAGCAGTCCGCCCGACTTGGGGGCGGATATCAGCTCTCGCAGCTGGCAGGTGAGCGGCCCCTGCAGACCGTAGTGACGTGCGGCGATCTCCAGCATGAGGAGGAACGCGAGGGTCACCGCGCCCGCGGCGACCCACAGCACCGCTCGCGACTGACCCTTCACTCGCGAAAGCACCCGTGGTGATATGTTTATCAACTTTGACCGATTTTTTACGTGTGAGATGAAGTGGCTACGTATCGCGCCCGATGGGGGTGTTCGTCGCGAGCTCGAACATGTTAGCGGAGCCGCTCACAGGTTTCACCAAAATTAACCGACCGCACACCTTGGCGACCGTCGGTCACGGGCGCCATCAGGAGGGGCGGGGCGGGTCAGCCGAGAAGACGGTCGACCGAGCCGTAGGACAGGTCGGGGGCCGGGGCCGCCTTGGGGGGCGCGTTCTCGCAGGTGAAGCCGAGACGGACCAGGGCGCGGACCACTTCCGCGGCGGTGAAGTCACGGGGATCCTGACCCGTGATCACCGCTCCCACCTGCTTGACGGGGTACGGCCGGCCGCCGATGGCGACCGAGGCGACGGAGGCGTCGGTCACCGGCTCGGGCCGGACCTTCTCCATCGACTTCTCCACTTCGGCCTTGGACAGGTCGAAGGGGTAACGGGCGATCACACAGCGCATGGTGCCTCACCAGGTCAGGGCGGATCCGGCGTGAGAACCGGGCCGGAGAAACGGACAGGGGCCCGCACCCAAGGTGCGGGCCCCTGCTCAGCCGTGTGTCAGGCGGGGACGATGTTCTCCGCCTGCGGGCCCTTCTGGCCCTGCGTGACGTCGAAAGTCACCTTCTGGCCTTCCTGAAGCTCGCGGAAGCCCTGGGTGGCGATGTTCGAGTAGTGAGCGAAGACGTCGGGGCCTCCACCCTCCTGCTCGATGAAGCCGAAGCCCTTTTCCGCGTTGAACCACTTCACAGTGCCGGTGGCCATGTGTTTTCTCCTACTTAGGCAGTGCTGGAACCCGCACCTCGCGAGCTCCCTCATCGCTGTGATGATCACCTGCCCCGGGAAAACCGGCATGAATGGCAAGAATGGCAACCACAACTGCAACTGATATTCAGCCTAGCACGGACGAAATCGACGACAAGAATAAGCGGGCAGTCGGCGGAAAAACTGTCGCCGCCTCCGAAAGTACTTTTTCCTGACCGGTCGGGTTTCTACTCTGGCGCTGTGAGATATTCACTCGCCGCGGCGCAGTTTCTCGTTGGTGCGCAGCGCGTCGGCCAGCTGGTCCTCGAGGCCGATGATCCGGCAGACCGCCTCGACCGGAGTGCCCTGGTCGACCAGGTCGCGGGCGCGTGCGGCGAGGCGCAGCTGGTGGCGCGAGTAGCGGCGGTGGCCGCCCTCCGACCGTATCGGCGCGATGAGTCCGGCCTCGCCGAGCGCCCTGAGGAACCCGGGACTGGCGCCGATGACCTCCGCGGCACGGCCCATGGTGTACGCGGGGTGGTGGTCGTCGTCGAGCCGGCCGACGGCGTACGGCCGGTCTTCCGAGGGCATGTGTGCCTTCCCGCGGACCGCCTGTCACGGCCCGCTCAGGGGAACTGGTTCCCGTACCGGAATTCTAGTCGGCTCCGTGGAAATCCTGCTGTGGCGAGCACAGAATCCGTGTCAGCGGAGCACCAGGAGCCGGCGGTCGGCCGATGGGGACGCCCCTCGGACCCCGGCCGTCGGCAGACAGCGCCAGCCCCAGGACAGCAGTGCCTCGACGGTGTCCGTGTCGTCGCGGTCGACGAGCATGACGCCGACGGCCGCGGTGTGATCGCTCAGCAGCCGCTTCTGCAGGCGACGGGCGAGGTTCCACTCGCGGCTCTGGTCCTGGGTGCGCACCCGGCGCTCGACCAGGATGTCGCCGATCACGAACAGGCCTCCGGGGGCGGCGAGGCCCATCAGGGTCGCGGGGAGGTATCCGCCGAGCTCCTGCCACCAGGCGTCGTCGCCGAGTACGGGGAAGCCGTAGGCGCAGGCCGTGAGGACGGTGGCGCCCGAGGGGCGGGTGGTCTCCGCCACCAGCAGCTCGAACCCGGGCCGCCGCATGTGCTCCGCGAGCCGCCGGAGAAAGGCGGCGGACCTGGCCTGGGCCGAGGGGACGAGGAGGGCTGACGGGTCCGGGAAGGAGGACCGGCCCGAGGACGACGGGAGTGCCGCGCCGGCAGAAGGGGGCGATGAGGCCGTGGGGGCCGCCGAGCGGATCGAACCGTCCGAGGGAATCAAGCCGCCCGAGGCTGCCGAGCGATCCGGGACTGGGCGGCCCGAAGGAGCTGAGCGACCGGGGGCCGAACGATCCGGGGCCGAGCCACCCGGGGACGAGCCGCCCAGGGCCGAGCCACCCGATGACGAGCCACCCGATGACGAGCCACCCGGGGCCGAGCCGCCCGGGGACGAGCGACCGGGAGCCGAACGATCCGAGGCCGAGCCACCCGAAGGAACCGAGCGACCGGGAGCCGAACGATCCGAGCCCGAGCCACTCAGGGACGAGCCGGCCGAAGGAGCCGAGCGGGCCGGGGGCGAGCCGGTCGGGGAGGTCGAGCGGCGGGCCGATGTGGTCCAGGGGGCCGCGCGGTTCGTGGCGCGCGGTTTGTGTCGTCCGCTCGGTGCGGTCTGTGCGTACAGCTCGCCGAGTTCGCCCATGCGGTCGGCGATCTGGAGGCGGGTCAGCGGGCGGAGGAGCTCGCCCTCCTCGGGGGAGGGTCCCTGACGGTGCCGCTGTGGATGCGGTCGGCTCCGGACCGGGGTCCCGGGGTGGGCGGTCGCCGGGCGGTCGGGGCTGTTCGAGGTCATGAGGCGAACCCTGCCCCGGGCCCGACGGTGACCGGCCCGGCATCGTCGTTCGCCGAGAACGGCACCGGAGCGGAGCCGGCGCGCGAAGAGCCCTCGGTGCCTTCGAGCCTACGCCCGCCGCCGTGGCGGAGCCCGGCCCTGGCGGAGGGTCGCCGCGCCGTTGGACGCGCGGCCTCGTCAGAGGCGATCGTGGGTGGCATGAGCGATCAGGCGGCCATGAGCGACGTGCCTTCGGGCGAGGAAGCCGGCGAGGTGCGCCGCTTCTGGGGGCGGTTGGGGCTTCCCGGGCTGATCGACGTGCATACGCACTTCATGCCCGAGCGGGTCCTGCGCAAGGTCTGGGAGTACTTCGACGCGCTCGGACCGCTGACCGGCGGCCTGGAGTGGCCGATCACCTATCGGCAGGAGGAGGCCGAACGAGCGGCGCTGCTGCGGGAGTTCGGCGTACGCGCCTTCACCTCGATGCTCTACCCGCACAAGCCGGGCATGGCCCGGTGGCTGAACGACTGGGCCGCCGACTTCGCCCGCCGCACCCCCGACTGTCTGCACACCGCCACGCTCTTCCCCGAGCCGGACACCGAGGCCTACGTCCGCGAGGCCGTCGAGGCGGGCGCGCGGGTCTTCAAGGCCCACGTACAGGTGGGGGCGTACGACCCGGCCGACGAACTCCTCGACGGGGCATGGGGGTTGCTGGCGGAGGCCGGGGTCCCCGTCGTCATCCACTGCGGTTCCGGGCCGGCGCCCGGCAAGCACACCGGGCCCGAGCCGGTCGCCCGGGTGCTGGGGCGCCATCCCCGGCTGCGGCTGATCGTCGCGCACATGGGGATGCCCGAGTACGAGGACTTCCTCGGCCTCGCGGAGCGGTACGGGGAGGTGCGGCTGGACACGACGATGGCGTTCACCGACTTCACCGAGGACTTCATCCCGTTCCCCCGCCGGGTCCTGCCCCGCCTGACCGACCTCGGCGACCGCATCCTGCTCGGCACCGACTTTCCCAACATTCCCTATCCGTATGTGCACCAGCTGCACGCCCTGGAGCGGCTGGACCTCGGGGAGCCGTGGCTGCGGGGGGTGTGCCACGACAACGCGGCGGGGTTGTTCGGGCTGACCGGCACGGCATGATCAGGGGTGCACCGGCAGGGACGAGGAGAGGGCGGCTGAGCCGTGGACGAGCGGGTGGAGATCTCGACGGCGAAGGAGGCCGCGGGCAATGAGCTGGTGCTCGCCTTCGGGCGGCTTCAGGGGGCGGCGAACCGGCTGGAGTACCTCCTGGGGCGGGCCCTGGAGGTGGAGTGCGGGATCAGCCACCTGATGTTCGAGGTACTGCTCATCCTGGGCCGGGCGGGCGAGCCGGGGCTGTCGATGCGGGCCGTCGCGCAGGAGCAGGTGCTGACGACCGGCGGCGCCACCCGGCTGGTGGACCGTATGGAGGCGGCGGGTCTGGTCGAGCGGGCCGAGGATCCCGGTGACCGGCGTGGGCGTCTGGTGCGGCTGACGCCTCGGGGCGAGGAGACCACGGTCGCCGCCGCGCGGGTGCATGTGGAGAACATCCACCGATATTTCGTGGCCCCTCTCCCGGCCGAGGACCGCGAGCGGTTCGCGGAGGACCTGCGCATCCTGAGCCACGCGGCGCGGGACATCCTCCCCCGCCTGCCCTGACGCCGACGCCCCGAGCCGAGCCGCTGCGGGGCGCGCGGTGTGGCAGCTTTCGCAGCGGTCGGAGTCGCCGACGTCACCGAGGTCGCCCGGAACCCGCCGCCTGCCGGGTCAGCCCGGCGGGCGGGCCGCCTTGACGAAGGCCGTGATCAGGGCGGGGTCCTTCACGCCGCGGGCGTGTTCCACTCCGCTGGAGACGTCGACGCCCCAGGGGCTGGTCGCCTCGACGGCCACCCGGACGTTGTCGGGGGTGAGCCCGCCGGCGAGGAGCCACTTCTCGCCGGGGGCGGCGACGGGCTTGCTGGACCAGTCCCAGGCGATGCCGGAGCCGGGGACGGGGGCGTCGAGCAGGAGCATGTCCTCGCCGTACTCACCGACGCGGGGCACGGAGTCGCCGAAGGCGGCGGCGCGGATCAGGGTCCAGTCGCCGGTGGCGAGGGCGGCGTAGTAGGCGTGGTCCTCGGGGCCGTGCAGCTGGACGGCCCCGAGGCCGGACTCGTCGGCCATGGCACGGACGAAGTCCAGGGGCTCCTCTCGGAAGACGCCGACCGTCAGGACGTGCTCGGGCACCCGGCGGCTGAGCCGGGCGGCCGTGGCGGCGTCGACGCGGCGCGGGCTCTGGGAGAAGACGAAGCCGATGGCGTCGGCGCCGGCCTCTACGGCCGTGTCGACGTCCCGCTCGGTCTGCAAACCGCAGATCTTGATGAACAGGGTTTCGCTGGAGTTCTCGCTCACGGGTCCCAGACTGCCGTATGGCGCGCGGAAGGCCCGGATCGGGGACCCGGGCCTCACACGCGGAACGTGGCGTTACAGCGTGACCTTCGTGCCGCCGATCGTCACGACGAGCGTGCCGTTCGAGGCGAAGGACCAGCCCAGGGCGCCGTTGTAGGAGGAGCAGCGGGAGCCGTTGGTGCCGGACCAGAACTGGTTGGAGCCGTCGGCGTCACCGATGTACCGGTCGGACGATCCGCTGTTGCAGGAGGTGTTGTTGCGGAACACCGAGGTGCCACCGTCGAAGTTGAAGTTGCGCTCGGTGTTGGCGATGCTCAGGTTGTTCGAGATCGTCATCGTGCCCGGGTTGCTGTTGAAGGTGAACCCGTGCTTGCCGTTCTCGAAGGCGATGCTGCGCTTCACGATGTGGTTGACCGCGATGCCGTCGCCGCCGAGCTTGTAGCCGTTGCGGTCGCCGTTGCCGGCCGTCGTGCCGTCGCTGAGGGTGCCGTTGTCGTAGGCGAGGGAGTCCTCGATGGTCACCGGGCCGATGGCACCGGTGTCGGTCTTGGTGTAGAGGTCCCAGCCGTCGTCGATGTTGTTGTGGGAGACGGCGTACCGGAAGACGTTGCCGCTGCCGGTCGTCAGTTTCGCGGCGAAGCCGTCGGCGTCCTCGCCGTCGGAGTCGGCGTTGTCGTGCGACTCGGCGCTGAGGATCAGGTTGTTGGCCGGCCACTCGCTGTTCGGGGTGGTGGAGGCCATCCGGCCGAGCTGGAGCCCGGTGTCACGGTTGTAGCGGGTCACCGTGCGCTCGATGACGTTGTTGCTGCCGCCGACGTAGATCCCGTTGTCACCGGCGCGCTCGACGACGAGCCCCTTGATGTGCCAGTAGTTGGCGTTCAGCTGGAGCCCGCGGTTGGACGAACTCTCGGTCTGGGCCGAGAAGTTGAGGACGGGGGTCTCACCCGCGTAGGCGGCGAGGGTGGTCCGGGCGGACGAGGTGCCGTTGCTGCCGGCCGGGATGGTGACCGTCGTGGAGTGGTTGTACGTCCCTCCGCGCAGGTAGATCGTGCCGCCCGAGGACACCTTGCCGATCGCCGAGGCGAGGGTGGTCGGGGCGTCGATCGTGCCGGCCGCACCCGCGGTGCCGCTGGGCGAGACGTAGAGCGCGCCGCTCGCGGGAGGTGTGGTGCCGCCGTCGGGGGTCGTGGCGTCGAGGTAGTCGACGTTGGGCAGGCCGTTGGCGGTGGTCGGGGAGAGCCGGATGGTGTTGCTGCCCGAATTGACCGGCACGGTCAGGGTCTTGGTGGTCCAGCCCGTCCAGGTGCTCGTGCCCTCGAAGGAGGCCGTGCTGACCGTCGTGCCGTTCACGATGATGTTCGCCGGTCGGGCGGTGGTGGTGCCGTTGGCGAAGCGGACGGCCACGGTCGCCGTGCCGGCCGCGGGTGAGGTGACGGTGAACTGGGCGTAGCCGCTGGTGGCGTTCGTGGCGTTGCAGAAGCCGCTGCCGGAGTAGCCGGTCCAGTCGGTCTCGATGGCGCCGGTGCAGACGGCCGGGGACGTCTCGGCCTCGTAGCGGGCGGTGGCGGCCTGCGCGGTGGGGCCGGACAGGGCGACGAAGGTGCCGCCGAGGAGGGCGGCGCAAGCTGTGGCGGATCTCAGGTGCATCGTGGATCTCCATCTCCAGGACGGTGCGGGTCGTGCCAGAGGGGTGGAGCGGTGTGTCTGACGCAAGGCTTGGAAAGCGCTTTCCTCCGGAAGGTAGGAGTGCTGGCCTGAGCACGTCAATAGTCCGGTAGCTGATTTCTGTTCACATGGAAGAACGCTGCGGAGACATCCCGGAAACACCTGTGCGTTCCCTGTGGAACGGGAAGCCCCTCGAACTCCTCTTCATCCACGGGTTCTTGGTGCCACATCAGCTACAGGGGGACACACCGTGCTCAGACCACTCAAAACCGTCGGTGCGGCGGCGATCGCGCTCGTCATAGCCGGGGCCGGGGCAGTCCAGGCGGCACCCGCCCGGACCGCTCCGGCCCCGGTACCGACCCTCGCCTGGGCGCCCTGCCAGGGCGGCTTCGAGTGTGCGAACGCCGCCGTGCCGCTCGACTACGACGACCCGGACGGCGCCACCATCACCCTGGCCGTCATCCGCAAGAAGGCCACTGACCAGGCCGAACACAAGGGCACCCTCTTCATGCAGCCCGGCGGCCCCGGCAACTCCGGCGTGGACTTCGTCCGCAACAACTACGCCGACCTGCCGGCCGAACTGCGCGACTCCTTCGACGTCTTCGGCTACGACGTGCGGGGCGTCGGCCGCAGCTCGGCCCTCCAGTGCTGGGACGACCCCACGTACACGGCCGCCGTCACCGCGGCCAAGGGTGTCCCCGGCCCCGACGCCTACGAACCCGCCGTACAGCAGGCCGCCGCCTTCGACCAGGCGTGCCAGGACAACGCGGGGGCCCTGCTGCCGTATGTGGGCACGGAGTACGTCGCCCGGGACATCGACCTGCTGCGCCAGGCGCTCGGCGAGGAGCAACTCACCTACTACGGGCGCTCGTTCGGCAGCTACATCGGCACGGTCTACGCGTCCCTGTTCCCGGAGCGGGTGCGGGCCCTCGTGCTCGACGGGGCCTACGACCCGGAGCGCTACGCGAACCAGCCGTACGCCTACGACCGCACCCAGTACCTCGCCCTGGACGGCGCGATGAGCCGCTTCCTCGACTGGTGCGCCGCGGACCAGGCGACCTGCGGATTCGGCGACGGCGACCCGCGCGCGGCCTTCGAGAAGCTGAAGGCGGACCTGGACGCGAACCCGGTCGTGACCGCGAGCGGCGGCCGGGCGAACGGCTACACCCTCGTGTACCGCCTGATGTTCAACATCAACGAGGGCAAGGTCATCTGGCCCGCCCTCGGCGAGGCGATGCGCAAGGCGCAGCTGCGCGACAACACGTCCTTCCTGCTGCGGCCGCCGTCCCCGGCCAGCTTCGACTTCCTCGGCCCGAACGTGGTCGTCGAGTGCGTCGACAAGGACTACCCGGACAGTGCGGCCCGTCTGAAGCGCGAGGTCACCACCAACGCCCGGCTGGCCCCCCTCCTGGGCCCCGCCATGGCCTTCGGCCCGCCGACCTACGACCACCAGCACGCCACGGCCTGTGTCCAGTGGCCCGGCGAGCAGGTCAGCCGCTACGGCGGCCCCTTCGAGGCGGAGGGCTCCGCGCCGATCCTGGTCCTCGGCACGACCGGTGACCCGGACACCCCGTACCGGGACGCGGTGGCGCTGGCGCGCGAGCTCGACAACGGACGGCTGCTCACGTTCAAGGCCGAGGGACACACGGCGTTCGGGCGCAGCGCGTGCGCGACGGACGCGGTGACGGCCTACCTGGCCGACCTGAAGGTCCCGAAGCGCGGCACGAGTTGCGCGGACGAGACCCAGCCGCCGTCGTCGACGCCCACGGTGGCTCCTTCCGGTACGACGCTGAGTGAGCTCCGGAACGGGGTGAGCGACCGGGTGGAACGCATCGGCACCCTGCGCTGACCCTTCTGAGGCGCCGGTCCGTTGCCAGGGCCGGCGCCTCGCCCATGAGCCCATGAGCCCACCGGACCTCGGTTCTCATGATCCGTAGACTCGGCGCCATGGCCGTGGAGAGCAGCGCGCAGTGGGACGGGGTCGTCCGCCGGGACTCCATCAAGGAGAAGTGGGCGGCGCAGCGGGACCGGCTGTCCGACGCCGCGCACAGCGGCGACTGGGAGACCGCCTTCCAGGTCCTCGACGAGTGCCCCGAGTGGGTCAACTCCGGGCGCCTGGAGGGCCGTAGCGCCTACGGCCCCCTGCACCAGGCCGCCTGGCACGGCGCCGACGTCGAGACGGTGGGCCGCCTCCTCCTCGCCCGCGGCGCCTGGCGCACCCTGCGCTCCACGGACGGCACCCGCCCGGTGGACATCGCCGTGCAACGAGGCCACCAGCACCTGGTCGCCCTGCTGTCACCGGCCTACCGCCACCCGCAGCCCCAGGACGTCCTGGACCGCCTCCGCACCCACCTCCACCGCCTGATCCACCACCGCTCGGGCAGCGGCGGCACAGGCAACGACGACCTGGCCACCCAACACGCCCTGCGCCTCCCCGACCCGACCGTCCTCACCGAACTCGACATCCCCCGCCTCTGGTTCCCCGTCCCCGGCATGTACGGCGGCTTCCACATCAAGCTTCAGGGCAGCGAGTTGAGCGTCGACAGCTGGGTGCGCGTGGTCGGCGGCTCGGAACGGACGGACCTGGTCACGGTGGACGGGGTGCGGCTTCAGGAAGGGCGGACGCTGTGAAGGGCAGCGGGTGCACGGCACTCCCTGCCTCCCACAGCACAACACCTGAGCCATGACCTCCCGCGGCTAGCGGACGTCGACGAAGTCGCCCGGAGCCTTGGCCGCGCCGGTCGTCATGGTGCCGCGGAAGTAGTAGCGCCAGTAGCGGTCGGCGCTGACGGTGCCCTTGGTGGTGGCGACGCCGTAGGTGTTGGTCTCGACGTAGCCGAGGGGCTCGTAGTAGTCGGTGCTCGGCCTGCGGAACTGGAGCGAGACGTTCTGATTCGCGTAGCCGCGGTAGTCGTGGGTGTCCCAGTTGGCCCGGGTGAGCTTGCCCGAGACGGTGAGCGTGCCGCCCTTGGCGACCGGCTCCGGGGAGGCGTTGGTGGTCAGCTTGGCGTAGCGCTTCATGAAGAAGGTGGTGTGGCCGTCCGCCTTCACGTAGTCCCCGTCGTTGGCCCGAACGTCCACGGCCACCGTCCAGATGCCGGCCAGCGAGTTCTTCAGGTCGCGCCGGGGGGCGACCGTGTAGTGCTTGGTGCAGACGGAGGTGGTCCCGTCGGCCTTGCAGACCGGTGTCGTCTCGGCGGCCTTCAGGACCGCGTCGGCCGTGGCGAGGCTCCTGCCGTGATAGAGCGTGAAGTCCGCGACGTCGATGCCGGAGTCGTCGCTCGCCGTCAGACTCACGGTGATCTTCCGCGAGTCCGTGACACCCAGGACGACGTCGTTGCCCGAGCCACCCCCGCCGCTGATCCGGAAGGCCCCGGCGTCGGCGTTGCCCACCACCTCGTCCGCCTGAGCTCCCGGCACGAGGAGTGCGGCTATGGCGAGCGCGCCCGTCAGGGCAGCGCCGATCGTCGTTCCACGCATGAGGTCCCCCCATGGGACAGGCCTGCCACCCCCATGGCGGGCCGCTGACGAATGGACGCAGTGTACGTACCGGTGATCACGCCTGAAACACCTGGTGCGTGGCGGACAATAGGGGCATGAGCATCGTCAAGATCAACGTACTCACGGTTCCTGAAGAGCAGCGCGAAGTCCTGGAGAAGCGGTTCGCCGCGCGGGCCGGGGCGGTGGAGGGGTCGGACGGCTTCGAGTGGTTCGAGCTGCTGCGGCCCGTGGAGGGCACCGACACCTACCTCGTGTACACGCGGTGGCGCTCCGAGGAGGACTTCGAGAAGTGGCGGTCCCAGATGGGGGCCTCCCACGGTGGTGGCGGTGGCGCCCAGGGCGGGGAGCAGCAGAAGCCCGCGGCGTCCGGGGCGACGCTGTGGTCCTTCGAGGTCGTGCAGTCCGCGGGGCCCCAGGAGGGCTGATCCCGGCGTTCCCCTGACGTAAGTCACTCTCCGTGTCCATCATGGAACCCTGTGCGCACCCGTACAACGCGTTTGTACGGGTGCGTCGCGGTGAACGTACGGGCGCGGCGGGGGAGTTCAACGCCATGGGAACGACGACAGGTCCACGGTCACGGACCGCACGCAGGAACGCCTCCGCGATGAGGATGGTGGGCGCGCTGCTCGCCGTCTTCCGGACGGCCGCCGGGTACACGCAGCAGCAGCTGGGCGACATGCTCGGTCTCGGGGAGCAGACCGTCGCCTCGATCGAGCAGGGCAGACGGCGGTTGATGCCGGACGTCGCCGCGCGGCTCGATGAACTCCTCGACACCAAGGGGGCGTTGTCGGTCGCGTTGAGCAAGATGCCGGAGGTGGATCTCGTCCCGCTGTGGGCGGAGGAGTTTCTGGCGCGGGAGCGGGAGGCCATCGCTGTCTCGTGGTACGAGAGCCAGGTGCTGCCTGGCCTGCTCCAGACGGATGCCTATGCGGAGGCCGTCTTCCGCAGTCGCGTGCCGGTCTACGACGAGGACGAGATCGCGCAGTTGGTGGCGGGCCGTACGGAGCGGCGAGCCATCCTGCACCGGAAGGATCGGCCGATGACCAGCTTCGTGATCTGGGAGCCGGTCGTGAACGCGCCGATCGGCGGGACGGAAGTCTGGGTCGAGCAGTTGCGGCACCTGCGTTCGTGCTCCGAACTCCCGGGGCTCATGCTCCAGGTGCTGCCGCTGAAGCGCACCACCCATGCGGGGCTCAACGGGCCGTTCATCCTCCTGGAGACCCCGGAACACCAGCGTCTCGCCTACATGGAAACGCAGCGCGGAAGCCAACTCATCGCGGATCAGGGCGAGGTGGCGATCCTCAACCAGAAATATGCGATGCTGCGGTCACAGGCCCTCACCCCCGAGGACACGAGGGATCTGCTGGATCGTCTGCTGGGAGAGCGATGAGCGACACGGCACTTCAGTGGTTCAAGTCGAGCTACAGCGGTGACGAAGGCGGTGCCTGCGTGGAGGTCGCGACTCAGCCCGCCGTCATCCACGTTCGTGACTCCAAGAACCCGGCCGGTCCGCAGCTCACCGTCGCTCCGGACGCCTGGGCCGCCTTTGTCGCCCAGAGGTAGCGCGGGGTGGATTACGAGTACGACGTCTTCATCAGTTACAGCAACAGAGGGCATGTAAAAGACTGGGTGAAGAACCATTTCCAGGAAGAGTTGACGAAGTCCCTGTGGGACGTGTTACCCAACGACCCCCGGGTCTTCGTGGATTACGAGATCCCGGTGGGAACACGCTGGCCGGAGAAACTCGAAGACGCCCTCCTGAAAAGCCGCTGTCTCGTGGCGATATGGTCGCCGCCCTACTTCCGTTCCGAGTGGTGCATGGCGGAGTGGACCAGCATGCGGAAGCGTCAGGAGGTCCTGGGGGAGTCGAACGGTCAGGCGCCGACCCTCATCTACCCGATCAGGTTCGCGGACGGTGACCACTTCCACCCCGACGCGCAGGCGACACAGCACTGCAGGGACCTGAGCAAGTACGGGCACGACGGTGAGCAGTTCCGGAACACTCCCGACTACGTGGCGTTCCAGCGGGAAATGCGGACCGTGGCCGAGGAGGTCGCGTCGCTCATCGACTGCGCGCCGGAGTGGCAGGCCGACTGGCCGGTCGACCGTCCGGAGGCCTATCGGAAGATTCCCCAGAGCCGTCTGCCGAGGTTGTGATGGACAAACTCGACGGCAAGGTCGTGACGTTCTACTCCTACAAGGGCGGGGTGGGCCGCAGCTTTCTGCTCTCCAACACCGCCACGCTGCTCGCCCAGTGGGGATACAGGGTCCTCTGCATCGACTGGGATCTGGAGGCCCCCGGCCTGCACTACTACTTCCGCCCCCATATGGAGAGCCCGGAGACCGGGCTGGTGGAAATGGTGCTGGGCGCTCGCGACGGGCAGCCGGTGGATGCGCTGGGGCACATCACACCGGTCACCTTTCCGGACGGCTCACGGCTCGATCTCATCGCCGCGGGCGGGGTCGGGGGCGACTACATCCCGAACGTGCAGGGCATCGACTGGGACGCGCTGTACGAGGAGCAGGACTTCGGCAACGTGCTGGAGGACTGGCGGCGGCGCTGGATCGAGTCGTACGACGTCGTCTTCGTCGACAGCAGGACCGGCATCTCGGACTCCGGCGGTATCTGCACGGCTCAGCTGCCGCACATCCTGGCGTACGCCTTCACCGCGAACCAGCAGAACGTGGACGGCGTACTGGAGGTGGTGGCCAGGGCGGCCAAGGCGCGCAACGGGCTGCCGTACGACCGCTCCCGGCTGCTGACGCTTCCCTTGCTCTGCCGGTTCGACATGAGCGAGGAGTACGAGCGGGCGGCGGAGTGGCGGCGGAAGCTCCAGCCCGCGCTCAAGTCCAGCTACAACGCCTGGGTTCCGGAGGGAGCGGCGGTCGAGCGGGTGCTGGATCACTGCACGGTGCCGTACTCGGCGTACTGGTCGTTCGGCGAGGAACTCCCGGTCCTGACCGAGGACTTCAGGAGCCCTCAGCTCATCAGCCACAGCCTCGCTTCGATCGCGGGGCTGATCGCACGGAACCTGTCGGATGTGCGGCTCTTCACCGAGAGCCGGGACTCGTATGTGGACGCCGCGATCAGGACGGGGCGGCGTGGGGGGCAGTACCAGTACGACTTCTTCATCAGCGGTGCGGCGAACACGAGCGACGACGCCAGGAAACTGGTGACGCTGCTCGCCACCGAGGGGTTCACCAGCTTCTGGGGCGAACCGCGGGACGACGACCCGCACGCGGTCATCGACACCTGCCGGCATCTCATCCTGCTCGCCCGGGACACCGTGGACTCACAGCGGCGGGTCGAGGTGAACTACTTCTTGCGGCAGACCCTGGAGGAGCAGACCGACCGGGCCCTGTTCCCCGTCATCACCCCCCGGCACGTACTGCGCGATCTGCCGTCCATCGCCCAGTCGATCCCGCCCTACACGCTGTCCGAGGAGGCGCTGCCGAGCGTCGCGAGGGCGATCGGTGCCCGGCTGCGGGGGGACGCTCCCGTGAGCGCGGTTCCGGAGGCAGGCTTTGCCCCGTCGGACGAGCGCCTGTTCATTTCCTACGCCGGTCCGGACCGGCCATGGGCGGAGTGGGTGGCCTGGCAGTTGCAGGACGCCGGGTACACGGTCGAGCTGGACGTGTGGCACTGGGGCGCGGGGGACGACTTCGCCGAGCGTGCGAACCGGAGGCTGTCTCAGGGGCGGACGATGGCCCTGTTCTCCCAGGCGTACTTCGAGGCCGGTCGGCTCACGCTGGACGAGGAGAGCGCGGTGCTCGCCACGGAGGGCAGGCTCATCCCGGTACGCATCGACGACGCCGTCGCACCGCCGGCCCTGCGGAGGCTGTTGGCGGCGAACCTGTCCGGGCTGGGCGAAGAGGAGGCGCGGGCCGCGTTGCTGCAGGCGGTGTCCGGCCCGCATAGACCGCCCGGCATGCCCGACTTCCCGGGTGGCACCCGTGCACGGAGGTCGAGCGCGTCGGGGCCCCGGCTGCCGGGGAGTCTGCCGCAGGTGTGGAACGTGCAGCCGCGCAGGTCCAACTTCGTAGGCCGGGAGGACCTGTTGATGCAGGTCCGCACTCGGCTGACGGAATCACGCGCGGCATCGGTGCTGGCCCTCAGCGGCCGGATCGGGGTGGGCAAGACCCAGCTGGCCATCGAGTACGCGCACCGGTTCAGCGGGGAGTACGAGCTGGTGTGGTGGGTCGAGGCCGACCGGCCGATCCCCTCTCAGCTGGCCACGCTCGCACGGCTCATCGACTGTGCCGCCCCCAAGGCCTCCGAGCAGGAGGCGGTCCAGGCGCTCCTCAACCACCTGCGAACCCGGCCGCGCTGGCTGATCGTCTTCGACAACGCCGAAGCCCCGGGCTACCTCACCCGCCATCTGCCGACCGGTGAGGGACATGTACTGATCACCTCCCGAAACCCGCTCTGGCACCAGGTCGCCGCGTCGGTCGAGGTCGGCGCCCTGGACCGCACCGAGGCGGTGGACCTTCTCCGCTTGCGCAGTCCGCACCTGAGTGACGAGGACGCGCGTCGCCTGGCCACCGCCCTGGACGATCTGCCCCTCGCGCTGGCGCAGGCCGGGGAGTCCCTGTATCTCTTCACCCCGGACCAGTACCTGCAACAGCTGGAACTCCATGCCGACGCGGCGGTCAGCGACGGCACGCCGTTCGACTATCCGGGCCCCCTGTCCACGCAGCTGGACCGGAGCATGACCCTGCTGGCCGGCTCGGACCCGCTGGCGGTCGACCTGTTGCGAGCGTGCACGCTGCTGGCACCGGAGCCGTTCCCGCTGCACGCCAGTGACCCCGCCAGAGCGGAGGCACAGGACGACGGCGGCGGCGCGGAGTTGGTGCAGGCACTGTCCGACCCCCGCGCCTTCCGGAAGGCCCTGACAGCGGTGGAACGCCTCGGGCTGGCCCGGGGGTCCGGCGGCAGCATCCAGGTGGACCGTCTCACCCAAGCCGTCCTACGTGACCAGCTCACCCCCGAGAGCCGTGCGCTGGCCGCGCGCCACGCCAGCGCCCTGCTGGCCACCGCCTACCCCGGCCAGGCCGCCGACCCGGAGACCTGGCCGCACTGGCCCGCCCTGCTGCCGCACCTCCTCGCCATCAGCCCCGCCGACCTCACCACACCGCTCGCCCGCTTCGCGGCCTGCGAGGCGTGCTGGTACCTGCTGGACCGCGGGGACACCCGTACCGCGCTGGCCCGGCTCCAGGACCTGCACCAGGACTGGGAGCGGCGATTGGGTGCCGACGTCGAGGACACCATGTGGGCAGCCGCCTACCTGGCCCGTGCCTACGCCGATACGGGGGAGCTCTCCGAGGCCCACCGTCTGGAATCCAGCACTCTGCACTGGCAACAGACACGGCTGGGCCCGGATCACCCCGGCGCCCTGCGCGCCGGCGGCAACTTCTCCCTGCGGCTGGCTGCCCTGGGCAGCACGACGGATGCCCGCGCTGTGGCCGTGCAGATCCTCGAAACACAACGCCGACTACTGGGCGAGGAACATCCCGACACCCTGGTCACCGCCGGCAACCTCGCCGTCCTCCTGTCCGAACTGGGGCAGCTCGAAGGGGCTCTCACCCTGACCGAGGACACCCTGGCCCGCCAACGCCGCGTGCTCGGCGAGAACCACCCGCACACCCTGGTGACCGCCGGCAATCTCGCCATCCATCTCGCCGCACAGGGTGAGACGGAACGGGCTGAGGACCTCGTCCTGGACACCCTCACCCAACAGATCAGCCTGCTCGGCCAGAGCCACCCCGACACCCTGCACACCATGGACATCGTCAACAGCCGCGCCCACAGCGCCCGATCCGTGCAGCAGCCGAACCTCGCGTACCCGGAGCGACCCGATACGTCAGCCCCCCAGACAAGGGTGCGTCTCTAGCGCGGGATTCGGCAGGGCACGACGGCCGAGGGGACACGCTGAGCGCCCCGCCCTACTTCAGCCCGACCGCCGCGCAGTCCGCCGCATACTCCGGCGTACAGATCTCCTTCACCGTGTAGACCCCGTCCCGGATCACCGTGTCCTTGATGTTGTACTTCGTGAGCGCGACCACCGGCACCAGCATCGACGGGATGTCCTGCTCGGTCGGGCTGTTGACCGAGTCCTGGGCGAGGGAGTCGAACTCGATGGAGCGGCCCTTGACCTTGGCGACGGCCATCTCGGCGGCGTTGTTGGCCTCTTCGAGGAAGGACTTGTAGACGGTCATGTACTGCCCGCCGGAGAGGATCCGCTGCACTGCCGCGAGGTCGGCGTCCTGGCCGGTGACGGGTGGGATCCTGGTGGCGCCGGCGGCTTTCATCGCGTCGATGACGGCGCCCGCCATGCCGTCGTTGGCCGAGTAGACCGCGGAGATGTTGCTCAGCCCGACCGCCTTGATGGCCTTGGTCATGTTGGCCTTGGCGATCTCCGGCTTCCACTCCTCGGTGTCGTACGACTTGGCGATGACCACGTGATTGGCGAGCACGCTGAGCGCGCCGGCCTTGAAGCGGGCCGTGTTGGGGTCGGCGGGTGAGCCGTTCATCATGACGATCTTGCTGGACTCGGCCTTGTCGCCGAGCGCCTCCAGGATGGAGCGGGCCTGCACCTCGCCGACGAGTTCATTGTCGTGGGATATGTACGCGTCGATCGGGCCCTGGGCGAGGCGGTCGTAGGCGATGACGGGGATACCCGCGTCCTTCGCCTTCTGGACGTCCGGCGCGATGGCCTTGGCGTCGACGGCATCCACCAGGACGACGTCCACCTTGGCCGCGATCATCTGCTCGAACTGCCGGCTCTGCTTGTCCGCGCTCGCCAGGGCGTTGGCGTAACGGACCGTGCCCTTGCCGTGCGTGAGGTCGGCGACCCGCGTCTTGATGAGGGGGTAGTCGAACTTCTCGAAGCGCTTGGTCTCCTTGTCGGGCAGGAGCAGGCCCACCGTGATGTCGTCGCCCTTCCTCGGACTCGCGGAGCTCTCGCTTCCGCTGACGGCGTCGACGACACCGCAGGAGGTGAGCAGCAGCGCCGAGGCGACGGTGAGGAGGGCGGTTCTGTGGGGGGCGGTACGAACGTTCACTGACGTGCCTTCCGAGCAGTGGAGCGGCGGAGCGCTTCGAGCGTCTCGCGCCAAAACCGCTCACAGGAGACCCGTACCGAATCTCCCCTACCCACCACGCCTTGTTTCACATTTGACCTGTGAGTGGTCGGCGGGTGGGCGGGCCCGTCCTCACGCCGTGCGGTGCGGACCCAACTCCTGGAGTACGTCGCCCAGTTCGGCGGGGGTGAGGGCCGTGCCCGGCAGGGGTGACCGGAGCGCGTCGGGGCGCAGGCCCGCCAGGAGCAGGGCCAGCGGGCGGCGCCAGGTGTCGGGGGTCGTCGCGGCGGTCAGGGCGGGGACCGCGCGGCCCAGGGCGGCCAGGGTGAACAGGACGTCCTCGACGGTGGCGTCGGGGCGGACGGTGCCCTCCTCGTGGCCGCGGCGCAGCAGGAGTTCCAGCGTCTCGCGGTTGTGGGCGTGCACGGCAGCCAGGGAGTCGACGCCGTCCACGCGGGTGGTCATGAGGTCGTTCGTGCCGCGGTCGGCGGCCAGGGTGGTGAACACGGCGTCCAGGTAGGCGGTCAGGCCCGTCCAGGCGTCCGGGGCGGATCTCGCGTCCTCGCCCGCCGTCATCGTGCCGGTCAGCTGGTCGCGGAAGACGGCGTCGATGAGGGCGGCGCGAGTCGGGAAGTGGCGGTAGAGGGTCGCGTTGCCCACGCCGGCCCGGCGGGCGATCACGTCCAGCGGTGCGTCGAGGCCCTGCTCGGTGAAGACGTCGTGTGCCGCCTCCGTCAGCAGTTCCCGGTTGCGCCGCGCGTCGCGTCGCAGTGCGCCCATGTCTTGCCCTCCGTACCCAAGTGGGGAGCACTCCCCGGTCGTGATGCTATCTTCGGAACACGAAGTGGGGAGTACTCCCCACTTCTAGCGGGAGGGGCACGGCATGGGCGGGACGGCACTGGTGCTCGGCGGCGGGGGGCCGGTCGGGGGTGCGTGGCTGACGGGGGTGCTGACCGGCCTCGCGGACGGCGGTGTCGACCTCGCCCGTGCCGACGTCGTCATCGGCACCTCGGCCGGGGCGGTCTTCGGCACCCGGCTGGCGTACGGGGAGCCGGCGCGTGAGCTGTACGAACGTCAGCTCAGCGGGGCAGACCGGCTGGTCCTGAGCGTGACCGCGGCACAGACGGCGCGCTTTCTGTGGGCGGCGCTGGGGTCCCGGGACCCCGAGCGGTCCGTACGGCGGCTGGGGCGGGCCGCGCTGGCCGCGGGGGCCGGCGGCGATGTGCTCCCGCTGGTGCGGCAGGTGCTGCGGGGGGTGGAGGAGTGGCCGGGGGCCGGGCTGCGGATCGCCGCCGTCGACGCTCGTACGGGGGTCGTGGAGACGTTCGACCGTGATGCGAAGGTCTCGCTCGTCGAGGCGGTGGCCGCGAGTTGTGCGGTGCCGTTGGTCTTTTCTCCCGTCTCCGTCGGTGGGCGGCGCTGGATCGACGGGGGCAGCCGGTCCACGGCCAATCTCCAACTGGCCCGTGGGTATGAGCGGGTACTGGCCGTCGCGCCGGTCGCGAAGGCGGTCGGGCCGCATCCCGGGGCGGAGCGGCAGGCGGCCGAGCTCCGTGCCGGGGGTGCGGTTGTCAGCCTGCTCGTGCCGGATGCCGCCTCGCGGCGGGCCATGGGGCGGGATCTGACCTCCGATGCGCATCGGGTGGGGGCGGCGTTGGCGGGGCGGGCGCAGGCGGAGCGGGTCGTGGAGGCGGTGGGTGAGGTGTGGCAGGGGTAGCGGGGGTGCGCGTCCTCAAACGCCGGACGGGCTCAAGGAAGCGAGCCGGCGTCGGAAAACGAGCTGAAAAGCATGAAACGGAAGGCATCTCCCATGGAACCCCTCACCCTCCGCACCCAAGGTCCTGTCCACCGCGTCCATGTCCCCGGCAGTGGCGAAGCCTGGATGGTTGTCGGGTGGGAGCTCGCGCGGGCCGCGCTCACCGATCCTCGGCTGGCCAATGACATCCGGTACTCCGCGTCCTGGGAGAGCGACGGCGGGCACGCTCTCGGGCGGAACATGTTGCAGAGCGATCCGCCGCAGCACACCCGGTTGCGGCGGCTGGTCGCGGGGCACTTCAGTGCCGGGCGGATCGGTGCGCTGGGGCCGCGGGTCGAGGAGATCGCCGGGGAGCTGATCTCCGTACTGCCACGGCAGGGGACCGTGGACATCGTCGGGCAGTACGCGCTGCCGTTGCCCGTCACCGTGATCTGTGAGCTGCTGGGGGTTCCGGCCGAGGAGCGGGACGGCTTCCACGCCTGGTCGAACGAGCTGGTCATGCCCACCTCGCCGGAGGCGGCCGCCGCGGCGGGGGCCGCGCTGACCGCGTGTCTGACCGAGCTGACCGGACGCAGCGGAACCCTTCTCGGCGACCTCGCCGGAGACCTCGACGGCGAGGAACTGCTCGGCATGGCCTTCCTGCTGCTCGTCGCCGGGCACGAGACGACCGTCAACCTGATCTCGGCCACCCTCCACGGGCTGCTGTCCCACCCGGACCAGCTCGCCCTCCTCCGCGACGACCCCGGTCTGACCGAGTCCGCCGTCGAGGAGGCACTGCGCCACTACTCACCCGTGCACACCACCGCGTTCCGGTTCGCCGCCGAGCCCCTGGAGCTCGCGGGTGTCCGCATAGCCGCCGGTGACGCGGTGCTCGTCTCGCTCGCCGCGGCCTCCCGTGACCCGCTCCGCTTCCCCGACCCCGACCGCTTCGACATCACCCGGCGCACGACGGGCCACCTCGGCTTCGGGCACGGCCTGCATCACTGTCTCGGCGCCCCGCTGGCCCGTATGGAGGCCGCCGTCGCCGTACGGCTGCTCCTGCGACACCGTCCCGCGCTCGCCTTCGCGACCGACCCGGCGGAACTCACCTGGCGCAGCAGCACATTGCTGCGGGGGCTGGCCGAGCTGCCGCTGCGGGTCGGCTGATCAGCGCTCGAACTTCCAGGTGAGGTGCGTGTCCGTCACCCTCACCACCGTCACCGGGATGTCGAGCGTCGTGCCGTCGGTGCGCCGGCCCGTGCAGGTGAGGGTCGCCCCGGCCTGTGCCTTCAGGCCCTCGGGGCAGGACACATGGACCTTCACGCCTACCCAGGGCAGCGGGTGGTAGAGGCTCTCGGTGCGGCCGGCGACGATGTTCGGGGCGAGGGCCTTGCGGCCGTCGACCGTGACGGTGTCGTACGCGTCCAGCGCGGTCGTCGACTCGGTGCTCGAGAGCAGATGGGTGCCGATCCCGCCGAGGGCCAGCACCGCGGCGGCGCCGCCGACGACACCGAGGAGGAATCTGCTGTCCGGCATGGCGCACGTGCTCCTGAGGTGAGAGGGACCTCCAGCATCGCCCCTCCCCCGGGTCCCGCTCCTCGGCCGTTCGGCCGATCCCGTGACGGGACCGGCGCGCATACCGTGATCCCCATGAAGTCCGCTTCCCCCCGGGGCTGCGCCCGCGGTGCCGTCGTGGGTGCGCTGCTCGCGCTGTGCTTCGTCGACGTGCTGGGCACGGTGGAGGCGGGCTACGGCGTCGGGCGCCCGGCCGCCGTCCTCACCGTCGGCCTGACCGCGCTGCTGTGGCCGGCCGCACGGCGGCCCGACTGGCTCACCCCGCAGCTGCGCACCGCCGTGCCCGCCCTGGCCTCGCTTCTCTACACCGCGTCGGCGCTCTCCCCCCACCGGGTCGCCGCCTTCGGCCCGGGCGAGGTCGCCGTCCTGCTGTGTCTGCTGTTCGTCGCGGTACGGCACTGTCCGCCGCGCTGGGCCGTGGTGTGCGGTCTGCTGGACCTGGCGGCCGTGCTCGCCCAGCCCGCCCGCTACTCCGGGCAGCTGACCTCGGGCCAGGCCCCGGCCTACGTCCTGGTCGGTCTGGTCCTGGCCGGTCTCGTCGCCTCCCTGGCGGCCTATCTGCGGTCCCTCGACTACCGCCGTACCGTCGCCGTCGCCGAGACCCGCCGCGAGGAACGCCTCGCCATCGCCGCCGACCTGCACGACTTCGTGGCCCACCACGTGACCGGCATCCTCGTCCAGACCCAGGTGGCCCGCATGATGGCGACCACCCGGCCCGAGGACCTCGACCCGGTGCTGGCGGGCATCGAGGGCGCCGCGACCGAGGCGCTGGCGTCCATGCGGCGCACGGTCGGTGTGCTGCGGGACGCCGACGAGGCCGACCGGCGCCCGGTGGGCGACCTCGTGGGCATCGAGGACCTGGTGGAGCGCTTCGGCGGTCCGGTCCAGAAGGTCGCCCTGGACCGCGGGGGCGTCCCGGACGACCTGCCGCACGAGGTGCAGGCGGCGGCCTTCCGGGTCGTACAGGAGGCGCTGACGAACGTACGACGGCACGCGGCCGACGCGACCGAGGTCACCGTCCGGCTGGGCCTCGACGGCGGCCGTCTGACCGTGTCCGTGGCCGACGACGGCCGGGGCGGCTCCCCGCTCCCGGACGCGGCGCACGGCGGCGGCTTCGGGCTCGTCGGGCTCAAGGAGCGGGTGACGGCGCTGGGCGGCGAGCTGACGGCCGGGCCGCGTGCGGGGCACGGGTGGGAGACCAGGGCCGTGTTCCCGCTCTCGGCCGAATGACCGAGGCGGTCGGGGCGCGGGTGTCGCCGTATGCCCGCAGGGGGCACCGTCCGACACCCGCGCCGATGCGAGGCCGTTCGGTTACGGCGCGTTGACCAGGTCGTGCGGCGGTACCTTGACCGTGCGCTTGCCCGGCTCGCCGCTCAGGATCACCTTGCGCAGGGCGACGTTGTTGTTCAGGTTCGTCTCCTGGAGGCGCTTCTCCGGGTTGGCGATGACCTGGATGTAGTACGTGCCGTTCGGCAGGTCCGTGATGTCGAAGGACTGGCCGGGGCGGTACTGGGTGTAGGTGTCGCCGGAGCCGACGTCGAGGACCTCGCGGACCGAGATGGAGTTCTGCTCACCGCACGCGGTCGACAGGTCCGTGTTGTACGGCTTCCAGTTGGCGTTCTTCACCGTGTAGTCCACGGCGTCGGTGTTGGCGAGACAGAACGCCTCCTTGCCGCTGCGCACCTCCCTCGTCTTGTCCTCGCTCAGCAGCCGGTAGCTGGCGAAGTCGGTGAAGTGCCAGTGCTCGTGGCCGATGCGCGGGTCCCACTCCATGGTGCCGGTGGGCGTGTAGCCGACCTGCTTGCCATTCGCGTCGTAGAAGTACTGGTACGCGTCCATCAGATCGGCGCCCGGCTTGCGGAAGCCGTCGACGACCAGGGGTGCGGGGCCGGCGTTCCAGACGTTGGCGCTGAAGGCCAGGTAGTCCTTGCCGGGTACGTCGCCGTCCTCGCCGTCGGTGATGGCGATGTCCCACGCCGGGAGGGAACGCAGGTCCGGCTTGGGCACGTTGGCCGGGACACCGGCCCGCCCGGTGGGCCGGGTGCTGTTGGGCCGCAGTGCGGCCGCGATGCGCGAGCCGTCGGTGTGGCCGCGGCCGTCGCCGAGGTGGTGGGCGAGGCCACGGTCCTCCAGGGCGTGGGAGAGGGCTCCCGGGGTGGGCTCGTCGGCGCCGCGCGGGCCGTAGTGGTGGGCCGCGCCCTGGGCCGACCCGTGAGCCGAGC
This sequence comes from Streptomyces sp. NPDC087859, assembly GCF_044742595.1. Lineage (NCBI taxonomy): Bacteria > Bacillati > Actinomycetota > Actinomycetes > Kitasatosporales > Streptomycetaceae > Streptomyces > Streptomyces sp. NPDC087859. Next base: position 404,894 of record NZ_JBIUUU010000002.1, on the reverse strand, counting down.
CGTGGGCCGAGCCGTGCGCGCCGCCCTGGTGGGCGGACATGCCCCGGCCGACGCCGCCGTCCTCGCTGGGCTGCCGGACGGTGACCTTGATGGTCGGCGAGTCGTTCGGGATCCCGAAGAGGTCCCGGTACTTCTTCGCCACGGACACCTTCGCGGTGTACTCACCCACCGGCAGGTCCACGGGCTTGTCGTAGTCGACGGTGCTGGAGTTGGACGCCCAGCCCTTCTCGACACCCCACACCGACCCGATGGTGAACGGGTTGGTGGGACAGCTCTCGGGATAGTGCGAGGTGGCGGGCGCGTCCGGCCGGAGCCGGCCGGAGGCGTTGTTGGGGCAGAAGTTCCCCTTGGTCCTGGCGACCTCCGCCCCGTTCGCGTCCTTGACGGACACCTCCAGGAACCCGGGGAGCCCGGAGAAGTCCTTCACGAGCCCGGTGGGCAGCGCCTTGGTCGTCGTCGTGCCGTCGTGGCGGAAGACCTGCTTGGCGACGACGGGGTCCTTGTAGGACTTCCGCGTCACCTTGAACTCCAGGGGCGCGTTGTCGACGGTGACATACGTGCCCAGGTCCAGGTAGACCCCGGGTTCCCCCTGCCACCGGTCGAGCGTCACGGAGTTCGACGCGGCGATCAGCTTGAGCTTCGGCTTGCCGGGGGTGGCGGCCTGCGCGGCCCCGGCGCCGGGTGCCGCTCCGGCTCCGGTGACGACGACGGTGAGCGCGGCGCCGGCGGCGAGCGCGGGGCGCTTCCAGCGGCTGCGGTTGCGGTGTTGCTGACTGGTCATCGGTTCCTCGTCTGCGAGTGCCCTGGTCAGGGGCATCGGACTGGACAACCCACGGGCGGCCGACGGTGTGGACGCACCCCCATGCGGCCCCACATGCACTCCGGCACACCTGTGAGCGTCCTGTGAGACCGGTAAAGAGGGTGTTCAGGTTGCCTGTTGGGAAGGAAATCCATCGATCGGGCGGCGCCCGTCCCCGCACCTCACGCCCCGGTTACTTTTCCCTCAACCCCTGGTTGCGCGGGGGTGAGCAGGCGACGATGGGCACATGACTCTCGCCGAGCGCGCCTTCGAGCGCCTCCACGTCTGGCCCGACCTCCGCACGGGTCACCCCAGTTGCGGGACCGGGCGGGCCCTGCGCTCCCCGCACGGCGAGATCGTGCACTTCCACTCCGACCGTGATGTGGACCTGCATCTGACCGGCCGCGCGATCGAACGCTTCGCGAGGGACCTCCAGGGGTCCACCGCGATCCACCTGGTCCCCGGTTCCCGCTGGGTCACCGTGCACCTGGACTGCGACACCGACGTCGACCTGCTGCTGAGCCTGGTCAGCATGGCCCTCAAGGCGTATCAGGGACAGGCCGGCGAGTCCGCGGCGACGTGCAACTTCCGACGGGTGACGGTCGTACCGCGCGACATACCGGCGTAAGCGGTCCCGTCATCCCGCCGATGCCCGCCATGCCCGGTAGTGGTCCAGGACCGTCTCCTCGATCGGGCGGTAGGTGAGGCCCAGTTCATCGATGCTGCGGCTGTTGTCGACCTCGAAGCGGATGCCGAGGTGCTTGCGGATGTAGTCCTGGGTGAGGCCGAACGCCGGGCCGAGGACGCGAACGGGCCAGTGGGGCAGCCGGGTCCGGGGCAGGCGGAGGTTCCTGGGGTACGCGGCGCGCAGGATGCGGGACATGTCGTGGAAGGACGTCATGGTCGGCGCCGCGAGGATGTACCGGCCGTGTGCCCGCGGGTTCTCGGCCGCGGCGATGTGCGCGTCGGCGACGTCCCGCACGTCGACGGTGGTGAAGCTGAAGTCCGGGGCGCCGTAGAAGAAGTAGCCCTTGAAGAGCTCCTCCAGGAGGAAGAGGCTGCCGGACTCCGAGGCGGGGGTGAGCGAAGGGCCCAGGATCAGGCCCGGGTTGACCGCGACCATGCTCCAGCGGTCCTGCGCCTTCGCCGCGTCCCAGGCGGCCTGCTCGGCGACGGTCTTGGCGTAGTGGTAGGGGTTGTTCGCCACCGTGCTGGTGGTGTTGACGTACTCCTCCGTGAGGGTCCGGTTCTTCATCTCCAGTACGTCGGCGTAGTCGCCGAAGATCGCGCCGACGGTGGAGGTGAGGACGAGCCGGCGGACGGCCGGGGTGCGGTCGATGGTGCCGAGCACGTTGCGGGTGCCGAGGAGCGCGGGCTCCACCACGTCCTTGCGGCCGTCCTTGATCCTCTCCGGTACGAGGAACGGGGAGGCGACGTGGAAGACGGTCCCGCAGCCCTGGGCGGCCTCGTCGAAGGAGCCCTCGGCGAGCAGGTCGGCCTCGAACAGGTCGAGCCTGTCCGGGAATTCGGCCCGCATCGCCCGCAGGGGCCTGGTCTTCGGCGAGTCGGCGGTGCTGCGGACCGTCGTACGGACCCGATGGCCGCGCTCCAGGAGCCGTTTCACCAAGTGGCTGCCCACAAAGCCGCTGCCGCCGGTCACCAGGACCGGGGTCCTCTCCACGTCGTCCACCCGCGCTCCTCGAACAGAACGTGTCAGAGCCCGTAGCGGCTCTTCAGATGGCGCCAGAAGTCACGCGCCATCCACTTGTCGAACTCCGTGATCTGCGTGGCCGATCCGGCCTTCATGAGGAAACAGCACTGGCCGGTCGGCGTCCAGTCGTAGAAGTCGTCGAGCCCGAAGGTGTGGCCGACTTCGTGGAGATAGATATGGATGTTCTCCTGGCCGAGGGCCCCGGTGAAGTACTCCTGGCCGACCCGCTGGCCCCAGTCCCCGCCCGCGCCGCCCTGGAAGCCCTTGGTGAGCCACAGCGACTGGTCGTAGTGGCGGGTGACGCCGCCGGGGCACTTCGTGTAGTTGCCGTCCTGGTGGAAGAAGCGGCCGCAGTCGGGCGCGCACTGCGGGGCGCCGCCGCCGTCCAGGTTGTTGACGTAGATGTCGACCGAGTTGTCGGTCCACTGGAGCGTGGAGCGGTTCTTCACGGCCCAGCCGACGATGTTGACGGGCACATGGGGGTACGGCCAGGCGTTGGTGCCCGTGCCGTTGTCGAGCATGGCCGCCGTCCACTTGCCGAACTGCTTCTTCAGCTGGGCGTGGATCTGGTCGCGCAGTGCGGTGCTGACGGGGGCGTCGGACTCCCAGCGGACGCAGTAGTTGATGCTCCCCTTGTTGGCCATGACCTGGTCCCAGCCGTAGTTGCGGAAGCCGTAGAGGTTCGGATAGGTCGACTCGACGTGGTTCCAGACCTCGTTCAGGGGCTGTACGAGGGTGGACGGCGGGTTCCAGTTGTCGGCCGACTGTGCCGGGGCGGCCGTCGTGAAGGCCGCCGCCAGCAGGGCGGTGAGGAGGGTGACGAAACGCGCGATGCGGGTGCGCATGGGGGTGAACTCCCTTCGTGGGGTGGGACTTCACCACCAGGTCGCCACCGGCCGGGGGCAGGTTGCCGACGCGTTGTTCACACCCTGTGGATGGCGTCCACAAGGATGTCGATGACCCACGGCGTCCGCGGCCCGAAGCTCAGCAGGACGCCGTCCTCCAGGGTCACGATGCGGCGGTCGGCGCCGGCCGGGGTCTGGGCGATGCCCGGGATCTTGACGAGGCCGTCGATGCCGCCGACCGATGCGAGGCCCTTGTCCATCATCAGGATCACGTCGGGCCGGGCGGCGATGAGGGCCTCGCTGGTGAGCGGCGTGAACGGCTTGTCCAGGCCCATCTCGACCCCCGCGTCGACCGCGCCCGCGGCCTCGATCAGGGAGTCGGCGCCGGAGCCCTTGCCGCCCATGAGGTAGACGGCCGCGCTGCCGCGCATGTAGAGGAAGGCGACCTTGGGCCTGCTGCCCTCGGGGACGCCCGCCTTCGCCGCGGAAAGGTCCTCGGCGATACGGGAGTTGAGGGCCTTGCCCGCTTCCGGGACGCCCAGCGCCCGCGCGATGCGGGTGGTCCGCGTGGGGACGTCGGAGAGCTTCGTCGCCGGGTCCAGGACCACGACCGGGACGCCCGCGTCGCGGATCTGGTCGATGGCCTCGCTCGGGCCGGTGTCGGTGTCGGCGAGCACGACCGTCGGACGCAGCGACAGCACGCTCTCCGCGCTCACGTCGTGCGCCTTGGTGACCTGCGGGAGCTTCTTGGCCTCCGCGAAGGTGGCGGTGATGTCCCGGCCGACGACCTTGTCGCCGAGACCGAGCGTGAACACGATCTCCGCGATGCCGCCGTTGAGGGGCAGGACGCGCGACGCGTCCCGCACCGTCACCTGGCGCCCGTCGGAGGAGTCGACCGTCACCGGCAGCTTCGGCGTGGGCGCCTCGCCCTCCAGCGGTACGAGGGTGTTCTTCGCCAATTGCTTCCCGGCGGCCGCCGCCCGTGCGCTCGCGGAGACCGGTGCGGCCTCGGCGGACCCCTTGTCCGGGCCGCCGCCCGCACAGGCTGCCGTCAGCAGCGCCAGGGCCAGGGCCCACGACGCCGGTCCGATCCGTCTTCCTGACCTACGCATCGCCGAAGTCCTCCGAGTCTCTGGGTCCCGCACAGTTGAGAATAAGGTTAGGTTAGGTTTACCTTATTGACCCATGGTGGGGGTGCCGTCTTGCTGTCCTCAAGTGCCCTGAGTGGCCGAGGAGTTGCTCATTTCGCACTGGTCGCCGCCTCGGCGGGACTGGTGTTGACCGTGGTTTCACCGGCCGTCGCGGCCGCTACGGCGACCGGTCCCGAGGGGCAGAAACTCACCGCCTCCAAGAGCGCGGGCCTGGACCCGGCGGGCGAGACGGTCACCGTCTCCGGCACCGGCTACAACACCGAGAAGGGCATCTACGTCGCCTTCTGCGTGGACAACGGGGCGGGCAGGACCCCGACCCCCTGCGTCGGCGGCGTGGACATGTCCGGCGAGTCCGGGGCGTCCGTGTGGGTCTCGTCCGACCCGCCCTCCTACGGCGAGGGCCTCGCCGAGCCCTACAAGGGAAGCGGGCACGACGGCTCGTTCTCCGTGCGGCTCAAGGTCCGCGCCAAGGACGCCAACACCGACTGCACCAAGTCGGGCGTCACGTGCGCGGTCATCACGCGCAACGACCACACCCGGGGCGGGGACCAGAGCCAGACGGTACGGATCCCGGTGACGTTCGGCGGGACCGGTTCGTCCACCGCCTCGTCGACGCCGAGCGCCTCCGCCACGGCGGGCACCACGGGCGGCGGCGGCACCACGGGCGGCACGGGCACCACGGGTGCGGAAAGCACCTCGGACGGCCCCCTCGCCTCCACCGGCTCCACCGCCCTGACCGCCGGACTCATCGCGGCCGGTCTGGTCGCCGCCGGCACCGGCACCTGGCTGTGGGCGCGCAGGCGCCGGACGGCCACGAACGCCGGATAGACCCCACCCCACTTCCCCCAGGGAGAGTCGAAGATGGCGAAGAGATCCGGCGCCGCCGCCGTGACGGGCGGCGCGCTGCTCGCGCTGCTGTGTCCGGGCGTCGCGACGGCGGACGCGCCGCCACGCGAGGTGAGCGGCGGTTACGCGGCCCTCACCCTTGCGGACCAGGACGTCTCGCTCGACGTCGCCGCACCTGCCGTACGAGGATCGGGGGACCGTGCCTGGTTCCCGGCGACCGGCGGCGGGGCGGACCCCGAAGTGGGGTACGCGGACGTGGAGTTGGGCGGTACGGCCCTGCTGACCTCCGCCCCCGGGAAGCAGCTGCCCCTGAGCGGCCTCCGACTGGAGTTGGACGGCGACACGGGCACGCTCTACTCCCGTACCGCCGTCGACGGGCGGGCCCGCGAACTCGCCCTGGCCGAGGTCACGTCCGGCGCCGAACCCGTCGTACGGTCGAGCGGCGTGACCTGGAGCGGACTCCGGGCGGCGCTCACCGAGGACGGCGCCGCGCTGCTGTCCGCGGGGAGCGGAGCGGAGTTCGTCACCGGCGACGCATTCGGGGTACTGGACGTGACCGTGGGCACCGGAAGCGGAAGCACGGCGGCGCAGGACACCCCGCAGCCGGCTCCGGCCCCGACCGCGACGCCCACGGAGCGGGAACAGGCGGCGTCCGAACCGGCGGCCCCCACTGCCGCCGTCGTGCGCTCCGCCCTCGCCCCCGGCGCCGAACAGCGGGTCAGCGGCGAGGGATTCGAGCCCGGTGAGGTCGTGCTGGTCTCGATCGACCAGGACACCCGGTATCAGGCGGTGGCCGACGGGCGGGGGCGGGTCTCGCGGGCCTTCCCGGTGTACGACACGGCCGTCGAGGGCGTCCACACCGTGGAGCTGTACACGGTGGCCGGCGAGCGCGGTGCCGTCGCGGAGTTCGGGGTGCGGGCCCCGGAATGACCCCTCATGGGGCAGGGAGCGGGCCGGGCCGGCCCGCTCTTCGGCATGCCCACATCCCTTATCCACCAAGGGATTTGAGAGTTCTTTGCCGTCCGTTGACAAACAGCGCGAACTCATACTTAGGTTTGCCTTACCTAACTTGAGAGAAGGGTGTTCCTCCCCATGAGAGCCAACCTCGCCGCCCGCGCCGGCCTCGCCGTCGCCGCCGCCTCCGCCCTCACCCTGGGCCTGGCGACCTCCGCGTCCGCCGCGACCTCGACCCGCACCATCGTCGACGGCACCACCACCTACAACCTGTCGGTGACCGCCCCGGGCACCGCCTCCGCGGCCGGCCAGGTCGTCAACGTCACCGGCTCCGGCTTCAACACCGGCCAGGGCATCTACGTCGGTCTGTGCGTGGTCGACGGCGCGGCCGGCGTGAACAAGCCGACTCCGTGCCTGGGCGGTCAGGACGAGACCGGCGCGACCGGCGCCTCGCACTGGGTCAACAACACCTTCGGCGGCATGTTCGCCAACAGCTCCAAGTTCGGCACCGGCGGCACCTTCAACGTGAACATCTACGTCAACCCCGACCTCGGTGACGGCAACGTCTGCGGCTCGACCGTCGACTGCGCCGTCGTCACACGCGCCGACCACTTCGACACCAACGACCGCAAGTACGACGTGCACGTACCGATCACCTTCCCGTAGGCGCCCGCCGGACCGGGCCCCTCACTCGCGGGGCCCGGCTCTCGCACCACCGGAGTGCCGGGCGTACCCGACAAGTGAGGTTCCTTCCATGGCAGTCGACAGACCGGACGGGTCGGGCGGACTCCGTCTCAGACGTCCCGCGGCGCTCCTGGGCGCCGCCGCGCTGATGGCCGCGGCGGTGACCGCCGTCACCGTCGCTCCCGCCGCCCATGCCGCCGACACCCCGAAGACGGCACTCGGCAAGAGCGGTCAGAAGCTGACCGTCTCCGCCTCCGCGAACCTGGACCCGGACGGCGACACCATCCAGGTCACCGGGGCGGGCTACGACGACACCAAGGGCATCTACGTCTCCGTCTGCAAGGACAACGGCGACAACCGGCTCCCCACCCCCTGCCTCGGCGGCGCCGACCAGGACGGCAGCAGCGGCGCCTCGAAGTGGATCATCCCCAGGGACGCCTCCGACGAAGGCGCCGGCACGGTCGCCGAACGCTGGGGCGAGGGCGGCACCTTCGACGTCACCCTCGGCGTCAAGTCCAAGGAGAGCGGCCTCGACTGCCTCCAGGTCGCCTGCTCGGTCGTCACCCGCGTCGACCACAACGCGAGCGGCGACCGGTCCCAGGACGTCCGCATCCCGGTCTTCTTCGAGGGCCAGGACCCGGGTGACGGCGGCGAGGGCGGCGGCGACGGCGTGGACGTCCCCCCGGGCACGCCCAGCTACGCGCAGACCGCCGGGTTCACCACCGCCGGACGCCCCCTGGACGTGCTGCTGCACCCCGACTCCGGGAAGCTGTACGTCGGTTCGGAGAACATCCCCGACACCGCCGGCATCATCGAGTCGGGCCTGTACGCCCTGGACCCCGAGGACGGCACGCTCCTCAGCAAGGTCGCCCAGGCCCCCGGTGTGCCCGCCACGTCGGCCCTCGTGGGCCGCAGGATCATCGCCCCGCTCACCGGCGACGGCGTGCTCTTCCACTACCCGCTGCGCGGCATCGGCATGGCCAAGGACGGCGACACGGCCGCGAAGGGCTACGCGTACACCGGCACGGGGTTCACCGGCGTCGGACAGGACGCCGACACCTCCAGCGTGCTGGTCGCGGCGGGACCCGAACTGCGCCGCATCGACCTCGCCACCGGCACCGTGCAGAGCACGCTCACCCTCGAGGGCGGCAGGGAGCTCGGGGTGGACGCCGCCCGGGGCGTGGCCTGGTCCGTCGGCACCGCCGGGGACAAGAAGGTGCTGCGCCGCGTGGCCACCGCGTCCTTCCAGGTCACCGCCACGGCCGAACTCCCCGCGGACACGGGCGCCGTGTACTTCGTCGAGCCCGACCCGGCCACCGGAAACGTCTGGGTGGGCCTGGAGACCTCGGTGCTCGTCCTGGACGGCGACGGCAAGCCGCTGACCACCCTGACGGGCACGGACCGGGCCACGGCGGCGGCCTTCGACGGGCGCACCGGCCGGGCCTTCGTCCTGCGCCAGGACCACTCCGACAGCGACTCCGTCCAGGACGGCAACGGCGCCCTGGAGATCCTGGACAGCAGGACCTTCCGGCAGGCGATCGCACCGGCCGTGCTGCCGGGCGCCGAGGCGTCCACGTACGCGGGCATCGCCGTGACCCCGGGCGCCGCGACGGTGTACGTCACGCAGTGGGCGGAGAGCAAGGTCCTCAAGCTCGGCTTCCGTTCGTCCCCCGAGGTCACTCTCTCCCCCGCCGACCAGACCGTCGCCCCCGGCGGCAAGGTCACCTTCACGGCCGCCGCCGAGGGCACGCCGGCGCCCACGGTGAGCTGGAGCGTCAGCTCCGACGGCGGCCAGACCTGGGGGAAGGTCGCGGGCGCGACGGACCCCACGTTCACCTTCACCGCGAAGGCGGTCCAGGACGGCCTCGAGTACCGCGCCGAGTTCACCAACACGGCGGGCACGACCCGCACTTCGCCGGTCACCCTGACGGTCGTGAAGGACGACGACCCGGACGACGGCAACGGCTCCCCGCCCCCCACCGACGGTGCGGACGACAAGCCCTCCGGCTCGAAGACCGGCACCGGCTCCGAGAGCCAGAGGCTGACCGTCACTCCGGTCAACAACCTCGCCACCGAGGACCAGACCCTGAAGATCACCGGCTCCGGCTACGACGAGGACAAGGGCGTCTACGTGGCCCTGTGCGTCGACAACGGCGACGGCGAACTGCCCACCCCGTGTGTCGGCGGCGTCGACATGACCGGCGCCTCCCACTCGTCCGCCTGGATCTCGTCCAACCCGCCCGACTACGGCGAGGACCTGGCGACCCCCTACGAGGACGGCGGCTCCTTCGAGGTCGAGCTCACCGTGGACGCCAAGGACGAGTTCACCGACTGCTTCGAGGCGAAGTGCGTCCTGGCCACCCGTGCCGACCACACCCTCTCCGGCGACCGCTCCCAGGACGTGAAGGTCCCGGTCAGCTTCGTCGGCCAGGACCCGGTCGACACGGACCCGGGCACGGACGACGGCACGGACACCCCGGACGACTCGGACTCCGGCGGCACCACCGGCGGTGCGGGATCCGCCACGACCGGCGGCTCGGCAGGAGGGACCGTGGCCACCGGATCCACCGGCGGCAGCCTCGCCTCCACCGGCGTGACCGTGCTGTCCGCCACCGTCCTCGCGGCCGCCCTGACGGGCGCCGGCTGGGTGGCATACCGGCGGGGCCGTACCGTCCACTGACACCCGGCCTACAGACGTTCGCCCTCTCCGGCGCGGCCGGAGAGGGCGGACTCATGCCAGGGGTGTCACAGGGACACGGCTACCGCGTCGTACGTCGTCTCCGGTGTCGGCGGGGTCGTGAAACGGGCGTTGACCAGGTACAGCCGGTCCCCGTAGCGGGCGGCCGTGGTCGGCACGTCGAAGCGCGGGTCGGTGATCGTGGTGCGCAGGGTCGCGGTGGTGGCCCTGTCGTCCAGGTCCCAGACGCTCACCAGGTTGAGACGGTTCTGGACGACGTACAGCGTGCGACCGACGCGCCACAGACCGTCGCCGTTGACGACGGTGTCCTGGCCGACCAGCGTGATCCTCGTGGCGTGGCCGGTCCTCGGGTTGACGCGGTGGAGTTCGCCCGGGGTGGACTTGACGACGATCAGGGCGCGGCCGTCGGGGGTGCCGACGACGCCGTTGGCGTTGTTGACGTCGGGGAGCTGCACCCAGTCGCCGGTGAGCGGGAGGGTGCGGACGGCTCCGTCGCGGCCGCGGGGGACGCTGTAGAGCTGGGCGGCGCGGGAGTCGGTGAACCAGGCGCGGTCGCCGAGCAGGGTGACGTCGTTGACGAAGTGGCCGGTGGCCTCGCTCAGCTGGAAGGTGCGGACGACCTCGCCGGTGCGCGCGTCATGGACGCGGGCGACACCGGTGTTGCCCGCGACGTACAGCAGACCGTCGCGGTCGATCTTCAGACCGACGGCTATCTGGCCGGCGGCTCCGGCGTAGAGGACCGTGCCCTCGCCGGTGCGCAGGTCGACGCGGTAGATGCCGCCGTTGCCACGGGAGCCGAAGTAGGCGTACGGCTTCGAGCCGATCGCGATGCCCTCGGGCAGCCAGCCGTTCGGCAGCGGGAACTCGGTGGGCCAGGCGGCGGCCTGTGCGGCGGCGGGGGCGGCCGTCACCGCCAGCGCGGCCAGCGCCGCGGCACCGCCGAGGACGGCTCTGCGGCTCGGGTTCTGGATCATGGTGGGGACCTCCGTGGAATCCAACTCCGTTTACCGTTCCTTTAGTTGGAAACGGCACGGCGCAAAGGCGAGTTCCCGGAAATCCCGCGGACAGCATATGGACAGGTTCCTCGAATTCAGGACTGCCCTTTTGAGTCATTTCGGCGATACTTGCCATATGAGTACCGCAACGTTTGTAGTAGCGGCCGCGGGGAGCGATGTGCTCAACGTGATCGCCGCTTTCGTCGGTGGTGCGTTCATCGCCGGTGCACTGATCCTGGCCGTGCAGTTCGGCATGCGGGTGCAGGACCGGGAACTCGTCAGGCCTCGGCCGGACGAGCAGCCCACCCTTCCCAGCTCTGGCGCGGTCCACGAGATCAGTGAGATGCGGGAGCCGAACGTGGTCCCGCTCGCGGAGCGGGAGCGGCTCATGCCGTACCAGCTCCAGCAGAGCAGTAAACGAGGCAAGGACCAGCAGCGAAAGCGCTGGCTGCCAGGGTCCAGCGGATCCTTCGGCAGCGGCGGCCTGGGACACGTGTGACGGTGTGACGCAGAGGGGCTGCCCCGCCGACGGGGCAGCCCCCATACCTGTGCCGTCAGGGATCCGGGCCGGGTCAGCGCCCCGCCGGGGCGGTACCGCGGCCTGAGACGTGGGGTGCCGTCGCCAGGGCCCAGATCACGAAGAAGTCGACGCCGACCATGATCACGGACCAGACGGTGGAGTACGGCAGGAACAGGAAGTGCAGGACCATGCTCATCGACGCCAGGAAGATGCCGGTCATCCGGGCCCACCAGGCGCCCTTGAGGACGCCGTAGCCGACGGCCAGGAGGACGACGCCCAGGACGAGCATGATGACGCCCCAGCCGGTGAGGCTGATCTTGTAGACGTAGTCGCCGACCCGGTTGTAGACATCGTCCTTGGCGAGCGCGGAGATGCCCTGAAGCACCGCCATCACCCCGTTCACCAGCATCAGGACACCGGCGAAGACGAGCCCGCCGGTCACGAACCCGCTGCCCGCCGGCATGTCGGCGGGGGTGGGCGCGGCCTGCTGGTGGTCCTTGTCCCATACGGGCGGTGTCGTGGCGGACGGTGTCGTGGAGGACGGCGTCGCATGCGGTTGCTGAGTCATGGTTCGACGATCTGCCCGGGCCCCGGCGGGCACCACGGGGGCAGGGCCGAACGGGTGAGGGCCGGGGTGCGGTCGCGGGCGGGCCGATCTTCACTGGAGGCACCCGCAGCACCCTGGAGGCGATATGACGGGCTACCGCACGGCACCGGCGGCGGTGGTCGCGGCCGCCGCGCTCACCGCACTCACCGCGCTCACCGGCTGCTCCGACGACGACACCCCCGCGTCGGTGGCGAGCAGGGCCGCGTCCGTCGCGTCCCAGGGCGCGGACACGTTCGCGTCGGCGACGGCGGAGGTCGGCGAGAGGTTCGACGACGTCAGGAACGGCGTCGACGTCAAGGGCGACGTGCAGCTCGGCACGGTCACCGCCTCCGGCGGGCGCGCCGAGACCGAGGTCACGGCGGCCAACAGCGGCGGCTCCCAGAAGTCCTTCCTGGTGCAGGTGAACTTCACCGACGGCGACGGCAACTTGCTGGACGCGGTCGCGGTGACCGTCTCCGACGTGCCGGCGGGCAAGTCCGGGAAGGCGACGGCCCGCAGCAACCGCGATCTGTCCGGTGAGGTGAAGGCGGAGGTGGACAGGGCGGTCCGCTACTGAAACCGCCGCCTGCTCCCGCGTCGAAGGCTCACGCCATCCAGAAGAAGACCGCCGTCATCCGCTTCTCCTCCAGGGTGGCGCCGCAGTAACCGGTCGCGCTGTGCACCAGGTTGGCGCTGTAGAGCAGCAGCCGGTTGTACCGGTGCGGCACGCGTACGTCCTCCTCGAAGGCGTCCGGCGCCACGAACCGGGTGCCGAGCGCGTCGACGAGGTTGTTGTGCGGGGCCTGCACGACGTTGCCGCCGAGCCGGCCGCCGGGCAGGGACTGGCGGTAGAAGCTGGTCCCGCAGTCCTTGGGGACGCCGGGGTTGAGATAGAGGACCGCCGCGTACCGGCACAGGTTGCGCGAGTCGGTGTGCGGGCGGGGCGTGCTCTCGCCCTCGCCGACCACCTGGACGCAGTTGTGGTTGAGGGTGCCGCCGCCGGGGGTGCGCTGGACCCACAGCTCCTTGGCGCCGGTGGCCTGGCGCACCAGCCGCTCGACGCGGGCCAGTTCGTCCGGTTCGAGACCCGGCATGGCCCGCAGCCCCGGCCACGCCTCCGGCTTGTGCGGGTAGCCCTCGACCCAGTCGCCCTTGGCCAGACACCGCTCCCGCACGGCGTCCGCGTCGGGCAGGACGTCGTCCAGGACCCAGTAGTCACGCCCCTTGGTGGGCTTGCGGTAGGGGAGCACGGGAAGGGGGGCAGGGGGGTGTGGGGGCATGCGCCGAATCTAGGGCCGGGCCTTCTTTCGACTCTCCCGCAAAGGGGTCTGGAATCTCCCGCGAAGTGGTCAACGCTTCGTCAACGAGCCGCCGGAATACGGGATATCACACGCGTAATTGTCCGCATTCCGAACCCCATGTGTCAGTAATCCGCCAGTAACGCCCGCTGCCTAAGGTCACTCGCATCGGCCCTGTTCCGACACATTGGCCACGAGCAGGGCCGAGTCATGCCCCTCGGGACGGGAGCCGCCGTATCCCTCCTGTGGGGGGTAGGGATACACGCCGGGAGCCCCGCGAGACCGATGAGGTCACACACCGCGGGGCCTCCGGTGATCCGTCTGGGCAGTTCACATGTCCGGACATTTTATTTGTCCGGTCATATTCCGGTCAAAACAGGGAGCCGGGCTAGAGTGCGGCCCACATGAGCAGCAGAAACGCGGAAACGGCGGACGGTGCCGTGCGCCGACCGGCGCGGCCCGTCCTGCGGCTGTATCTGCTCGGCGGCTTCCGCACCGAACGCACGGACGGGGCTCCCGTCGCCGATCGCTGGCCGCGCCCCAGCTCCCGTCGCCTCGTCGAACTGCTGGCCGTCTCCCCCGGCCGGGTCAGGCACCGCGAGGAGATCATCGAGATGTGCTGGCCCGACACGGCCGGCACCCCCGCCGCCCTCGGCAGCCTCCGCGTCTCCCTGCACGCCGCCCGCCGCGCCCTGGAGCCGGAGCTGACGGCCCGCACCCCCTCCTCGTACCTGATCGGCGAGGGCGCACTGCTCCGGCTGGCGCCCGACACGGTGTGGATCGACGCCGACGAGGCCGAGACCCTCGCCGAGCGGGCCCTGCGCACCGGGACCACCGCCCACCTGGCCGCCGCCCTCGAAGCCTTCACCGGCGGGCTGCTCCCCGAGCACCGCTACACCCCGTGGGTGGAGGCGCGACGCGAGCGGCTCGACGCGCTGCGCGACTCCGTACGGCTCACCCTCGCCGAGGCGTACCTGGCGGACGGCGCCACGGAACGGGCGGCGGCCACCGCCCGCCGGATCCTCGCCGACAGCGCCGCCGAGGAACGCGCCCACCGGGTCCTGATCGGCGCCTACCTCCACCAGGGCATGCGGCGCCGCGCCCTCGCCCAGTACCACCAGTGCCGGCGCGCGCTGGACGCCGAGTGGGGCATCCGGCCGGGACCCGAGACCGAGGCGCTGCACCGCGCGGCGCTGGGCACCTCCATGACGGCCGTACGACGTCCCGCTCCCGCCGGTCCGACACCGCCGCCCGCCGTGCTCGACACCCTCGCGGCCTCGCCCTTCGTCGGCCGCCGCGCCGAGCTGGAACGCCTCCTCGACCCCACCCGCCCCGCCCTGACCGTGGTCGGCGGCGAGGCGGGCATCGGCAAGACACGGCTCGCCGCGGAGGCGGCACGGCGGGCCTCGGCGGACGGGGCGGCCGTGCTGTGGGGCGCGAGCCACGACACGGCGGAGCAGGCACCGTACGGCCTGTTCGTGGAGGCCCTGGAGGGCTGGCTGGCCGGCCGTCCGGCAGCCGAACGGGCCCGGGCGGGCGCGGAGTACCCCGAGCTCGCGGCGCTGCTGCCGTCACTGGGCCAGATCGGCCCGGCGCCGGGGCGCGGCGGCGGCCCCGAGTACGAGCGCGAGCGGATCTTCGCCGCCGTCTCCGGCCTGCTGGCCTCCGCGGCGGCACCGGGCGGTGCGCTGGTGGTGCTGGACGACGTCCATACGGCCGACACGGCGTCCCTGCACCTGCTGAGCCGCCTGGCCCGCCGCACCCAGGGGTCCGCGAAGGTGCGCTTCCTGGCCACGTACCGCCCCGAGGACCTCCCCGAGCCGGACCCGCGCCGCACCCTCCTCGACACCCTCGTCCGCCAGGGAACGGCCCGCCGGCTCCACCTGCCCCGCCTGGACCGCACGGACTGTCTGACCCTGGCGGCGGACGCGATGGGCGGCGACGGCGACTCCACGACCCTCGAACGCGTCTGGGAGCTCTCCCTCGGCCACCCCCTGTTCGCCGTGGAACTGGCCAAGGCGACATCCGGGATGTCCGGGTACGAGGACCTGACCCCGCCGGAGGGCGTCCGCCTCCTCGTCGCCGAACGCCTGTCCCGCCTCAGCCCGGCCGCCTGCCAGGTCATCGAGACCGTGGCGATGGCGTGCGGCGGGGTCGCGGCGCTGACGGAGGTGCAGGAGGTCGCGGGCGCCACGGCGGAGGTGGCCGACGGCATCGACGCCGCGCTCGCCGCCGCCGTACTGGAGGAACGGCCCGTACCGACGGACGGTCGGACCGTGCCCGGCCTGGGCTTCCGGCATCCGCTCATCCGGCTGGTGTGCCGCGAGCGGCTCTCGGTCGCGCGACGCCGCCTGCTGCACACCGCGTACGCCGAGCTGCTGCTGCGCCGCCGTCCCGGCGCGGTGGACGCCGTGGCCGCGCACCTCACGGGCGCCGACGACCCGCGCGCCGCCGACCATCTGCACCTCGCGGCACGCCGGGCCGCGGCCGTCGGCGCCGACGACACCGCCGACCACTACTACGGCGAACTGACCGCCCGCCTCGACGCGGTCGCCGTCGAGGCGGCCCGCATCCGCCTCGACCACGCCGCCGTACTGCGCCGCATGGCCCGCCACGAGGACGCGGCGCGGGTCCTGCGGGAGGCGCTGACGGATCTGCGGAGACACGGCAGAGCGGAGGAACAGGTGCGGGTGGCCGCCCAGTTGGCGGAAACGCTGGCCAAGACGGGGGAGGCGGGGGAGGGGTTCGCCCTGCTGGACACGTACCTCCCTGGTGATCGCACACCTGCGGAGACACTGGCGGCGCACTGGATGGCGCGAGGTGTCCTGTGCTTCGTGACGGGCGACTACGAGGGCTCGTTGAGGGCAGCACGTACGGCAGAGAAAAACGCCGGTGAGTGTGACGCCGTCAGGGGCGCGGGGAACTGCGCGACCAGCCACAACGAACCCGCACCCGCCAACGGCGAGCACACCCCCCATGGCCTGCGAGCCCGTGCACTGGCCCAACAGTCCACATCACTCGCCCTCACCGGCCGGCTGCCGGAGGCCCTCGCGGCCGCCGACGCCGCCCTCCCGCATGCCGAGGCACACGGCGACCCCCGACTGCTGGCCATGGTCCTGTCGATCCTGCGCGAGCATGCGAGACGCTCGGGCAGGCTACGGGAGGCCGCCGCGCTCGGCCGCCGCGCCCTCGACCTGGCCGACGGCTGCGGAGACCCGGAGGCCGCCGCCTTCGAACGCGCCAACCTCGCCGAAGTGCACCTCCTGCTCGGCGAGTGCGACGAGGCCGCGGAACTCGCCGCCGACGCCGTCGCCGAGGCCCAGGCGCACTCCGGCTGGTGCCTGCCGTACGCCCTCACCGCCCTCGCCCGCGTCCAGCTGCGCGGCGGCCCCCGCCCCGCGCTCCCCGACCCCCGCGAACTGCTGACCCGCGCGGCCCACTGTGTGTCCCGCCGGCCCGACCACCAGGCCGACTACGAAGTACGCACCGCCCAGGCCGAGTTGGCGCTCCGCGACGTCCGCCCCGACCGCGCCCTCGCCCTGCTGGCGACCGTGTCCGGCACCGGCGTCCCCGTCATCGCCGCCTGGGCCCACCTCACGGCCGGCGATCCCGCGCGCGCCGCGCGGCTCGCCGCGGAGGAGGCCGTACGGGCCGCCGGGGCGGGCGAGGCGGTCACCGAATGCGAGGCCCGTACCGCGCAGGCGACGGCGCTGGCGGTACTGGGCCGCGCGGACGAGGCCGGGCGGTGTGCGGCCCGGGTGCGCGAACTCGCCACGGCCCTGCCCTACCCGACCGTGCTGCGCAGGGTGTCCCACGCGAACCCGTCGTGACCCGTCACCTGGCGGGCGCCACCGTGACGTTCTTCTGCTCGCTCAGCGCGCTGACGCCGTTGAGGGAAGCGGTCGCCTGGAGCCGTCCCGGACCGGCGGGAAGCGGCAGAGCGGGCCGGCAGGACCACGCGCCGCCGGCGCCGGCCGTCGTGGTGCACACCTCGGCCCCCGGCTCCGGCCCCTGACCCGTCACCCCCTCGTCCTCCGCGTCCTCGTGCCGCACGGTCACCTGCGCCCCCGGATACGCGGTCCCGGCCATCTCCGGCCGCGCGCCGAGCGGCACCCCGGACTCGGGCCGGGTCAGCGTCGGTTCCGGCAGGCCGACGGTCACCGCGCAGGTTCCGTGGTCCTTGCGCGTGCCGCTCGCGTCCGTGAGCCGCATCGCGCAGCCGGTCAGACGGGTGCCGGGCACCGCGTCGGCCGGTACGGCGAGGACGAAGGGGAAGGTGTGCTCCTGCCAGGCGCCCGCGTTCGTGGGGCCCGTGTAGGTGTACGTGGCGCTGTCGCCGTCGGTGTCGACCGCGCCGCGGTAGCCGTGGGCGTCGAGGGGGGTGTCGGTGACCGCGGTGCCCTCGGGGGCGGTGAGCGTCAGGCGTGACCCGACGCCGAGGGCGGGGCCGGAGTATCCGGCGGCCTCCACGATGCCTTCGCGACCGGGCACGATGGTGACGGTGGCCCAGAGGTCACGGCCGCCGTGCGCGGAGGCGGGCGTCCAGGCCGATGCGATCAGGGTGAGTGCGGTGATACCCAGGGCGGCTGTCTTCCGGCTCATTCCTCGATTCTGACGGGGCGTCGGGGGTCAGGTCTCGCGCTGTGCGTCCGTACGGGTTGCGGACCGGCGAAGTGACGTACGCATCATGAACACCCGTGGCTCCTCGTCCGTACTGAAGGTCCGAACAACCCCGATCGGACAGGAGCCACGGTGCGCTTTTCGCGGAATGCCACGGGCACGCTCTTCGTGGGCGGTGCGCTCAGCCTGACCCTGGTCGCGCTCGCCTATCCCGCGATGCTCGGCTTCGACAAGGTTTCGACCGCTCAGGACCGGGTGATCGCCCAGACCCAGTGGGGTCCGCTCACCGAGCAGGACCGGGACTTCGTGGTCAAGGTGCGGGCGGCGGGCCTGTGGGAGTACCCCCTCGGAAAGATCGGCATGGAGAAGGGAACGACCAAGGAGGTCAAGACCGCGGGAGAGCATCTCGTCGACGGCCACGCGGCGCTGGACACCACCTGCCGCAAGATCGCCCCGATGCTCAACATCACCCTGCCGAACGTGGCGAGCCCGCAGCAGGTGGCCTTCGTGAACCAGATCACCTCCAGCACCGGCCGGGAGTTCGACTCGAACTTCGCCAACATCCTGCGCATCACCCACGGCTCGATCTTCAACACGGTGGCGAAGATCCGCTCCACCACCAAGAACTCGCTGGTGCGGGCGCTCGCGGACCAGGCCAACGACACCGTCCTGGACCACATCACGGTCATGGAGAAGACCGGCTTCGTCAACTTCGACCAGGCCCTCTTCCAGCAGACCACCCCGCCGAAGCTGCCCACCACCGATCTGACCCCGCCGCCCCCGCAGCCCGGCGAGCCGATGGTCGTCCTCACCCCGCCGCCGACCGCGACCTCCACTCCGGTCGCGCTCCCCGGCGAGCAGGCGGGCAACGCCCCGGCCGCGGGCGCCAGCCCGAACCCGACCATCGGCTGATTCCGCTACGCAAGCCAGACCGTCGTGTCCGGTGCCAGCAGCCCGTCCTCCAACGGGCCGCTGGCCAGCAGCACTTCGCCCGGCGGCAGCTCCACCGCCGCCGGGGACAGGTTGGCCACACACCGCCACCCGTCGTGCCGTACGAAGTCCAGCACCCCGTCGGCGGCCCCGTCCGACCAGGTCAGCGCCTCTCCCTCCAGCAGTTTGCGGCGCAGCTTCAGGGCGGCGCGGTACAGCTCCAGGGTGGAGCCCTCGCTGCCGTCCTGCGCCTCGACGGCGTACCGCGCGAAGCTCTCCGGCTGCGGCAGCCAGGCCCCGCCCGCGCCGAAGCCGTACGACGGCCCGGTCCGTGTCCACGGCAGCGGCACCCGGCAGCCGTCGCGGCCCTTGCGGACGCGTCCCGTCTGCTCCCAGATCGGGTCCTGGAGCACCTCGACGGGCAGGTCGGCGACCTCGGGCAGACCGAGTTCCTCGCCCTGGTAGACGTACGAGGATCCGGGCAGCGCCAGCATGAGGAGCGTGGCGGCGCGAGCGCGGCGCAGCCCCTCGGCGGCATCGACGTGCGGTGCCTGGCCGCCGGAGAGCAGCCAGGCGTTCTCGTCCGTGCCCGGCGGGAGCATCAGGCGGGAGGTGTGGCGTACGACGTCGTGGTTGGACAGCACCCAGGTGGCCGAGGCGCCGGCCGCGCGGGCGCCGGCGAGGGAGTCGACGATGACCTGGCGGAGTTCCGCCGCGTTCCAGCCCGCGAGCAGATAGGCGAAGTTGAAGGCCTGGCCGAGCTCCTCGGGGCGGGCGTACTGCGCGCGCCGGTCCGCGCCCGGGACCCAGGCCTCGGCGACCGCCATGCGGGGCGGGCGGTAGGAGTCGAAGACCTTGCGCCAGTCGCGGTAGATCTCGTGGACCTCGTCGCGGTCGAAGAAGGGGTGGGTGCCGGGCGCGAACTCGGCCAGCGCCTGCTCGCCGCTGAGTTCGGGTGACCCGAGGTCGCGCAGCGGCTCGGCGAGGTCCTTGGCCAGGGCGTGGGCCACGTCGACGCGGAAGCCGTCGACACCCCGGTCGGACCAGAAGCGCAGGGTGGTGCGGAAGTCGGCGCGGACCTCGTCGTGGTCCCAGTTGAAGTCGGGCTGCTCGGGCGTGAACAGGTGCAGATACCACTGTCCGTCCGGTACCCGCTTCCAGGCGCTGCCGCCGAACACGGACTGCCAGTCGGTGGGCGGGAGTTCCCCGTGCGCACCCCGCCCGTCCCGGAAGACGTACCGCTCGCGGGCGGCCGAGCCGGGCCCGGCGGCGAGGGCCTCCTGGAACCACACGTGCTGGTGGGAGCTGTGGTTGGGGACGAGGTCGACGATGACCTTCAGACCGAGACGGTGGGCCTCGGTGACCATGGCGTCGAAGTCGTCGAGGGTGCCCAGACGCGGGTCGACGTCCCGGTAGTCGGCGACGTCGTAGCCGCCGTCGGCCAGCTCGGACGGGTAGAAGGGGCTCAGCCACAGGGCGTCGACGCCGAGGCCGCTCAGATGCGTGAGCCGCTCGGTGACGCCTCTGATGTCACCGAGCCCGTCGCCGTCGGCGTCGCCGAAGCTTCGGGGGTAGACCTGGTAGACGACGGCCTGCCGCCACCAGTTCGGGTCCCTGGACGAGAGGTCGGGGGTCACACGATCTCCTGAGTGCTCTGTGCGTACGGCAAAGACGAACAAAGAGGAATCTGTCCACAGCTGTGGAGGGACGAACCTCCCCAAGGTGCGGAGCGCCGCGTTCCTTGTGTGGCGGAATTGTGATGGCCGATGAACAGACCTTGCATTCCCGCAGGTTGACACCCTTCGGCGGCGAGATCCACGATGTCCGCAGCTGTGGCGCATGTGACCAATGAGCCCAGTGTTGCCGAGCGCTTTTCTGTGCCCTCGGCGTTTTCGGATCACTCCACCCTGATGGGATACGCATGTCCATAGCGAGACGTGTCACTGTGCGCCGCCTGCTGGGGACGGGCGCCGCAACGCTCGCCCTCTGCGCCTCGGGCGCATCCGCCGCCTGGGCCACCGGGCCCGGCGGCGACGGCTGGAACCACGGTGGTACTTACAAGCCCGGCACGGGCGCGGGTACGGAGACCGGGACCGACCGCTGCCAGTTCTCCCTGGACGGGGTCAGCTTCTTCGACTCGGTCAAGGTCGACGACCAGAACCTGAAGCCGACCGAGGACGGCAAGGTGCACATCAAGGTCCGCGCGGCTCAGGACGCGGCCACCTGCACGGCCTCGCTGGCCTCCTACATCGCCCACGGTCCGACCTTCGCGACCTCCGGCGAGCAGATCTTCGTCGACTTCGACACGGTGACCGTCAAGCAGGGCCAGAGCGACTCCCTCGACATCGCGGTGCCCGACGCCGGCTGCTACGCGCAGATCGACCTCTACCGGGGCGCCACGAAGTTCGACGGCAACCTCGACGCCAACGACGGCTTCACCCACGGTGAGCTGCCCAAGGGTCCGGACCGCCCGGTCATCAAGGACAAGCTGATCGCGGCCTGGAACGGCGGCACGAAGGACTGCTCGACGACGCAGACCACGCCTCCGGCGACCCCGCCCGCCGAGACGACTCCCCCGGCGTCCGAGTCGACCCCGCCGGCCTCCGAGTCGACTCCCCCGGCCTCCGAGACCACGCCTCCGGCCTCCGAGACCCCGTCGACGGGCACGCCGACCCCGTCCGCCTCGGAGTCCACCACGGCCCCCGCGGCCACCCCGAACGGCGGCGGCGACGACCTCGCCGAGACCGGCGGCTCCAGCGCGACCGGCCCGATCGCCATCGGCGCGGCCGTCCTGCTGGCCGGCGGCGCGGGCATCGTCCTGGCGACCCGCCGTCGCAAGGCGACGCGCGCGTAGTGACGAAACGCGGTTCCCCGCGCCCTTCAGGGGCGCGGGGAACCGCGCGGCCGGCCCCTACCGGCCGGCAGCCACGTCACCGCCTACTCGCCCTCCACCACCGACAGCCACAACTTCACGTACCGCTCCACATCCACGTCCAACCCCACATCCACCAGGGTCAGTTCGCGCTCACCCTCGTGGATCTCGGCCTCCCCGGGCCGCGGCCGACGGTCGACAATGGTCTGCCCCCGGGTCGCCCCCGGCGCCAGGCTCACCTCGACCGGCAGCAGCTCAGTGCTCAGACCCCCCGGATCCACCACCGCACACACCGCCCCCGCGTCCCCCAGACCCCCCGTGGGCGTGGGATCCCCGGACGTCGCCGGATCACGGTGGGCCAGCAACTCCCCCGCCATCCGCAGCCGCGGCTCCGAACTCGCCCGCAACCGCTGCACATCCGCCGCCGGCACCAGCACCCGCTTGAACACATCGAGCCCGTACATGGTGATCGGCACCCCCGCGGTCAGCAGCACCGCCGCCGCCTCCGGGTCGTGCCACACGTTGAACTCGGCGACCGGCGTCGCGTTCCCCGTCGCCACCGCCCCGCCCATGAACACGATCCGCTCGATGTTCCGCACCACCTCGGGGTGCGTCCGCAGCAGCAGCGCGATGTTCGTCAGCGGCGCCGTCGGAATGAGCGTCACCGGCCGCGGCGACGCCAGGATCTCGCGGCGCAGCAGCGTCACCGCGTCCACGTCGACCGGCCGCCGGGTCGGCGCGGGCAGCCCGAGGTCGCCCATCCCGTCCTGCCCGTGCACATGCTTCGCCGACCGGGCCGGCTCGACCAACGGCCGCTCGGCGCCCCGCGCGACGGGGATGTCACCGGCCCCGGCCTGCTCCAGCACGGTCAGGGTGTTGCGTACGACACCGTCGACGTCGGTGTTCCCGGCCACGCAGGTGATCGCCCGTACGTCGAGGCCCGGGTGACGTACGGCGAACAGCAGGGCCAGGGCGTCGTCGACACCGGTGTCGCAGTCGATGATCACGGGAATGGGGTGGGCGGTCACGATGGACTCCTTCCGTCGGGACCGACCTTACGCAGCCGCCCACAGTTCGGACCCGCGAGCCTCGACCACCGCCCCCACGCGCCGCAGCAGCTCCTCCACCGGTACGGCCCCCGGCCGGCGCCCGTCGCGCAGCCGTACGGCTGCCAGGTCGCCGTCGGCCTCCCGCGCGCCGATCACCGCGACGTACGGCGCGAGCCGGGCCGCGCGGATGCGGGCGCCGAGGGTGCCGTGCCCGGGTCCCGCGAGTTCGGCCCGCAGTCCGAGGCCGAGGGCACGGCGGACGACCTGGTCCGCCTGGTCGTACTGCTCCTCCGACACGGGCAGCACGACCAGCTGCGCCGGTGCCAGCCAGGCCGGGAACGCCCCGCCGTGCTCCTCGATGAGATGCGCGACCGCCCGTTCCACGCTGCCGATGATGCTGCGGTGCACCATGACCGGCCGGTGCTTGGCCCCGTCGGCGCCGATGTAGTGCAGGTCGAAGCGTTCGGGCTGGTGGAAGTCGATCTGCACGGTGGAGAGGGTGGACTCACGGCCGGCCCGGTCGGTGATCTGCACGTCGATCTTCGGACCGTAGAAGGCCGCCTCGCCCGCCACCGCCTCGTACTCGATCCCGTCGAGGACCTGCTCCAGCAGGGCGGTGGCCCGCTTCCACAGCTCCGGGTCCGCCACGTACTTGGCGCCCTCCCCGGGCAGCGACAGCCGGTACCGGGCGGCCCGGATGCCGAGGTCGGCGTAGGCGCGGCGGATCAGGCCGAGGGCGGCGCGGGCCTCGTCGACGGCCTGTTCCAGGGTGCAGAAGATATGGGCGTCGTTGAGCTGGATGGCCCGGACCCGGGTCAGTCCGCCGAGCACGCCGGACAGCTCGGAGCGGTACATGCCGCCCAACTCGGCCAAGCGGAGGGGTAGTTCTCGGTAACTGTGCGAGCGGGAGCGGTAGATGAGGGCGTGGTGGGGGCAGAGGCTGGGGCGCAGCACGACCTGCTCGCTGCCCAGATCCATGGGCGGGAACATGTCCTCGCTGTAGTGGTCCCAGTGCCCGGAGATCTCGTACAGCTCCCGTTTGCCCAGCACGGGCGAGTACACATGCCGGTACCCGGCGGCCCGCTCGGCCTCCCTGACGTACTCCTCCAGGGTGTGCCGTACGACGGCCCCGTCCGGGAGCCAGTACGGCAGCCCCGCGCCCATCAGCGGGTCGGTGTCGAACAGGTCGAGTTCTCGGCCCAGGCGGCGGTGGTCGGACATGGCGGATTCCTCTCGGTGAGAGGGCGAGGCCACCGGACAGCAGAGAACCCCGGGGCACTCGCCCCGGGGTTCGCGTCAGCTCATGGGTCAGCGCGCCGGGACGTGGTCCGGCGTCGTCGTGGCAGACGGATGGGCGCGCTTCATGGCGCCGACGCTAGCGGTGGGCAGCGGACGGGCACCACCGGTTTTCCACTCCTCGGCACCAACGCCCGTACCCCATCCGGCCCGCCGCGCTGGTGGCCCCTCACCCGCGGTGCTCCCGTGGACCCATGCGCCGCCCTCTCCTCGCCCTCCCGCTCGCCGCCCTCCTCGCCACGACCGCCTGCTCCGCCATCGCCACGGACAAGGCGCTCCCCGCCAAGAAGCCCGCCGCGTCCCCCACCACGGCCTCGGCCGCCCCCACCGCGCCCCCGTCCCCCGCCACGGTCCCCGCCCTCACCCCGGACCAGGCCCAGGCCGCCCTGATCACCGACGCCGATCTCGGCGAGCCCTGGACCATGACGGAGGGCGCCGCGACCTGGCGGGACGGGCTCCTCAAGGCCACCGCGAACGCACCCGACTGCCAGCGGCTGCTGGACACCCTCTACACCGAGGAGTTCTTCGGCGCGGACGCCCAGGTGCGGGCGAGGACGGGCCTGGACGACACCTGGAACGACGCCCAGTTGCACCATCAGGTCGTCGCCGACCGTCCCGCGGACGTGGACAGGACGCTGGCCTGGCTGAAGACCATGCCCAAGAAGTGCGGGCGGTTCACGGCCGCCACCGCCACCGGCGCCGTCCAGAAAGCCGAGGTCACCGAGGCGCCGCTGCCGAAGATCGGAGACTCCCGGCAGTCCCTGCGGCTCACGCTGAACGGCGAGAGCGCGGACGGCGAGGAGACCACGCTCACGCTGGATGTCGCCGCCGTCCGCATCGGCGACGACACGATCGTCCTCACCAACGGCGGCCTGGGCGACGTGTACGCCGAGATCACCCAGGGGGTCGCGGAACTGGGCGCCAGGCGCCTGGCGGACGTACGGAAGCAGGCTCGCGTGGAGGTCTGACTCCCGTAGCCGGTCCGGTGCGGGCGTACTCAGTCGGCGTCCAGCCTCTGCCTGTGCGACACCACGGCGCGTGCCACCTCCAGGGCGGTGCGGTCGTGCGCGAAGGCGTGGGCGCGCAGCCGGGCCAGCGCCTCGTCCTCGCCGACCCTGAGCTGCGCCATGATCATGCCGATGGCCTGGTAGACCTGGTCGTGATCGGTGGTCAGACCTCCCAGCCACGGTTCCTCTCCCCCGGGTCCCCCGTCCTCCGCGTGGGGCAGCGCCATCAGCGCGACGGTGATCCCGCCGGCCACCAGTTGCGCGGTGCGCAGTTCGCGGGCGCTGAGCTCGCCGGGGGTGTCGCGGTAGAGGTCGAGGGTGCCCACGCACACGGCGTCGTTGCCCAGCGGGATCGAGTACACCGCCTGCACCCCGGCGGCCGTCGCCTCGTGGGCGAAGACCGGCCAGCGGTCGAGGTCCCGGCCGTCGGTGAGGTCGGCGGCGAGCACCGGGGCGCCGAGCCGGGCCGCGTGCCGGCAGGGACCGTCGCCCAGGGTGGCCTGGATCTCCCCGACCCGAGCCGCCCGCTCATCGCTCGCGCTCAGCCGGACGGGCATCCCGTTGGCGGCCAGCGACACGCTCGCGCCGGTCACCGGCAGCAGCTCGACCGCCACCACGCACAGCCGGTGGGGCATCTCGCCGGGTCCCGCCCCCCGGACCCGCTCGGCGATCTCATCGACGGCAAGCACCCGCTCGCCCTCCGCGTCCCGTGCGAGCCTTCGCGGGTCACTGCCCGACGCCCCGTACGGACCGCGGCCGTCGCCGGATGCTCCGCTGCGGTCGTCCCTGGGGCCCACGGCCCCCGCCTCCTTCGCTCGGCGTGGCCAGTCGTCGTCCATGGGCGCGGCGCGGATTCACCCGGAGCAGCAGCCGTGACCGGTGGTCCGCCCGTTCCACGCGCCCCCCGGTTACCCCTGGCCCGTCGGACGAAACGCGTCGGCCCGCCCGTCGCCCGGCGACGCCCCCGTGGTCCCGACGGACGAGAAACCGGTCTCCGGTCCGCGGGTACCCCGCTGTGGCGGGGCATGACGGATTCCTGCGATGCGAGGGCTGAGGAGCGGTCTTCACAATCCGAGGGCGAGTCGCTACCGTCGGTTGTGGCGAGTCAGGAAGCGGCCGCCCACGTGGTGCGTCCGTGCTGGAGCCGCTCAAGTCCCTGCCCCGCCGTGACCGCGACCACGCGTGCCGCCCGCCGGCGGGCGCTGTCCGGACCATGAGGCCCCGGTCCGCGTCCCCGTGCCCGCGACGCCGATGCGGAGCGTCTCCCGCCGCTCCGCGCGGGAACGGGGATCACCGGCGAGGACCACGCAGGGGAGCCGTGCGTCCTCGCGGAGGGAGCGGCCACCAGGACGGTGGCCGCTCCCTCACCCTCACCTCTTCTCGTACGGATCCGCCGGCTGCTCGACCCGCTCCACCGACGTCGCGTCCAGCACCGGCGGCCACGCCCCGTCCGTGCCGAGCTTCCCCTTGGGGTGCCAGCTGCCGGT
Organism: Streptomyces sp. NPDC087859; assembly: GCF_044742595.1. Taxonomy (NCBI): domain Bacteria; kingdom Bacillati; phylum Actinomycetota; class Actinomycetes; order Kitasatosporales; family Streptomycetaceae; genus Streptomyces; species Streptomyces sp. NPDC087859. Next base: position 378,546 of record NZ_JBIUUU010000002.1, on the reverse strand, counting down.
GACGGTGACCCAGGTGTCCGCGGGCAGCGCGTCGGCGCCGCGGATCTCGGCCTTGCCGGTGCCGGCGTCGGCGGCACAGCAGGAGACGAGGAGCCGGGTGACGTACCAGGTCCCGTCGTCGCCGTGGGTCACGAACCCGGTCATCCGCACGGTACGGCCCTTCAGCGACCGCCCGCTGTCGTAGATCGCCCGTGAGGAGAACTCGCCCACGCCGAGTTCCACCGGGTCCCCGGCGGGCAGTGCCGGGAAGACCCCGACGCCCTGCGCCGCCCGCTGGGCCGCCTCGCGCTCGGCGCTGTAGGAGCCCAGGGCGGGGGGCGGGAAGAGCAGCAGGGCGAGGGCGGGGAGGGTGAGGAGCCAGGCGACCCGGGGGCCGTGGTGGGCGTGGTCGTGGTGATCGGTGCCGTCCTCGTGGCCGTCGTCGTCATGGCCGTCGTCCGCCGAGTGTCGTACGACCGCCATGGCGATCCCCAGCAGCACGAGCGCCGCACCCGAGACGATCAGATACGGCCGCAGCCCCGTCTGCACATACCGCAGGTAGAGCGCGCTGAACGCCGAGATCCGCAGGATCGCCGCCCCGACGAGCACCAGCAGCAGGGCCGGCCCGTACCGCCTCACAGCAGCCACCACCCCACGAGCACACTGCTCACCACGGCCACCACCCACGTCACCGCGGAGAACCGCACGGCGAAGGCCCGCCCGAACGTGCCCGCCTGCAACGCGATCAGCTTCAGGTCGACCATCGGCCCGACCACCATGAACGCGAGCCGCGCGGTGGGCGAGAACCCGCTCAGCGAGGCCGCGACGAACGCGTCGGCCTCGCTGCACACGCACAGCACGACCGCGAGGACGGCCAGCAGCAGCACCGACAGCCAGGCGGAACCGGTGAAGACGTCCAGCACGGAGCGGGGTACGACGATGTTGAAGGTGGCGGCGGCCGCCGCGCCGAGCACGAGGAACCCGCCCGCGTGCAGGAAGTCGTGCTGGAGCCCGGCGCCGAAGGCCTTGATCCCCCGGGCCTCGGGAGCGTGCCGCTGGGGCAGCCGCAGCCACTCCTCCTTCCCGAACCGCGCCCACAGCCACCCCATCACCACGGCCGTCGCCAGCGAGGCGACGAGCCGGCCCAGCACCATCTCCGGCTGGGCCGGGAAGGCGATCGACGTGGCGACGAGCACGACGGGGTTGATCGCGGGCGCGGAGAGCAGGAAGGCGAGGGCGGCGGCGGGCGCGACCCCGCGCCGCATCAGGCTCCCGGCCACGGGCACGGAGGCGCACTCACAACCGGGCAGTACGACCCCGGCGGCCCCGGCGACCGGCACGGCGAGGGCCTGGTTGCGGGGCAGCAGCCGGGTGAAGACCCGCTCCGGCACGAACGCGCCGATGGCCGCCGAGACGACGGTCCCCAGCAGCAGGAACGGCACCCCCTGGACGGTGATCGCCGTGAAGACGGTCCACCAGGCGGCGACGGGCGGGGTGTAGAGGTCGAGGGCGAGGGTGGGCCCGAGCACGGAGACGACGGTCGCGATGGCGAGCAGCGCGGCCCCGCCGAGGACGGCGTACACGAACGCGCGCACGACGAACCGCAGCCCGTCGGCCACACTCCGCTGGTTCTCCACACCCGCCCTCTCGTCCCCGCGCAGGCTAACCGGTGAGCCCTGTGCGCAGGATCGGAAGGGTCACAGAGGAGGCTGTGCGGGTGCGGGCCCGAGGGTGGTGGTGCCGGGGGCCGTACGGTGGCCGAGGCCCGTCCGGTAGGCGTCCAGGGCCGCCTCCACCCGCCCCTCCCTGCGCAGCAGGTCACCCAGCAGCCGGCACAGGTCGGCCAGGTCGCCGGCGGCCCCCGCCCGTTCCAGCAGGCTCAGCGCCCGTACGTAGTGCTCCTCGGCGGCCTCCGGGTCGCGGGCGTCCTCGGCGATGATGCCGAGCAGCCGGTGCGCGGCGGCGGAGTGGACGGCGCCGCGCTCCGAGGACAGGTCCCCGAGCACGTCCTGGAGCAGGGCGGCGGCCTCGTCGGACTTGCCGCGCCGGTGCAGTACGTCGGCCAGCTCGACGGCGGCCTGGCTGCTGTAGAGGGCGGCCCGGGAGGCGGAGAGCATGGTGAGGGCCCGCCTCAGCTCGTCCTCGGCGCGCTCCAGTTCGTTGTTCTGCGCGTACACGTACCCGCGCATCCAGTGGCAGTTGGCCAGCTCGGTGCGGAGCTGGAGCCGGCGGTACAGCTCGGCGGCCTTCGCGAGCGAGGCGTCGGCCTCGGCGACCCGGCCCTCGGCGATGAGGGTGCGGGCGACGGACCGGTGCATCCGGGCCACGAGGGCGGGGTCGCCGGCCTGCGGGGCGAGGGCAAGCGCGAACTCGGCGGCCTGGGCGGCGCGGGCGTGGGCGCCCATGTCCATGTAGGGCCCGATGATGCTGGCGTACAGGAGGAGCAGTGCGTCGGGATCGTGCAGTCCGCCGCGGTTGAGTTCGTCGAGGGCGGACTCCAGGAGGTAGACGGCGTAGCGGAGTTCACCGGCGAGGTAGTGGGCCAGGGCGCGACCGCGCAGGGCGGGGACGCGGGCGGGCAGCGGGGCGTCGGCCAGCGTCTGCTCGGCCCGCTCGAAGTACTGCCGTCCTTCGACGAGGTCACCGGTCTCGACGGCGCACTCCCCGAGCCCGAGAAGGGCGGCGGCCCGCACCTCGACGAGCCGCAGGGCGTCCGCCTCCGCCAGCAGCGCGGTGTACTGCCGGGCCGCCTCCTCGGCCTCGCCGGTGGCGAGGGTGCGCTGGGCCTCGACGATCCGCAGCCGCAGATCGGTGACGAGACGGGCGGGCCGGCCGGTGGCGAGCTCGTCGACCTCGACGCCGAGCCGCTCGGCGAGATGCCGCAGGGCCTGGTCGGAGGGCCTGACGCGGCCCGCCTCCAGGGTGGAGACATAGGCGGCGGTGTAGGCGGGCTCGGCCACCTGCCGCTGGGTGAGGCCCCGTTCGACGCGCAGCCGCTGGACTCTTCGCCCGATGGTCTCCGGATCGTCACGTTCAACCATGACCCAACTCCCCCTGCGCCTCTTGCCGTTGGGCAACGCCGGGCTCTAGGTTAAACGGCGTATTAAGCCTGCTTAATACGTTGCTGCTGTTGTTGCTGTTGCATCCGTCGTCACTGCGAGGTCGTCGTGCTCGAACGCACCAGCACCACCGAGCGTTTCGTGAGGAGCGCCATCGCCGCCGTGGTCGCGGTGGCGGCCCTGGTCCTGGCGGCCAACGCGGGACCCGCGAAGGCCACGGAGGGCCAACGGGCCGACCACGTGGAACAGGTGGAGCAGGCCGGGCACGCCCAGCGGGGCTAGGTCAGAGCTGGAACTCCGCGGGGTTCAGCCCCAGTGCCGCGCAGGCCTCCTGGAGGACCATCTGCTCCGCCTGGGAGAAGTGCCCGTCGGCACCGGCGATGACGATGCCGGTCTGGATCACGGCCCGGGCCTCGGTCGGCTTCTTGGCGGCCTTGGCGATGTCCTGCATCGCCTCGGCCTTCCCCTGCGGGAAGTTACGGGTGAGCTGCTCCACATGCTTGTGGAAGCGAGTGCGCAGCTGCTCCGGCGGGAAGTTCTGCAGCACCTCGTTGCTGAGGATCATCTGCTCCATCTGCTGCATCTCGGACGCGTCCACATGACCGTCGGCCGCCGCGACCAGCGCGCACATCGCCATGCTCGCGTCCCGGTACGCGCCGCTCTTCAGCTCGGTCTTGATCGAGCCGAGCTGGTTCTTCAGCAGGCCGACCAGCTGGGCGCGGGAGCCACCGCCCGATCCACCGTGCGAGCCCGCGCGCGATCCGGTCTGCGAGCCGTGTCCCCCGGTCGTGCCGCGCCCGCCCTGCGCCTGCTGCTGCAAGCTCTTGGCCTGGTCCTTGAGCCGGTCGAACAGTGCCATTGCCGTCACCTCGGTACTCGTCTGATCGATCTCACCCCGGAAACGGCCCCGCCCCGGAAAAGGTTCCACGGCGGGCCCCCGGCATAGATTGCCCCCCATGACCTCCACAGCCGCCCGTACCGCGCTGGACCTCACCGCCGACCTCCCGGTCCCGGACCTGGAGGACCTCTACCGGGACCTGCACCGCCACCCCGAGCTCTCCGGCCAGGAGCACCGCACCGCCGCGCGGTTCGCCGAGCGGCTGAGGAAGGCGGGGTACGACACCGCCGAGGGCATCGGCGGCACCGGAGTCGCCGGGGTGCTGCGCAACGGGGACGGACCCGTGGTCCTGCTGCGCGCCGACATGGACGCGCTGCCGGTCCAGGAGGACACCGGACTGCCGTACGCGTCCGGGACCCCCGGTGTGATGCACGCCTGCGGGCACGACCTGCACGTCACCTGGCTGACCGGGGCGGCCCAGGTGCTGGCGGCGGGACGGGACACCTGGTCCGGGACCCTGGTGGTGGTCGGGCAGCCCGCCGAGGAGAGCGGCGGCGGGGCGGCGGCGATGGTGGCGGACGGACTGTACGCGCGCGTGCCGCGCCCCGACGTACTGCTCGGGCAGCATGCGGTGCCGGGGCCCGTGGGCCTGTATCCGCACGTTCCCGGGCTGATCATGTCGGCCACCACCGACGTCGACATCGTGGTGCACGGGCGGGGCGGGCACGGGTCGCGGCCGGAGACGACCGTGGATCCGGTGGTGACGGCGGCGTACATCGTCACCCGGCTCCAGACCGTGGTGAGCCGGGAGGTGCCGCCCCGCGAGTCCGCGGTGCTGACGGTCGGGCGGATCGAGGCGGGCACGGCGGCCAACATCATCCCGTCCACCGCCCGGATCTCCCTCAACCTGCGCACCCAGTCGGAGGCGGTACGCGACCGGATGCTCGCCGCGATCCGCCGGATCGCCGAGGGCGAGTGCCGGGCCGCGGGGTGCCCGCGCGAGCCGGAGGTGACACCGGGCGGGTCCTACCCGCTGACCGTGAACGACGCGGAGACCGACCGCCGGGTCGCCGACGTGCACCGCGAGGTGTTCGGCGAGGGCACGGTGTTCGATCCCGGCCCGGCGATGGGCAGCGAGGACTTCTCCCGGCTGGCGGCGGACGGACAGCCGTACTCCTACTGGTTCGTGACGACCACCCCGGCCGAGATCTGGGACGCGGCGCCGGGCGGCGACGACCTTCCGGCCCGCCTGGACGCGCTGCCGAGCAACCACAGCCCGCACTTCGCGCCCGACCTGTCGGTGGTGGGGCCGGGGGTGCGGACGCTGGTGGCGGGCGCGCTCAGCCATCTGGTCCGGTAGGACGCCCTAGTCCGGCAACGCCTTCTTCAGTGCCGCGTCCAGCGCCGCCGCCAGCTCCGCGTCACCCGGCGGGCTGTCGCCCAGGAGCGGGCCCAGCTGTGCCGTGAAGGTCTGGGTGAAGGCCCCGTAGAGCGGGGTGCGCGGGCGCTGGACCGCGTCCTGGAGGGCGGGGAGCAGGATGGTGCGGGCGTAGCGGGGGCGGCCCTCGTCGTCGCGGGGCATGCGGTCGGCCCGCTCACCGGTGGGCGAAGTGGAGGGGGAGGGGGCCGCGGGGTCCAGGGGGCAGCGGACGTCCTTGGTGTAGGCCGAGGCCCGGGTCGCCGCGAACCCCGCGTCCAGCAGGCAGCGTTCGCTCTCCGGGCCGGTGAGGTACCTGATCAGCTCGGTCGCCTTCCGCGCCCGCTGCGAGCCCTCGGTCACCGCGAGGTTCTGGCCGCCGAGCACCGCCCGGCCGGGGAGCGGGGCGACCCCCAACTGCTCCTCGTCGAAGGACTGGTGGAGGGTGCGGTAGGCGTACGGCCAGTGGCGCAGGAACGCGGTGCGGCCGTCGGCGAAGTCGCTCAAGGAGTCGGCCTCGTCGGAGTGGACGGTGTCCTGGAGGGTGTACGGGGACCCGGTACGGCGGCGCAGTTCGGCGACCCCGGCGGTCAACTGGTCGATGTCGGCGTCGTAGTGGCCGTCGGCGTCGGTGAAGTGGAAGCTCTTCGCCGCCGACGCGAACGCCTCGACCGCGTTGACCGTACGGCCCTCGTAGGGGGCGAGCTGAGTGGTCCAGCCCTTCTGGTAGGCGCCCACGGCGGGATGCTCGTCGATCGCCTCGATCAGGTCCTCCAGCTGCCCCCAGTCGAGGCCCGCGCTCAGGTCGGTCCGCTGGACACCGGCCGCCTCGAGCAGATCGCGGCGGTAGTAGAGCAGCCCGACGTCGCTGTTGAACGGCACCGCGTACACCTCATCGCCCCAACGGGCCGTTTCCGCGACGGACTCGATGTGATCGCGGTCGAGGACGTCCTCCCGGCTCAGCGGGCGGATCAGGCCGGCCGCGGCGAACTCCGGTACCCATGTCACATCGAGGTTGACGACGTCGTAGACCGCGCTGCCGGACTGCAGCGCGCCGAGCAGCTGACTGCGCTGCTCGTCGGCGCTGCCCGGCAGTTCGACGAGGCGGGCACGGAACCCGGAGTTCGCCTTCTGCTCCCGCTCGTTCCAGTCATCGATCAGCTGCTGCCGGATCCCGTTCTGCCCGGTCACATCCCGCCCCCCGGCGACCACGATGTCCCCGGCCACGTCGGGAGGGGCGGCGGCGGGGGTGGCGGAGCCACCGGTGCAGGCGGTGACGGTCAGCAACAGGGCAGCGGCGAGCAGTCGGCCACCTCGGCCCATCAGTCCTCCCCCGTTCCGGTGCGGGCCACCTCGTCCGTCAGGGCCGCGCCGAGGTCGTCGCCGGCGTCCAGGCAGCGGCCGCCGCTCGCGGTGGCGATCCGGGCCGCCGGTGCCGTGGAGTCGCAGCCGGCGGAGGCCAGGGAGACCGTGGCCACCGGGATCTTCGCCGAGCGGGCGTGGGTCAGGACGTCGTCGAGGTTCCCGGCGGTCAGTGCGGTGTCGTCCTCGCCGTCGGTGATGTGGACGATGAGCTGGGGACGGTCGTCGGCGGTGCCGCGTTCCGCCATCTCGTCGAGCGCGGCGAGCAGCGCGGCGTGCGGATCGGCCTGGGCGTCGCGGACCTCGGCGCGGGTGTCGACGGCTCGCTCGGCCTCCTTGCGGGTGTGCGGGCCGAAGGGGAGCACGGTCTCGTACGGGCGGTCGCCGGAGGTTCCCGAGACGCCCCACACGGCGTACTCGTCCTCCCCGCCGAGCCCGCCCAGGGACTGTTTCAGCAGGCCGGGGCCACCGCTCGGGCCCTTCCAGAGGCCTGCCATCGAACCGGAGCTGTCGAGGAGATACAGGACCCGGCCGGGGCCGTGCGCGGCGCGGTACCTCTCGAGGACCTTCGTCATCTCGCCGGCTCCCGCGGACTCGTCGAGCGGTTCCGGATCGACCAGCACCCCGGGGGCGCGCGGCTGTGGCAGCTCCCCGTCCGTGGAGCGGAAGCCGTCCCCCGCGAACACCGCCCTCCCCTCTTCCCCGGTCAGCCACTCCCGGAAGTCCCCGGCGGCCCGGTCGCGCGCGGACTCGTCGCGGTCGGCGCCCTCCCAGCGCACCCGGACGAAGACGGGCTGCACACCGGGCACGTCGTTCGGGTACTGGGCCGTGCGCGGAGTGCGCGTCGTGCGTTCGCAGGCGACGCCGCTGCGCAGCAGGAACTCCGGCACGAGGGCCGCCGTATGGTCGTCCACGGCGTCGTCGTCGGGCAGCGCGCACAGCAGGTCGGCGGCGGTCGGGGCGGGCGGCCCCGGCTGGACGACCTTCTGCTCGGCACCGGCCGCGTCGGCGTTCGCGGTGTCGTACAGGCCGACCGTGGCGAGCAGTGCCGCGTCGGCGAACTCCGGGTCGGGACGGCGTACCGCGGCCTTCTCGTCACGCACCCGCAGATGGTCGATCATCCGCGACAGGGGGAGCCCGACCCGGTCCCCCAGGGACTTCGCGGCGATCCGGTCCGGTACCGCGAGCACGACCGGCGAGTGCGCGAAGGGCTCGTCGTCCGGCATCAGTTCGGCCACGGCATCGGTGTCCTGGAGGGCGGCGACCCGGGCGGCGTCGGCGGGGGAGGCCGGGATCCACACGTCCGGCTGCGGGCCGACGTCCCGCTGCGGGTTGGACTCCTCGTCACGCGGCTCCTGCCAGGCCACCGAGTCCTGGCCGAGCGCGGCGACCGTGTCGGCGGACCCCGCGCTGTAGACGGTGATCCCGCTGCGCCGACAGCCGTCGCCGGTGGTGTTGGCGTCCGACGTCAGATACGCGTCGGCGGCCGCGGTGACCGTCGGCGCGAGATCGGGGTCGGCCAGGACGCGCAGCTCCAGGGGCGGGGCACAGGGGTCACTGTCGGAGGTCAGGGCGACGATGCCGTAGGAGCCGAGACCGATCGCGGCGACGGCGAGCAGTGCGGTGAGGCGGGTGGGGCCCACCGCGTGCAGCAGACCGGGGAGGCGGGAGCGGCGCAGCCGGGCGCCGACGGTGTCGGCCCAGGTGCCCGGCAGTGCGAGGAGGGCGGTCAGGGGGCGCCGGGGCGGCACGGGTGGCGGGGGCGGCGGCGGGGGCGGCGGCGGGGGCGGCTTCACCCCGGGCGCCGACAGCAGGACGTCCTCGTCCGGCTCGGATCTGCTCTGCGGCTCCCACGGATCGCCCCGCACGGTCTCGTAACCGTCGGCGGCCATCCGGGCCCGTAACGCGTCCGACAGCTCCCGGAACCCCAGCTCGCCGCCCTCGTCCAGGAGCTGTACGAGCTCGCCGGTGAACGGTGTCGGCGTGCCCGGATCGCCCGCGTCGACGCGGTGGTTGGCCTGCACGCTCATCAGCAGCAGCACCCGGCGTTTGCTCTCGAACCGCTCCCACAGCCAGGCCGCGTTGCCCGCGAAGCAGCAGTCGAGGATCACCACGACCCGCTCGGCCGGGCTGCCCGCGAGCACCGTCAGCACGGTGGTGAACATCTCCGCGCCCGGGAACACCGCGTGCCGCCCCGGGACCACGCGCGCGTTGTGCATCTGCAGGAACAGCTCGTCGCCCGCGCTCGGGATGGCCCCGTGCCCGGCGAAGTACAGCAGGAGCAGGCCCTCGGCCTCGCCCGCGGCGGTGTGCAGGGCCCGGTTGAACTCGTCCTGGGACGGCGATCGGGACACGACGACGTCGTGCTCGCCGAACACCCGGCCACGCAGCAGCGCGTCCCGCAGCCGGTTCACGTCGTGCTTGACGGCCGGCAGGTCGCCGGGCACCCCGTGCGGCGGCTCCGTGAACTCGTACTCGGAGACACCCACCAGCAGCGCCCGGTTGACCCGTCCTCGCGGGTCGAAGCGGGTCACCGGCCTACCTGTCGTCGTGGAGGTCCACGATGTCGACGCGGCCCGTGGGCGGATCCCCGTTCTCCACGCCACGGCGGACGTCCCGCCACTCCTCCACCGACCGTTTGACGTACTCCAGCAGCTCCTTGACGACCGCGGCCCCGGCGCCGCCCGCCATCGCCACGACGATGTCCATGCCGATACCCATCGGGGCGCCGGACTCGTCGGTCCGCGGCCGCTCCAGGATCTGCAGCTCGCCGGCGCGCGCCCGCTCGTCGAGCCGCTGCTCCCGCTCCAGCCACTTGCGCAGGGCGTCGATGTCGGTCTCGCTCGCGGTCCCGTCCAGCCGTACGCGTATGCCTTGGTCGGCCACTCCATCCCCCTCAGCCATAACTCACCATCATGGCAGCGGAGTTGTGTGCACGGGAGGGTTTGCACGGGACCCCTGTGCCGACGTTGTCAGTGGCATGACTTACTCTTCGCTCACTCGCCACACGCGCCCCACAGGTTCCACACATGGCTGTGCGCGTGGGCCTCCACTTTCGTACCGGGGGGTTCGAACCAGAAGTGCGCATGCGCTCCCTCACGGCCGCCACCACGCTGGCGGTCCTCTTCAGCTCGGCGGTCCTGACCGCCACGCCGGCGTCCGCGGACGCCACCAGGTCCCTGCCGGTGAAGCAGACCGCGGACATCGTGGTGGACGGCGTCCACCAGCGGGTCTTCGTCAGCGATCCGAGCAACGGGAAGATCGTCGTCACCGACTACGCGGGGAACGTCACCCGCCAGCTGACGGGCCTGCCGGGTGTCGTCGGCCTGGAGCTGTCCGCCGACTCCGGCACCCTGTACGCGGCCGTCCGGGACGCCGACGCGATCGTCGCGTTCGACACCGCGACCGACACCGAGACCGCCCGCTACTCCGCGGGCGACGGCCCGCTGAGCGTCGCTCTGGCGGGCGGCAAACTGTGGTTCGGCTACGGCTCGGCGGGCGAGGGCAACATCGGCTCGGTCGACTTCTCCGGCGAGCAGCCCGTGGTCACCCTCGCCCAGGAGGGGAACCTCTGGTACACCGGCCCGATGCTGGACGCCGCACCCGGCGCCGACACCCTGATAGCGGGCGCGATCGGCCAGAGCCCGGTCGCCCTGGCCTCGTACGACGTGTCGACCGGCACCCCGACCCGTACCGCGTACTCCACCGAGGCCGGCAGCAACCTCGGGGACCTCCAGGTCACCCCGGACGGCCAGGACGTCGTCGTGGCCAGCGGCGCGCCCTACCACCACCAGGTGTTCAAGACCTCCGACCTGACGGCGGACGGCAGTTACGCCAGCGACGCCTACCCGAACGCCGTCGCCATCGCCCCCGACGGCGCGGTCGCGGCCGGCATCTCCGGGTCGTACGAGCCGGACGTCTACGTCTACAAGCCGGGCGGCACCACCTCCGTCCGGGAGTACGACTTCCCGAACACCGGCAGCACCAGCGGCAGCGACCTGCTCTCCACCTCGGGCCTGGCCTGGGCGCCGGACGGCTCCCGGCTGTTCGCGGTGACGTCCAACAGCGCGGGCGTCCACTCGCTGCGCGTCCTGAACGCCCCCACCAGGGCGACCACTTCAGTCACCGTCACCGCCCCGGACACCGCCACCCGCGCCAAGCAGCTCACCGTCAAGGGCAAGGTCTCCTCCAAGGTCGCGCTGCCCGCCGGCACCAAGCTCACGGCGACCCGCACCGACCTGGAGAACACCTCCGGCAAGGCGCTCCCCGCGGTGTCGGTGAAGGCCGACGGCACGTACTCCTTCACCGACACCCCGACGGTCGGCGGCAAGGTCACGTACACGCTGAAGTACGCCGGTGACGCCGGCCACGCGGCCGGCAGCGGCTCCGACAGCGTCGCCGTGTCCCGCGCCAAGACGACCCTGACGCTGAACAACAACGGCAAGGTCTACTCGTACGGCCAGGACGTCAAGTTCACCGCGCACCTCGGTACGACGTACAAGAACCGCAAGGTGGAGATCTGGGCCGACCCGTTCGGCGGGGACAAGGCCAACAAGCTGGTCAAGTCCGGCACGGTCAACTCCAGCGGCAACCTGTCCGTCACCCTCGACCTGAAGCGGGACACCAAGGTCACGGCGAAGTTCGCGGGCGACGCCCGGTACGCGCCGAAGTCGGTGTCGAGCACGGTCGGCGCCAAGGTGAAGGTGTCGACGGCCGTCAGCAAGCACTACAAGACGAAGTACACGTGGGGTCACACCTACTACTACTTCAAGAAGTCCACGAACCCGCTGTTCACGACCACGATGACGGCGTACCCGGACCGCAGGCAGCGCATGGAGTTCGAGTTCTACTACGACGGCACGTGGTACGACCTCGGCTCGGAGTACTTCACGCTGGGCTCCGCGGGCATCTCGAAGGTGGAGCTCACCGGTGAGCACGAGACGGGCTACCGGATGCGCGTCCGCTCCTCGTACATCAACTCCTCGTCGGGCGACACCGTGAACTCGACGACGCACGGCGCGTGGAAGTACTTCATCTTCACGAGCTGATCGTCTGGAGCCGGCCCAGCTGCCGGTGCACATGGTCCAGGGCGCCCTCGCGGCGCCCTGGCACCCGCGCCCTCAGATCGGCCAGCGCGGGCCCGAGTTCCCGGGCCCGCGCCGGGTCGTCGATCCGCCCCCACTGATGGTGGGCCCGGTCGGCGGCGGCCTCCACGGCGGGCGCGTCCGGGGCCTGCCCGGCGGCCAGCCGCGTGGTGGCCACGGACAGCCAGGCCCGGCAGCTGCGCGCCGGATCCCCGGCGAACATCGCCAGATCCGCCCGGACCTCGCTCCAGTGCAGCGCCTCCTCGGAGGCCGGCCCGTGGGCGCGTACGGCGGTCAGCTCGTGGTGCGCGGCCAGTGAGTCGGCGTCCCCGTGCCGCCGGGCCGCGACGGCGGCCGAGATCAGCACGTGCGGGTCGCCCGCGGCGGGCCCCTGCGCGCTCAGGACGTGCCCCAGGCCCTCCTGCGGGGTCCGGCTCAGCGCCTGCTGGTGCAACTGCTCCAGCGGGGGCCGGTGTCCACTGCGCAGGATCGTCGCGACGGCCTTCATGTACGCGGGCGTCGACACCGTGCGCCGGGACGGCGGCGGTGCGATCCGGCCGTGGACGGCGTTGTTGCGGCCCGTGTCCAGGGGGTTGGTCCGCAGCCACTCCCAGGTCTCCGGGTCGGCGTGCAGATCGAGGACGAAGGCCGTGGCGCCGGCCGGGCGCAGCCGCAGCTCGTCCCGGAACCAGTGCCAGGGGAAGGCGGTGTAGCGGACCGTCGAGGGGGTGGTGCGGGCCAGCGCGAGGTGGGGCAGGTGCTGGCGGCGGTCCAGCTGGAGCTGGCCGGTGAGGAACACCGTGAGCGGACCGGGAGCCGCCGCGGCGGCCCGCAGCCGCGTCAGGACCGCCTGCGGCTCCACCGGGTCCGCGAGCTCGACCACGTTGGCCGTGTCCGTGCCGGACAGGACGGCGGGCGGTACGGCGGCGAGGACGGGGAGCACGGAGGCCGCGTCGACCAAACACCCCCTGCCCGCCGGTGCGGTGGCCAGCAGCAGCACGGTTCCGGGCATCGGTCCCTCCCCATCCCCCGTCGATCACGTACGGCAGCACCGTAACCGCTGCGGCTGCGAAGGCGGACCTCAGGACTGCGAACGTCCCATTCCTGACGGAGTGCCCACCGGCCGCCGCACCGCGAACACCGTCGTGTCGTCGGCCAGCCGTCCCCCGCAGTGCCGCAGCGTGCCGTCGCGGACGAAGGCGACCAGCCGGTGCGGTTCGGCGATGCGCGGATCGGCGGCGACGGCGTCGCCGACCTCGGCGGCGAGCGGGTAGAAGAGGCCGCCGGGGTCACGGGCCTCGGTCACGCCGTCCGTCGTCACCAGCAGGGTCTCCCCGGGCGCCAGGGGCACCCGCAGCACCGGGGGCGGGCCGCCGCCGGCGAGTTCACCGAGCCCGAGCGGGAGCGCCTCGGCGGGCGGCAGGTGCCGTACGCCGTCGGGGCCGACGACCAGCGGGGGTTCGTGGCCGAAGACGACGGCGTCGACGGCGCCGGTGTCGTCGTCGGGGAAGCCGAGCAGCACCGCCGTGGCGAAGCGGTTGCCGTCGCCGTCGCCGCGGCCGAGTGCCTTGATGTGGCGGCGGTGCCGCACCATCCGTACCTCCAGTCGGTCCGCGACCGTCGTGAGGTCGGCCTCGTGGTACCCGGCCTCGCGGAACGTACCGAGCAGCGCGGCGGCCGCCTCCACCGCGGCGAGGCCCTTGCCCTGGACGTCGCCGACGAGGACCCGGGTGCCGTGCGGACCGGGCTGGATGTCGTAGAAGTCGCCGCCGACCCGGGCCTCGACGTCGGAGGCGAGATAGACCGCCGCGTGCTCCAGGCCGCCCCAGTCCGCGGGGATCGGGCGCAGCACCGTGCGGCGCGTGGTGTCGGCGATGTCCCGCATGTGCAGCATCAACCGCTCACCGCGCATCCGGACCGCGCAGGCCAGCACGGCGAGGACGCCGCCGACGCCGACGAGGATGAAGTCGGGCAGTCCGCTCTGGTACTGATTCGGGTACGAGGTGTCCGCGAGGAAGTAGTTCAGCAGCGCGAGCACGGCGAACACCGCGGTGCCCCACACCCCGCAGATCGCGGCGGCGATACCGGGCACCAGCACGACCCAGCTGATCATCCGGAACTCGCCGGCCGTGTTGAAGTCGATCACCGTGATGCCGATGAGCAAAAGCAGCGGCGGCACCCAGGCGACGCTCCGGCCGCGGACCCGCAGCAGCTCACCGCGGCTGCGGACGTCGCGCTTCATGCCGTTCAGCGAAGCACGGGGTGCCCGGGGTCGCCATCCGGTGCCGAATACCGCGGTCCGCCGACTTGCCAGCGCCTCCTCCCAGGTGTGCTCTGGAATCCGGGGGCAATCCGGGGGCGAGAGAGAGGAGTCCTCTCATGGCTCATGCGGCACCCGCGTCCCGCGGAGCGAAGCGATATGGGAGTCCCCCCGGCCGAAGGCCGGCGGAGACCCGCGGCACACCCGATGTCTTCAGCGAGCAGGTCCACAGGGCGGCGCGGTACGGAATCCCCGTCGTCCTCGGCCTGGTCTACGGCTACTGGGCCGCGGCCAACCGCCGCGGCGGCGGCGAGATCACCGGCTGGAACATCCTGTTCGGCTTCGTGACCGCGCTCGCGTTCATCGTGCTGTGCATCGCGGTGGCGACGTTCGCGCCGCTGCTCAAGCGCGAGCTGCACTCTCTGGTGAAGTCCGCCTTCGCGGGCGCGGCGGTCGGCTTCCTCTACAGCCAGACCGGCGAGAGCGTGCTGCGGTCCGCGGTCCTGGGGCTGGTGGTCACGGCGGGCATCTTCGGCGTGTTCTTCTACCGCTACTACACACGCGAGGACGGGGCCGGAAACCGTCTGCGCTGACCCCGGGTGACGTGGGCAAAGGGGCCCGGCAGCCGCTGCCGGGCCCCTTCGTCTCCCTCTCTCACCCACCGCCCGGGAACATGTCCCAGGCGTCCGCCGAGGACCCGGTGGCACTCCAGCTCCACGAGCCGGAGAAACTCCAGGTTCCGGACCCCGACGCGCTCCATGAGTCGTTCCAGTACGGGTCGTCCCAGTTGCTCCAGGCCCCGTCCTTCCACTCGGGACACGGATCGGCGCAGCTCGGCACCGAGCGACCGCCGGTGTCGACGAAGGCGGCGCTCGCCCAGCCCTGGGCGCCCTCGAGCCAGTACCAGTACGGATTGCCGTTGACTCTCTGCCCCTGGACCTTGCAGTCCACGCGGTCCTGGCTCCACGGCGAGAGCTGTGCCACGACGGGCGAGTGAGTGGTGGGCGCGGCTCTCACATTGAGGTCGACGCCGGAGACGATGGTGCCCCAGATCGGACCGCCGGATCCGCCGCCTCCATGCCCGTCGGCGTAACTCGGCGGGGCGGCGGCTGCTGCCGGGGTGCCCGCTGCCGCGACGGCCAGGGTGCCGCCGGTGAGCAGGGCCGCGGCCAGGGTCCGCAGGGCCGGTGTGGTGCGCATAGATCGGCCTCCTTCTCCCCAGATCCAGGAAACACCCGTTCGGGTGAACCCTCCACCGGAGAGCCCGGCCGGGGGTGCCGTCATGCGGCCATATGCAGTCACCCCGGTCGCGCACGCACCCCCGGGCCCCTTGCCTGGAACCGTGCGCTCACCCCTCCGCAACGCCGTGTCGGCCGCCCTGATCGCCCTGGCCTGTCTGCTCGTCCCGTTCGGGGTGCTCGCGGCCTGGGCGACCTACGGAAGAAATGCCGGGCTCCCCCGACTCCGACATCAACTCGCCGACCCCTACGTGCCGTTCGAGGTCGCCGGATTCTGGCTCCCCGTCACCGCGTTGATCCTCGCCGCCACCGGTATCGCGGTCGCCGCCTGCCGCCGCCGCGCGGTCACGGCGACCTCGCTGGGCACGGCGCTGGGCGGCGCGTTCCTGGGCCTCGCGGTGACACTCGGCCGCCATCTGACCCTCTCCGACCTGCACGAGACGCGCCGCCCGGCCGCCGGCGCCATCTACGACGCCCTCACCGTCACCCTGCGCACGGTCTCCTGGCTGCTGGTCGCCCTCGGTCTCACCGCGGCCTGTGCCACCTGGCTCACGGCCGTTTGCGCACGACGCCGGCAAGCGTCCGCAGCGCCCGTTCCAGATCCCGCGGTGCGGCCGACGCGAGCCCGAGCCTGACCGCGTCCGGCGTCCGGTTCGGGTCGACGGCGAAGGCGGGCCCCGGTGTCACGGCGATCCCGAGTGCCGCCGCGGCGGCCGTGAAGGTGTCGGCACGCCACGGCGCGGGCAGCTCCCACCAGGCGTAGTAGACCTGCGGATGAGCCCGTACGACGAACCCGTCGAGCTCCTGGGCGACGAGCCGTTGCCGCACGGCCGCGTCCGCCCGCTTGGCCTCCACCAGCCGCTGGACGACCCCCGCCCCGACCAGCCGGACGGCCGCCTCCAGCGCGAACCGTCCCGCGCTCCACCCGCCGGAGCGGATCGCGGCGGCCACGGCGTGGCGGCGGTCTTTCGGGACGACGACGAAGCCGGCGGTGAGCCCCGGCGCGACCCGCTTGGACAGGCTGTCGACGACGTGGGTGAGACCGGGCGCGTGGGCGGCGAGGGGGTCGGGGGCGTGCGGGTGGAGGAAGGACCAGATGCGGTCCTCGACGACCGGGAGGTTCAGGTCGGCCACGGTGAGCGCGATCTCCCGGCGCCGGTCCCAGCTCATCGTCAGGGAGGTGGGGTTGTGCAACGTCGGCTGGAGGTAGAGCGCGGACAGCGGGGCCGTGCGATGGGCGGCGGCGATGGACTGCGGCAGCGGTCCGTCCTCGTCCCCGGCCAGCGGGACCAGGGTGATGCCCAGCCGCGCGGCGATCTCCTTGACCAGGGGATACGTCAGCGCCTCCACCCCCACCCGGCCGCCCGGCCGGACCAGGGAGGCGAGGGTGGCGGCGATGGACTGACGGGCGTTGCCGGTGAACAGCACCTGGGCCGGGTCGGGGTGCCAGCCGGGGGTCGCGAGGAGTGCGGCCACCGCCTCGCGCGCCGCCGCGGTGCCGGTGGCGGCGGCCGGGAGGAGCGCCTCGGCGAGGACGTCGGGGCGCAGCAGCGGCTCGAGGACGGGGGCGAGGAGCTCCGACTGGCCGGGCGCGGAAGGGTAGTTGAGCTCCATGTTCACGGGCGCCCGGGTCGCCTGCTCGGTCAGCGCCCGCCCGGCGGGCCCGGCCGGGGCGGCCCGTACGAAGGTGCCGCGCCCGACCTCCCCGACCACCAGCCCGCGCCGGACGAGTTCGCCGTACACCCGGCCCGCCGTCGATCCGGCGATCCCGCGCCGCCGGGCGAACTGCCGTTGCGGCGGCAGTCGTTCGCCGGGTTTGAGCCGTCCGGCGGCGATGTCGTCGGCGAGTCGGTCGGCGATGCGCCGGTAGTCGTCCACGGGTCCCCCTCTTGCTGCACTGCTCTTGCGTCACTGCTCTGCATGCTCTCGCGATTGCACCGAGGGCAAAGATCCTATTGCACCGAGGAGTTGGGGCGGCCTAGGGTCGACGTCATGGCGACAGTCCCTCTGGTCCTGGTCCACGGCCACCCCTTCGACCACACGATGTGGAACCCGCAGCGCGCGGCCTTCTCCGCGGACCGTCAGGTGATCACCCCCGACCTGCGGGGCTACGGCCCCTCACCGCGAGTCCCCGAGGTCACGCGCTTCGAACAGTTCGCCCAGGACATCCGGGAGCTGCTGGACGAGCTGGAGGTGCAGGCGTGCGTGCTGGCCGGCCTCTCCATGGGCGGCCAGATCGTCATGGACTGCTACCGCCAGTTCCCCCAACGCGTCCGGGGGCTGGTGCTCGCCGACACGTTCCCGGCGCCGGAGACACCCGAGGGCGTCGGGGTCCGGCACGCCATGGCGGACCGCCTGCTGCGGGAGGGCATGCGGGGCTACGCCGACGAGGTGCTGGAGAAGATGGTCGCCCCGTACGCGGACGCCGAGGTGAAGGCCCACGTCCACCGCATGATGACGGCCACCTCCCCGCAGGGCGCCGCGGCGGCCCTGCGCGCCCGCGCCGCCCGTCCCGACTACCGCGACCTGCTCACCCACGTCACGGTCCCCGCCCTGGTCGTCGTGGGCACGGACGACGCCTACACCCCCGTCGCCGACGCCGAGGCGATGCACGCGGCCCTGCCCTCCTCGCAACTGCGGGTGATCGAGGGCGCCGCCCATATGCCGAACCTGGAGCGGCCTGCGGAGTTCAACGAGGCGCTCGGGGAGTTTCTGACAAAGGTGGACGCGTCGTCCTAGTCTCGGAGCGGTGAGCAGCCCCGAGGAACAGCCCGTGCGACGAGAACGGCGAGCACGGCGGAGACTCGGCATCCGGATCGCCGCCGTGCTGTTCGTCGTCGTCAGTGTCGTCATGGGGTGCCGGCTCGCCGACGTCGACGGGATCACGCCCGTCCCCCAGTTCCTCGCCTTCCTGCCCTGGCTGGTCGCGCCCACCGCGGCCGGCCTGGCCCTCGTCCTGCTCGCCCGCTGGTGGCCCGGCGTGGTCTGGAGTGTCGTCCTGCTGGGGCTGCTGGCCTGGTTCATCGAGCCGTACGGCAAGACCACCGACCCGGGCGGGCCGGCGGTCGCCTCCTTCCGGGTGCTGACCTCGAACGTGGAGTTCGGGCAGGCCACCGGGGCGCTCACCGACGCCGTACGGCGGGAGAAGCCGGACCTGGTGTTCGTGCAGGAGTGCGAGTACACCTGCGACGCCGAGCTGAAGCGAACCCTGGGCGGCACCTATCCGCACCGGCAGGCCGTCGAGGGCGGCGGCTCCGCGGGGTCGGTGATCCTGAGCAGGTTCCCCCTCAGGGCGACCGATCCGGTCCCCGGCACGATGGGGATGCCCGGAGCCGTCGCCGACGTCCGCGGGCAAGCCGTACGGCTCCAGCTCGCGCACCCGATGCCGCCACTGCCGGGGCAGGTGGACGTGTGGCGGCGTGAGCTCGGCGCACTGCGGGACTTCGCCGCGGAGCAGGCGGGCGGGACGACCCTGCTGGCGGGCGACTTCAACGCCTCCCAGGACCACGCCGCCTTCCGCCGCATCCTCGACACCGGGCTGCGCGACGCCGCCCGGCTCGCCGGCGACGACCGCGCACCGAGCTGGCCGGCCCGGACCGCGCCGACGCTCGGGGCGCAGATCGACCACGTCCTGCTGTCCTCGGACTTCTCCGCGGAGACGGCCCGCTTCCTGGATCTGGCCGACACCGACCACCGGGCCCTGCTGGTGGAGATCACGCTGCACGTACGCCCCTGACCTACGCCCATGACGCGCGGGAGTGACGTGCGGGGATGACGTGTAATAGGCGCATGTCCCGCATCGGCCTCACACCGCCCGACTGGCTGGTCCGGAACCTCCAGACCCAGCCGGCACCCGTCAACCGGGCGGCCGTGGCCCGCGCGGCCATCGCGATGACCCTGCCGCTGGCCGTCGGACTGGCGGCGGGCGAGCCGGCGTACGGCGCCCTCGCCTCCATGGGCGCCCTCTCCGGCGTCATCGGCGACACCGCCGACGCCTACCGGATGCGGATCCTCAACATCGCGATCCCGCAGCTCTTCGGCGCGGTGGGGGTGACCCTGGGTTCGCTGGTGTACGGCCATGGATGGCTGGCGGTGGCGGTGGTCACGGGCGTGGCCCTCGTGTCCGGAATGATCTCGACGATCGGCGCGGTCGCCTCGGTCTCGGGGCTGCTGCTGTTGCTGAACTCCGTGGTGGGAGCGGGTCTGCCGATGCCGGGCCCGTGGTGGCTGGCGCCGGTGCTGATGACGGGCGGTGGCCTGCTCGTCCTCGTCCTCGCCCTGCTGGCCTGGCCGCTGAGGTCGGGAGTGCCGGAGCGGGCGGCGGTGGCCGGGGCGTACCGGACGGTCGCCGCTCTGCTGACGGCGTGCGGCACCCCGGACTACGCCGAGGCCCGCCAGGCCGTCACGCAGTCCCTGAACCAGTCGTACGACCTCATCCTCGCCCGCCGCGCCCGCCACCACGGCCGCAGCCCCGAACTCACCCGCCTCCTCGCCCAGTTGAACGCGATCACCCCGGTGGTGGAGGCGGCCCCCGCGGCCCATCTGACGGGAAAGCCGCTCCCGCCGGAGGTCCCGGAAGCGGTACGTCACCTCGCCCAGGCGGTGGAGACGGGCTACACGGGCCCCATAGGGCTCCGGCTGCCGGTGGCCGTGACCGAGACGACCCGCGCCGTCGGCCACGCCCTGCGCCACGCGGCCGAGGTCGTCGCGGCCCCCGACGTGGACCCCCGCGCCATCGCCGACCGCCTCGGGCGCCCGGCCGCGTTGCGCACCCGCGCCGCGCGGGCCGCCCGCGACGTGGCCCTCTCGGCGGCCTCCTGGCGCTACGGCCTGCGCCTGGCGCTCTGCATCGGCGTGGCCCAGGTGCTGGTCTCGATCATCCCGGTGCCCCGCTCGTACTGGGTGGCGCTGACCATCACCTTCGTCATGAAGCCGGACTTCGGCTCGGTCTTCTCGCGGGCGCTGCTGCGGGCGATGGGCACGGTGGCGGGCCTGGTGATCGCCGCCGCGGTCCTGTCGCAGGTGCCGCGCGGCTGGTGGGACGTACCGGTCATGCTGGCCCTGGCCCCGCTGATCCCGGCGCTGACACCCCGCGGGTACGGCTACCAGACGGCGGCGATCACCCCCGTGATCCTGCTGCTCTCGGACGTGCTGAACCACCAGGGCACCGGTCTGCTCCTGCCCCGCCTGGTGGACTCGCTGATGGGCTGCGGAATCGCCCTGGTCGCGGGCTACCTGCTCTGGCCGGAGAGCTGGCACACCAGGGTCGGCGACCGGCTGGCGGACGCGGTGGCGGACACCGCACGCTATGTGGAGGGCGCCTTCGGCGAGCAGGCCGTGGACCCGCCGGCCCGCGCCCGTATGCGCCGCCGCCTGTACCGCGACCTGTCGGCCATCCGTACGGAGTTCCAGCGCGCCCTGACCGAACCCCCGCCGACGGGGCGCCGGGCCGCCGCGTGGTGGCCGCTGGTCGTCGCCGTGGAACGGATCGTCGACGCGACGACGGCCGCGAGGGTGCGCACCAAGCACGGAGCACCCCTGCCCTCGGACGCCGAGGTCGCCCAAGTGGTCCTGCAACTGCGGGAACTGGCGCAGGGCGTACGGGAGGCCGAGACGCTCTACACCGTCCGCACCGACCTGACCGGGCCGTCGGGGAGCGTCCTGGAGCCGTTGCGTCAGGAGGTGGCGGCGGCCCGGGCGATCGCGTCGCCGCACTGACGCCTCGCCGCGTCGACAAAAGGGTGCGGCCGCCCTGTGCAGGAGGGCGGCCGCACCGGGTGGGGGGTGGGGTCAGTTCTTCTGGAGTGCCTTGTCCATGGCCGCGGCGAGGCCGTTCGCCCAGAGCTGGTTCACCCGGGAGCGCTCGGTCGCGTTCGGCTGGGCGTTGGTGCAGGACGTGCCCGGGCCGCCGCCGGACATCAGCTCGCTGCAGGGGCCCGAGTAGTGGTCGGGGAGGCCGAGGACGTGGCCGGTCTCGTGAGCCGTCACGCGGGTGGAGTTGTACTGCTGGTTCTGCCGGTAGTCGAGGAAGATGTAGCCGCTGCCATGACCGTCCGTGGAGGCGTAGGAACCTCTGGAGTCGTTGCCCTCGCGGTAGGAGAAGTCGGCGGAGGCGGCCGAGCCGGACTGGAGCTTCACGTTCGAGACCGCGCTGTTCCATATCTGGGTACTGGAGGCTATCTGCGCGCTGAACGTGGGTGCGCGGGACGCGTCGTAGACAACCGTGACGGCCGCCGTGCTGTCCGGGTTCGCGGCGCGCTTCTCGGCGACGGAGTCCAGCACCGCCTGGAAGAAGGCCTCGTCGGCGTCCGTGGTCGTTGTCGCGGTCGCGGTGTAGCCGACGGTCGACGCGGACGCGGGAACCGCCGGTGCCAGACCGAGCGTTGCGAGAGTGAGGCCCAGTGCCGCGGCCATGATGGGCTTGCGCATCGATGACTCCTTGGTGGGGGGTGAGTCGTCGATGTGAGTCTCGGATGCCGTGCGCCCGCTGTGATGATGGCAATCGGGGATAGGGCGGGGCTATCAGGGCCCCGATTCGCGTGCGTCGGCGGCGGTTTGTGCGTCTGGTGGAACCTGTGCGCCCGCTTTAGTCTTCCAGGGCATGGAGCTCGAGGTGA
Organism: Streptomyces sp. NPDC087859; assembly: GCF_044742595.1. Lineage (NCBI taxonomy): Bacteria > Bacillati > Actinomycetota > Actinomycetes > Kitasatosporales > Streptomycetaceae > Streptomyces > Streptomyces sp. NPDC087859. Next base: position 356,692 of record NZ_JBIUUU010000002.1, on the reverse strand, counting down.
GGCACCTTCGCGCGCTGTGCGCCATAGCCGACACCGGCAGTCTGCACCGCGCCGCCCGTCAACTGGGTGTCGCGCAGCCCTCGTTGAGCACACAGCTCAGACGCATCGAACAGGAGCTGGGCGGGGCGCTGTTCAGACGGGAACGGACCGGGTGCCGACCCACCCCGCTCGGGCGGCTGGTGCTCAGCCGTGCCCGGCCGCTGGTGGCCGAGATGCGATCCCTGGTCACCGAGGCACGGGCCGCCGCCGTGGGTGGACCGCAATTGCGCGTCGGGTCCACCGCGAGCAGAGCTCTGTCGGGGTGGCTGCGAAGGCTCAGGGCGCACGGCCAGGAGCCCACCCTCCACATGGACGTCTCGCCCAACGCCCTGCTGCGCATGGTCGCCGACGGACAGCTCGACGTCGCCTTCGTGCACGAGGTGGAGGGGTCTCCCCTGCGGATACCGGAGGGCCTGCGGCTGCGCGTGATCGTCGAGCGGGAACCGCAGTTCGTGTCCCTGCCCGCCGATCACCCCGCCACCGCCAAGCCCGTCGTCGACCTCGCCGACCTGGCCCAGGACCGGTGGATGATCGACCCCACCGTCGACGGCGAATGGGACGCCGTGCACCGGGTGTTCCGTGCCGCCGGGCTCAACCCCCGTGTCCTGCACGGCGATTACCACACGGCCGCCGCCCTGGTCGCCACCGGCGAGGTCGTCACCATCTGCCAGCCGTCCTGTCTGCCCCGCCCCGAGATGGCCGTACGCCGGCTGCGGGGCGACCCGCTCGGCGTCCGGCTGCTGCTCGCGGCCCGCACGGAGACGGACCTGGACGGGGTGCGCCCCGCGCTGGAGGAGGCCTACTGGGAGGCGGCCAGGCAGGCGCCGGCGTACCGGGAGTGGCTGGAACGCGCCGTCCCGGCCGCCCGGTAGCCCGCACCCGGACCTCAGACGCCGATGTCGTCGCCGTCCTTGCGCCACACCGCCACGACCGCCGGGCGGACGATCCGGCCCGGCCCGTCGGGCCAGACGCTCGCCGGGTTCTCCACCGTCGCCCCGCTGATCTCGCCCGGGTGCTGGACGGCGACCAGGACACGGCGGTCCTGGACGATCGGGCCGCAGGTCTCGGCACCGATCGGCATGGTCAGGAACTGCTTGAGCTCACCGCGCCGGTCGCCCTTCGTCGCGACGCCGAAGAGACCGTCGTGGTAGCCGAGCTGGGCGCCGTCGGTGGAGATCCACAGGTTGCCGTGCGGGTCGAAGGCGACGTTGTCCGGGCAGGAGATGGGGCTGACGCGGTCCTTGGGGAAACCGGCGAAGTAGGTCGCCGGATCGTTCGGGTCACCGGCGACGAGGAACAGCAGCCAGGCGAACTTCGTGCTCTCCGGCCGGTTCCAGCGCTCGGTCAGCTCCAGGATCTGCCCGTGCTTGTTGGCGTTGCGCGGGTTGGCCTCGTCCGCCGGGGCGTTGCTGCCGACACCGCGGTTGGTGTTGTTGGTGAGGGCGACGTACACCTTGCCGGTGTGCGGGTTCGGCTCGATGTCCTCGGGCCGGTCCATCTTGGTCGCGCCGACCTTGTCACCGGCGAGGCGGGTGAAGACGAAGACCTCGTCGGCGCTCATGCCGTCGACGTGCGAGACGGCGCCCTTGGCGGTCGCGGTGGCCAGCGGTATCCACTCGCCGCTGCCGTCGAACTCGCCGTCGGAGGGCAGCTTGCCGGTGCCGTCGATCTCGATGGCGGGGGAGTCGCCGGTGAGCTTGGCGACGTAGAGCGTGCCCTCGTCGAGCAGCGAGAGATTGTGCTCGCGGACGGCGCGGCCCGTCCCCCTCTTCATCCGCTTGCTGCTGACGAACTTGTAGAAGTAGTCGAAGCGCTCGTCGTCACCGGAGTAGACGACGGGGCGCCCGTCGTCGGTGAGCCGGATGGTGGCGCCTTCGTGCTTGAAGCGGCCTACGGCGGTGTGCTTGCGGGGCGTGGAGGTCGGGTCGTACGGGTCGAACTCGACGACGTATCCGAACCGGTGGACCTCGTTGGGCTCCTGGGCGACGTCGAACCGCTTGTCGAAGCGTTCCCACTTGCGCTCGGTCGCGCCCGTCCCGATGCCGTACCGCTTGTCGGTGGCCCGGCCGCTGTTGGCGAAGTACTGGTTGAAGTTCTCCTCGCCGTGCAGGCTCGTGCCCCAGGGGGTCGTACCGCCCGAGCAGTTGTTGAGCGTCCCGAGGACCTTCGTCCCCGTCGGGTCGGCGGACGTCTTGAGGAGGTCGGAGCCGGCGGCCGGGCCGGTGAGCCGGAACTCGGTGGTGGCCGTGACCCGGCGGTTGAGGGGATGGCGGGGTACGACGGTCAGCTTGCCGGTCTTGCGGCTCTCCTCGACGACGACCGCGGACAGCCCGTGCGCCGCCCAGGCGATCTCGACCTGCTCGCGGGTGGGGTTGGCGGCGTCGTAGCCGCGGAACATCAGGACCTCGTCGGTGTACTCGTGGTTGGCGACGAGGAGCTGCTTGCCGTGGCCCAGCGGGAGCAGGGTCAGGTAGTCGTTGTTGTACCCGAACTGTCCGGCCTGGGCGGCGGCGCTCTGGTTCTCCGGGTCGAAGGCGGGCGCACCGCGCAGGATGGGCTCGCCCCAGCGGACGACGACGTTCTGGGCGTAGCCGTCCGGGACGGTGACCTGGTCGGCGGTGTTGGGCGCGACCGGGGTGAAACGGAGCCCGCGGGCGGCCTTGCCGGTGCCGGGCTTGTACGAGGCGGCGGTCGCGTCGGTGGCGGCGTGGGCCCGCGGTGCGGCCGCGACGGTGGCGGAGCCGGCGGCCGCGGCGACCGTGACGACGGCGGCGGCCTGCATGATCGACCGCCGGCTGACGGCACCGGCGATGACATCGCCGACGTACTCGTTGGCGCTGGTGTTGGGCGCCTCGTGGAAGCAGGCGTTGCCGCACCGGTACAGGCAGGTCAGGGCGGAGCGGCCGCCCGGGTGGGCGTCGGACGACGACGTTCTGATCAACGGCAGCAGTTTGCGCATTTTGTGTTCCCCTTGCTTCCCCATGGAATCCCCTTGAATCCGCGTCACGGACGCTAGGAGCCCGTTTGTGCGGCAGCGGGGACTCTCGGTGAACTGCCGGTGAATCCGAGGTAGCGGTAGAAGAGTTGGCGGCCCGGGGGAGGATGGGGACCGGCCGGTGGCCGGTTGGCGGTCTTGACGGAGGCAGGGTCCTGTGGCAGCCCCTGCCCAAGATCACCATCCGAGGCCGCTAACCTTACGTGTCCGTCCTGGCCAGGGATTTACGGGCATCAACTCACGCGAAGGGTTGCGCACATGGGCATTCTCACTCTCCTGCGGAACGCGTTCGGCCGGTCACGCAAGGGGCGCAGCGCCGAGGCAGAGGGTGCGGAAGGGACGAAGCCGACGGTGCCCTCCCCGTCACCCGAGCCCTCGACCCCGACCTCGACCACGACCTCGACCTCGGCCGGGGCCCAGGTCCCGGAGCAGCGTCCGTCGACGTCGGCGTCCCTGTCGACGAAGGACGAGCACGACCTCGTGTCGGCGGCGTTCGACAACGTGGCGGTACCGAAGCCGGGGGGCCCGGTGGAGGAACGCGAGCCTGCGGCGGGCTCGACGGAGACGGCACCGGTGGCCGCCGAGGAGGCTGTGGCGGAACCGGTCGCGGAGGAAGCCAAGGCCGAGAAGCCGACGCCGGTCGCCGAGGAGCCTGCGGCGGAAGCGACGCCGGCGCCCGCCGAGGAAGCCGTGACAGAGACCGCCGTAGCGGAACCGGTCGCGGACGAAGCCAAGGCCGAAGAGCCGACGCCGGTCGCCGAGGAGCCTGCGGCGGAACCGACGCCGGCGCCCGCCGAGGAAACCGTGACGGAGACCGCCGTAGCGGAACCGGTCACGGACGAAGCCAAGACCGAAGAGCCGACGCCGGCCCCGGTGGAGCCGGTCGAGGAGTCCGCGCCGGTGGTCGAGGAGGCCGCCGTGGACGAGACGGCTGCCGAAGCCGTCGCGGAAGAGGCGCCGGCGACCGAGACCGAGCCGGTCGCGGAAGCCGCCCCCGAGCCTGAGCCTGCGGTCGAGGAGTCCGCGCCGGAGGCGGCCGCAGAGGCCGTCGCGGAGGAGCCGGCGACTGCCGAGGAGCCCGTGGCGGTGACCGAGCCCGAGACGGTCGCCGAGGAAACCTCGCCGGAGGCGGTCTCTGCCGAAGCCCCCGCCGAGGCACCGGTCACGGAGGAGCCCACCCCGGAACCGGCCGCGGAGACGGAGCCGGAGCCGGTCGTAGAGCCCACCACCGAGCCCGAGCCGGTCGCCGAAACCGAGCCCGAGCCGGTCGCCGAAACCGAGCCCGAGCCGGTCGTCGAGGAACCCGTCGCCCCCGAACCGATCGCCGCGGCCGCCGAAGGCGAGTCCGCCCCGCAGGGAACGCCCGCGGTCGCCCACGACGCCGCCGCCCTCGCTCTCGCCAAGGCCGGCCTCACCACCGCCCGCGCCAGGACCTACCTCGTCCTGGACCGCTCCGCGAGCATGCGCCCGTACTACAAGGACGGCTCCGCACAGGCCCTCGCGGACCAGACGCTCGCGCTCGCGACCCAGCTCACCCCGGACGCCGAGGCGGACACCCCCTCCGTCCACGTCGTCTTCTTCTCCACCGAGGTCGACGGCACCACCGACCTCACCCCCGCCTCCCCGAAGGACGCGATCGACGAGGCGCACGCCGGTCTCGGCCGCATGGGCCGCACCAGCTACCACGCCGCCGTGGAAGCCGTACTCGCCCACTACGACAAGACCACCCCCGACGCGAAGACCCCCGCCCTGGTCGTCTTCCAGACCGACGGCGCCCCCGACGCGAAGACCCCCGCCACCCAGGCCCTGACCGACGCCGCGAAGAGCCACCCCTCGGTGTTCTTCTCCTTCGTCGCGTTCGGCGAGCACGAGAACAAGGCGTTCGACTACCTCCGCAAACTGAAGACCGACAACACGGCCTTCTTCCACGCGGGCCCGACCCCCAAGGAGCTCACGGACGCGGAGCTCTACGACGGCGTACTGATCGACTGGCGCCCGTAGCCCTCACCGTCCCCACCACCCCCGGGCCGCCCCTTTCCACCCCTCAGGACGGAAAGCGGGCGGCCCACCCATGTCGGATACGATTTCTTGGTTCGCAAAGCACCGAGAATTCCGACCTGGGAGCAGCCCCCGATGGCTCGACACCTCATCACCAGCGCCCTTCCGTACATCAACGGGATCAAGCACCTGGGCAACATGGTGGGGTCCATGCTCCCGGCGGACGTGTACTCCCGGTACCTCCGCCAGCGCGGCCACGACGTTCTCTACATCTGCGCCACCGACGAGCACGGCACCCCCGCCGAGCTCGCCGCGAAGGAGGCGGGGCTCAGCGTCGCCGAGTTCTGCGCCCAGGCGCACGACGCCCAGAAGGCGGTCTACGACGGCTTCGCGCTGGCCTTCGACTACTTCGGCCGCAGCTCCAGCGAGCAGAACGTCGAGATCACCCAGCACTTCGCCCGCCGCCTCAACGAGAACGGCTTCATCGAGGAGCGGGCGATCCGCCAGGTGTACTCCCCCACCGACGGCCGCTTCCTGCCGGACCGCTACGTCGAGGGCACCTGCCCCCACTGCGGCTACGACAAGGCCCGCGGCGACCAGTGCGAGAACTGCACCCGCGTCCTGGACCCCACCGACCTGATCGACCCGCGCTCGGCGATCTCCGGCTCCACGGACCTGGAGGTCCGTGAGACCAAGCACCTCTTCCTCCTCCAGTCGAAGCTCCAGCACGAGGTCGAGGAGTGGGTCTCCCGCCACGAGGCCGAGTGGCCCCAGCTGGCCTCCTCCATCGCCCGCAAGTGGCTGACCGAGGGCCTGCACGACCGTGCGATCACCCGTGACCTGGACTGGGGCGTCCCGGTCCCGGCGGACACGTGGCCGGAGCTGGCGGCCGAGGGCAAGGTCTTCTACGTCTGGTTCGACGCCCCGATCGAGTACATCGGCGCGACGAAGGAGTGGTCGGACCTGGACCCGGAGAACCGGGACTGGAAGTCCTGGTGGTACGAGGCCGACTCCGGTGAGAACCCCGTCCGCTACACCGAGTTCATGGCGAAGGACAACGTCCCCTTCCACACGGTGATGTTCCCGGCGACGGAGCTCGGCGTGCGGGAGCCGTGGAAGAAGGTCGACTACGTCAAGGCCTTCAACTGGCTGACGTACTACGGCGGAAAGTTCTCCACGAGCCAGCGGCGGGGCGTCTTCACCGACCAGGCCCTGGACATCCTCCCGGCCGACTACTGGCGCTACTTCCTGATCGCCAACGCTCCCGAGTCCGACGACTCGTCCTTCACCTGGGAGCACTTCACCGCCACGGTCAACAAGGACCTCGCCGACACCCTCGGCAACTTCGTCAACCGCGTCCTGTCCTTCTCCAAGAAGCGCTTCGGCGAGGAGGTCCCCGCGGGCGGCGAGCCGGGCGCCGCGGAGACGAAGCTGGGCGAGGAGATCGCCCGCCTCCTCTCCGAGTACGAGGAGCAGATGGAAGCCCTCCAGTTCCGCAAGGCCGCGGCCGCCCTGCGCGCCCTGTGGTCGGCCGGCAACTCCTACCTGGAGGAGAAGGCCCCCTGGCTGGAGATCAAGACCGACCCGGAGGCCGCCGCCCTCACCCTGCGCACGGCGATGAACCTGATCCACCTCTACGCGGTGGTCTCGGAGCCCTTCATCCCGGCCACCTCGGCGGCCATGCGCCAGGCCTTCGCCCTCGAGAACGACACGGCCACCTGGATCAGCCCGGAAGCCGCCCGCGCCCTCACCGCCGTCCCGGTCGGCACCCCCTTCACCGTCCCGCCGGTCCTCTTCGCCAAGCTCACGGACGAGGACCTGGAGACGTACAAGGAGCGCTTCGGCGGCGAGCCGGCCGCGTAAGCAGTCACATACGAACCGAGAAAAGGGCCCGGGACAGCACGTCCCGGGCCCTTCCTTGCGTGATCGGCCCTACTTCAGGACGCCCGCGCCCGCCGTCGTACCCAGCGTCGTCGGCAGGTTCTTCGCCGAGGACTCCAGGCCCGCCGTCAGCGTCGGCGTCCAGTTCACCGTCGTCTTCAGGTCCTTCGACGACGCCGCGTTGTACGCCGCCACCAGGTCCGTCACCGTGCCGTTGACCAGGTTGCCCGAGCCCTTGACGGAGCCGGTGCCGTCGCCGCTGAGGAGCTTGGCGACCTTCACCGACGACGGGACCTTCCAGTAGTTGTTCTCGGCGACGACCTGGGCCTTGGCGCGGGAGTTGATGCTGTACTGCACCGCGTAGCCGTTCAGGGGGGTCACGTCGTAGTAGTTGTTGTAGATGTGGACCTGGCCCACGCGCGACAGCGGGGCGCGCTGGGTGATGCCCTTGTAGACGTTGTGGTGGATCGAGACACGCAGCTTGCCCGCGGGCTCGCTGTCGCTGCTGCCGATCAGCGTCGTCTTGTCGTGGTTGGTGAACTGGTTGCGGGAAACCGTCACGAGGTCGGAGCTCTTGGTGATGTCCAGCGCGCCGTCGTGGATCTGGTATTCGCGGCCGTAGTACTTCGGGTTCGCCGAGTCCAGGTGCGGCGCGTCGGTGAACGTGTTGTGGTCCGCCCAGACGTGGGTCGCGCCGCGCAGGGTCACCGAGTCGTAGTTGGAGTTCCAGTTGCCGTCGTCACCGTCGGTCGGGTCCCACTGCGGGAAGCAGTCCTCGGTGGCGGCGAAGGCGAGGTTGCGGACGATGACGTTGTCCACGTTCTGGATCTGGAGCATGCCGCCGGTGATCCCGGCGTTGGTGCCGGGGACGCCGACGACCGAGGTGTTCGCCGGGACCTTGAAGACGATGTTCTTCGCCTGCTTGGTCTGGGCGGCGGCGCGCGCCTTCTCCTGGGTGCCGGAGGGCAGCTTGGAGCGGCCGTACGTCGACGGGTCGTACGCCTTCAGGTAGGCGGAGAGCGAGTAGCCGGTGCCCGAGGCGTAGTCCGCGCAGGTCAGCTTCTTGCCCGCGTCGTCGGTGTTGGCGTCGATCGTGCCCTTGATCTTGATGATCCGGGGCGTGGTGTCGGAGGCCGAGCCCAGCGCCTTGACCAGCTGGGCACGGGTGGAGACCGTGAAGGTGTGCGCGGCGTCGGCCTTCGTGCCGCCGGTCGTGCCCGTCCCCGAGGAGGCCCAGCCGTCCTTGGCTGCGAGGGTCTCGTGGTACAGGTCGACGGTCCCGGCGTTCGCGTTCAGCACGAGCGCGGCCGCACCGACACCGGCCGCCACCACGGCGGCGGAGACGACGAGGGTGCGGCGCTTGCGGAGAGACCGGCGGTGTGCGGGAGCAGCCACGGATGAGTCCTTACGTACTTGGGAGGTAGTTCCGACTCTTCTGTGGTCGTGGAGATCCAAAAGGTTGCCGTAAAAGTTTCGTCTCATCGGTGATCAACTGATGGATGGGGGGCGGAACTTGCCAGAGAAGCTACGTATGGTTTGCGCCATGGCAGTACCTGGGCTCATCCCGATCGCCTACGAGCCGCACGGCCGTACCGAGGCCATCGGGCTATACGCGGACGGGCAGTTCCTCGGGTCGGTCTCGTACGCGTTCCCCAAGGGGTTCCGGCTCGACAGCGGCTGGGAGCAGCACAAGCGCCTCTACGCCGTGCTGCACACCTTCGACGCGGAGGGCAACTACCGCGACTCGCGGATCTGGTGTGCCGGCACCTGGGCGGAGCAGCAGCGCGACGGTTCGGTACTCGCCCGGGCGCGGGCCCACCTCGCCACGCTGTTGCGCAGTCTGCCCCGGCGCACGTACACCGACATCGCCGTACGGCCCTTCCAGCTCGTCGTCGACGATGTCCTGTTCGGTCTGGTCACCGGGGAGGACGAGGACGAGCTCTGGGCCGAGCTGTACCCGGACAATCTGGGCTTCGGGCCGCCCTGGGACGGCAGTTACGACACCTGATCTAGGCAGACGCCCCCACAAGGCGCTATACATGCCGAAGATCACTAGTGGGGGGTTTCATCCATGGCACTTTTCGGCAACGCGCACACCATCGATCCGGGCCAGGCGGCATCGGACTTCGGCAAGCTGCTGGGCGCCGGTGAGGGCGTGCAGGCGGCGTACCAGCTGGTGCGCGACGTCATCATGTTCACCGACCGTCGGCTGATCCTGGTCGACAAGCAGGGCATCACCGGCAAGAAGGTCGAGTACCACTCGATCCCGTACCGCAGCATCACGCACTTCGCGGTGGAGACGGCCGGCACCTTCGACCTCGACGCCGAGCTGAAGATCTGGGTCTCCGGCAACTCCGTGCCGATCCAGAAGACCTTCACCAAGGGCGTGGACATCTACGAGGTGCAGGCGATCCTCACCCAGTACGTCGCGCGCTAGCCCTACCTGCGCGGGCCGCCCCCGAAGCCTCCTTCGGGGGCGTCGCCCGCCGTCACCGTGGCGATCTCGTCGGCCCCGTCGAGGTCGCCCGCCGTGTACATCCCGCCGGTCTCCTCGCCCGAGGCCCTGCCGCCCGACCAGATCCGGTACTCCGAGCCGCTCTTGAGGGCCGCCGACGAGTAGACGATGTTCTGGATCGCCTTCGAGGTGACGTACGAGGCGACCACCTCGCCGTCGGAGTCGACGACGTGCAGGGTCGTCCCCGCCGCCACCGCCGAGTCGAGCGTCGCCGACAGCCACCCCTGCCCGGACTCCTCGTCCGGCGCCACGGCCATCCCCGCGCTGCCCGCGGCGAGCAGCACCCCACCGCTGACGGTGAAGCCGCCGTTGACGTCGAGCGCCCCGTTGCCGCCCGTCTCGGGGCCGTTGACCACGAGCGTGCCGCCGGTGATCTCGGCGGTGCCGTTGGAGTCGAAGCCGTCGCCGTCCGCGTCGATGACGAGGGTGCCGCCGGTGACCTTCAGACGGAAGTCACCCACGGACTCCCCGCCGCCCCCGCCGCCGGGGCCACCGCCACCCGGACCGCCGCCCTGACCGCCGCCTTGGTCGTCTTCCTGACCCTCGGAACTCGTCGTACTCCCCGACGCGTTGACCCCGTCATCACCCGAGGTGACCTTCGTCGAGCCGCCCGCGACGGTGATGTCCTTGCCCTCAAGTCCCTCGTTCGACCGCGTGATCTCGACCGCGCCCTCACTGATGACCAGATCGCCCTCGGCGTGCACCCCGTCGTCCCCGGCCGCGACGGTCACCTTCGCCCCGCCCAGGTGCACGGCCGCGTCGCTGTGCAGCCCGTCGGCGGAGGCGTCGACCTCGACGGTGCCCTTCTCCAGGACCGTGATCACGCCGGACTTCAGGCCGTGCGCGGAGGAGTCGTCGGTCGCCTTCGCGGTGACGTCGAGCGTGCCGCCGGTGACGACCAGGTCGGTGGCCGCGTCGACGCCGTCTCCGGCGGCGCTCACCCGGACCGTCCCTGCCGACAGGGCGATGTAACCCGCCTTGGTGTCCTCGGTGTTGTCGGACTTCAGCCCGTCGCCCCGGGCGCTCACCTTCACCGAGCCGCCCTGCACGACGAGGTAGTCCTTGCCGCGTACGCCGTCGTCGGCGGCCTCGACCGTGACCGTGCCGGACGCGATGACCAGGCCGTCCTTGCTCACGATCCCGTCGTTGCCGTTCCCGTGCACGGTGAGCGCCCCCTCGCCGCCGACGGTGAGGTCCCCGGCACTGAAGAGAGCGGCGTTCGCCTCCGCGTCCTCCTCGTAGGAGTCGGCGTCGGAGAGGGTGTTCGCACTCCCGTCGGCCAGGACGACCACCAGTTCCTCGGCCTCCGTCGCCGCGATCGCCGCACCGGAGGAGCTGGAGATGTCGACCCCGTCGAGGATCAACGTCACCTTCTGGCCGGGGGCGTTGACGAGCACCTGCCCGTCGGAGAGCTTGCCGCTGAGCCGGTACGTCCCGCCCTCGGTGAGCGTGACGCTCTTCCCGTCGAGGGCGACGTCCTCGGCACCCGAGGTGGTGAAATCCCCGTCGTGGGCCTCCTTGTCGGCGGCGAGAACGGCGGCGGCCTGCTGAGCGCCGTCGACGGAGGCAGCGGCCGAGGACGAGCTCCCACCGGCCTCCTCCTCCGATGCCGAGGACGACGAGCACCCGGCCAGCGCGGCGGCGCCGAGCACGGCGGACACCACGGCACCCATGGCCTTCGTACGGACGGACGTCGTACGGATTCTCATGAGGAACTCCTGTCTGGGCGATCCGGGCGAGGTACGGCGCGGCACCGCGCCCGATGTGCGGCTCCGCGGTGCGGGAGCGACCGGCCCCCCACCGGCCCGCGGCGCTCTCACCGCTGTCCCGGCGGCGCGCTCCGCACGGTCGGAAAGTGGCGGCGCAGCACGGGCAGCCACCGGTGGGCGGGCAGTTCGGGGCGGAGGGCGGCGAGGCCCGTGCCGTACTTCGACACCGGGAGGGGACGGTGGCGCAGGGACCACAGCAGACGGTCGGCGCCGGAGCCGGCCCGGCCGGACTTGGTCTCGACGATCGCCCGGTCGGGGGTGCGCAGTTCGGCCATGCCGTCCGGGAGGGACCAGGTCAGACCGGTGTCCACGGTGAGGCGGCTGTCGGTGGCGGGGAGGTGGAGCGTGGTGCGGCGGTACGCCGTGGTCAGGGTGGGTTCGAGCCGGAGGTGCCGGATGTCGATGCCGGCCCCGGCGAGCACGTCGTCGGCGTAGGCGCGGGCCCCGGGGGACAGCCGGTGCGGATCACCGTCGTACGGCATGCGGTCCTTGACCGTGATGCCGCGCGGGCCGCGCGTCTTGACCTCGACGAAGCGCTCCCCGGAGTCCAGGTAGGTGCGGATGCGCAGCTTGAAGCGGCGTCTGCGCTGCCAAGCGGCGCCGAGGTAGCCGTCCAGGCCCGGGGTGTCGAAGTACAGGGACCGGTAGCCGAACCGCCGCTCGCCGTCGATCTCCAGGACCCGTACGTCCTCGCCCAGAGCGCCGAGCAGGATCGGCAGGTCGGCCGGCGGCAGGACGTACTTGCGGTCGAGGCGGGTCAGCAGCGGCGGGAGTTCGTCGAGACCGACGGGGCGCAGGAGCCGTACGGCCGTGTGGACGGGGTCGAGCGCGGTCACGCCGGTACGTCCTGTGCGGCGGGCGTACCGGCCTCCTGCGGGACCGGGGTGCCGGAGACGATGTAGCGGACCTCGACCTGGGTGGTGTCGTTGACGAGGTCGACGCTGCGCACCGTCAGATTGACCACCCGGCCGCCGAGCAGGACCTCGAGGTGGGCGCGCAGGGCGTCGTCGTCCGTGTAGGCGGAGTCCAGGCGCAGGCTGCGCTGACGGTGGCGGGGGAAGAGGCGGGGGTGGTCGGCGACGTACATCACGGCGACGATCAGGCCCGTCATCGCGGCGGTCAGCGGGTTGGCCTCGGCGGGCAGGCCCCCGAGCAGGCCGATGGCCAGGGCGGAGAAGTAGTACGCGATCTCGTGCTGGGCGATCTCGTACGACCGCAGCCGGATGATCGACAGCACACCGAACAGGCCCATCCCGAGCCCGATGCCCACGGACGCCGAGCTCAGGGTCATCGCCACGGCGAGCACCCCGACATTGACGCCGAGGAAGGAGGCGACGAGGTCGCGGCGGTGATGGCGCGGGAAGTAGACGCCGAAGACGAGCACCGAGACTGCGGCGAGGTCGGAGGCGACAAGAACCAGCTGGTGAACGGCTGTTGACGTCATGGCCAAACATTCGGGGAACAGCCTGTGAGTCCGCTTTGAGAAGGCTTAAGCGACTTTAAGAAGTCTTGGCACTGTCCGGACCGTCGGGGTCCGATGCCACAAGTTCCCCTGCTGCACGAGGAGTTCGCTTCTTTCCGGTCTGGGAGATCTGACCGCTCAGGCCACCGCCAGCGCCGGGTTCCACCAGGGCGCGCTGTACCAGCCCCCGGGGACCCGGCGTCCGGCGACGACCCCGCCCGCGTAGTAGTACGGCGTCACCCCGTCCCGCCAGCGGTTGGAGACGGTGTACGTGCGGTCCGCCACGATGACGCGGCCGTCGCGGGCGGTCACCGCGCCCGTGCCCAGGCCGGGCAGGACGGGCCCGGGGTCCAGGCGGAGCGCGGTGCGGGCGGCGCGGACGTAGTGGAGGCCCTCGACGGCGGCCGCCGCGGCCGAGTCGTACCGCCCGGCGGCGAGCTCCCCCTTCGCGGCGCGGTACCGCTCGGTCGCGTCGGCGAGGGCCTGCACGGCCGCCTTGTCACCCGCCGCGTCGATCCCCGCCGGACCGGCCCCGAGCCGCTCGACCCACCGCGCGGCCTCGACACGGGCACCGGTCCCGGGATCGGGTTCGGGTTCGGGTTCGGGGACAGCGGGCGGCGCGGCCACCGGCACGGCGGGTTCCGCCCGACCGCCCCGCCTCCGCTGTGCGACGACCGCGGCGGCCGCTCCGACGATCAGCAACAGTGCGAGTACGACGTATCCCATCGCTTCCTCCAGCGCTTGCGGTCTCCCCATGAGACCCCGGACCGCTGTGCGCGGACGCCGAGCCGTCTGTACGGCTCCTGTGAGCACGCCATGGCGGTTCACGGCGAAGGGCGCCCGGGACATGACCGTCCCGGGCGCCCTTGTGCGTGTCCGTGGTGACAGCGGAGTGCTACAGCGAGGTGCCCTCGTTCGTCGCGTCGGGGTCGACGCCCATCGTGAGGGAGCCGACGACGCCCTTGGCGATGTTCTTCTTGTCGTACTTCAGCTTGAGCAGGCCGCCCGCGGTGCCGCTCTGGTCGTAGATGGTGTCCTCGTCGAGCGTGGTGCGCTCGGTCGTCGAGGTCGAGTACGGCTCGACCTCGGCGGAGGCGAGCACGGACGTCTCGTCGAAGAAGAACTGGCCGGTGTGGCAGGTGTTCCCGCCCTCGTAGCCGGCGTCGGTCCACTCGCCGCCCACGTGCACCTTCGCGTGGATGTGGACGGTGCGGCCCCGGTACCAGCCCGGGAAGACCGTCTTGAAGGTGACCTTGCCGTGCTTGTCCGTCTTCCACGTGCCGCGCAGATAGCGCTCGTCGTCGGTCGGCTCCTCGTGGACCCCGCCCCCGGTGCCACCGGACGGCGCGCCCGACGGCGGCTCACCGGTCGGGGTGCCGGAGGGGGCGTCCGTGGGGGCGGTGCCGCCACCGCCGGTCGACAGGCTCTCGTAGCCCGAGTAGATGCCCAGGGCGTCGCAGTGCCAGATGTCCACGGCGGCGTTGCGGATCGGCTTGCAGGTCTCCGAGTCGATCACCTTGAGGTCGAGGACGAGCGGGATGCCCTCCTTGTCCTCGGTGATGTCACGGCGGAGCTTGTCGGCGTCGATGTAGTACGGACCCTCGGTGGTCTCCGAGGTGAGCTTGTAGCAGACCTCGGCGGAGGAGGTGCCGCTCGTGGAAGCGGTGCTCGTCGTCTCGTCGGCGAAGGCACCCGAGGCGAGCGCGGCGCCGGCGCCCACGGCCACGGCGGCACCGGCGCCCGCCACGACGACCTTGCGACGCGTCAGGTCCCGCTTGTGCTTCGGCTCGTTGTGCTGCTGGTTTCCCGTCATGAGCACCGAACTTAGGTAAGAAGACTGGGAGAGCCACGGGAATAGGCTGTGATCTTTTCATAGAATAGAGATAGCTGAGCCTTGCCTTAATTTCAGCTCGCCCGCTACTTGCCCGCCGTCAACAGCAGGGCCACCGCAGGGCGTAGAACATCGTCACGTTGTGACATCCTGCGTTTTCATCCGCGTTGCAGGTAAAGCCGCAGGATACGCAGCCGAAGTCGGCTTTGCTCTTGCGCGACTTCTTCAACGACCCTCCGCTCTCCCCGAAGGCGCGTCGGGGAAAGCGGATTCGCAGAAATGCCGGACGGATCAGCTCACGGACGCGGACGGCGAGGCCGACTCGCTCGGCGCCGGGCCGCTGTCCTGCCCGTCGTTGGTCGCCTCCGGGTCCACGCCGACCGTGATCGACCCGCGCACGCCCTTGGCGATGTCGTCCTTGCGGTAACGCAGCTTCAGCAGACCGCCCGCCGTGCCGCCGCCGTCGTAGATGGAGTCCTCGTCGAGCGTGGTCCGCTCCGCCGTGTTGGAGGCGTACGGCTCCACGACCGCCGAGGCCAGGACCGACTCCTCGTCGAAGAAGAACTGGCCCGTGTGGCAGGTGGTGCCGCCCTCGTAACCGGCGTCCGTCCACTCACCGTTGACGTGCACTTTGACGTGGATGTGCACCGTGCGGCCCCGGTACCAACCCGGGAAGACCGTCTTGAACGTGACGAACCCCTGCCGGTCCGTCCGCCAGGTGCCGCGCAGATAGCGGGTGTCGTCGGTGGGCTCCTGGTGCCCACCGCCACCGCCCGGGGGAGGGCCGGTCGGGGCGCCGGTCGGGGTGCCCGTGGGCGCACCCGTGGGTGCGGGTCCACCGCCGCCCCCGTTGCCCATGTCCTCGTACCCCGAGTAGACGCCCACCGCGTCGCAGTGCCAGATGTCCACGGCCGCGTTCCGGACCGGCCGGCAGGTCTCGTTGTCGATCACCTTGATCCTGAGGACGAACGGGATACCCGGCCGGTCCTCGGTGACGTCCCGGCGGATCTTGTCCGCGTCGATGTAGTACGGCCCCTCGATGGTCTCCGAGGTCAGCACATAGCACTCCTCGGCCGCCCGCGCCGCAGGCCGTCTCCTCTCCCCCGCGCCGTCGTTCGCCGCGTACGCGCTGCCGCCCAGGCCCGCCACCGCGATCGCTCCGGCGCCCACCGCGACGACCTCACGGCGCGTCACATCCCGTACTTCCGCTGCTTCTTGAGGCTGGTGATTCGCTGTCATGCGGCTGGAAGCTAGGTAAGAAAGCTGTCAACGAGCTGAGAAAACAGCCCCTTTCCGGCGCGCACGCAAAAGGGACCTGAAATCGTCCGTCGATTTCAAGTCCCTTTGCGATCAACCGAGTTACAAGGCTTGCCTTACTTCGGCTGCGGCTTGCGCACCGACAGGTGCAGCTCCTTCAGCCGCGCCTCCTCCAGCTCCGTCGGCGCGCCCATCATCAGGTCCTGGGCGTTGCCGTTGAGCGGGAAGGCGATGGTCTCGCGGATGTTCGGCTCGTCGGCCAGCAGCATCACGATGCGGTCGACGCCGGGCGCGATCCCGCCGTGCGGCGGGGCGCCGAAGCGGAACGCGCGCAGCATGCCGGCGAACTTCTCCTCCACCGTCTCGCGGTCGTAGCCCGCGATCTCGAAGGCCTTCAGCATGATCTCGGGCTCGTGGTTCCGGATCGCGCCGGAGGACAGCTCGACACCGTTGCAGACGATGTCGTACTGCCAGCCGAGGATGTCCAGCGGGTCCTGGGTCTCCAGGGCCTCGAGACCGCCCTGCGGCATGGAGAACGGGTTGTGCGAGAAGTCGATCGCGCCGGTCTCCTCGTCCTTCTCGTACATCGGGAAGTCGACGATCCAGCAGAACCGGAAGACGTTCTCCTCGAAGTGCCCGGCACGCTTGGCGGCCTCGACCCGCACCGCGCCCATGATCTTCGAGACCTCGTCGAACTCGCCCGCGCCGAAGAACACCGCGTGCCCGGCGGCCAGCGACAGCCGCTTGGTCAGCTCGGCGACGTTCTCCTCGGTGAGGAACTTCGCGATCGGCCCGGACAGCGAACCGTCCTCGGCCACGCGCACCCAGGCCAGACCCTTGGCGCCCTGCGAGACGGCGTAGTCGCCGAGCTGGTCGAAGAACTTCCGCGGCTGCGCGGAGACGTCCGGCACCGCCAGCGCCCGCACGTGCTTGCCGGCGAACGCCTTGAACTCCGAGCCGTCGAAGACATCGGTGATGTCGACGAGCTCCAGCTGGGCCCGCAGGTCCGGCTTGTCGGAGCCGTACTTCAGCATCGCCTCACGGAACGGGATCCGCGGGAAGGGGGACGTCACATGACGCCCGTTGCCGAACTCCTCGAACAGCTCCGTCATGAGCTTCTCGATCGGCTGGAAGACATCCTCCTGCTCGACGAAGCTCATCTCGACGTCGAGCTGGTAGAACTCGCCCGGCGAACGGTCCGCACGGGCGTCCTCGTCGCGGAAACAGGGCGCGATCTGGAAGTACCGGTCGAAGCCCGAGATCATCAGCAGCTGCTTGAACTGCTGCGGCGCCTGGGGGAGGGCGTAGAACTTGCCCGGGTTCAGACGCGACGGAACGACGAAGTCACGCGCGCCCTCGGGAGAGGTGGCGGACAGGATCGGCGTGGCCATCTCGTTGAACCCGAGAGCCGTCATCTTGTGACGAATAGCGCTGATCACCGACGTACGCAGCAGGATGTTCTTGTGCATCCGCTCGCGGCGCAGGTCCAGGAAGCGGTACTCCAGGCGCCGCTCCTCGTTGACCCCGTCCTCGGTGTTGATCGTGAAGGGCAGCGGGGCGGCCGCGCCGAGCAGCTCGACCTCGCCGACCTCGACCTCGATCTCGCCGGTGGGCAGGTCGGGGTTCACGTTGTCGGTTCCACGTGAAACAACCTTGCCGTCCACCCGGACCGTGGACTCCTTGGAAACCTTGTCCAGGGCCTCGTAAGCGGGCGTGCCGGGCCGGGCGACGAGCTGCGTGATGCCGTAGTGGTCGCGCAGATCGATGAAGAGGATGCCGCCCAGGTCGCGCCGATTGTGCAGCCAGCCGCTCAGCCGGACGTCGGTACCGACGTCAGAGGCGCGGAGCTCGCCGCAGGTGTGGGACCTGTACCGATGCATCGTCGTTCATCGTCCTTACATCTTGGGCTGTGCCGAGGGTCACTCCCCGACAAGGAACGGGCCATGGTGCCCGGACCTCCCAAGGGTACCGGCCGCCCCAAGATCGGCTCCCCACCATTAATCACGGGACCCGGGCCCGGCCATCGGTGGCAGCCCCCGATCACCTCTCCCTACAGTGGGGCAATGCGCACTGGTGAGCCCCTGCCCGCCGTGGGGGACGTCCTCGCCGCCCTCGCGACCGGCCTGTGGCACTGGGACACCGCAACGGGCCAGGTCACCGTGGACGCCGAGGCCGCACGACTGCTCGGGCTGCCCGCCGAGCCGACCACCCTCACGGAGGTCCAGGCACGCGCGCGCATGCACGCCGTCGACTGGAACGAGATCACCGGCGTCATCCAGCTCGCCGTCGCCGAGGGCACCCTCGCCGAGGTCCGCATCCGGATCATGGACGAGCAGAACCGGGTGGTGCGGGTCGTCCGCAGCCGCTCGAATCCGTCCTACGACGCCGAGCGCCGCGCCTTCGTCCTGATCGGCACCCTGCAAGAGGTCACCGAGCCCTCGCCCGGCACCCCGGCCGGCCGCAGCGCGATCACCGGCGACTGGCGGCGCTCCAGGGAGGCGTTCCTGCTGGACGCGGGCCGCGCCCTGGCCGAGGCCCGCTCCACCGAGGAGGTCCTCCGGGTCGCCGCGGGCCTGTCGATGCCGGGCTTCTCCCCGGACGGCCTCGCGGTCTTCGGCGTCGAGGGCGACCGCCTGAAGATCATCGGCCACCACGGCCAGCAGCCCGGCGACGAGGGCCCCTTCTCCCACATGGCCCTGGAGACGGACTACCCCGCCGCCGAGGTGGTCCGCACCGGCCGCGCGGTCTACCTCTCCACCCCCGAGCAGTACCGGAACCGCTACCCGGTCACCTGGCCCCTCGCGGCCAACTTCGGCCGCCAGTCCTGGGCCTTTCTCCCCCTCACGGTCGCGGGCCGCACGATGGGCGCGTGGATGGCGGCCTTCGCCTACCCGGTCGCCTTCACCCCGGACGAGAGATCCGTCCTCACGACGGTCGCCCGGATGCTCGCCCAGGCACTGTCCCGCGCGGAAGCGGCCGAGTCGGCCAGAGAGCTCACCGACGGCCTCCAGCGCTCCATGCTCCCCAAGCTGGGCCCCGAGATACCGGGCATGAGCGTGGCGGCCCGCTACGTCCCCACCGGCGGCGGCCTCCAGGTGGGCGGCGACTGGTACGACATGATCCCGCTCCCCGGGGAAGGACGCTTCGCCCTCGTCATAGGCGACGTACAGGGCCACGACGTCCACGCCGCGGGCCTGATGGGCCAGCTGCGCATAGCCCTGCGGGCCTACGCCTCGGAGGGCCACCGCCCCGACGCGGTCCTGTCCCGCGCCTCCCGCTTCCTGCACGGCATGACGTACGACTCCCACGACCCCGCCGACCAGCGCTTCGCGACCTGCCTCTACGTCGAGGTCGACCCCGCCAGCGGCCGCCTCGACATCGCCCGCGCCGGCCACCCCGACCCCGCGATCCGCATGGCGGACGGCACGGTCCTGGTCCGCCGCACGGACGGCGGCCTCCCCCTCGGCATCGACCCCGACGCCGACTACCCCACCACCCGCCTCACCCTCGAGCCCGGCGAGACGATGATGGTCTGCACCGACGGCCTGATCGAGACGGGCGGCCACGACCTGGAGACCGGCTGGCAGCGGGTCCGCAGGATCCTGGAGGAACACAAGGGTGACCTGGAGGAACTGGCGGACGCCCTGGTCCAGGCCGTCCACGGCCCCTCCTCCCACCACACGACGGGCCCCCTGGCGGACCGCCGCGAGGACGACATAGCGGTCCTGCTGCTGTGCCGCGCGGGAGAGGGCTGCGGCTGCGGCGACACCGTCGTGACGACACCGCAGATCCGCCGCACGATGCTGTCGGTCGCCCAGGCGGAACCGGAACGCGTGGCGGTGGCCCGCCAGCAGCTGAGGGAACTCCTCCACGACTGGCCGTCGGAGGACCAGGTGGACTCGGCGGTACTGCTGCTGTCCGAGATGCTGACGAACGTCCTCGTCCACACCGACGCGGACGCGCTGCTCCTGGCGGAGGTACGCGGCGAACAGGGCACCCGCCGTATGCACGTGAAGGTGACGGACACCAGCGACGACCTCCCCCACGTCCGCCGCCCCGGCGAACTGGCCTCGTCCGGCCGCGGCCTGGTCCTCATCGAACTGCTGGCCGACACCTGGGGCGTTGACCCACAGGGCGAGGGCAAGAGCATCTGGTTCGAGCTCTACGAGTCCACGGCCGCGGAGTCATCGGAATAACGCTCCGGCAGCTGCAACGCCCCAACACGCGTCACTGTCGGTGCCTCACCCATGGCCGCAAGGGCTGCGTAAAGAGACAGTCACGCACTTCAACTACCCAACACACCAGCGCAGATCACTTTCAGCAATCGCCTGCGACACTCCGTCGCGATCACCTAGCGTTCGCAGTAACAAACAACCCCGGCCGGGTGTTGACGCACCCGCCGGGGTCTCACCACAGGATCGAACGGACCGATCTCATGGATACCAGCGACTCTAGCGCCGCCCTGCCCACCCCCGCACGCCCCGTAGCCGTGACCGGCATGGCGATCCACGTGGGGGTGTACCTACGCCAATCCGAGCGTCGAACCACTGGCAGCGAAGCCAGCACCGCGGCTCAACACGAAGAGTGCCTGAAGGCCCTAGAGCAGTGGGACGTCCCACCGGCCCACGTCGAGGTGTACGAAGACCTGGGCATCAGCGCCTTCAAGAACGTGGAACGACCCGCCTACGAACGACTGCTGCGCGACGTACGAGCCGGGCGCATCAACGTGATCATGGTGCATTACATGTCCCGGCTCAGCCGGAAGAACGCAGCGGAGACGTACGACGAACTTCGCCCGCTCCTCACGAACCGGGTTCGCATCATCAGCGTCGGCGAGCATCGCGAGTTCCACACCGACAACCCGCTCGCCCTCATGGAGCTCTTGTTCAAGCTTCAGGCCAACCACGAAGAGAGTCTGAACAAAAGCCGCGCAATCAAGGCCGCCAAGGCCCTGGAAGCGAGTCTGGGCGGCTACACGGGCAAGCCTCCCTTCGGCTTCACCCTCGTCCGTGACACACGCAGGTCCGCCGACGGCAAGCCGGTCAGCATCAAGATCCTCACGCCGGACGAGGAGCACGAAGCACCCGTCGTCCGCCGCATCGTGGAGATTGTCGAGGAGTGGCTCACAACTGGCGACACGTCCGGCTCGTGCTGGAAGCTCGCCCGTCGTCTCGAAGCCGAAGGACACCTGACACGCGGCAAAAGGACCGCGCAACAGCACTCAGAAGCACCCTGGGACAGGGGCACCGTGAAGCGCATTCTCATTGACCCGCGCATCGCAGGATTCGCCTGTGAAAGCGTCTACGGCGTCCGCCGTGACGGCACACCGGACAAGAAGGTCGCCGAGTACCGGATCATCTTGGACGACAACGGCAATCCCGTAACGGAGTACGAGCCGATCGTCAGTCCTGCGCGTTGGTACCGCGTGCAGAAGTGGGTCGAAGACCGTCACCCCAGCAGCGGTGACTGGCAGGGCCAGCCTTCCGGGGTCCTGTCCGCGATGAAACTCCTGTATTGCGAGTGCGGGTCATACATGACGCACGGCGGAACCGGTTCCAAGAAGCACTATCGCTGCCGCCGACGGGTCGTGAAGCCGGGTCAGCACATGGGAACGGTGGCCATCGGCGCGAAGGGCATCGAGGAGTACCTCGCCCGCCGGGTTCTGGCTGTGATCGCGACAGCGCAGGACAACGAAGCCACCATGACCGTTCTCGCGCATGCGTCGGCGCGGTATGCACAGGAGCAGCAGGAGCCCCTTCAGGTCACGCAAGAACGCGATCGCCTCTTGGGCGAACACGCGAACCTTCGGCATCTCCGCCAGAAGCACCAAGCGAACAAGCAATGCCCAACGCTGAAAAACGGATCCACCGATACCGCTGGGCAGGACGAGTGGAACAAGACCGAGCGTGCCCTCGCGGAGCGTATGCAGGCACTTGACACTCGTATCGCAGAGTTGGGGAGCAGTAGCCAAGCCCAACTTCCCTGCTCCGCTTGGCTACCGCCTGACGGCTCGGACCCCATCGGCCCGGGCTCCTGGTGGGACCAGGCCACTCGAGACGAGAAACGCGCCTTCTTCCGGCTCTTTCTGGACCGCATTGAGGTCCGCAAGGCATACCGCCACGCTGGACAGGGCGTACCCACCGCGTCGCGCGTGAGCATCGTCTGGGCAGGAGGCGTGACTTTCGACGGCTCACCGGGCGCCGAGAGGCTGCCCGAGTCCGCCTGAAGAACGGCCCGAACCAGGAAATCGTCGGCCGACTCCGAGCCGGCCGACGATCTGCCAAGTAACTACAGCCCGCCTTGTAACTACAGTCCGCCCTCAGACATCCCGTGCACGGCCGGGATCGTCCCCAGTCGCCCCTTCTGGAAGTCGTCGAACGCCTGCTGGAGTTCCTCACGGGTGTTCATGACGAACGGGCCGTAGTGGGCCATCGGCTCACGGATCGGCTGGCCGCCGAGCAGTACGACCTCGAGTTCCGGCGCGTTGGAGTCCTGCTTCTCGTCCGCTCGCACGGTCAGCGAGGAGCCCGCACCGAACACTGCAGTTTGTCCCAGGTGCACCGGGCGCCGCTCGGCGCCCACCGAACCACGGCCGGCCAGGACGTACGCGAGCCCGTTGAAGTCCTCACGCCACGGGAGCGTGATCTCGGCGCCGGGAGCCACGGTCGCGTGGATCATCGTGATCGGTGTGTGCGTGGCACCAGGCCCCTGGTGACCGTCCAATTCACCGGCAATCACCCGCAGCAGCGCTCCACCGTCCGGCGAGGTCAGAAGCTGCACCTGGCCGCCACGGATGTCCTGGTAGCGCGGGTCCTTCATCTTGTCCTTGGCCGGCAGGTTGACCCAGAGCTGAAGCCCGTGGAACAGCCCACCCGACTTCACCAGCGACTCGGGCGGCGTCTCGATGTGCAGCAGGCCGGACCCAGCCGTCATCCACTGCGTGTCGCCGTTCGTGATGGTGCCACCACCACCGTTGGAATCCTGATGGATGAAGGTTCCGTCAATGATGTACGTGACGGTTTCGAAGCCACGGTGAGGATGCCAGGGCGTCCCCTTCGGGGCGCCGGCAGGATAGTCGACCTCCCCCATCTGATCCATCATGATGAACGGATCCAGATGCCGGTAATGGATCCCGGCGAACGCACGGCGCACCGGAAAGCCCTCACCCTCGAAACCGCTCGGCGCGGTCGTGACGCCGAGCACGGGACGGGCCACGGCGTCGGCCGGAGCGGCCACGCGGGGGAGCGTCAGCGGGTTCTCCACGGTCACTGCGGGCATGTCGGTACCTCCTTGGTGCGTCCAGTTTAGTTGAGCATTGAACTTCCTGCCACCCCTAACCATGAGGTCCGCAGGCACATTCCCGCCGCCGTCAACGGAGCAGGGCCACCACCCCGACGCCCATCGCCCACAGGCCCGCCGACACCGTGGACAGCCCGAGGACCAGGCGGAACAGACCCAGGGCGAGGTGCCCGGCGGTACGGTGCCCGACCTTGGTGGTGCCCTCCGGATCCTCGGGGTCGTACAGGATGTCGACCTCGTCCGCCCCGCCCTGCGGACCGCTGCGCGTACGCGCCTCGCCCAGGGCGTCGACGTACGCGTACGTGTGATGCGTGACGGCGTCCTCGCCGGTCCCGACCTCGTACGACCGCTCGCGCCGCCCCTCCACCGTGATCCCCCGGCGGCGCAGCACGACAGCCTCCCGCACCGTGCGCACGCCGCCCGGCAGGGCGGTGCTCCCGCCGCCCGTCAGCACCGGCCCGGCCAGCCAGAAGATGACGGCCCGCTCCCCCGCACCGCGGTTCACCAGCACCACCGCGACCAGCACGTAAGTGAGGACCAGCGCGCCGAGGATCGCGTATCCCAGGTGTGGGCCGGGGCGCTCGACCGGCTCCACCGACACCTGCGGACGCGGTTCGTCGGCGTCGCGCACGGGCAGCGCCCGGCGTACCGCGTCGGCGAACGCCCGTACGGCCGGGGCGCTGCGGGAGGTGAGGGAGTAGGTCACGGAATCGGTGGGTGTCGTGGCGACGACGACCGTCAGTACCCGGCCTGCGGGGCCGGTCGCGTCGACGCGGGTGATCGCCGCGACGGGGATCCGGTGGCGCACTCCACCGGTCTCCAGCAGCACGACGCCCGCTCGGAGGCGGGCAACAGAACGCCGCCGGCCGTGCAGGACCAGCGGCGATGTGTCGATCTCGGTCACGCGGGCACAGTAGGCGAGCCCGGCGACCGGAAGGAGCGGTTCAGTCGGAGCGGTCGCGGATCCGGCACTCAGCCGTACATCCGGCGCATCGCGAATTCGACCATCTGCTCCACGGCCTTCGCGTCGAAGACCATCCGGTGCTCGCCCTCCATGTCGAGGACGAAGCCGTAGCCGGTGGGCAGCAGGTCGATCACCTCCGCCCCCGTGATCACGAAGTACTTGGACTCCTTGCCCGCGTACCGGCGCAGTTCCTTGAGCGAGGTGAACATCGGGATCACCGGCTGCTGGGTGTTGTGCAGGGCGAGGAATCCGGGGTTGTCGCCGCGTGGGCAGTACACCTTGGACGTGGCGAAGACCTGCTGGAAGTCCTCCGCCGCCAGCTGGCCCGTGGTGAAGGCCCGCACGGCGTCCGCGAGGGACGGCGGGGACGGCTCGGGATACAGCGGCGGCTGCTGGCCGTACCCGCCCGGCATCTGCTGCTGTGGCGTGGCGTACTGCTGCTGCGTACCCGCGCTCTGGTCGTAGCCGTACATGGGCGCAAGAGTACCGATCGGGGCGGGGGCGGCGGGCGGCAATGGGGTCCGGGCAGACCGACAGCGGCTTGACAGGCGGCGGCCGTGGTTTCCGGCGGCCGGCCCTCGTAGCGTCTGCAGTGCCGAGGGGAGCGGCACGGACAGCGGCCCACCACCAAGAGGACAGCCATGCGCGGACACCACGACGACGCAGCTCACGAGCACGACGGAGGACTCGCCCACGACCTTCCCGTCCTCGCCCGCCGGCGGATGATCCGGCTGATGGCGGGAGCGAGCCTGGTACCGCTGGTCGGCTGTTCCGCCGACAACGACTCCACCGCGTCCGCCTCTTCCTCTTCGTCCTCTTCGTCCTCTTCCTCGTCCTCTGCCACGGCCGGCTCGTCGTCCTCATCCTCGGAATGCGCCACGATTCCCGAGGAGACCGCCGGGCCCTACCCCGGCGACGGATCGAACGGTGTGAACGTCCTCAGGGAGAGCGGTGTCGTCCGCAGCGACATCCGTACGAGCTTCGGCGACTCCGCGGGCGGCACCGCCGAGGGGGTGCCGCTGACGTTCACGCTGACGGTCGTGGACGCCGCCTCCGGCTGCGGGACCCCGAGGGAGGGCGCCGCGGTCTACGTCTGGCACTGCGACCGCGAAGGGAGCTACTCCCTGTACACCGAGGGCGTCACGGACGAGAACTATCTGCGGGGTGTGCAGGAGACCGACGGCAAGGGGCAGGTCACCTTCACCAGCGTCTTCCCGGGCTGCTACACCGGCCGCTGGCCGCACATCCACTTCGAGGTCTACGCCGACCTGGAGGACGCGACCGCGGCCACCTCCATCACCAACACCTCGCAGCTCGCGTTCCCCAAGGACGTCTGCGACACGGTGTACGCGACGGACGGCTACAGCGAGAGTGTGTCCAACCTCGGTCGGCTCTCCATCGAGACGGACATGGTTTTCAGTGATGGGTACGACCAGCAGATGGCTGCCATCACCGGAAGTGTCGAGAGGGGCTACACCGCCACCCTCACGATTCCGGTGTGAACCGTCACAGATGACCGGATCAGGGTTGCGGTTTATTACCGGCGGGTAGCATCATCGTATCGAAGCTACTTGTTGGTACGTGAACTAGCGCGAGGATCCAGTCCCTCGCCCGTCTCTCTACGGAGCCGTCGCCATGGGGCACTACAAGTCGAATCTCCGCGACATCGAGTTCAACCTCTTCGAGGTACTCGGCCGGGACAAGCTGTACGGCACGGGTCCCTTCGAGGAGATGGACGTCGAGACCGCGAAGAGCATCCTCGACGAGATGACCCGTCTCGCCGAGAACGACCTGGCGGAGTCCTTCGCCGACGCCGACCGCAACCCGCCGGTCTTCGACCCGGAGACCAACACCGCGCCGGTCCCGGCGTCCTTCAAGAAGAGCTACAAGGCCTTCATGGACTCCGAGTACTGGCGCCTGGGTCTCCCGGAGGGCATCGGCGGCACCACCGCCCCGCCGTCCCTGATCTGGTCGTACGCGGAGCTGATCCTGGGCGCGAACCCGGCCGTGTGGATGTACTCCTCCGGCCCGGCGTTCGCCGGGATCCTCTACGACGAGGGCAACGACGTACAGAAGAAGATCGCCCAGATCGCCGTGGAGAGGACCTGGGGTTCGACCATGGTGCTGACCGAGCCCGACGCGGGCTCGGACGTCGGCGCCGGCCGCACCAAGGCGGTCCAGCAGGAGGACGGCTCCTGGCACATCGAGGGCGTCAAGCGCTTCATCACGTCCGGTGAGCACGACATGGAGGAGAACATCCTCCACTACGTCCTCGCCCGCCCCGAGGGCCACGGCCCCGGCACCAAGGGCCTGTCCCTCTTCCTCGTCCCGAAGTACCTCTTCGACTTCGAGACCGGCGAGCTGGGCGAGCGCAACGGCGTCTACGCCACCAACGTCGAGCACAAGATGGGCCTGAAGGCCTCCAACACCTGCGAGATGACCTTCGGCGACCAGCACCCCGCCAAGGGCTGGCTGATCGGCGACAAGCACGACGGCATCCGCCAGATGTTCCGCATCATCGAGTTCGCCCGCATGATGGTCGGCACGAAGGCGATCTCCACGCTGTCGACGGGCTACCTGAACGCGCTGGAGTACGCCAAGGAGCGCGTCCAGGGCTCCGACCTCGCCGCCTTCGGCGACAAGACCGCGCCCAAGGTCACCATCACCCACCACCCCGACGTACGCCGCTCGCTCATGACGCAGAAGGCGTACGCGGAGGGCATGCGCGCCCTCGTCCTCTACACCGCCTCCATCCAGGACGCGATCGCCGTCAAGGAGGCCGCCGGCGAGGACACCAAGGCCGAGCACGCGCTCAACGACCTGCTCCTGCCGATCGTGAAGGGCTACGGCTCCGAGAAGGGCTACGAGCAGCTCGCCCAGTCGCTCCAGACCTTCGGCGGCTCCGGGTTCCTCCAGGAGTACCCGATCGAGCAGTACATCCGCGACGCCAAGATCGACACCCTGTACGAGGGCACCACGGCCATCCAGGGCCAGGACTTCTTCTTCCGGAAGATCGTCCGCAACCAGGGCGCGGCCCTGAACGGTCTCGCCGAGGACATCAAGAAGTTCCTGGCGCTCGGCACGGGCGGCGAGGACCTCGCGGGCGCTCGCGAGCACCTGGCCAAGGCGGCCGTCGAGCTGGAGGCCATCGTCGGTCTGATGCTGACCGACCTCGCGGCCACCGAGCAGGACGTCAAGAACATCTACAAGGTGGGCCTGAACACCACCCGCCTGCTGATGGCCTCCGGCGACGTCGTCGTCGGCTACCTGCTCCTCAAGGGCGCCGCTATCGCCGCCGAGAAGCTGGAGACGGCCTCCGCCAAGGACAAGGCGTTCTACACCGGCAAGATCGCGGCGGCGAAGTTCTTCGCCGCCAACGTCCTGCCCGGCGTCACCGGCGCCCGCAAGCTCGCCCAGGGCGTCGAGCTCGACCTGATGGAACTGGACGAGGCCGCGTTCTAGGACACACCCGCACAGCTCTCCCGAGGGCCCGCTCCCATCATCGGAGCGGGCCCTCGTACGTCGTTAAGGTGAACCCCATGAGCGAACCCTCCCGCTTCGACCGCGGTCACACCGACGACCTCATGTCCTTCCTGGCTGCCGCCCCCTCGCCCTACCACGCCGTGGCGAACGCCGCCGAGCGACTGGAGAAGGCGGGCTTCAGGCAGGTCGCGGAGACGGACGCCTGGGACGGGACGACCGGCGGCAAGTACGTGCTGCGCGGCGGCGCGATCGTGGCCTGGTACGTCCCCGAGGGCGCCGAGCCGCACACCCCGTTCCGGATCGTCGGCTCGCACACCGACTCCCCCAACCTGCGGGTCAAGCCGCTCCCGGACGCCGGGGCGCACGGCTGGCGCCAGGTCGCCGTGGAGATCTACGGCGGACCGCTGCTGAACTCCTGGCTCGACCGCGACCTGGGCCTGGCCGGCCGGCTGACCCTGCGGGACGGCTCGACACGGCTGGTCAACGTCGGCCGACCGCTGCTGCGGATCCCGCAGCTCGCCGTCCACCTGGACCGTTCCGTGTCGACGGAGGGCCTCAAGCTCGACAAGCAGCGGCATCTGCAGCCCATCTGGGGGCTCGGCGACGACATCCGCGAGGGCGACCTCATCGGCTTCCTGGAGGAGGAGAGCGGCCTCCCGGCGGGCGAGGTGACCGGCTGGGACCTCATGGTGCACTCGGTGGAGCCCCCGGCCTACCTGGGCCGCGACAAGGAGCTGGTGGCCGGCCCGCGCATGGACAACCTGCTGTCCGTGCACGCCGAGGTCGCCGCGCTGAGCGCCGTCGCCACCGGCTCGGCCCTGTCCCACATCCCCGTACTCGCCGCCTTCGACCACGAGGAGAACGGCTCGCAGTCGGACACCGGCGCGGACGGGCCGCTGCTCGGCAGTGTGCTGGAGCGTTCGGTGTTCGCGCGCGGAGGGTCGTACGAGGACCGGGCGCGCGCCTTCGCCGGCACGGTCTGTCTGTCCTCCGACACGGGCCACGCGATCCACCCCAACTACGCGGAACGCCACGACCCCACGCACCACCCGCGGGTCAACGGCGGCCCGATCCTCAAGGTCAACGTCAACAACCGCTACGCCACGGACGGTGCGGGCCGCGCGGTCTTCGCCACCGCCTGCGAGAAGGCCGGCGTCCCCTTCCAGTCCTTCGTCTCCAACAACTCGATGCCCTGCGGCACCACGATCGGCCCCATCACGGCGGCCCGGCACGGCATCAAGACCGTCGACATCGGCGTCGCCATCCTGTCGATGCACAGCGCCCGCGAACTGTGCGGCGTGGACGACCCGCATCTGCTGGCCAACGCGCTGGTGGCGTTCCTGGAGGGATAGCGAGGGACAGCGAGGGATAGCCCTCGCGAGGCCGGGTACCCGCCTTCAACCGGAACCACCGGACAGGGAGGCGACACTATGGGCCTCGGCGGATGCATCATCCTCATCGCCGCGGGAGCCATTCTCACGTTCGCGACCGACTGGGATATGCAGGGAGTCAATCTCGACCTGGTCGGCGTCATCTTCATGATCGTCGGCCTGATCGGCGTCAGCACGTTCAGCAGCATCGCCCGGCGCAGGCGGGTGGTCGTACCGCCGCCCACGACGACCGTGGTCGAGGACGACCACCGGCGCGGGGGCGGCTACACCGGCTGATCGTCCATACCGGCCAGCACGAGGGGCAGCCGGTCCGTACCGCCCTCGGCGAGACGGACCGGCACACCCCAGTCCTGCTGGTGGACATGGCAGGCGGGGTATTCGTTGCGAGGGTCGTCGTCGCAGGAGGCGGCCGTCGCGGAGACATGCAGCACACCTTCGGCGACCCCCGGATCGAGGAGCAGGGTGCGGGAGAGTTCGGTGCCCGCGCCCTCGCCCTCGACGAGCAGTCCGGGCGGGGTGGCGGAGATCAGCAGCCGGGTCGAGGGACCGTACCGGGTGTCGAGCTTCTGACCTGCCGGGGCCTGGAAGACCACGTCCAACCGCAGCCTGCCCGGGGCGACTTCGGTGGCGGCGCGCGGGGTGCGGTGGGCGACCGACGCCACGCGTACGGCCTCCTCCGGGAGCCGCAGCCGGGTGAGCCGGTGCCGGGCCGACTCGACGACCACGAGGTCGTCCCCGACGAGGACGGCGCCGCTGGGCTCGCGCAGATCCGTGGCCAGGGTGGTGACCTCGCCCGTCGCCGGGTCGTAGCGGCGCAGGGCGTGGTTGTACGTGTCGCTGACCGCGACCGAGCCGTCGGGCAGCGCGGTGACCCCCAACGGGTGTTGGAGCAGGGCCTGTTCGGCGGCGCCGTCGCGGTGTCCGAAGTCGAAGAGCCCGGTGCCGACGGCGGTGTGGACCGTGCCGTCGGTGTCCACCCAGCGCAGGGCTGACGTCTCGGAGTCGGCGACCCAGAGCCGCTCGGGGGTGGCGGCGAGCCCGGAGGGCTGGGCGAACCACGCCTCGGCGGCGGGGCCGTCGACAAGGCCTTCGTTGGTGGTGCCGGCCGCGACGGCGACCGTTCGATCGGCCGGGTCGTACGTCCACAGCTGATGGACGCCGGCCATCGCGATCCACACCTTGCCGTGCCACCAGGCCACGTCCCAGGGGGAGGAGAGGTTGACCTCGCGCGCCGGTCCCGAGGTGTCGTCGCCCCGCATCCACTGGTGGCCGGTGCCGGCGAGGGTGGTGGTACGGCCCGACTCCGGGTCATAGCGGCGCAGGGTGTGGTTCACGGTGTCGGCGACGACCACGGAGCCGTCGGGCAGCAGCGCCAGCCCCTGCGGCTCGTTGAACCGCGAGCGGACCGACGTACTGTCCGTCATCCCCCGGTGGTCGCCCTGGCCGATCCGCCGCACCACGGTCTCCCCGTCGGGCGCCAGCTCCACCAGCTGATGCCGGGTGGTGTCACTGACCAGGAAGTTCCCCGAGGGCAGCAGCACCGCCTTTCCCGGGAACCGCAGCACGGTCGCCTCCGGCTCCGGCGCCACATAGGGGCCGTCCCCGCGTCGCAGCGTGCCCTTCGCCTCGTGCTCGGCCTCCAACTCCCGCACGAGCCGCTCTATGGCGTGCACATGCCCCTCACCGGCATGCTGCGCGACGACATATCCCTCCGGGTCGACCACGACGAGCGTCGGCCAGGCACGCACCGCGTACTGCTTCCACGTCGCCAGCTCCGGGTCGTCGAGCACGGGATGCTCCACCCCGTACCGCTCGACGGCATCCACGACCGCCGCATGCTCGGCCTCGTGCACGAACTTCGGCGAGTGCACGCCGATGACGACGACGGTGTCGGGGTGCTGGTGCTCCAGCTCGCGGAGCTCGTCGATCACGTGAAGGCAGTTGATGCAGCAGAACGTCCAAAAATCGAGAATGACGATACGTCCGCGCAGGTCGGCGAGGGTGTACTGCTTCTCGCCCGTGTTCAGCCAGCCGCCCTTGCCGACGAGTTCGGGGGCGCGGACGCGGACACGGCGGGGCGCGGAGTCGCTCATGGATCAAGAGTGCCACCCGCCACCGACAGTCACCCCAGGGTGTGCCCCGTGGTGGCATCCACATGGCCGGGCACGTCCTCGTGGCGATCGCCGACCGTGAGGGTGCCGGTGGGTTCGAGGAGGAGGATCGACGACGGGACGGGGGCGTACGGCTTGTGTTCCGTGCCGTGGGGGACGGTGAAGACCGAGCCCTTGGGGAGGACGACGGTCCGTTCGCCGGCCGGTTCGCGCAGGGCTATGTGGAGTTCGCCGTCGAGGACGAGGAAGAACTCGTCGGTGTGGTCGTGGGTGTGCCAGAGGTGTTCGCCCTCGACCTTGGCGACGCGTACGTCGTAGTCGTTGACGGTGGTGACGATGCGGGGGCTCCACCGGTCCGCGAAGGACGCGAGGGCCTTTTCCAGGGAGATCGGCTCGGGGGAGACGGGTTCGCTCATGTCCGTCATCGTCGGGCGCGGTCCGGCACGCGCGCGAGTGCTAGGAATTGCACATGCCGCAAGGATCCTCTCAACCGAACAGGCGTCCGCACCGGGTCGCGGTCATCGTCGACGAGGGCACCAACCCCTTCGAAGTCGGCGTCGCCACCGAGCTGTTCGGGCTGCCGCGGCCCGAGCTGGGGCTGCCGGGGCCGCTGTACGAGGTGACGCTGTGCACGCCCACGCCCGGGGTGCGGATGAACCACGGGTTCTTCACGCTGAGCGGGGTGCCCGGACTCGAAGCCGTGGACGAGGCCGACACCCTGGTCGTACCGGGTCGCCCGGACAACGTCGTACCGCGCGGGGCCGCCGTGCTCGACGCGATTCGCCGCACGCACGCGCGTGGCGCCCGCGTCATGAGCCTGTGCACCGGCAGCTTCGCGCTCGCCGAGGCGGGGCTGCTGGACGGCCGGCGGGCCACCACCCACTGGCTGTGGGCGGATGCGTTCCGCGAACTGCATCCGGAGGTCCTCCTGGAGCCCGACGTCCTCTTCGTCGACGAGGGCGACCTCCTCACCGCCGCCGGCAGTGCCGCCGCGCTCGACCTCGGGCTGCACATCTGGCGGCGCGACCACGGTGCCGAGGTCGCCAACGCCGTGTCCCGGCGGCTGGTGTTCGCCGCCCATCGGGACGGGGGACAGCGGCAGTTCGTGGAGCGTCCGGTGCCCGAGGTGCCGGACGCGTCGCTGGCGCCCCTGCTGGCGTGGGCGCGGGGACGGCTGGGGGAGCCGCTGACGGTGGCGGAGCTCGCCGCCCGCGCGGCCGTCTCCCCCGCCACGCTGCACCGCCGTTTCCAGGCCCAGCTCGGCACGACGCCGTTGGCCTGGCTGACGGGGGAGCGCGTGGCACTGGCCTGCCGGCTGATCGAGCGGGGCGAGGAACGGCTGGACGTGGTGGCCGCCCGCAGTGGCCTGGGGACGGCCGCGAACCTCCGCGCGCGCGTGCGGCGCGAGACGGGGCTCAGCCCGTCGGCGTACCGGAGGCGGTTCGGGACGTCGGCGACGGAGGTCCCGCGCCCTCGGACCTGAGCTGTCGCAGCTCGGGCACCACACCAAACCCGGCGTGCCGACCATCCCTACGGCCTATCGGTTGCGTTCCGCCGCGCGGCTCGGGGAAGCCGTAACGGCATGAGATTCCTCGTACGCGACCGGCTCCTCGGCATCGGTGACGACTACTGGATCGAGGACGACCAGGGCAACAAGGTGTTCCTCGTCGACGGCAAGGCCATGCGGCTGCGGGACACCTTCGAGCTGAAGGACACCCGTGGGCGCGTCCTGATCGACATCCGGCAGAAGATGTTCGCCCTGCGGGACACGATGATCATCGAGCGGGACGGCGAACCGCTGGCCACCATCAAGCGCAAGCGGCTGTCCCTGCTGCGCAACCACTACCGGGTGTCCCTGGCGGACGGCGGCACCGAGCTCGACGTCAGCGGGAAGATCCTCGACCGGGAGTTCGCGATCGAGTACGACGGTGAGCTGCTCGCCGTGGTCTCCCGGCGGTGGCTGCACGTGCGGGAGACCTACGGCGTCGACGTCGTACGGGAGGACACGGACCCGGCGCTGCTGATCGCGGTGACGGTGTGCGTGATCCACCTCGCCGAGAAGGAGAGGGAGGACTAGGGCCCGCCGGACAGGCCTAGCGCCGGGGTGCGTCCAGTCCCAGCATCCGGTCCTTCAGCGCCGGGAACTGATCCCGTGTCACGGCGACCTTCGCGGGGTCGAACTCGACGGTGAGGACCTCCTCGCCGGCGCCGGCCTCGGCCAGTACCTCGCCCCACGGATCCACCACGATCGAGTGACCCGCCTGTGGAACTCCCGCATGCGTCCCGGCCGTTCCACAGGCAAGCACGTACGCCTGGTTCTCGACCGCCCGCGCCTGGGCCAGCAGCGTCCAGTGCGCCCGGCGGCGCTCCGGCCAGCCCGCGGGGATCACCAGGGTCTCGGCGCCGGCGTCGACGAGGCCGCGGAAGAGTTCGGGGAACCGGAGGTCGTAGCAGGTGGCCAAGCCGAGGGTGGTCTCGGGCAGACGGACCGTCACCAGGTCCCGGCCCGCGCCCATCAGCACAGCCTCGCCCTTGTCGAAGCCGAAGCGGTGGATCTTGCGGTAGGCGGCGATCAGGTCGCCGGAGGGAGAGAAGACGAGAGAGGTGTTGTAGAGGGTGCCGTCGGCGGTGCTCTCCGGGATGGAGCCTGCGTGCAGCCAGACGCCCGCGTCGCTCGCGGCCTTCGCCATGGCCTCGTGCGTCGGCCCCTCCAGCGGCTCGGCCTCGCTGCCGAACCCCTCGTAGGCGAACGCGCCCGTGGTCCACAGCTCCGGCAGCACGACCAGATCGGCACCGGACTGGTCCCGTACCAGTGAGGCCACCCGTCGTCGGCGCGATTCGACCGATTCGCCCTCACTTACGGCGATCTGAATCAACGAGGCGCGCACACTACCACCGTCCTGGCATTCGAGCCGTTCACACGGGCCTACGATCGTCACACGAAAGCACTGCCGGGGTGCCTCACAGCAGCGTAACTTAGCGTTCCAAGACACCCGCCGACAGCCACACTCCCACTGGCAACGACGCCATCACCAGCCCGTGCACCGACCGCCGAGGGGTCCCGTTCCGTGAGTCTGCATCCCACTCTCCAGCCCTACGCCGACGCCTGGACCCACTCCATCGACGCGATATCCGAGCTGGTGACCCCGCTTGTGGAGGGAGAGTGGAACCGGCGTACCCCGTGCCCCGGCTGGTCGGTGCGGGACATCGTGTCCCATGTCATCGGTCTGGACACCGAGATGCTGGGGGACCCGCGCCCCATCCACTCGCTGCCGCGCGACCTCTACCACGTCACCAACGAGCACCAGCGGTACACGGAGATGCAGGTCGACGTCCGTCGCCATCACACCGCGCCGGAGATGACGTCCGAGCTGGAGTACGTGATCATCCGCCGCAACCGCCAGCTGCGCAACGAGTCGCGGGATCCGGGCACGAAGGTGCGCGGCCCCCTCGGCAGCGAACTGACGCTCGAAGAGTCCATGCGCAAGCACGCCTTCGACGTCTGGGTGCACGAGCAGGATCTCCGCGCCGCCCTCGGCCGCCCCGGCAACCTGGACTCCCCCGGCGCGCACATCGCCCGTGACGTCCTGCTCGCCGAGCTGCCCGCCATAGTCGCCGAGAAGGCCGACGCCCCTCGCAGCTCGGCGATCGTCCTCGACGTCCACGGCCCGATCGAGTTCCTGCGCACGATCCGCGTCGACATCCAGGGCCGCGGCACCCTCGAAACGGCCCCGGCCCTCGGCCCCGCCGCCACCCTCACCCTCGACTGGGAGACCTACGTCCGCCTGGCCTGCGGCCGGGTGACGGCGGACGCGGTACCGGACCGGGTGAAGGCGGAGGGCGACCCGGCCCTGACGGCGGCGATCCTGCGGAACTTCACGGTGACGCGGTAGCGGGACCGCGATGACGGACCGCTGACGGAACTGGGGGCGGCGGCCCCCAGCTCTACACCGGCACATGCACCGTCTCCACCCGGCTCGCCACCAACCGCTCCCGCTCCCGGCGGATCGCCCGCCGACGCAGCCGCAGGATCTGGCTGATCCCCAGCGCCTGAAGCACGAAGACCGCGGAGAAGGCGATCCGGTAGTTGTTCCCGGTCGCGTCCAGCAGCACCCCGACCGCGAACAGGGTCGTCATCGAGGCGACGAAGCCGCCCATGTTGGTGATGCCGGACGCGGTGCCCTGCCGCTCCGGCGGGTTCGCCGGACGCGCGAAGTCGAAGCCGATCATCGAGGCCGGCCCGCACGCGCCCAGCACCGTGCAGAGCACCACGAGCAGCCACATCGGCGCATGCTCGCCGGGGTACGCCAGCGTCACCGCCCACACCAGCCCCGTCGCCCCCACGGTCCCCAGCGCCAGCGGCAGCCGCGCCTCGTGGTGCCGGGCGACGACCTGGCCGTAGACCAGCCCGATCACCATGTTCGACAGCACGACGAGGGTCAGCAGCTCGCCGGCGACCGCACGGGACAGCCCCTGCGCCTCGACCAGGTACGGCAGGCCCCACAGCAGCAGGAACACCATCGCCGGGAACTGGGTCGTGAAGTGCACCCACAGGCCGAGCCGCGTGCCCGGCTCCCGCCAGGAGGCGGCGATCTGGCGTCGTACGTAGGCCGCGCCCTGGTGCGGGAAGGGCTCCGGTTCGTGTCCCTCGGGGTGGTCCTTGAGGAAGAGCAGCAGCAGGACCAGCACGACCACACCCGCGACCGCGCTGCCCGCGAAGGCCGCCGTCCAGCCGATGCCGTGCAGCAGCCGGGCCAGCACGAGGGTGGAGACCAGGTTGCCCGCCATGCCGACCAGCCCCGCGAACTGCGCGACCATCGGCCCGCGCCGGGCCGGGAACCAGCGGGTGCCGAGCCGCAGCACGCTGATGAACGTCATCGCGTCACCGCAGCCCAGCAGCGCGCGCGAGGCGAGGGCCATGCCGTACGAGGGGGAGAAGGCGAAGCCCAGCTGTCCGGCCGTGAACAGCACCACCCCGATGGTCAGCACCTTCTTGGTGCCGAGCCGGTCGACGAGCAGACCGACGGGTATCTGCATGCCCGCGTACACGAGCAGCTGGAGGATGGAGAAGGTCGACAGCGCGGAGGCGTTGACGTGGAAGCGGTCGGCGGCGTCGAGGCCGGCCACCCCCAGCGACGTACGGAAGATGACGGCGACGAAGTACACGGAGACGCCGATGCCCCAGACGGCCATCGCGCGGCGGCCGCCCGGAGGGTCACCCGGCAGCGTGGCGCTCATCGGACCTCGCCCCGCGCCAGGTGGGAGAACCACTCGACGTGGCCGTGGATGAGCCCGACGACCGCCTCCGCGTCGCCGGAGCGCAGCGCGTCGAGGATCTGCTCGTGCTCGGCGAGGGTCTTGGTGATGCGGTCGGGGTGGGCGTGCATCACGGCGACGCCCATCCTCAACTGCCGGTCGCGGAGCTGGTCGTAGAGCCGGGACAGGATCTCGTTGCCCCCGCTGCGCACGATCTCGGCGTGGAAGCAGCGGTCGGTGACGGCGGCGCCGGCCAGGTCCCCGGCGGCGGCCTGCTCTTTCTGCTGGGCGAGGAGTTCCTCGAGCCGTGCGATGAGCCGCGGCGACGCCGGTACGGCCTTGCGCGCGGCATGTCCCTCGACGAGCTGGCGGGTCTCCACCACGTCCGCGATCTCCTGTGCGGAGACGGGCAGGACCAGCGCGCCCTTCTTCGGATAGAGCTTGATCAGCCCCTCCACCTGGAGCCGCAGCAGCGCCTCGCGCACCGGTGTCCGCGAGACCCCGACGGCCTCGGCGAGCTCGCCCTCGGTGAGCAGGGTGCCGCCCTCGTAGCGGCGCTCCAGGACGCCCTGCTTGACGTGGTCGTAGACGCGGTCGGCGGCGGGCGGCTGCTTGGTGTGGGCGACGGACGGGGCGGGTGGGGCTGAAGGCATGCGCACATCATAGATACAACACGTACGCATGCCGAAGACCCGTCCATATTGCGGACCCCACGGGCCCCGCAGGACAGGGGAATCCAAACTCGCCCCAGCGGCCGCACAACCTTCTGTGCTACTTACGAGTCAGACACGTGCGGCCCCAACAACTTTTCAGGTCAACTCGGCCGCACGCCAGGGGCATTCAACGTATTCGGGGTACCTCACTTGATTACCGGCATTCAGGGCATCCGTATCCGCAGAGCTGTAGCCGTGGCCGTGACCACCGGCTCGCTGCTCGCCACCGGAGCCCTCACCGCGGCGCCGGCGCAGGCCGTCACCGCGCCCACCATCACCGCCAAGGGCGGGTTCCTGATGAACAGCGCCACCGGCACGACGCTCTTCTCGAAGTCCGCCGACACCAAGCGGCTCACCGCGTCCACCACGAAGGTCATGACCGCGAAGGTCGTCCTGTCGCAGTCGAACCTGAACCTGGACGCCAAGGTCACGATCAAAAAGGCGTACAGCGACTACATCGTCGCCAACGGCGCCTCCTCCGCGAACCTGATCGTCGGCGACAAGGTCACCGTCCGCCAGCTGCTCTACGGGATGCTGCTGAAGTCGGGCTGCGACGCCGCGATGGCGCTCGCCGACAAGTACGGCTCCGGCACGACGGTCGCGGCCCGCACCAAGAGCTTCATCGGCAAAATGAACACCATGGCCACGAGCCTGGGCATGAAGAACACGAAGTTCGACTCGTTCGACGGCATCAGCAGGGGCGCCAACGCCTCGACGCCGCGCGACCTGACGAAGCTCGCCCGCAGCGCGATGAAGAGCTCCACCTTCAAGTCCGTCGTCAAGACCAAGTCGTACACGGCGAAGACGATCACGAAGACGGGCTCCACCCGCACCATGGCGGCGTGGAAGAACACCAACCTCCTGCTCGGCTGGAACGGCACGCTCGGCGTGAAGACCGGCTCCGGCAGCGAGGCCAAGTACTGCCTCATCTTCGCCGCCACGCTCAACGGCGAGTCGGTGATCGGCACGGTCCTCACCGCGCCCAACGAGGCCAGCCGCACGTCGGACGTGAAGAAGCTGATCAACTACGGCTACGCGAAGATCAGCTGACGCCGAAGCACCAGGACATGAGAAAGGGGCCCGCCACGGCGGGCCCCTTTCTCATGCCGTCCTCCCATGCCGTCATACGGGCAGAAAGAACCGCAGCTTCTCCTTCGAGACGGCGCCGATGCGGTCGTAGAACCGAATGGCCCCCTCGTTCCACGCGGGCGTCTGCCACTGCACCTGTCCGAGCCCGAGAGCCCGCGCCTCGTCCCGTACGGCGGCCATGAGCGACTCCCCGATGCCGAGCCCGCGGTGCCCGTCCCGCAGGAACAGACAGTCCATGTGGAGGTACTCGGCGCCGTCCCAGGTGGACACCTCGGCGGAACAGGTGGCGTATCCGACGACGGTCCCGTCCAACTCCGCGACGAGACACCGCAGCCGCGGCTCGGGGCTCCCGAACAGCAGGGACCGCAACCGCTCCTCGAGCCCGGGGGCGGGCGGCTCGGCCTTCTCGTACACGGCGTGCTCGGTGATCAGCGCGACGACGTCCGCCAGCTCCTCGGGCCGCACCCGCCGCACGACGGGACCGCCGCTCACCGGACCTCCCCCTCCAGCACATCCGCGGACCAGGCGGCGAGCCGTTCACCGATCTCCCCGTCCCCGTCCAGCACGTGCCGCACCCAGGCATCCCGCTCGTACGCGAACACGGCCGCCTCCCATACACAGGGAGCCAGCCCCTGCCGCCCCGGCCGCAAGCCCTCCGGCTCACCGACGGGCCCGACGAAGACGGCGAGGTCGGACATGTCCCCCTCGATCCACGTGTGCACGAGCACGTAGTCCCCGTCGCCTCCGGCATGCACCAGCAGCACGGCGACCCCGAGGGAGCCACGGGAGCCACGGAGCCCGGCGGTGGCGAGGTGCGCCTCGGCGATCGCCAACGCGGCGTCCGCGGCCTCGACCTTCCGCCCGGGGGCTTCGATGCCGTACGCCTTCACCAGGTGGCCGGCGACCTCATGCGTCCCCAAGGGCCTTACGGCACGGGCGTGATGAGTGTCGGCGAGCTCCAGCAGCCCGGAGACGTCCACGGCTGCCGTTATATGCGCATCTGTTCGAAAACCAGCCATACGGCAATGATCACCTTCACCGTTCCCCCGCGCCACCCCCCGGCCACGCACTGACGCCGCTGAAAGTCAGTCCCTGCGGGACGCCATGGGCGACGGCACGTACACCGTCGTACCGATCGTTGAGGAACTCGCCAAGCCGGCACCGCTGTTGCTCGGCCGGGCCGGTGAGGAAGACGCGGATCGGGCCGACCCCGCGTAAGGGCCGACCCGGTCCGATGCGTGCCGCCGTCCATGACCGCCGGATCCATGGCGGCCCTCTTGGCTCTGGTCGGCTCAGTAGTAGGTGTTGCCGTCCCAGCTCGACTCGTCGCAGCCCAGCTGGTCGTCCTTCTCGTAGACGCAGACCTGGATGCGCAGCGCCCAGATGCCACGGGTGTCCGTCAGGGACGTCACCCAGGTGTCGGAGTGCTCGTAGCCGGCGGTGACCGAGCGCCAGGCGTAGCTGGTCACCACGCGCTCCGGGGTGAGGGACTGCACCCGGATGCGGACGTGGTGTCCGTCGGGGGCGGTGTCGGTCACCGTCAGGTAGATCTTGTTGGCGACGGTCTTGCTCGCGTAGTAGAAGTCCCCGGTGCCCTGGGCCCCGGAGATCGACGTGCCGACGCCACCGGCGGCCGCCGGACTCACGGAGAAGGCGAACGCGCCCAGGGCCGCGGCGCCCACCGCGAGGATTCTGCTGAGGTTCTTCTTCAAGGGTCCCCCCTGTGTCCAAGATCGATTGTCTTGCAGGCGGGATCCTATGAGGGGCATGACCATGCCACCCCCGTGATCAGCGTTCCTGTGACGGGGGTAACAGGCCGTCGGCTAGCCGGCCGAGACGCCCGTCGAGACGTCGAACTGCATGTCCGGCGGGTCCTTCGGGTTGAAGTCCGTCCCGGCCTTGGGGAACTGGTTCATGATCGTGCCCTGGCCGTACGTGTTCTCGGCGTAGTCGTTGTCGTCATAGGACCAACCCGCCGCCTGTAGGCAGAGCTTGACGGAGTCCCAGTTCTTGAACGCGAAGTCCGGCATCTGCACCTGGTCGGGGTCGTTGTTCGACTCCTGCGGCTCGGTGCACTCGGTCGTCTCGACCGTCCGGTTCGCGTCCCCGGTCCGGTATCCCGAGGGCGTCGACGAGGTGGTCGGCGTGGTGTCGCCGCCGGCGTCGTCGTCCGTCCCGCCCCCGTTCAGCGTCAGCGCCGCGATCAGGCCGCCGACCGCCACGACGGACACGATGATCGAGCCGAGGACGACCGGCTTGTTGCTCTTGCGGCCGCCGCCCGAGGGCGGTGCCTGCTGCGGGGTGATGTTGTACGGCGGCGGAGTCGAGGCGTACGCGTGCGGCGCCGGCGTGGGGGTCTGGTACCCGCCCTGCTGCGGATAGCCGTACGCCGGGGAGGGAGCCGAGGGCGGCGGGGTGCCGTACGGGTTCGGCGTCTGCTGGTACGGCGTCTGGACCGGGCCCGTCGGCGCCGGGGTCCCCTGGTCCACCGGCGGGAACACCGCCGAGCCCACGCCCGCCCCGCTCGACGTCTGCGCGCCGGGGACGATGCTCGGTGCGGCCGCCTGGAAGGACGCCGCCACCCGCAGGCACTCGGTGCGCATGGCCTCGGCGCTGGGGAAGCGTTCGTTCGGGTTCTTCTTCAGGGCGCGGGCGATCAGCGCGTCCACCGCGGGCGGCAGCGCGCGGTTGATCTGCGACGCGGCCACCGGCTCTTCCTGCACATGCGCGTACGCGATCGCCAGCGGCGAGTCCGCGTCGAACGGCAGCCGCCCGGTGACCAGTTGGAACAGCATGATGCCGACCGAGTAGAGGTCGGAGCGCGCGTCCACACCGCGGCCCAGCGCCTGCTCGGGGGAGAGGTACTGGGGGGTGCCGACGACCATGCCGGTCTGCGTCATCGACGTGACACCCGACTGCATGGCGCGCGCGATGCCGAAGTCCATGACCTTGACGACGCCGCGCTTGGTCATCATCACGTTGCCGGGCTTGATGTCGCGGTGGACCAGGCCCATCTCGTGGCTGATCTCCAGCGCCGCCAGCACATCAGCGGTGATCTTCAGCGCCTTGTCGGCGGGCATCGCGCCGTACTGCCGTACGTCCTCGTCGAGCACCGAGCCGAGCGGCCGGCCCTCGACGTACTCCATGACGATGTACGGCATCGTCGTCCCGTCGAGGTTGTCCTCGCCGGTGTCGAAGACCGAGACGATGTTGGTGTGCGTGAGCTTGGCCACCGCCTGGGCCTCGCGGCGGAAGCGCTCGCGGAAGGCCTGTTCCCGGCCCAGCTCGGTGTGGAGGGTCTTGATCGCGACGGGGCGGTCGAGCACGGTGTCGTGCGCGAGGTGCACCGAGGCCATGCCACCCTCACCGAGCAAGTCGCGCAGCTGATAGCGGTTGTTGGCGATCGCCCGCCCCGCATACCGGCCGTGTGCGCCGTCCTGGCTCATGTTCCGCGTCCCCCATCGGCCATCAGGCGCCGGCCCGACTGTCATTGATCGAATAGCTCATTCCCGGCCAAGTCTGCCCCACGGCACTGACAGGTCAAGCCGGGTGCCCGTTCCGTGACCGTACGCGAAAGAAGCGTCGCGGAAGCGTTACAGGGGGCCTACGGCCGGTACACAGAATTTGCACGACAGCGCGTGCTACCGCTTTGATGACCGGTCCGGCTCGGACCGGTCCCCGGGCTCATCCCGGACCGGAGGCTTGCGCAAAGGCTGTAGCGTGGCCGACGGAGACCGTAACAACACCGCGCGCACCGCGGGCAGAAACGACGGCGAGGACCGATGGCACAGCAGCAGCGCGCTCAGGGCCCGTCCGACCCCGAGGCGACTGGCGGCGGGATGTCAGACGCGCCGGAGATGTGGGGCAACGGCGGACTGGTCGGCGACGGCCGGTACCGGCTGACACACAGACTCGGCCGGGGCGGCATGGCCGAGGTGTTCGCCGCCGAGGACGTACGTCTCGGCCGCACCGTGGCGGTCAAACTGCTGCGCTCCGACCTGGCCGAGGACCCGGTCTCCAAGGCCCGCTTCACCCGCGAGGCCCAGTCCGTGGCCGGCCTCAACCACCACGCGATCGTCGCGGTGTACGACTCCGGCGAGGACTTCGTGAACGGCCACGCCGTTCCGTACATCGTCATGGAGATCGTCGAGGGCCGGACCATCCGGGACCTGTTGATCAACGCCGAGGCCCCCGGGCCCGAGCAGGCGCTGATCATCGTCTCCGGGGTCCTGGAGGCACTCGCCTACTCGCACCAGCACGGCATCGTGCACCGGGACATCAAGCCGGCCAACGTCATCATCACCCACAGCGGCGCCGTGAAGGTGATGGACTTCGGCATCGCCCGCGCGCTGCACGGCGCGCAGTCGACGATGACGCAGACCGGCATGGTCATGGGCACCCCTCAGTACCTGTCGCCCGAGCAGGCGCTCGGCAAGGCGGTGGACCACCGCTCCGACCTGTACGCGACGGGCTGCCTCCTGTACGAACTCCTCGCGCTGCGGCCGCCGTTCACCGGTGAGACCCCGCTGTCCGTCGTCTACCAGCACGTCCAGGACATCCCGACGCCTCCGTCCGAGGTCTCCGACGCCACGCCTCCGGAGCTCGACGGCCTG
Source organism: Streptomyces sp. NPDC087859 (assembly GCF_044742595.1). Taxonomy (NCBI): domain Bacteria; kingdom Bacillati; phylum Actinomycetota; class Actinomycetes; order Kitasatosporales; family Streptomycetaceae; genus Streptomyces; species Streptomyces sp. NPDC087859. Next base: position 314,026 of record NZ_JBIUUU010000002.1, on the reverse strand, counting down.
GTCATGCGCTCGCTCGCCAAGGAGCCGGACGACCGGTTCCAGACGGCCGAGGAGATGCGCGGGCTCGTCCAGTACGGGCTGCAGATGCTGTACGAGCAGGGCGGTCACACCGGCACCTGGAACACCGGGCCGGTCGCGTTGCACGACGGCCGGCACACCCCTTCGGGCGGCTTCGCCGGCACCACCGTCATGCAGCACCCCGGTGACGCCTCCGGCACCACGCAGATCCCGCAGCCGATCCTGCCCGGCGGCTACGGCGGCGGGGACGACGGCGGCTTCGAGGGGCACGGCAACCGGGGCAGCGGCCGCGGCAAGCTGTGGATCCTCGCCGTCCTCGCGGTGGTCGCCATAGCGGCGGGCGTCGCGCTGGCGCTGAACGGGGGAGGCGGGGGCGGCGGCGATGACGGCACCACCCAGAAGCCGACCACCTCCACGAAGCCCTCGGAGACGACCAGCGAGTCGCCGAGCGACGAGCCGACGGACGAGGCGACCGACACGCAGACCGACGACGGGTCCACGGGCACCGATCCGTCCTACACCCAGTCCTATTCGCCGTCGTACACGCCCTCGCCGACCCCCACGGCGACGGCCACGGAGCCCACGGGCGAGCCGACGAGCGCGGAGCCGACCAGCGCCGAGCCGACGCCCACGGAGCCGACGGAGGAGCCGACGGAGACGGACGGCGGCGCCGACGCGGGCGGCACCACCGGTGACGTAGAGGGCGGCTGACGCAGCAGTACACCGCCACGCGCGCGTACGGACCGGGAACGGACCGTACGCGCGCGTGGCGTTTTCCCGGGCGGGCGGCTCATTCGGCGAAGGCCTCGCACACCGCCTCGTACTCCCGCGTCCACCACACCACCAGCGCCGAGGCCGCCGGGAACTGGGGGTCCGCGCGGGTGTCGCCGCGTTCGTAGTGCCAGCGCAGCATCCAGAAGTCGTTGAGGCGCTCCCACCAGACCCGGTGGACGGCCGCCGCCAGCTCCGAGGGCGGGGCGCCCGCCGTACGCCGGTACGCGCGCGCGTACGCCCGCACCTTAGGCAGGTCGAGCGCCCCCGCGGGCCGGACGAAGAAGATCGCGGCGGCGCGTACGGCCTCCTCCGCGCGGGGCTGCACGCCCAGCCGGTCCCAGTCGACGATCGCGGCCGGGGCGTCCCCCTGGTAGAGCAGGTTGAACGGGTGGAAGTCCCCGTGCACCCACCCGACGCAGCCGCCCCGAGGCGGCCGCCGGTCCGCGTGCCGCTCCAGCAGCGCCCGCCGCTCCAGGAGCCGGTGCCGGGCCAGCTCGTCGAAGGAGTCGGCGGGACGGTGCCGGCGTACGCGGGTGAGCAGGTCGTCGATGAGGGCGAAGGTGTCGGCGGGGTCGGCGCCCGGGTCCGCGGCGGGCGCGCTGTCCGGCCGCCCGGCACTCGCCTCACCGCGCGCGCCCGGCACTCGTCCCTGCACCGGCATCACCCGCTCCAGGCTCGCGTGCACCACGCCGAGGAGCGCCCCCAGCCGTCCGCACTGCTCCGGCGTCAGCTGGCCCCCGTGGCGGTGGCGGCCCTCGATCCACGGGTGGAGGGCATAGGAGTGGCCGCCGACGACCGCGACCGTGCGGCCGTCGCGGTCGGGCAGGGGAGGGGCGACCGGGACGCCCAGGGCCGCCAGCCGCTCGGTGGCGCGGTGCTGGCGGGCGATGGCGGCCGGGTCGGCGGTCTCGGGGTCGAAGTGGTGCTTGAGGAAGTAGTGGCCGCGGGTCGTGCGCAGGCGGTAGCCGCGGTTCAGCAGCCCCTGGTCGGTGGGTTCGCAGGTGACGGCGGAGCCGGCGGCGTACTGGCTGAGGAGGGCCCGCAACGGGGGCGCGTGAGGCATGAGGGGTGGTACACAAGGGCGCGGCACGCGCCAGATGCTAGGGCACGAGCCGAGCCTGTGAGCTGGGCGTTGTCACAGACAGTCGCTTTCGGTCACGGCATGTGCGCGAAGCGACTTTCCAGGGCGCCGTCGGTCGAGTGGACCGTGCCGAACTGCGGCTCGACGAGCAGATAGACGGGCTCATAGGGCTCGCCGTCGACGAGCCGGGGCACCGGCCCGAACCGCTCGACCTCGGCGGCCGTCGGCTCGTACGCCGAGCACTCGCCCACGACCTGGACGGACCACAGGCCCTCGCCCGGCCGGGCCGAGCTCAGGTTGTCCGCGCCGTACGCGACGACGCCGCCGGCGCACGCGCGGTGGTAGCCGCAGTTCCCGGGCAGCCTCAGCAGGACCCGCCCGTCGTCCACGACGTGGCGGGCGAAGGCGAGGAAGGGAAGGGCGCGCATGCTGGTGGCCACCCGGCCGTAGTCGGTGCGGGCGAGCAGTTCGACGGCGAGCTGTTCGTCGGAGGACATACGACCAATGTCGGCCGTACACGCGTCCCGGGGCAGGGGTCTTTGGTCCCTAATGCGCCCGCGACGGGCCCGCCGCGGTCCTCAGCGACGCTCCTGCTCGACCTGCATCCGCGCCACGAACGCCGCCGCCTGCGAGCGGCGCTCCATGTTGAGTTTGGAAAGCAGACTCGACACATAGTTCTTGATCGTCTTCTCCGCCAGGTGCAACCGCTCGCCGATCGCGCGGTTGGTGAGCCCCTCGCCGATCAGGTCGAGGATCCTGCGCTCCTGCTCGGTGAGGTGCGCGAGCCTGTCGTCGCCCTTGGCGGTGCCGCCGTCCCGCAGCCGTTCCAGCACGCGCGCGGTGGCCACCGGGTCGAGGAGGGACTTGCCGGCGGCGACATCCCGTACGGCCGCCAGGAGTTCGTTGCCCCGGATGGCCTTCAGGACATACCCCGAGGCGCCCGCCATGATCGCGTCGAAGAGGGCCTCGTCGTCGGCGAACGACGTCAGCATCAGGCACATGACGTTCTCGTCCCCGGACCGGATCTCCCGGCAGACCTCCACCCCGCTGCCGTCCGGGAGCCGTACGTCGAGGACGGCCACGTCGGGCCGGGTGGCCGGGATCCGGACCAGCGCGTCGGCCGCCGTACCGGCCTCGCCGACCACCTCGATGTCGTCCTCCACCGAGAGCAGCTCATGGACGCCCCGCCGGACGACCTCGTGGTCATCGAGGAGAAATACCCGGATTTTTCCTTCTTCGCGCACGAGGTCAGTGTCACACGGCGTCTGAGAGCTCGCTTCAGGCAGGCTCTTCCCGTGACCTGGGTCACCGGGTTAACGTGCCGTTGTTCCGGCCCCCTGCAAGGCTGTGACCAGGAGTTGTTCCCGACTTTCGCGATTTACTTGGAAATCCAAGCAAAATCGCAGGTCAGGAGGGGTTTCACAGAAATGTGAGGCACTGGGTAACGTGCATTGTGCAGGGCGCTCGCCGGGGCACCTGTCACGCCTGTTCCCGACCGAGCCGCACCCACCCCGTGCGTCCGTAGGGCTTCAGGTGAGCCGCTCCCCCAGGCTCTGAACGAGCCGAGGGGAACCCCAGGCCCCCGGCGAACCCGGGTAGCCGGACCGACGGAGGAGCACACGTGACCGTGGAGAGCACTGCCGCGCGCACACCGCGACGCAGCGCCAGTACCAAGAGCACGGCCGGCAAGCGCACGACCGCCAAGAAGCAGCCGGGCACCGAGCCCGAGCTCGTGCAGCTGCTGACGCCCGAGGGCAAGCGCGTCAAGGACGCCACGTACGACAAGTACGTCGCCGGCATCACCCCCGAAGAGCTCCGCGGTCTGTACCGCGACATGGTGCTCACCCGCCGCTTCGACGCAGAAGCCACCTCCCTGCAGCGCCAGGGCGAGCTGGGGCTGTGGGCCTCGCTGCTCGGCCAGGAGGCCGCCCAGATCGGCTCCGGACGGGCCACCCGCGAGGACGACTTCGTCTTCCCGACCTACCGCGAGCACGGCGTCGCCTGGTGCCGCGGGGTCGACCCGACCAACCTGCTGGGCATGTTCCGTGGCGTGAACAACGGCGGCTGGGACCCCAACACCAACAACTTCCAGCTCTACACGATCGTCATCGGCTCCCAGACCCTGCACGCCACCGGCTACGCCATGGGCATCGCCAAGGACGGCGCGGACAGCGCGGTCATCGCCTACTTCGGCGACGGCGCGAGCAGCCAGGGCGACGTGGCCGAGTCCTTCACCTTCTCCGCGGTCTACAACGCCCCGGTCGTGTTCTTCTGCCAGAACAACCAGTGGGCGATCTCCGAGCCCACCGAGAAGCAGACCCGGGTGCCGCTCTACCAGCGCGCCCAGGGCTTCGGCTTCCCGGGCGTGCGCGTGGACGGCAACGACGTGCTGGCCTGCCTCGCGGTCACCAAGTGGGCCCTGGAGCGCGCCCGCAACGGCGAGGGCCCGACGCTGGTCGAGGCGTACACCTACCGGATGGGCGCCCACACCACCTCCGACGACCCGACCAAGTACCGGGCCGACGAGGAGCGCGTGGCCTGGGAGGCGAAGGACCCGATCCTGCGCCTTCGCCGGTACCTGGAGGCCTCAAACCACACGGACGACGGATTCTTCGCGGAACTCGAGGCCGAGAGCGAGGCGTTGGGCAAGCGAGTACGTGAAGCGGTCCGCGCCATGCCGGACCCGGACCACTTCGCCATCTTCGAGCACGCGTACGCGGACGGACACGCGCTCGTCGACGAGGAGCGCGCCCAGTTCGCCGCCTACCAGGCGTCGTTCGCAGAGGAAGAGGGGGTCTGACCATGGCAGCCGAAAAGTTGGCCCTGGCCAAGGCGATCAACGAATCGCTGCGCCGCGCCCTGGAGACGGACCCCAAGGTCCTCATCATGGGCGAGGACGTCGGCAAGCTCGGCGGTGTGTTCCGGGTGACGGACGGACTGCAGAAGGACTTCGGCGAGGAGCGGGTCATCGACACCCCGCTCGCCGAGTCGGGCATCGTCGGCACCGCGATCGGCCTCGCGCTGCGCGGCTACCGCCCGGTGGTGGAGATCCAGTTCGACGGCTTCGTCTTCCCGGCCTACGACCAGATCGTCACGCAGCTCGCGAAGATGCACGCCCGCTCGCTGGGCAAGGTCAAGCTCCCCGTCGTGGTGCGCATTCCCTACGGCGGTGGGATCGGCGCGGTCGAGCACCACTCGGAGTCCCCCGAGGCCCTCTTCGCGCACGTGGCGGGCCTCAAGGTCGTCAGCCCCTCGAACTCCTTCGACGCGTACTGGATGATGCAGCAGGCCATCCAGAGCGACGACCCGGTGATCTTCTTCGAGCCCAAGCGGCGCTACTGGGACAAGGGCGAGGTCAACACCGAAGCCATCCCCGGCCCGCTGCACAAGGCCCAGGTGGTCCGCGAGGGCACCGACCTCACCCTGGTCGCCTACGGCCCGATGGTGAAGCTCTGCCGGGAGGTCGCCGACGCGGCCGCCGAGGAGGGCAGGAACCTCGAGATCCTCGACCTGCGCTCGGTGTCCCCGCTGGACTTCGACTCCATCCAGGCCTCCGTCGAGAAGACCCGCCGTCTGATCGTCGTCCACGAGGCGCCGGTGTTCTTCGGCTCGGGCGCGGAGATCGCGGCCCGGATCACGGAGCGCTGCTTCTACCACCTGGAGGCCCCGGTGCTCCGGGTCGGCGGCTATCACGCCCCCTACCCGCCGGCCCGTCTGGAAGAGGAGTACCTGCCGGGCCTGGACCGGGTACTCGACGCCGTCGACCGTGCCCTGGCGTACTGAGGAGAGGGTCGTGACGACGATGACGGAAGCGTCCGTACGCGAGTTCAAGATGCCGGACGTGGGCGAGGGCCTCACCGAGGCCGAGATCCTCAAGTGGTACGTCAAGCCCGGTGACGAGGTCACCGACGGCCAGGTGGTGTGCGAGGTCGAGACCGCCAAGGCGGCCGTCGAACTGCCCATCCCCTACGACGGTGTCGTGCGGGAGCTCCACTTCCCCGAGGGCACCACGGTCGCCGTGGGCATGTCGATCATCGCGGTGGACGTGTCGGGCGGGGCGGCTCCCGCCGAGGCACCGGCGCCGGCTGCCGAACCGGAGCCCGAGAAGAAGCCCGAGGGCCGCCAGCCCGTGCTCGTCGGGTACGGCGTCGCCGCGTCCTCGACCAAGCGGCGCCCCCGCAAGGGCCCCCAGGTCCCGGTCCAGGAGCCCGCGCCGGTCCAGGAGACCCCGGTCGTGATCCAGACCGAGCTGAACGGCCACGGGGCACCGGTGGCGGCGCTCAAGGAGCGCCCGCTGGCCAAGCCTCCGGTGCGCAAGCTGGCCAAGGACCTCGGCGTCGACCTGACGACGATCGTCCCGTCCGGCCCCGACGGCATCATCACCCGCGAGGACGTCCACGCGGCGGCGGCCCCGGAGCCGGCGGTCGTCGAGACGCCGGCGCCCACCGCGGCCCCCGCCCAGGCGCCCGCGCCCGTACCGACGTACGACACGGCCAGGGAGACCCGTATCCCGGTCAAGGGCGTCCGCAAGGCGACGGCCGCGGCGATGGTCGGCTCGGCGTTCACCGCGCCGCACGTCACCGAGTTCGTGACGGTCGACGTGACGCGCACGATGAAGCTCGTCGAGGAGCTCAAGCAGGACAAGGAGATGCAGGGGCTGCGGGTGAACCCGCTGCTGCTGATCGTCAAGGCCCTGCTGGTCGCCATCAAGCGGAACCCGGACGTCAACGCGTCCTGGGACGAGGCGAACCAGGAGATCGTGCAGAAGCACTATGTGAACCTGGGCATCGCCGCGGCCACCCCGCGCGGTCTGATCGTGCCGAACATCAAGGACGCGCACGCCAAGACGCTGCCGCAGCTGGCTCAGGCACTGGGTGAGCTGGTGGTGACGGCGAAGGACGGGAAGACCTCGCCCGCGGCCATGCAGGGCGGCACCGTCACCATCACCAACGTCGGCGTCTTCGGCGTCGACACCGGTACGCCGATCCTCAACCCCGGCGAGTCCGCGATCCTCGCGGTCGGCGCGATCAAGCTCCAGCCGTGGGTCCACAAGGGCAAGGTGAAGCCGCGTCAGGTCACGACGCTGGCGCTCTCCTTCGACCACCGGCTGGTCGACGGCGAACTGGGTTCCAAGGTGCTGGCGGACGTGGCGGCGATCCTGGAGCAGCCGAAGCGGCTGATCACCTGGGCGTGAGGCATCAGTGCCGTGAGGCATGAGTGAAGGGGCCGGCGTTCTTCGCCGGCCCCTTCGTTTACGTGGTCTACAGGTAGGGCCCGCCCGAACGGCCCGCCGTGGGGCCGTCCTCGCCGTCATGGCCGACGCCGGGCGGCAGCGCCCGCCGCATCTGCTCCAACTGCGCCCGCGCGGCCATCTGCTGGGCGAACAGGGTGGTCTGGATCCCGTGGAAGAGACCCTCCAGCCAGCCGACCAACTGGGCCTGCGCGATCCGCAGTTCGGCGTCGCTCGGGGTCGCCCCGTCCGTGAAGGGCAGGGAGAGCCGCTCCAGCTCCTCGACCAGCTCAGGGGCCAGACCGTCCTCCAGCTCCGCCACCGAGCTGCGGTGGATCTCCTTGAGCCGGACCCGGCTCGCCTCGTCCAGGGGAGCCGCTCGCACTTCCTCCAGCAGCTGCTTGATCATGCTGCCGATCCGCATGACCTTGGCGGGCTGCTCCACCATCTCCGTCACCGGAATCTCGCGGGAGTCCTCGTCCCCGGTGCCGCCGAGCGCCATTCCGTCCTGGCCCACGACCAGGATCTGGGGCTGTTCGGGCGACCGTTCGTTCCTCGGCATCTCCATGCCGCCATTCTCTCGCACCGGTACACCTCACCACTGAGGTGCCCCCCATGGAGGGTGATCCACCGTTTACGGTGCGGAAGTTTCCGTCACCGGCGCCGGCGGTCCGTGCCGTATCGACAGACCCGTGTGCGGCCGCTTCGACACTTCGGCGGCGCCCGGAATGCCGCGAGCCCGGCCCGGTGTGACGCTGGTCCCGTGACGCGATGGCTGCGCACCGTGCGCACTACGGGACTGGTGATCGCCCTGGGGACGGGAGCGGTCGCGGTTCCGTGCGGGGCGGGGATGTCTTACGGCGCCGAGGCGGTGCGGGGTGGTGAGCCCGCACGCGCTGCAGGGAAGAGCGCGTTCGCCCTCACGGCACAGGAGGGCGGGGCCACGACGGACCGGCCGGGGTGGGCGCGGGGCGGTGCGGTCGGCCCGGGGATGCGATACGTCCCATCGGCATCCGCGGTGCCGGGCAGCCAGGCCGCACCCGGAGTGCGAGGCAGCGCGACCGCGTCGGCGGTACCGGACGGCAGGATGACGCCGAGGGCGGTGGACGCCCCGTCCGAACCGGCACTGCACGGCTCCCGGCCCGTCCCGCGCGCGGAAGCCACCGCGTCCCCCTCGGCCGAGCCGTCCCGGGCCGGGAGCCGGGCGGGTGAGGGGCGGGAGCGGCCGGGGCGGCGGGAGGCGGCGGAGGCTGCGGAGACCGGCGAGGAGGACGCGGGTTCGGGCGTCGGGAGCGAGAGTGAGGCCGAGCAGCCCGCCGACGGTGACGCCACCGTCGTGGCGGAGCCGTCGCGGGAAGCCGTACCGGACGCCTCTCCGCCACCGCGGCGGAACGGGCGGCAGGACGTGACCCGTGCCGAGAGCCCCACCGAGCCCGTCCTGCGGATCCTGCCGCTCGGCAGCGGGCTGGTCCTGATCGGGCTCGGTCTGGGGCTCGCGTTCGTCGGCCTGCGGGTGCGACGGGAATGAGGGCCTGTGGAGGGCCTGAGGCCGCGCTGCCCGGCGTACTCCTACTCGACGACCAGCAGCACCTTCCCGACGTGCCCGCTCTCCTCCACCACCCGGTGCGCCGCCGCCGCGTCGCTCATCGGGATCTCGCGGTCGACCACGGGACGGACATGGCCCCCGTCCAGCAACGGCCAGACGTGTTCCCGTACCGCCGCCACGATCGCCGTCTTCTCGGCCGGCGGCCGGGCCCGCAGCGACGTCGCGCTGATGGCGGCGCGCTTGGCCAAGAGCGCCGCGATGTTCAGTTCGCCCTTGATGCCGCCCTGCATGCCGATGATCGCGAGGCGGCCGTTGACGGCGAGGGTCTGGACGTTGCGGTCGAGGTACTTCGCGCCCATGTTGTCGAGGATCACGTCGGCTCCCGCACCGCCGGTCGCCTGCTTCACCTCGGCCACGAAGTCCTGCTCCCGGTAGTTGACCAGGATGTCCGCGCCGAGCCCGGCACAGTGGTCCAGCTTCTCCTTCGTGCCCGCCGTGACCGCGACCTTCGCACCGACGGCCTTCGCCAGCTGGATCGCCATCGTGCCGATACCGCTGGAGCCGCCGTGCACGAGCAGCGTCTCGCCGGGACGCAGGTGGGAGATCATGAAGACGTTCGACCAGACCGTGCAGGTCACCTCGGGCAGCGCGGCGGCCTGCCGGAGGTCCACGCCCTTGGGCACGGGCAGCAGCTGACCGGCCGGTACGACGACCTTCTCGGCGTACCCGCCGCCCGACAGCAGCGCACACACCTCGTCGCCCACCGCCCATCCGGAGACACCGGGTCCGGTCTCGACGACACGGCCCGAGCACTCCAGGCCGGGGTGGGGGGAGGCGCCGGGCGGCGGGTCGTAGAAGCCCTGGCGCTGCAGGATGTCGGCCCGGTTGACGGCACTGGCCACCACCTCGACCAGCACCTCGCCCTCGCCGGGCACCGGATCGGGGGCCTCGCCCCACACCAGCGCCTCGGGCCCACCAGGTTCGGGAATCGTGATCGCACGCATGAGGGCGACGCTACTCCTCCGCCCTCGGTCGCATCCCCCTCCGTCCCCGGTCGCAGCTCCTCGGTCGTCGGACGGAGCCGCCCCCGGTAATTGGGCGGATCCGCTCGGAAAACCCTGTGCGCGACCGATGAGTTTGCGCGACGGTAAAGGTCTCCCCATGCGTAGCCCAAGCACGCGCTAGCCCAAGCACGCGGAAGGACAACCCACCATGAGCCAGCACACCTCCGGCCTGGCCATCGAGACGGCGGGACTGGTGAAGACGTTCGGCGAGACCCGGGCCGTCGACGGAGTCGACCTCGCCGTCCCGGCCGGCACGGTCTACGGCGTCCTCGGCCCGAACGGCGCCGGCAAGACGACCACCGTGAAGATGCTCGCCACCCTCCTGCGCCCCGACGGCGGCCAGGCCCACGTCTTCGGCCACGACGTCGTCCGCGAGGCCGACGAGGTGCGCGGCCGGGTGAGCCTCACCGGTCAGTACGCCTCCGTCGACGAGGACCTCACCGGCGCCGAGAACCTGATCCTGCTCGCCCGTCTCCTCGGCCACCACAAGAAGGCGGCGCGGGTGCGCGCCGGGCAGCTCCTGGAGGCCTTCGGGCTCTCGGACGCGGCCGCGAAGCAGGTCAAGCACTACTCGGGCGGCATGCGGCGGCGCATCGACATCGCCGCGTCCATCCTCAACACCCCCGACCTGCTGTTCCTCGACGAGCCGACGACCGGCCTCGACCCGCGCAGCCGCAACCAGGTGTGGGACATCGTGCGCGCGGTCGTCGCCCAGGGCACCACCGTGCTGCTGACCACGCAGTACCTGGACGAGGCCGACCAGCTGGCGTCCCGGATCGCCGTCATCGACCGCGGCAAGGTGATCGCCGAGGGCACGAAGGGCGAGCTGAAGGCGTCCGTGGGCGCCGGCTCCGTCCATCTGCGACTGCGTGACCCGGCTCAGCGTCCCGCGGCGGAACAGGTGCTGCGGCTGGCGCTGGACACGGACGTACAGCTGGAGCCCGATCCCGTGGCACTGACCGCCCGGCTGGGCGGCACGACCAGCGACAGCGCGGCCGAGCAGGCGTCCCGGGCCCTCGCCGAACTGGCCCGCACCGGCATCACCGTCGACAACTTCTCCCTGGGGCAGCCCAGCCTGGACGAGGTGTTCCTCGCCCTCACCGGACACGACACCCGCGACGACTCGCAGAACGACCCGAAGCACTCCAAGGACGAGGAGGTCGCGGCATGAGCACCGTGACGCAGACCGAGACCCAGGACCTCGCCCCCGTCAGCGCCGAGTCCCTCGCCGCGCTGCTGGTCTCCGGGGAGCGTCCGCCGCGGCCCAGCGCCCTGTCGGCCTCGCTGACCTTCGGCTGGCGGGCGATCCTCAAGATCAAGCACGTCCCCGAGCAGCTCTTCGACGTCACCGCGTTCCCGATCATGATGGTGCTGATGTACACGTACCTGTTCGGGGGCGCCCTGGCCGGTTCCCCGGAGGAGTACATCCAGTTCCTGCTGCCGGGCATCATGGTGATGTCGGTCGTGATGATCACGATGTACACGGGTGTCTCGGTGAACACCGACATCGAGAAGGGCGTCTTCGACCGCTTCCGGACGCTGCCCATCTGGCGGCCGTCGACGATGGTCGGCTATCTGCTCGGCGACGCCCTGCGCTACACGATCGCGTCCGTCGTGATGCTTACCGTCGGCCTGATTCTCGGCTACCGCCCGGACGGCGGGTTCGGCGGCGTGCTCGCCGGAGTCGCGCTGCTGATCGTCTTCTCGTTCGCGTTCTCGTGGATCTGGACGATGTTCGGGCTGCTGCTGCGCACCGAGAAGTCGGTGATGGGCGTCAGCATGATGGTGATGTTCCCGCTGACCTTCCTGTCGAACATCTTCGTCGACCCGAAGACCATGCCGGGCTGGCTGCAGGCCTTCGTCAACAACAGCCCCATCACCCATCTCTCCTCGGCCGTCCGCGAACTGATGGCGGGCGACTGGCCCGCCGACGAGATCGCCTGGTCACTGGGGTGGGCGGGCCTGTTCGTCGCGGTCTTCGGACCCGTCACGATGCGGCTGTACAACAGGAAGTAGGTCTCAGCGGGCCTCAGTCCTGGGAGAGCGGGCGGACGTCGGGCGCGATCTGCGAGCCCGGCGTCGCCCGCACGATGGTGATCAGCCGGTCCGTCAGCTCCAGCGTCCCGACGGCCACGTCGTCGTATCCGAGCACCCGGTGCCCGCGTACGACGCTCACCACCAGGTCCTCCGTCTCCCGCGGCTTCTTGCCCACCTCGGCCTTTATGACCGGCCGTTCGACGATGTCGAGCCCGGTGCCCTGCTGGATGAGGTCCTCCATCACCATGCCGGCGGCCGGGCTCAGCACGGAGAGGCCGAGCAGCCGGCCGGCGGCACTGGCGCTGGTGATGACCGCGTCGGCGCCGGACTGCTTCAGCAGCGGCGCGTTCTCCTCCTCGCGCACCGCGGCCACGATCTTGGCGCCCTTGTTGAGCTGCCGGGCCGTCAGCGTCACCAGCACCGCCGTGTCGTCGCGCTGGGTCGCGATGATGATCTTCCGGGCCTTGTGCACCTCGGCCCGCTTCAGCACCTCGCTGCGCGTCGCGTCGCCGACGATCCCCGCGTAACCGTCGGCCGTCGCCGCCTCGATCACCTTGGAGCTGGGGTCGACCACGACGACCTGCTCCTTCTTCAGGCCCGTCGCACAGACGGTCTGGATCGCCGAGCGCCCCTTCGTACCGAAGCCGACGACGACGGTGTGGTCGCGCAAGGTGGACCTCCAGCGATTCAGGCGCCATTCCTCCCGGGTGCGTTCGGTGAGGACCTCGAGCGTGGTTCCGACCAGGATGATCAGGAACAGCACACGCATCGGCGTGATGAGGAAGATGTTGGTGAGCCGGGCGGCGTCACTGACCGGGGTGATGTCGCCGTATCCGGTGGTGGAGAGGGAGACGGTCGCGTAGTAGAAGGCGTCGAGGAGGTCGACGGAGCCGTCGGAGTTGTCGCTGTAGCCGCCGCGGTCGGCGTACACGATCAGTGCCGTGCCCACCAGGAGCAGCAAGGCCATGATCACCCGCCTGGCGACCTGCCGGAACGGGTGCTCCACCACTTTCCTCGGGAGTTTCACCCGATAGGTCACGAGATGTTCGTCCGCCTGGCGGGCGATCGCGTCATGGCCCGGAAGTTTCACGTGAAACACACCTCGATCCCGGCGGACGCCCAGGGCAGGTCGAGCAGTTCCAGCTCCTGACCGGGGCGGGCACCACCGGGCGGTACGACGGCCAGCGCGTCCGCCGCCGCGATGCCGCGCAGCATGGCCGGCCCGTTGTAGTGCAGCGGGACGGCGCTGTCGCCGCGCAGGACGACGGGGATGAGCCGGGTGTCGTACGGGTGCCCGTGCGCTTCGTCCCGCACGGGCAGGGTGTACGGCTCGGGCGCGGGGCGTGCCGCGAGCGTCCGCAGCAGCGGCTCGGCGAGCGTGAGCAGACCGGAGACGGCGGCGAGGGGGTTGCCGGGCAGGCCGACGAGGTGCTGGTTCTCCTTGGTGCGGGCCAGCAGCATGGGGTGGCCGGGGCGCACCTTGACGCCGTCGACGAGGAGTTCGGCGCCGATCCGCTGGAGTGTGGGGTGGACGTGGTCGACGGGGCCGGAGGCGGTACCTCCGGTGGTGACGATCAGGTCGGCGTCGGAGGTGGTGATCGCCTTGTACAGGGCTTGGGCGTCGTCCCCGAGCCGGCGTACGGCGGTGACCTCGGCGCCGAGTCCGCGCAGCCACGGCGGCAGCATCGGGCCGAGCGCATCACGGATGAGGCCGTCGTGCGGGAGGCCCTCGGTGAGCAACTCGTCGCCGAGGACGAGGACTTCGGCGCGGGGGCGGGGGACCGCGGTGAGGGTGTCGTATCCGGCGGCCGCGGCGAGCCCGAGAACGGCCGGGGTCACGAGGGTGCCGACGGGCAGGAGCTGGTCTCCGCTACGGCACTCCTGGCCCCGCGGGCGGATGTCCTGACCGTGTCGGGTGTCGCGGGTGGCGTGCAGCCGGCCCTGGGCATCGGTACGGCCGTGCTCGCTGCGGATGACCGCGGTGGTGTCCAGGGGGACACGGGCGCCGGTGGCGATCCGGACCGCTTCCCCGTCGGTGAGCGGCTGCGGCTCCGCGTGCCCGGCCAGGACACCCTCGTCCCGTACGTCCCAGGGGCCCGGTCCGGCGACCGCCCAGCCGTCCATCGCGGAGGTGTCGAAGGAGGGCAGGTCGGTGAGGGCGGTGAGGGGGCCGGCCAGGGTGAGGCCGAGGGCGGTGTCGAGGGGTACGGAGACGGGGGCGCGGCGGGCGGCCCGGGTGCCGGCACGGGCGGCTCGTCCGGCGACGGCACGGGCCTCGGGCCAGGAGGTGGCGCGGTGGTGGGTGTCGGGCTTGTGGCCGCCGGTGGGCGGCGTGGGCTGCGGCGGGGGCGTCCGGTCTGCGGGGGTGCGGCCGTTGTCGCCGTTCACGAGGGCGAGCACCTCCTCCACGTCCAGATCCTCGGCGTCCTCGGCGTCCGAGCCGGTGCGGGCGGTCATCCGGCGTCCGTGTCGGGCTTGGGTCCGGCGTCCGGAGCGTTCTCCTCGGACCAGCCGAGCGCGAGGTCGGCTGCCTTGCGGGCGAGTTCGGCCACCGTCTGCGGGCCTCCCCCGGCCTGTGCGGCCGCGTAGCCGACGAGGAAGGTCGTCAGCGGCGCCGCGGGCCTGGCCACGTTGTGGGCGGCGTCACGGGCGAGATCGAGCAGGACACCGGTGTCGACGTCGAGTTCGATGCCCAGCTCGTCCTTGACTGCGGAAATCCATTCATCCAACACGTGCCCATGCTCCCTGATACGTGCCCTGGCGGCGGCGATGTCGTCCCAGGTGTCGCAGTCGAACGACGCGACGGGGTCCGGGACACGGGTGAGGTGGAGGCCTGCGGTGAGGCGACGCAGGGGGAGGCCGGTGAGTCCGTCATGCTCCTTGCCGAGCGCGACCAGCTCGCGGCGGAGGACGGCGGCGCGGTACGCGGCCACGAGGGGCTGGTCACGGCCTTCGGCATCGGTGAGCAGCGCGCCTTCGGTGTCCCCCGTCCGCAGGGTGGTCAGCAGGTGCCGGACGGTGTCGGCGGCGAGGAACGGCAGGTCGGCGGAGAGGACGACGACGTCCGGTGCCGTGGTGTGGCTCAGCCCGGCGCCGAGTGCGGCGAGCGGGCCTCCGCCGGGCGGGTCCTCGCGGGCCCAGGTCACGGGCCGTGCGGTGGGCCGGGGATCGGCGACGACGACGGTGGTGCGCGCGTCGGCGCAGGCCGCCAGGACCCGGTCGAGCAGCGCCCGGCCGCCCACCCGCACCCCGGGTTTGTCGGCACCGCCGAGCCGCCGGGCGGCTCCCCCGGCGAGCACGACGACGTCGTAAGCGGTCACCCCCCGAGTATGCGTGCCGTGGCGATCACAGGGAACGCAGGGGAGGCCATGCAATCAGTGCGTGTGCGGTCCGTGGGATCAGAGGGTGCGCAACAGCACCGCCGGCTGTTCCACGCAGTCCGCCACGTACCGCAGGAAGCCGCCCGCCGTGCCGCCGTCGCAGACCCGGTGGTCGAAGGTGAGCGACAGCTGGACGACCTGCCGCACCGCCAGCTCGCCCTCGTGCACCCACGGCTTGGGGATGATCCGGCCGACGCCGAGCATGGCGGCCTCGGGGTGGTTGATGATCGGTGTGGAGCCGTCGACGCCGAAGACCCCGTAGTTGTTCAACGTGAAGGTCCCGCCGGTGAGTTCCCCGGGTGTGAGGCCTCCGGTCCGGGCCGCCTCGGTCAGCCGGGCGAACTCCGCGGTCAGCGACTCGGCGTCCCGCGCGTGCGCGTCCCGTACGACGGGCACGACGAGCCCGCGCTCGGTCTGCGCCGCGAACCCGATGTGCACATGGTCGAACTGGACGACCTCCCTGGCCGCCATGTCGACGGTGGAGTTGAGCTCGGGGAACCGGGCGAGGGCGGCCGTGCAGATCCGGGCGAGGAGCGCGAGCAGGGAGATCTTCGGTCCGCCCGCCGCGTTCATGGCCGTACGCGCACGCATCAGTTCCGTCGCGTCGGCGTCCACCCAGCAGGTGGCGTCGGGGATCTCACGCCGGCTGCGGGAGAGCTTGTCGGCCACGGCACCGCGGATGCCCTTGAGGGGGACGCGGATGCCTCCAGGGGTGGGAGCCGACGTCTGCGGCGGTGCTGTCGGCGTCGGTTCGGCGACCTTGTCCTGCGCGGCGGCGGACCGCAGTGCGTTCTCCACGTCCGCCCGCAGGATCAGCCCGTCCGGTCCGGAACCGGTCAACTCCCGCAGATCCAGGCCGTTCTCCCGGGCGAGCCTGCGCACCAGCGGCGAGATCACGGGCACCGGGCCCTCCACCACCTCGCGCACCGCGGCCTGTCCGTTCACCGCCGCCTGGGACGCCACGGGCGCCCCCTGCCCCGGCCGCACCCTGCGCCGCCGCGCGGGCGCCTCGGACGTGCCGTACCCCACCAGCACGTTCCCGGAGCCCTCGCTCTTCGCGGCGGATCCGTCGGTGGAACCGTCGGAGCCCTCGGTGGACCCGTCGGAGACAGGTGCCCCGACCGCCACCGTGATCAGCGGCGCCCCCACGGGAAGCTCCGCACCCTCCTCGCCGAACCGGGCCGTGACGACACCGCCGTACGGACACGGCACCTCGACCATCGCCTTGGCCGTCTCGACCTCGACGACCGGCTGGTCCACGGCGACCACATCGCCGACCTCCACCAGCCAGCGCACGATCTCCGCCTCGGTGAGCCCCTCCCCGAGGTCGGGCAGCTTGAACTCCAAGACCTGTGCCATCAGCCCTCGGCCTCCCATTGCAGGCGCCCCACGGCGTCCAGGATCCGGTCCACGCCGGGCAGATGGTGGCGCTCCAGCATCGGCGGCGGGTAGGGGATGTCGAACCCGGCCACGCGCAGCACCGGCGCCTCCAGGTGGTGGAAACAGCGCTCCGTGACGCGGGCCGCGATCTCGCCGCCCGGCCCGCCGTACCCGCCCGACTCGTGCACGACGACCGCGCGCCCGGTCCGCCGGACCGACGCGCAGACCGTCTCGTCGTCGAACGGCACCAGCGAGCGCAGATCGACGACCTCGAGGTCCCAGCCCTCGGCCTGTGCCGCCTCGGCGGCTTCCAGGCACACGGGCACGGACGGCCCGTACGTGATGAGCGTGGCGCTCCGCCCCGAGCGCCGCACCGTCGCACGGCCTATCGGCTCGACGTCGGTCG
This sequence comes from Streptomyces sp. NPDC087859, assembly GCF_044742595.1. Lineage (NCBI taxonomy): Bacteria > Bacillati > Actinomycetota > Actinomycetes > Kitasatosporales > Streptomycetaceae > Streptomyces > Streptomyces sp. NPDC087859. The sequence goes on along the minus strand of NZ_JBIUUU010000002.1, from coordinate 297,110 downwards.
GACGGTCCGGGTTCCAGGAGTCCTTGGACCAGTACAGGCGCTTGGGCTCCAGGAAGACGACCGGGTCGTCGGAGGCGATGGCGGCGCGCAGCAGTCCGTACGCGTCGGCGACGGTGGCGGGCGTGACGACATGGAGTCCCGGAGTCGCCATGTAGTACGCCTCGGAGGAGTCGCTGTGGTGCTCGACGCCGCCGATGCCGCCGCCGTAGGGGACCCGGATGGTGATGGGGAGGGGCATCGCGCCGCGGGTGCGGTTGCGCATGCGGGCGACGTGCGAGATCAGCTGCTCGAACGCCGGGTAGGCGAACGCGTCGAACTGCATTTCCACGACCGGCCTGAGCCCGTACATCGCCATGCCGACGGCGGTGCCGAGGATGCCGGCCTCGGCCAGTGGGGTGTCGGTGCAGCGGTCCTCGCCGAACTCCTTGGCGAGGCCGTCGGTGACCCGGAAGACACCGCCGAGGGTGCCGACGTCCTCACCCATGACGTGCACGGTCGGGTCGGCGGCCATCGCGTCGCGCATCGCGCGCGTGAGGGCCTGCGCCATGGTGGCCGGTTTGAGGGCGACGGTCGTCATCAGTGCGCCCCTTCCTCTTCCGCCGCCAGCTCGGCCTGCAACTGCGCCTGCTGCTCTCGCAGTTGCGGGGTCGGCTCGGCGTAGACGTGGGCGAACAGATCCATCGGGTCGAGCGCCGGGTCCTGGTTCATGCGCTCGCGCAGATCGGCGGCCATGGTCTCGGCGGCGTCCCGCGCGGCCTGGATGGCGGCGTCGTCGAGGAGCCCGCGCGTGGTCAGCTCGTGCTCCAGGAGCGCGATCGGGTCGTGCTGCCGCCAGGTCTCGACCTCCGCGTCGCCGCGGTAGCGGGTCGCGTCGTCGGCGTTGGTGTGAGCCTCCACGCGGTAGGTGATCGCCTCGACGAGGGTGGGGCCGCCGCCCTCGCGCGCGTGCCGTACGGCGGCGGCGAGGACCTCGTGCACGGCGGCCGCGTCGTTGCCGTCGACCAGCCGGCCGGGCATGCCGTAGCCGACGGCCTTGTGGGCCAGCGACGGGGCCGCGGTCTGCTTGGCGAGCGGGACGGAGATCGCGAAGCCGTTGTTCTGGACCAGGAAGACGACCGGCGCCTGCCAGACGGCGGCGAAGTTCAGCGCCTCGTGGAAGTCGCCCTCGCTGGAGCCGCCGTCGCCGACCATGGCGAGCGCGACCACGTCGTCGCCCTTGAGGCGGGCCGCGTGGGCGAGGCCGACGGCGTGCGGGAGCTGGGTGGCCAGGGGGGTGCACAGCGGGGCGACCCGGTGTTCGCGCGGGTCGTAGCCGGTGTGCCAGTCGCCGCGCAGCAGGGTCAGCGCCTGGACGGGGTCCAGGCCGCGGGCGACGGCGGCGAGGGTGTCGCGGTAGCTGGGGAAGAGCCAGTCACGGTCCTCGAGCACCAGCGCGGCGGCGACCTCGCAGGCCTCCTGGCCGGTGCTGGAGGGGTAGACGGCGAGGCGGCCCTGCTTGGTGAGGGCGGTGGCCTGGGTGTTGTACCGACGGCCGCGCACCAGTTCGGCGTACAGGCGGCGCAGCAGGCCGGGGTCGGCCTTCGCCGCCGCCTCCGTGCCGAGGACGCGGTACGGCTCCGCGTCGGGCAGCAGCGGCGCGGGGTCGGTACGGGGCTGCCAGGCGGGCGGCGGCGATGGCCGGTACGCGCCCCGCTGCTCCATGACCGTCATGACGGCACCTCCTCGTGGGAGCGGCTTCAGACGCGTCACGGGTTGTGATGCGCCTCACCTACCGATTGTTCGGTCGTCGGCACATTTTGGCTACAGGCACCCTCAGGCTGTGGACAAACGGTTCTCCACAGCCTGCAATGAACGCAGTACGTCCATGGTAGGGAGGCGGGGGGACATGGCACCTGAACAAATGGCTGAGAGCCCGGACGGCAGCCGCCCGCTGCCGCCCCCTCGTCCCCTCGACGCCATCGACGAGGACATCCTGAAGATGCTCCAGGCGGACGGCCGCGCGTCGATAAGGTCGGTGGCCGAACGCGTGCACGTCTCGCGCGCCAATGCCTACGCGCGTATCAACCGTCTCGTCGAGGACGGTGTGATCCGCGGTTTCGGCGCCCGTGTCGACCACGAACGCGCCGGTCAGGGCACGTCGGCGTACATCACCCTGAAGATCGTCCAGAACACCTGGCGCACGGTCCGCGCCCAGCTCATCCAGCTGCCCGGTGCCTCCCACATCGCCCTGGTCGGCGGTGACTTCGACGTCCTGCTCCTGGTTCACACCTCCGACAACAGGGCCCTGCGCGAACTGGTCCTCACCCGCCTCCAGGCCATCCCGGAGGTCCTCAGCACCCGCACGCTGCTGGTCTTCGAGGAGGAGGACCTGGAGCCGCAGGGCTGAACCGGGCCGCGTGGGGCCGTACAGGGCGGAACCCTTTCCGCGGGCGCTTGCGCGGGCGGCCCTGTGCGGGCGGCTCAGTGCGGGCGGCTCAGTGCTCCTTGCGCAGTCCCGAGAACACCAACTGGACGACGGCGTCGGCCGCTTCGCGTTCGCTCACGCCGCGCCCGTCAGGCCGGTACCACTCCACCATCGAGTTGATCATGCCGAAGACCAGCCGCGTCGCGAGCCGCACCTCGACATCGCCGCGCACATCGCCGTCGGCGGCCGCGGCCCTCAGCAGCTCGGCGACCCGGTGGTCGAAGTCGCGACGCCGCTCCAGGGCCCAGCGCTCGGTGTCGGTGTTGCCGCGCACGCGCAGCAGCAGCGTCACGTACGGCAGCTCGGTGATCAGCACCTCGACCATGCGCCGCACGACGTACTCCAGGCGCTCGACCGCCCGCCCCACGCGCGCGTGCTCCTCGCCGAGGATCCCGAAGAGGCCGTCCAGCGCGCGGCTGACGGCCCTGCGCAGCAGCTCTTCCTTGCCCGCCACGTGGTGGTAGATCGAGGACTTGGAGATGCCGGCCGCCTTGGAGAGATGCTCCATGGAGGTGCCGTCGTAGCCGCGCTCGATGAAGACCTGTACGGCGACGGACAGCAGCGTCTCGGGGGTGTACGTGTCGCGCTTGGCGGTGGTCATGAGGTGCTGCCCTCCCTCTTGTCGGTGGCGTACGCGTGGCGGTACAGCGCGAGGGACGGTGCGTAGCGGCCGCTCGGATCACGCAGGTGCAGGTCGTCGAGGAGGGCGTAGGCCCAGTTGCGGCCGAGCCTGCGGCTCCACTCGAAGGGGCCCAGCGGGTAGTTGACGCCGAGGCGCATCGCGGTGTCGATGTCCTCCTCGGTGGCCACGCCCTTGGCGACGGCGTCGTGCGCCAGGTCGACGATCCGGGCGACCGTGCGGGCGACGATCATGCCGGGGACGTCACCGATGACGCTGACGTCCTTGCCGAGCGCCTGGAAGAGGCCGACCGCCTCGGCGAGGGTCTGCTGCGCGGTGTCCTGGGAGGCGGACAGTGCGACACGGGTGGCCCGGCGGTAGTCGAGCGCGAGGTCGAAGTAGACGACGTCCCGGAACTCCACCGAGGTCTGCCCGTCGGCGAGCGCCAACTGGCCCCCGCTCGGCAGCACCAGCCGGGTGCCGTGGTCCTCGTCGTCCTCGCGCACCGGGATGCCCGCCTCGCGGATCAGCGCGAGCAGCTCGGACGCGGGGCCCAGGTCGCCCTCGGCGACGACGTACGCGGGCGCCTGTGCCGGTTCCGCGGTGTGCGGCTCGGCGGGCTCGGCCTCGGGTCCGTACACGTACCAGCCGTGTCCGCTCTTGCGGCCGAGCCGGCCCGACTCCACCAGCCGCCGCTGCGCGAGCGAGGGCGTGAAGCGGACGTCCTGGAAGAAGGACTTCCAGACCGAGTGCGTGACGGACTCGTTGACGTCCTGCCCGATCAGGTCGGTGAGCTCGAACGCGCCCATCTTGAAGCCGCCCGACTCACGCAGCACGGCGTCGATGGTGGCGGGGTCGGCGCCCTGGGCCTCGTACACCGCGAACGCCTCGGCGTAGTAGGGCCGGGCGATGCGGTTGACGATGAATCCCGGGGTGTCGGCGCAGGCGACCGGCGTCTTGCCCCAGACCCGTGCGGTCTCGTACGCGCGCGTGGCCGAGGTGACGTCGGTGGCGAAGCCGGAGACGACCTCGACGAGCGGCAGCAGCGGCGCGGGGTTGAAGAAGTGCAGGCCCACGAAACGGCCGGGGTTGCGCAGGGCGCCGCCGATGGCCGTGATCGACAGGGACGAGGTGTTGGTGGCGAGCAGACAGTCCTCGCCGACGACGTCCTCCAACTCCCGGAAGAGCTCCTGCTTGACGTCCAGCCGCTCCAGGGCCGCCTCGACGACCAGGGCGCAGTCCGCGAGGTCGGCGAGGCTGTCGGCGGCCGTGAGACGCGCGCGTGCCGCGTCCCGGTCGGTGCCGGAGAGGCGCTCCTTCTCGACGAGCCGGTCGAGCCGCGCGCCGATCGCGTCAGCGGCTTCCCGGGCGCGCCCGGGAGCGGCGTCGTACAGCCGGACGGGATGGCCGGCGACCAACGCGACCTGGGCGATGCCCTGGCCCATGGTGCCGGTGCCGACGACGGCCACGGGGCTGCTGAGGTCGAGTGCTGTCATGTGCGCGATCCTCCCGCACGGGGTTTTCCACAGATGCGGCGGACCCCCTTGTCCCGACCGATCGTTCGGTTACTCTAACTCTGTCTGGCTGTATCTGCCCAGGTTCTGCCCAGGTCATGAGCTCGACGAAGAGTTCACAAGACGAGGAGTTGGTCCCGCATGGCCGCCGAACTGACCGCCCACGAGCTGATCGCCAAGCACCGGCCCACCCTCGACCAGGCGCTCGAAGCGATCCGCACGCGCGCGTACTGGTCGCCGCATCCCGAGCACCCCAAGGCCTACGGGGAGAACGGCAGCCTGGACGCGGCCGCGGGCAAGGCCGCCTTCGACGCCCTGCTGGGCACCCGCGTCGACCTCGGCCAGCCCGGCACGGACGACTGGGTGGGCGGCGAGGTCTCGCCGTACGGCATCGAGCTGGGGGTGACCTATCCCCACGCGGACATCGACACCCTGCTGCCCGCCATGCGCGCGGGGCAGCGCGCGTGGCGCGAGGCGGGCGCGGAGATCCGCGCGGTGGTCTGCGTGGAGATCCTCAAGCGGATCAGCGACCGGACGCACGAGTTCGCGCACGCGGTCATGCACACCTCCGGCCAGGCCTTCATGATGGCGTTCCAGGCGGGCGGCCCGCACGCGCAAGACCGCGGTCTGGAGGCGGTGGCGTACGCGTACGTGGAGCAGGTCCGCACGCCCGACACCGCGGAGTGGAGCAAGCCGCAGGGCAAGCGCGACCCGCTGGCGCTCACCAAGCAGTTCACGCCGGTCCCCCGCGGTATCGGCCTGGTCATCGGCTGCAACACCTTCCCGACCTGGAACGGCTACCCGGGCCTGTTCGCCTCCCTCGCCACCGGCAACGCGGTCCTGGTCAAGCCCCACCCTCGCGCGGTGCTGCCGCTCGCGCTCACGGTCCAGGTCGCGCGTGAGGTCCTGAGCGAGGCGGGCTTCGACCCGAACCTGGTGGCGCTGGCCGCCGAGCGCCCCGGCGAGGGCATCGCCAAGACCCTGGCCGGCCGCCCGGAGATCCGCATCATCGACTACACCGGTTCCACCGAGTTCGGCGACTGGCTGGAGGCCAACGCCCGCCAGGCGCAGGTCTACACGGAGAAGGCCGGCGTCAACACGGTGCTGGTCGACTCGACGAGCAACTACAAGGGCATGCTCTCCAACCTGGCCTTCTCGCTGTCGCTCTACAGCGGCCAGATGTGCACCACTCCGCAGAACTTCCTGATCCCCCGCGACGGCATCCGCACCGACGAGGGCCCCCGCACCTTCGACGAGGTGGCCGCCGACCTCGCCCGCGCCGTGGACGGTCTGCTGGGCGACGACGCGCGGGCGAACGCGCTGCTCGGCGCGATCGTGAACCCGGACGTCAAGGCCCGACTGGAGGCCGCGACCGGGCTCGGCGAAGTCGCCCTCGCCTCCCGCGAGATCACCAACCCGGAGTTCCCGGACGCGGTCGTGCGCACCCCCGTCATCGTCAAGCTGGACGGCGCCAAGCCGGACGACGAGGCCGCCTTCATGAGCGAGTGCTTCGGCCCCGTCTCCTTCGCCGTGGCCGTCGACTCCTCGGCCGACGCGGTGGAGCTGCTGCGGCGCACGGTCCGCGAGAAGGGCGCCATGACGGTCGGCGCGTACACCACCGACGACGACGTCGAGCGGTCCGTGCAGGAGGTCTGCCTGGAGGAGGCGGCCCAGCTGTCGCTGAACCTCACGGGCGGGGTGTACGTCAACCAGACGGCCGCGTTCTCCGACTTCCACGGGTCCGGGGGCAATCCGGCGGCGAACGCCGCGCTGTGCGACGGGGCGTTCGTGGCCAACCGGTTCCGGGTCGTCGAGGTCCGCCGGGAGGTCTAGGACGCCCGGACAGGTGCTAGACCCCGCCGCCCAGGCTCCAGTGGTACAGCGTCATCGCCACGCTGGTGGCCAGGTTGTAGCTGGACACCTGCGGGCGCATCGGCAGGGACAGCAAATGGTCGGCACGCGCGCGCAGGTCGCCCGACAGGCCGCTGCGCTCCGAGCCGAACGCGAGGACGGCGTCGTCCGGGAGCTTCGTGCCCCGGATGTCGTCGCCCTCCGGGTCCAGGGCGAACAGCGGGCCCGGAGGCAGTTCCTCGACCGTCACCCGTTCCACCGCCGTGGCGAAGTGCAGCCCGGCGCCCGCGCGCACCACCGTCGGATGCCAGGGGTCGAGCGTGCCGGTGGTGACCACCCCCGTCGCGCCGAAGCCCGCCGCCAGCCGGATCACGGCCCCGGCGTTGCCGAGGTTGCGCGGCTGGTCGAGGACCACCACCGGGGCGGTGCGCGCCGTCCGGGCCAGCCGCTCCAGGTTGGCCGCGCGGGACGGTCGCACCGCCAGGGCGGCGACCGCGGTCGGATGCGGGCGCGGCACCAGCGAGGCGTACACCGGCTCCGGGACCTCGGTCAGCAGCGCGTCCAGCGCCCGGCGCACGTCGGGGGCGAGTTCGTCGGCGAGGGCGAGCGTGGCCTCCCGGTCGGTGGTGACCGCGACCGTGACGTCGGCGCCGAAGCGCACCGCGTGCTTGAGGGCGTGGAAGCCGTCGAGCAGGACGCGGGAGTCGGCGAGCCGGCGCCAGAGGCCGGCGGGGTCGGTCATGCCGTGAAGCCTACGTGCGTCTCCTCGGCGCCCTCCGGGGCGCGCGTCTCCGGCACCGGCGCGGGGCCGCCCCGTCCCGCCGTCAGCCGTTCACGCGCGCGTGCCACCCGGCCGCCCATCCGGCGCAGGAACGGCGTCGGCAGGAACACCGCGTCGGCGGCGATCATCGCCAGCGAGAAGAACGGCAGTCCGAGGACGACCGCGATCACCGCGTGCTCGGTCATCATGAGCGCCAGCAGGACGTTCTTGACCCGCCGGTTGAACAGGGTGAACGGGAAGGCCACCTGGACCACGACGGTCCCGTACGTCACGAGCAGCACCATCGTGGCGCTGGACGACAGCGCGTCGGCGAGGGCGGGCCAGGGCGAGAAGTAGTCCAGGTGCAGCGGGTAGTAGACGGCGGTGCCGTCCTGCCAGCGCGTGCCCTGGATCTTGTACCAGCCGGCCGTGGCGTAGATCAGACAGGCCTCGGCCATGATCACGAGCAGGGCGCCGTTGTGCACGATGTTGCCGATGACGTCGAGCAGGATCCGCGGCTGGGCCGTCCGCGCCAGTCGCCCGACCGTCCACCACACGCCGAGCCCCAGCCACACCGCCCACAGCAGGGCGGGGATGACCGGATCGCCCTCCAGCAGCCGTCCGGCCCCGGTCACCGCGATCAGCATCAGCCCGAGCACGATCCACAGGGCCGGACCGACCCGGTCCACGACCCGCTCGCCACGCGCGCGTGCCTCGTTCTCGCGCCGCGCCCTGCGCGCGTCCAGCGACCAGACCTGGCCGCAGCGCGTGAAGACGAGGTAGACGCACATCAGGTGCAGGACGTTGTCGCCGCCGTCGCCCATGAAGATGGAGCGGTTCTGCAGCGACAGCACGCCGACCATGAAGAGCACCGACATGGTGCGGGTGCGCCAGCCCAGCAGCAGCAGGACGCTCGACAGCACGGCGAGGCCGTAGACGCTCTCGAACCAGATCCGGGCGTCCGACCAGATCAGCGCCGTGAAGGCGCCGTTGCCGGCGATCAGCTGCTCGGCGAGGTCCCAGCTCCACGGGCCGTCGGGACCGTACAGCTCCTGGCGGTGGGGCAGCTCGCGCAGCAGGAAGAGCAGCCAGGTCGCGCTGAAGCCGATGCGGACCACGGCGCTCTGGTACGGGCCGAGCGCCGACTCGGTGATGCGGGCGATGGCGGTGGAGAGCGACAGGGCGAAGCGGTTCATCGCTCACCTCCCGGCAGATCGGCCGGCGTGACCGACCACCAGGGCAGCTCGCGGTACAGGGGCTTCTCGGAGACCTGCTCCTGGCTCCACTTCGGCGGTCGCACACTGGTGGTCCGGGAGCGGACCTGTACGCGTTCGACGCTGCCGTCGGACCCGGCCGCGTCGTCCCGGTCCAGGCGCATCACCACGATGCGGCGCAGATACGTCTCGGACAGGGCGCCGCGCAGGCCGACCGGGCGGTTGTCGGTGCCGTGCGTGGCGGTGAAGAAGTCCCACGCGCGGCGCAGCTCGTTCTGCTGGGTGTGGCTGGGCAGCAGATTGCCGTCGATGGCCCGGCCGTCCTCGGCGGACAGGTCGTACCAGCCGGTGGTCCGCACGGTGCCGTCCGCGGTGAGGACCTGGGCCCGCACCTGGACCGCGATGTTCTGCTGGAGCGGGTTCGGCGCGAAGAGCTTCCAGTTCTGCTCGAACTCCGGGTAGATCCAGTCGTCGATCGCCTTGCCGTGCTGTTTGGTGACCGCGTTGGCAGGCGCGACGTGCAGGAACGTCATCCCCAGATGGACGCAGACGGTGACCGCCACGATCGCGAGCGCCAGCGCGGCACCGATCTGGTAGCGGAGTGAGAGGGCGGCCACACCGGTGCGGGGTCCGGTGCCGTGCGGGGAAGGCAGGTCGTACGGCGAGGGCGGGGGAGCCGCGTCGGCGGGATCGCCGGCTGCGGGCAGGGCGGTCCGTGGCCCGGTGCCCCCTTCCGGTGCCCCCGGCTCGTCGGCAGGCCCGCTCCGGGCGCCCGAGCCTGTGTCGTACGCGTCCATTCCGCCCCGTCTCCCGATGTCCGCTCCGTCTTCCGGCCACGAGGCCGCAGGGCCCGCCACCGCCCTCGCGCACCCTCCACGGCGCTCGCACGGGAACGGTACTCAGGCCCTCCCGCCCGCACAGCCCGTCGGCAGGTTATCCACAGCGGTTGACACCTTACGGCGCCCGGCACACCATGGAATCGACGAACCGAACGATCGGTCGGGAGCCTGCTCCGAGCAGCGCACAGGGTCGAGGGGGCCACATGGCAACAGCAGCACAGGCGTACGACAGGGAGGACGTCGTCGACCAGGACGCGTACGAGCGCGCCTTCGACGCCGCCGTGGCCGCCGACGAGCGCATCGAACCGCGCGACTGGATGCCGGACGCCTACCGCGCGACACTGGTCCGCCAGATCGCCCAGCACGCCCACTCCGAGATCATCGGCATGCAGCCGGAGGCGAACTGGATCACGCGTGCGCCCTCGCTGCGCCGCAAGGCCATCCTGATGGCCAAGGTCCAGGACGAGGCCGGGCACGGCCTCTACCTCTACAGCGCCGCGGAAACCCTCGGCACAGGTCGCGACGAACTGCTCGACAAGCTGCACACCGGCCGCCAGAAGTACTCCTCGATCTTCAACTACCCCACGCTGACCTGGGCGGACGTCGGCGCGATCGGCTGGCTCGTGGACGGCGCCGCGATCACCAACCAGGTCCCCCTGTGCCGCTGCTCCTACGGCCCGTACGCGCGCGCGATGGTCCGCGTCTGCAAGGAGGAGTCCTTCCACCAGCGCCAGGGCTACGAGCTCCTGCTGGCGCTCAGCAAGGGCACCCCCGAGCAGCACGCGATGGCCCAGGACGCGGTGGACCGCTGGTGGTGGCCGTCCCTGATGATGTTCGGCCCGCCCGACGACGAGTCCGCGCACTCCGCGCAGTCGATGGCCTGGAAGATCAAGCGGCACTCCAACGACGAGCTGCGCCGCCGCTTCGTCGACATCTGCGTCCCCCAGGCCGAGTCCCTGGGCCTCACGCTCCCCGACCCGGACCTGAAGTGGAACGAGGAGCTGGGCCGGCACGAATTCGGCGAGATCGACTGGACCGAGTTCAAGAACGTCCTCAAGGGCAACGGCCCCTGCAACGAACAGCGGATCACCCAGCGCAGGCGGGCCCACGACGAGGGCGCCTGGGTCCGCGAGGCCGCCTCGGCCTACGCCGGCAAGCACACCGAGACGGGAGCCACACGCGCATGACGAACACCGACTGGCCTCTGTGGGAGGTCTTCGTACGCTCCCGCCGCGGCCTCTCGCACACCCACGCCGGCAGCCTGCACGCACCGGACGCGGACCTCGCCCTGCGCAACGCCCGCGACCTGTACACCCGCCGCGGCGAGGGCGTCTCGATCTGGGTCGTCCCGTCCTCCGTGATCACCGCGTCCTCGCCGGACGAGAAGGACCCGTTCTTCGAACCGTCCGCCGACAAGCCCTACCGCCATCCGACGTTCTACGAGATCCCGGACGGGGTGAAGCACCTGTGACCGTCGACCTGACCACGAACGCCGCCGCTCTGGCCCTCGGCGACGACGCCCTGGTGCTCTCCCACCGCCTCGGCGAATGGGCCGGCCACGCCCCCGTCCTGGAGGAGGAGGTCGCCCTCGCCAACATCGCGCTGGACCTCCTGGGCCAGGCCCGCGTCCTGCTCTCGATGGCCGGCGACGAGGACGAACTGGCGTATCTGCGCGAGGAGCGCGCCTTCCGCAACCTCCAGCTGGTGGAGCAGCCCAACGGCGACTTCGCCCACACCATCGCCCGCCAGCTGTACTTCTCCACCTACCAGCACCTGCTCCACGCCGAACTGGCCGCGGGCGAGGGCCCCTTCGCCCCGCTCGCCGCGAAGGCCGTCAAGGAGGTCGCCTACCACCGCGACCACGCCGAGCAGTGGACCCTGCGGCTGGGCGACGGCACGGACGTCAGCCACGAGCGGATGCGGCGGGCGTGCGAGGCGCTGTGGCGGTTCACCGGCGAGATGTTCCAGCCGGTCGAGGGCGTCGACGTCGACTGGGCCGCCCTGGAGGCGGCGTGGCTGGCGTCCGTCACGGACGTCCTGGGCCGCGCCACCCTGAGTGTCCCCGAGGGACCGCGCACGGGCGCGTGGACGGCCGGCGCCGGCCGACAGGGCCTGCACACCGAGTCCTTCGGGCGGATGCTCGCCGAGATGCAGCATCTGCACCGCAGCCACCCGGGGGCGTCATGGTGACCGTGACACCGCTGGAGGCGGAACTCCTCGAGGTGGCGGGATCGGTGCTCGACCCCGAACTGCCCGTGCTCACCCTGCGGGAACTGGGAGTCGTGCGCGCGGTGCACGTCCGCGGCCAGGACACCGCCGAGGTCGAACTGACCCCGACGTACACCGGCTGCCCGGCGATCGAGGCGATGGCCGTGGACATCGAGCGGGTGCTGCACGCCCACGGCGTCCGCGAGGTCACCGTGCGCACGGTCCTCGCGCCCGCCTGGTCGACGGACGACATCTCGGACGAAGGCCGCCGCAAGCTCCGGGAGTTCGGCATAGCCCCGCCGCGCACACAGCACGCGGCAGGACCGGTGACCTTGTCCCTGGGCCCCACCCGGACGCTCGACGCCACCGACCCCGTCCGCTGCCCGCACTGCGGATCCGCCGACACCGAGCTGCTCAGCCGCTTCTCCTCCACGGCCTGCAAGGCGCTGCGGCGCTGTCTGGACTGCCGTGAACCCTTCGACCACTTCAAGGAGTTGTGATGGCCCGCTTCCACGCGCTCCGGGTGGCGGCGGTCGACCGGCTCACCGACGACTCCGTGGCCCTCACCTTCACCGTGCCGCCGGAGCTCGGCGAGGCCTACCGCTACGCCCCGGGCCAGCACCTCGCCGTGCGCCGCACGGCGGACGGCGAGGAGATCCGGCGCACGTACTCGATCTGCTCCCCGGCACCGGACGGCGAAGCCCCTCGCCGACTGCGCGTCGGTGTACGGCTGGTGAACGGCGGAGCCTTCTCCACGTACGCGCTCAAGGAGATCGCCGTCGGCGACGAGCTGGAGGTGATGACTCCCGCGGGGCGCTTCACCCTCACCCCCGCCCCCGGCCTGTACGCGGCGGTCGTCGGCGGCAGCGGCATCACCCCGGTGCTGTCGATCGTGTCGACGCTGCTGGCGCGCGAGCCCGAGGCCCGGTTCTGCCTGATCCGCAGTGACCGTACGGCCGCCTCGACGATGTTCCTGGACGAGGTCGCCGACCTGAAGGACCGCTACCCGGAGCGGCTCCAGCTGGTCACGGTGCTCTCCCGGGAGGAGCAGCAGGCGGGGCTGCCGTCCGGACGGCTGGACCGGGAGCGACTGACGGGACTGCTGCCCGCGCTGCTGCCGGTGGCGGATGTGGCGGGCTGGTTCCTGTGCGGGCCGTTCGGGCTGGTGCAGGGCGCGGGACGAGCGCTGAGGGAGCTCGGTGTCCCCCGGAGCCGCGTCCACGAGGAGATCTTCCACGTCGACGAGGGTGCGGCCCCGGCGCCCAGGACCCCGGCGCCCGCGCACAGCACGGTGACCGCCCGTCTGGACGGCCGCGGCGGGACCTGGCCCGTCCAGGACGGCGAGTCCCTCCTCGAGGCGGTCCTGCGCAACCGCTCCGACGCGCCCTACGCCTGCAAGGGCGGGGTCTGCGGCACCTGCCGCGCCTTCCTCGTCTCCGGCGAGGTCCGCATGGACCGCAACTTCGCGCTGGAGCCGGAGGAGACGGAGGCCGGGTACGTGCTGGCATGCCAGTCGCATCCGGCGACGGAGACGGTGGAGCTGGACTTCGACAGGTGAGGGCACCCGGCGCGGGCCGCCCCGTTCCCTTCTTCTAGAACCTGTTCTATCTTGACGGTCCGTCAGATCGGCTCACCCGTCGATCGGCTGACGCGTCGGGAGGACAGGGACCGTGGACTTCACCTTCACCGAGGAGCAGCAGGCGGCGGCCGAGGCGGCACGGGGCGTGTTCGCCGGGGTCGCGCCGGACGGGGTGCCGAGCCCCGCGCTCGCCACGGGCGCCGTCGCCGACCACTTCGACCGTGAGCTGTGGAGCAAGCTCGCTGACGCCGACCTGCTGAGCCTGCTGCTGACGGAGGAGTACGGCGGGGCCGGTCTGGACGCGGTCGCGCTGTGCCTGGTGCTGGCCGAGTCGGCGAAGGTGCTGGCGCGGGTGCCGCTGCTGGAGAGCAGCGCGGCCGCGGCGGCCGTACAAACCCATGGCACCGAGGAGTTGAGGTCCGGCCTGCTCGCCCGGGCGGGCCGCGGCGAGGTCGTGCTGACCGTCGCCGCGAGCGGCCGTACCGGCCACGACCCCGCCGAACTCGCCGTGACCGCACGGCAGGAGGGCGCGGAGTGGATCCTGGACGGTGTGCAGACGGCGGTGCCGTGGGCGTTCGACGCGGACCACATCGTCGTACCGGCGCACGCGGCCACCGGACAGACCGTGCTCGCGCTCGTCGCACCCGCCGGCGAAGGGGTCGCCCTCGCCGAGCAGCTCTCCACCACGGGCGAGCGGCTCGGCGAACTGCGGCTGGAGTCGGCGCGGATCGCGGCCCGGGACGTCCTCGACGCGGACGGGGCATGGGAGTCGCTACGGCATCTGCTGACCGTCGGGACGTGCGCGCAGGCACTCGGCCTGGGCCGTCAGGTCCTGCGGATGACCAGTGAATACACCAGCAAGCGGGAGCAGTTCGGCTTCCCGGTCGCCACGTTCCAGGCCGTCGCCGTGCAGGCCGCCGACCGCTACATCGATCTGAAGGCGATGGAGGCCACGCTGTGGCAGGCGGCCTGGCGGACCGGCTCCGGGACACAGGGCGCGCTGCCGGTCTCCGGCGAGGTCGCCGTCGCGAAGATCTGGGCCTCGGAGGGCGTACGGCGGGTCGTGCAGACGGCGCAGCATCTGCACGGCGGGTTCGGCGCCGACACCGACTACCCGCTGCACCGGTACCACGCCTGGGCCAAGCACCTGGAACTGTCGCTCGGCCCGGCGGCCGCCCACGAGGAGGCGCTGGGCGATCTGCTGGCGGCACACCCTCTGGCCTGACGCGCGCCCGGGAGCCGCCCTAGAGGACGAACGCCGCCGAACCGTTGTCCGTGACCATGGGGCGGCCTGCGCCGTCCCAGGCCAGCATGCCGCCGTCGATGTTCACGGCGTCGATGCCCTGCTGGACCAGGTACTGGGTGACCTGCGCGGAGCGACCGCCGACGCGGCACATCACATAGGCCCGTCGGCCGTCCGCCACCGCCTCGGTCACCTCGCCGAACCGGGCCACGAAGTCACTCATGGGCACGTGCAGCGCGCCCTCGACATGCCCCGCGGCCCATTCGTCGGCCTCACGGACATCCAGAACGAGGCCGTCGGCCGGAACACCGGCGACGTCGACCGAGGGCAGGGAAGCTCCGAAACTCATGGCCCGAGGCTACCTGAGCGACAGGCGAGCCCCCCGGCCGAGGGATCCGCGCACACCGTGGCGGCACCCGACGTCCACAGGCCCGCCCGGCGCCCGGCCCGCCTACTGCCCGAGCAGCTCCGCCAGCTCGCGCTCCCGCTCCGCGAGCTGCGCCAGCAGCTGCTCGGCGATCTCCTCCAGGAGCCGGTCGGGGTCGTCCGGGGCCAGCCGCAGCATCGCCCCGATCGCGCTCTCCTCCAGCTCTCGCGCGACCACGCTGAGCAGCTCCTTGCGCCGGGCGAGCCACTCGAGGCGGGCGTAGAGCTCCTCGCTCGGCGTCGGCCCCTGCTCCGGCGGCTTCGGCCCGGCGGCCCACTCCTCGGCCAGCTCCCGCAGCAGCGGCTCGTCACCGCGGGCATAGGCGGCGTTGACCCGGGTGATGAACTCGTCGCGGCGCGCCCGCTCGGTGTCGTCCTGCGCCAGGTCGGGGTGGGCCTTGCGGACCAGCTCCCGGTAGAGCTTGCGGGCCTCGTCGCTGGGCCGCACCCGCTGCGGGGGCCGCACCGGCTGCTCCGTGAGCATCGCCACGGCCTCCGGGAACAGCCCGTCCCCGTCCATCCAGCCGTGGAACAGCTCCTCCACCGCCGGCATCGGCATCACCCGGGCACGGGCCTCGTCCGCCTTGCGCCGGTCCTCGGGGTCACCGGTGCGCTCGGCCGTGGCCTCGGCGATCTGGGCGTCCAGTTCGTCGAGCCGGGTGTACATCGGGCCGAGTCTCTGGTGGTGGAGCCGGGAGAAGTTCTCGACCTCGACCCGGAAGGTCTCCACCGCGATCTCGTACTCGATCAGCGCCTGCTCGGCGGCTCGCACGGCCCGCTCCAGCCGCTCCTCGGGCCGGGGCGCGCCATCCTCGGGCGCCGCCCGCGTACCGCCGGCGACACCACCCTGCTCAGCTTCCGGGGTCGTCACCCGACCAGCGTAGGCCACGGCCGGGTCGGCCCTCCGACGCCGGTGTCAGCCCTCACCCGCATCCGGGCAATCCGCAGCCACCCACTGCGCCGCGAGGTCCCGGCACGCGACGACCAGCGTCCCCGGCCGACATGCGACCTCATGGATGCAACCCCCGCCGTACGGCAGCACCTCGTCGAGGATCACGTCCCCCAGCGCGGCCACGTCACAGACGTCCAGGACATCCACCTGGGACCGCGAGACCCCCTCGTACCGGACGACCAGGTCCTCGTCGTGCTTCCAGCAGTTGTGGCCGAACCGGATCTCGATCTCCCCGTCCCCCAGGCGCCGCACCCGCTGCGGCTGGAGATCCTTCACACACCTCCTGCCGGAGAACGCGTAGTGCCCCGGGTCGGTGGCGAAGGCGCGTGCCCCGGGCGGGAGTCGCTCCGCGAGCCGGGGCAGCTTCGCGAGGTAGGGCCGCGGGTCGACGATCCCCGTGATGTCCCCGTCCCGCCCGTCGAGATCCACGTACCTCACCGACGGCTCCCCACCGGCCGCTCCCCCCTCACACTCCCGTCTCCGCCGCGAGCCTCCCCGCCCGCACCGCCGCCACGAGCTCGGCGTGGTCCGCCTCCGTGCGGTCGGCGTACGCCACGGCGAACGTGGCCATCGCCTCGTCCAGCTCCTCGCTCTTGCCGCAGTACCCGGCGACGAGGCGCGGATCGACGCTGTGCGAGTGGGCGCGGGCCAGCAGCGCCCCCGTCATACGGCCGTAGTCGTCTACCTGGTCGGCGGCGAGCGCGGCAGGGTCGACGCTGCCCTTGCGGTTGCGGAACTGCCGTACCTGGAACGGCCGTCCGTCCACCGACGTCCAGCCCAGCAGGATGTCGCTGACGACCTGCATCCGCTTCTGTCCGAGGACGACCCGGCGGCCCTCGTGCTCGACGGCGGGCGCCTCGAACCCGGCGGTCACCAGGTGCGGCAGCAGCGCCGAGGGGCGGGCCTCCTTCACCTGGAGCACCAGCGGCTCATCGCGGTGGTCGAGGAGCAGCACGACATACGACCGGGTGCCGACGCTGCCCGTACCGACGACCCGGAACGCGACGTCGTGCACCGCGTGCCGGGACAGCAGCGGAAGGCGGTCCTCGGAGAGCGACTCCAGGTACTCCTCCAGGGACCCGGCCACCGCCGCGGCCTCCCCGTCCGGCACGCGCCGCAGCACCGGCGGGGCGTCGACGAAGCGGCGCCCGCCGTCGTCGGTCCGCTCGGTCGACTTCGCCGCGAACCGTCCGCTGGTGTTGGCCCGTGCCTTCTCGGAGACCCGCTCCAGCGTGCCGACGAGATCGTGGGCGTCGGTGTGGGAGACGAGCTCCTCGTCCGCGATGGCGTTCCAGGCGTCCAGCACGGGGAGCCGGGCCAGCAGCCGCATGGTGCGGCGGTAGGCGCCCACCGCGCCGTGTGCCGCACTGCGGCAGGTGTCCTCGTCCGCGCCCGCCTCCCGGCCGGCGAGTACCAGCGAGGCCGCGAGCCGCTTGAGGTCCCACTCCCAGGGGCCCCGGACCGTCTCGTCGAAGTCGTTGAGATCCATGACCAGATCGCCGCGCGCGTCCCCGTACAGACCGAAGTTGGCCGCGTGGGCGTCGCCGCAGATCTGGGCGCGGATCCGGGTCATGGGGGTGCGCGCCAGGTCGTAGGCCATGAGGCCCGCCGAGCCGCGCAGGAAGGCGAAGGGCGTGGCCGCCATCCGGCCGACGCGCAGCGGTGCGAGTCCGGGAATGCGGTCGCGGCTGGACTCCTCGACCGCGCTCACCGCGTCGGGCCGCGAGCCGTCCAGGTCGAGCGCGGTGTGCGCACCACGCGGGACCTGCTTGCGCAGCGCCTTGCCCTCCTGCTTGGGCGACCCCTGCACGGGCCACTCGGCGAAGCCCCGCACCCGCGGCAGCCTGCGCCCCGCGCCCACGGAATCCCCGGCGGAAGCCTCCACCCCGACCTCGGTCATCGCGACCGCCTCTCCGAACCCGCACACGCCCGAACATCAACTCGTGCAGACCGTACAACCGGTGGCCGAAACGCGTCAGGCCCTGTGGACAACCGCGTGCCTGTGAAAAACCGGCCCCGCGGCCGCCTGCCTGGGCATCCGCCCGGCGCCGGAGTGCCTCAGCACCCGCCTCCGGACCCTTCCGGCAGGTGCTGCTGCGCCCACTGCTTCAGCTCCGCGAACGCCGGTTCCAGCGCCGCCCCCGCCGCCGTCAGCCGGTACGACACCCGCAGCGGCGGCCCCTCGTCGACCTCGCGCAGCACGAGCCCCGCGGAGGCGAGCTCGGTGAGACGGTCGGAGAGCATCCGCTCGCTGATGCCGGGGATCGCCCGGCGCAGGTCGACGAAGTACGCCGGCCCCGGGGTCAGGACGGCCACGATCGGCCCGGTCCAGCGCTTCCCCAGCAACTGGAAGACACGGGTGATCCCGTCGTCCACCTGCTTGCAGGCCTCCGTGCCGTGACTCTGCTCGACCGTCATGCCCTTCAGGATACTGCGCTCACGTATGGGGGTGAAAAAAAGTAAGTAGCTGTGTTATCAATAGCCGTGTACGAACTATTAGCCACGCACCGCTCGTCAGGAGACCCCCATGGCCACCCTGCTGCACATCGACTCCTCCGTGTTCCCCCACGGCGCCTCCTCGTCCCGCTCCGTCACGGACGCCTTCCGCAGGACCTGGGAGGAGCAGCACCCCGAGGGCACGGTGATCTACCGCGACCTCGCCACGGACCCCGTACCGCACATCACCGCCGACTCCCACCTCGCCGGCTTCTCCGATCCCGCGACGCACACCCCCGAACAGGCCGCCGCCTTCCACGCGCGCGTGCGGCTGATCGAGGAGCTGGAGGGGGCGGACGCCGTGCTGATCGGCGCCCCCATGTACAACTTCGCAATCCCCTCGACCCTCAAGGCCTGGCTGGACAACGTGATGCTCGTCGGCCGCACCTTCCTGACCGAGGACTCGAAGATCACCGGGACCCCAGTCACCGTCGTCGCCAGCCGCGGCGGCTCCTACGCGCCGGGCACTCCGCGCGAGGGCTTCGAGTACGTGCAGAACTACCTGCAGGCGGTCCTCGGCGACTCCCTCGCCCTGGACGTCCACTTCATCGTCCCGGAGCTGACCATGGCCCCGCAGAACCCGGCGATGACCGAACTGGTCCCCCTCTACGAGGCCTCCCGCGCGCGTGCCCACCAGGACGCGGAGACCAGGGCGAAGCACCTCGCCCAGCGCGTGACCGCGTAAGCCCGCGGCCGGGACCACGCCGTGTGATTGTCCTCACGGCAGATAGCGCCGGAGCACGCCGGAGGACAACGCAAAAGCCCCGCAGGTCTGAGACCTGCGGGGCTTTCAGCTGTGCGCGAGGGGGGAGTTGAACCCCCACGCCCTTTCGGGCACTGGAACCTGAATCCAGCGCGTCTGCCTATTCCGCCACCCGCGCATTGGGTGTGTCTTCGGGCTGTTTCCCCTAGGGGCTGGCGCCTTCCGACATCCAGAACATTAGCACGCGGGCAGGGGTGGGTTCACATCCCTTATCCAGGGGCAGCCGCTCACCAGGGCCGTAGACATCCCGCACCAACCCGTCGTCCTTCCGGCTACGTATCAACACGTGTCTGTTCACGTATCAACCTCGTACCGGTACCGCCCGTCTCCCCAGGAGCCGGTCGGGGTCCACAGTCAGGTGCGGGACACTTGTCTGCGGCCGCCTCTACGATCCTTGACAGGAGGAGTCGGCCGGGGGAGTTCGAAGAGGAGCTCCACAGGGAACCTCGGAGGCGTCGACACCCGTCGACGAGGCCGACAGGGGGAACCAGCCGATTGACCGGCGCGTGGATACGATCAGTAAGCAGTACCAGGTAAGGCAGTACCCGCTCTGCGGGGTGCAGGACGGCAGCAGCTACGGAGGAGGTGCCCCATGGGAGTCCTGAAGAAGTTCGAGCAGCGCCTCGAAGGTCTGGTCAACGGCACCTTCGCCAAGGTGTTCAAGTCCGAGGTACAGCCCGTGGAGATCGCGGGAGCACTCCAGCGCGAGTGCGACAACAACGCGACCATCTGGAACCGCGACCGCACGGTCGTCCCCAACGACTTCATCGTGGAGTTGAGCACACCGGACTTCGAGCGCCTCAGCCCGTACTCCGGCCAACTCGGCGACGAACTCGCCGGCATGGTGCGCGACTACGCCAAGCAGCAGCGCTACACCTTCATGGGCCCCATCAAGGTCCACCTGGAGAAGGCCGACGACCTCGACACCGGCCTGTACCGGGTGCGCAGCCGCACGCTCGCCTCCTCCACCGACCAGCAGGCCCCCGGCGCGGCCGCCCCGGCGGGCCGGCCCGCGGCCCCCGGCGGCTACGGATACCCGCCGGCCGCGGCTCCCGCCGGAGCCCCGGGCGCCCCGCCCATGCCGGCCGCGCCGCCGCCCGGCGGCCGCCCCGGCGGCTACGGATACCCGCAGCCCGCGAGCGGCCAGCGGCCCCCTGTCGCACCCGCTCCCGCAGCCGCGGCAGGCGGACGCACCCGCCACTGGATCGAGATCAACGGCGCCCGCCATCAGATCTCCCGCGCGACGCTGGTGCTGGGCCGCAGCACCGAGGCCGACGTGCGGATCGACGACCCCGGCGTCTCCCGCCGGCACTGTGAGATCCGGACCGGAACGCCCTCGACCGTCCAGGATCTGGGGTCCACCAACGGCATCGTGGTGGACGGACAGCACACCACCCGCGCTACGCTCCGCGACGGCTCGCGGATCGTCGTGGGCAACACCACCATCATTTACCGGCAAGCCGAAGGGTGAAGCGGGGGCAATGTCAGAGCTGACCCTCACGGTCATGCGGCTGGGTTTCCTAGCCGTACTGTGGCTGTTCGTGATCGTGGCCGTGCAGGTCATCCGCAGCGATCTGTTCGGTACGCGTGTCACCCAGCGCGGGGCCAGGCGAGAGGCCGCCCGGCCGCAGCAGGCCCAGCGCCAGCAGGCGCCCCCGCAGCAGCGCCAGCAGCCCGCCGCCGGCCGTCGCGGCCGTAACGCCCCCAGCAAGCTGGTCGTCAGCGAGGGCACCCTCACGGGCACCACCGTCGCGCTCCAGGGCCAGACCATCACGCTGGGCCGGGCGCACGACAGCACCATCGTGCTGGACGACGACTACGCCTCCAGCAGGCACGCCAGGATCTACCCGGACCGGGACGGCCAGTGGATCGTCGAGGACCTCGGATCCACCAACGGCACCTATCTGGACCGGAGTCGGCTGACGACCCCCACACCGATTCCGCTGGGCGCGCCGATCCGCATCGGCAAGACCGTCATCGAGCTGCGGAAGTAGTGCTACATCATGAATAGGCGCGAGCGGAGCGAGCACGCGGAGTGGGCCCCCACCCCGGGCCCCGGCGCGCTCCCGACCGGAGGGTGGGCACCGTGCGGATGTATCCGGAGCCGACGGGCGAGGTGCGCATGAGTCTGTCACTGCGCTTCGCCGCCGGATCGCACAAAGGCATGATCCGGGAGGGCAACGAGGACTCCGGATACGCCGGTCCGCGCCTGCTCGCCATCGCCGACGGCATGGGCGGCGCCGCCGCCGGTGAGGTCGCCTCCTCCGAGGCCATCTCCACCATCGTCGCCCTCGACGACGACGTCCCCGGCTCCGACGTCCTCACCTCCCTCGGCACCGCGGTCCAGCGCGCCAACGACCAGCTGCGCTCCCTGGTCGAGGAGGACCCCCAGCTCGAGGGCATGGGCACCACGCTCACCGCCCTGCTGTGGACCGGCCAGCGCCTCGGCCTCGTCCATGTCGGCGACTCGCGCGCGTACCTGCTGCGCGACGGCGTCCTCACCCAGATCACACAGGACCACACCTGGGTGCAGCGCCTGGTCGACGAGGGCCGCATCACCGAGGAAGAGGCCACCACCCACCCGCAGCGCTCCCTGCTGATGCGCGCGCTGGGCAGCGGCGAGCACGTCGAGCCCGACCTCTCCATCCGCGAGGTCCGCGCCGGCGACCGCTACCTGATCTGCTCCGACGGACTGTCCGGGGTCGTCTCCCACCAGACGCTCGAGGACACCCTCGCCAGCTACCAGGGCCCCCAGGAGACCGTGCAGGAGCTGATCCAGCTCGCGCTGCGCGGCGGCGGCCCCGACAACATCACGGTCATCGTCGCCGACGTACTGGACCTGGACACCGGGGACACCCTCGCCGGGCAGCTCTCCGACACCCCGGTCGTGGTCGGCGCGGTCGCCGAGAACCAGCAGCACCCACTGCACGACAACGGCATCATGCAGACCCCCGCGGGCCGCGCCTCCGGGCTCGGCCGCCAGGTGCCCGGACAGGGCGGGGGCGGACAGTTCGGCCCGCCCGGCTCCGGCGACGTCACCGGCTTCATCCCCACCGACGGCTTCGGCGACTACAGCGACGAGGACTTCGTCAAGCCCCGCAAGGGCCGCAAGTGGCTGAAGAGATCCTTCTACATCGCCCTCACGCTCGCCGTCGTCGGCGGCGGCCTCTACGGCGGCTGGCGCTGGACCCAGACCCAGTACTACGTGGCCGCCAACGACGAGCACGTGGCGCTGTACCGGGGCATCAGCCAGGACCTGGCCTGGGTGTCGCTGTCGAAGGTGGAGAAGGACCACCCCGAGATCGAACTCAAGTACCTGCCGCCGTACCAGCAGAAGCTCGTCGAGGGCACCATCGCCGAGGGCGACCTCAAGACCGCCCAGAAGAAGATCGACGAACTCTCCCTGCAGGCCTCCGCGTGCAAGAAGCGCGCCGAGCAGCAGGCCGCCGAGAGCGAGCAGAACTCCAAGACCGGCGAGGGCGAGGCCGGAGGCACCACGGGAACCACCAAGACCTCCCTCACGTCCAAGGCCTCACCGACCCCGTCCACCTCGACCTCACCGTCCCCGAACGCTTCCGCCTCCCCGACCGCGCCCACTCCCACCCCCGGCCCCACCCTCTCGGACGAAGAGAAGCAGGTCGTCGGGCAGTGCGGTACGCAGTAGGCAAGCCGTGAGAGGCCCTGTCACACGATGAGCAGTACTTCCAACACGTCGACGCACCACACGTCCACGATCGGCTCGATCGGCACACCGAGCCGACGCAACACCGAGCTCGCGCTGCTGGTGTTCGCCGTGGTCATCCCGGTGTTCGCCTACGCCAACGTAGGCCTCGCCATCAACGACGAGCTGCCTGCCGGCCTGCTGGGCTACGGCCTGGGCCTCGCCCTGCTCGCGGGCGTGGGCCATCTCGTCGTACGGAAGTTCGCGCCGTACGCGGACCCGCTGCTGCTGCCGCTGGCCACCCTGCTGAACGGGCTCGGCCTCGTCATTATCTGGCGGCTGGACCAGTCCAAGCGCCTGCAGTCGAGCAACACCTTCGTCGAGGCGGCACCGCGCCAGCTGCTGTACTCGGCGATGGGCGTCGCGCTGCTGGTGGTCGTACTGATCTTCCTCAAGGACCACCGCGTCCTGCAGCGCTACACGTACATCTCCATGGCCGGAGCCATGCTCCTGCTCGTGCTGCCGCTGATCCCCGGCATCAGCGCCCCCACCTACGGCGCCAAGATCTGGATCAAGATCCCCGGCCTCGGCACGCTCCAGCCCGGTGAGTTCGCGAAGATCGCCCTCGCGGTGTTCTTCGCCGGCTATCTCATGGTCAAGAGAGACGCCCTGGCCCTGGCCAGCCGGCGTTTCATGGGCCTGTACCTGCCGCGCGGCCGCGACCTCGGTCCGATCCTCGTCGTCTGGGTGATGTCGATCCTCATCCTGGTCTTCGAGACCGACCTCGGTACATCCCTGCTGTTCTTCGGGATGTTCATCATCATGCTGTACGTCGCCACCGAGCGGACCAGCTGGATCGTCTTCGGTCTGCTGATGTCCGCGGCCGGCGCCGTGGGCGTCGCCTCCTTCGAGCCGCACGTCCAGCAGCGCGTCCAGGCCTGGCTGGACCCCATGCGCGAGTACACGCTCAGCAGGCAGGGCGTGTACGGCCACACCGAGCAGTCCATGCAGGCCCTGTGGGCCTTCGGCTCCGGCGGCACCCTCGGCACCGGTCTCGGCCAGGGCAACTCCGACCTGATCGGCTTCGCAGCCAACTCCGACTTCATCCTCGCCACGTTCGGCGAGGAGCTGGGCCTGGCGGGCGTCATGGCGATCCTGCTGATCTACGGCCTGATCGTCGAGCGCGGTGTGCGTACGGCCCTCGCGGCCCGCGACCCGTTCGGCAAGCTGCTGGCCGTCGGCCTGTCCGGCGCCTTCGCCCTCCAGGTCTTCGTCGTGGCCGGCGGTGTCATGGGTCTCATCCCGCTGACCGGTATGACGCTGCCGTTCGTGGCCTACGGCGGTTCGTCCGTCATCGCCAACTGGGCCCTGATCGGCATCCTGCTGCGCATCAGCGACACCGCACGCCGTCCGGCGCCCGCTCCCGCCCCCAGCCCCGATGCCGAGATGACCCAGGTGGTCCGCCCGTCATGAACAAGCCCCTGCGCCGGATCGCGATCTTCTGCGGCCTCCTCGTCATGGCCCTGCTCATCCGTGACAACTGGCTCCAGTACGTCATGGCCGACGACCTGAGGACCGACAGCGACAACCGCCGGGTCGCCATCGAGCGGTACGCCACCCCGCGCGGCGACATAATCGTCGACGGCAAGGCCATCACCGGCCACACCGAGACCACCAGCGGCGACTTCAAGTTCAAGCGCACCTACAAGGACGGCGCCATGTGGGCGCCCGTCACGGGCTTCGTCTCGCAGGCCTACGGCGCCAACCAGCTGGAGAACCTCGAAGACGGCATCCTCACCGGCAACGACGACCGGCTCTTCTTCCGCAACACCCTGGACATGATCACGGGGAAGCCGAAGGAGGGCGGCAACGTCGTCACCACCCTCAACGCCGCCGCCCAGAAGGCCGCGTACGACGGCCTCAAGGAGCGCGGCAAGGGCGCGGTCGTCGCTCTCGAGCCGTCCACCGGCAAGATTCTGGCGATGGCCTCCTACCCGTCGTACGACCCCGGGACGATCGCCGGCGGCGGCGAGTCGGACGAGAAGGCCTGGAAGGCCCTCGACAAGAAGAACAACCCCGCCGACCCGATGCTCAACCGGGCCCTGCGCGAGGTCTACCCGCCCGGCTCCACCTTCAAGGTCGTCACCGCGGCCGCCGCTCTGGAGAGCGGCCTGTACGACGACGCCGACGAAAAGACGGACTCACCGCTGCCGTGGGTCATGACGGGCACCACGACCGAGCTGAAGAACGAGGGCAACATCCCCTGCAAGAACGCCACTCTGCGCGTCGCCCTGCAGTGGTCCTGCAACACCGTCTTCGGCAAGATCGGCGCTGACCTCAAGAACGAGAAGATGCTGGAAGAGGCCAAGAAGTTCGGCTTCACCGAGGAGCAGTTCACGCCGGTCCGCTCCAGCGCCTCCGTCTTCTCGGACAACATGGAGCCCTCGCAGGTCGCCCTGTCCTCCATCGGCCAGTTCAACACCGCCGCGACCCCGCTGCAGATGGCCATGGTCGCCTCCGCGGTCGCCAACGACGGCACCCTCATGAAGCCGTACATGGTCGACGAGCTCCAGGCCAGCAATGTCGACGTCATCGAGAAGACCGACCCGGAGAAGTACAGCGAGCCGCTGTCGGCGAAGAACGCGCAGATCCTGCAGTCGATGATGGAGACGGTGGTCGAGAAGGGCACCGGCAAGACGGCCCAGATCGGCGGCGACGTCACCGTCGGCGGCAAGACCGGCACCGCCCAGCACGGCGAGAACAACAGCAAGAACCCGTACGCCTGGTTCATCTCGTACGCCAAGCTCGCCGACGGCAGCAAGCCGGTCGCCGTGGCCGTGGTCGTCGAGGACGAGAACGCGGTCCGCGAGAACATCTCCGGCAGCGGCCTCGCGGCGCCGATCGCGAAGAGCGTGATGGAGGCGGTCATCAACTCCAACAAGTGACCCCGCTCACGTCCCCTTCACATCGGTGCACGTTGCGATACCGGTCCTGTATCGGGTGACGGGCTTGGCCAGGTCACACAAAGCCAGCCGGGTACGGTAGGCCCGGACGGCAGCCCCCGACCGCACACCAGTGCCGGTCGGGACCGACGGAGAGGGCTGGTAGGTAGCTATGGAAGAGCCGCGTCGCCTCGGCGGCCGGTACGAGCTGGGCCAGGTGCTCGGCCGTGGTGGCATGGCGGAGGTCTACCTCGCGCATGACACCCGGCTCGGCCGCACCGTGGCGGTGAAGACGCTGCGCGCGGACCTCGCACGCGACCCGTCCTTCCAGGCCCGGTTCCGCCGGGAGGCCCAGTCGGCCGCCTCGCTCAACCATCCCGCGATCGTCGCGGTCTACGACACGGGTGAGGACTACATCGACGGGGTCTCGATCCCGTACATCGTGATGGAGTACGTCGACGGCTCCACGCTCCGCGAGCTGCTGCACTCCGGCCGCCGGCTGCTGCCGGAGCGCACGCTGGAGATGACGATCGGCATCCTCCAGGCCCTGGAGTACTCCCACCGGGCCGGCATCGTCCACCGCGACATCAAGCCGGCCAACGTCATGCTCACGCGCAACGGCCAGGTCAAGGTCATGGACTTCGGCATCGCCCGCGCCATGGGCGACTCCGGCATGACGATGACCCAGACCTCGGCGGTCATCGGCACGGCCCAGTACCTCTCGCCGGAGCAGGCGAAGGGCGAGCAGGTCGACCAGCGTTCCGACCTCTACTCGACGGGCTGTCTCCTCTACGAGCTCCTGACGGTACGCCCGCCCTTCGTGGGCGACTCCCCCGTGGCCGTGGCCTATCAGCACGTCCGCGAGGAGCCGCAGCCCCCGTCGGTCTTCGACCCCGAGCTCACGCCCGAGATGGACGCCATCGTCCTCAAGGCCCTGGTCAAGGACCCCAACTACCGCTACCAGTCCGCCGACGAGATGCGCATCGACATCGAGGCGTGCCTGGACGGCCAGCCGGTGGCGGCCACCGCGGCGATGGGCTCGGTCGGCTACGGCGCCTACCCGGACGACCAGCCGACCACCGCCCTGCGCTCCGCGGACGCCGGCGCCACGTCGATGCTCCCGCCCATGAACCCGGACGACGGCGGCTACGGCGGTTACGACGACCGCCCCGACCGGCGCCGCCAGCAGAAGAAGAACAACACCTCGACGATCCTGCTGGTCGTCGCGGCTGTGCTGGTGCTGATCGGCGCGATCCTGATCGGGAAGTGGGCGTTCAGCGGGAACAACAGCGCGGACGACAAGGTGGCGGTGCCGACTTTCATCGGCGAGACGCTGAAGAGTGCCAGGACCATGGCGACGAACAGTGACCTGCAACTGGCCACCACCGAGAAGACCTGCGAGGACCAGCCCAAGGGCAACATCTGCAAGCAGGATGTCGACCCGGGAACCAAGGTCGAGAAGAAGTCCACCATCAACCTCGTGGTCTCGACGGGCGCCCCGAAGGTCGTCGTGCCCAGTGTCATCGGCGACCAGTTCGACGATGCCAAGGCCAAGCTGGAGGGCGACGACTACGGTCTCAAGGTCGAGAAGAAGGAAAAGGAGTCTCCCGAAGAGACGGGCTCCGTCCTCGACCAGACCCCCGTCTTCAACAAGGAAGTCGAAAAGGGCTCGACGATCACCCTCACCGTCGCCACCGAGATCCAGAAGTCGACCGTCCCGGACGTCAATGGCCTGAGCTGCGACGACGCCAAGGCACGGATGTCGGAGAGCAACCTCACCGGCAACTGTGTCACCGACGCGGAGACCGAGGACGACAACCTGGTCGACAAGGTCGTCAGCACCGACCCGGCGATCGGCAACTCGGTCGACAAGAACTCGACGGTGACCATCCACCTCGGCAAGAAGGCCGAGAAGGCCAAGGTCAAGGTCCCGAACGTCGTCGGACGGACGGTCCAGCAGGCCAAGCAGCTCCTTCAGTCCCAGGGCTTCACCAACATCCAGTTCGCCAACGGCAGCGACCAGAGCGACACCGCGTTCGTCACCGACCAGGATCCCGACCAGGGCAACGAGGTCGACGACCCGGCAGGCACGACGATCACCCTGACCACGGTCAGTGTCGGCGGCAACAACAACGGCGGAAACAACGGCGGAGGCACCTTCTTCGGCGGCACGACCGGAACGGCGGCCCGCACCGAGGACTGACCCCTGCTCGACCCCACGCTGAGGGGCTGGTCGCTTCAAGCGACCAGCCCCTCAGCGCTTTACAGGGAGCACCCCCCGGCAACAGCTCTTTCTCGTTCTCGTCCCGGTGATCCGGTCAGCGCAGTTCCTTCGGCAACGTCCGCTCGCTGTCCACCTTCTCCACCCGCACCAACTCGCCCCACACCACATACCGGTACCGGGACGTGTACACCGGCGTGCAGGTCGTCAGCGTGATGTACTTGCCGGCCTTCTTCTTGCCGGACTCCTTCGGGACGGCGCCCAGGACCTTGACGTTGTACTTCGAGGTCTCCGGAAGGATGGCGTACGTCTTGTAGACGTACCACTTGTCCTTCGTCTCGAAGACGATCGCGTCGCCCTTATCGATCTTGTCGATGTTGTGGAACTTGGCGCCGTGACCGTCGCGGTGGGCCGCGAGGGAGAAGTTGCCGTCCTTGCCGGACATCGGCAGCGTCGCCTTGACCGGGTCCGTGTAGTAACCGGCGACACCGTCGTTGAGCTGCTTCGACGACGTGCCCTTCTCCACCAGCACCTCGCCGCCGCCCATCGCGGGGACATGCAGGAAGCCGATGCCGTTCCTCGTGTTCAGCGCACCCGGCCCCCTGTCCTGGGCCCAGTTGTCGCGGACCTTGTCGGCCTGTTTGCCCGCCGCGCGGTCGGCGATGACGTTCGTCCACCACAGCGAGTAGACGACGAACAGGCCGAGGATCAGGCCCGCCGTGATGAGGAGTTCACCGAAGACACTGACCGCCGTGGCGATCGGGCCCATGCCGCGGCGGCGCGGGGCGTGGGTGGTGTCGGTGACCTCTTGCTGCTCCGCGGTCGCTGCCACTGTTCATCTGCCCTTACTGGACGAGCGCATCCGGCTTGCCCTTGCTGCGCGGCCGTTCCTCGACCATCTTGCCCCAGACGATCAACCGGTACTTGCTGGTGAACTCCGGCGTGCAGGTCGTCAGGGTGATGTAGCGGCCCGGCTCGGTGAAACCCGACTGCGGAGGAACCGGATTGAGCACGCTCGTGTTGCTCGGCGCCGTCACCGGCAGCAACGACGTCATCTTGTAGACGAAGTAGTCGTCCTGTGTCTCCACGACGATCTCGTCGCCCGCGCTGAGCTTGTTGATGTACCGGAACGGCTCGCCATGCGTGTTCCGGTGCCCCGCGAGCCCGAAGTTCCCGGACTTCGCGCTCGGCATCGCCGTCTTCAGCGCACCCTCGGAGTAGTGCCCGACCATGCCCCGGTCGAGCACCTTCTTGTTGCTGACGCCTTCGGCTATCGGCACGACCACGTCCAGCTTGGGAATGTGCAGCAGCGCGAACCCCTGCCCCGGTTCGAACTCGCCCGGCGCCCGCTTCCCGCTCGCCCACTCGTTCTGAAGCGTGCTCGCCTCCCTGCCGGCCTGCGCGTGCGCCCGCACGTTCGTCCACCACAGCTGGTAGGTGACGAACAGGAGCATCAGCACGCCGGTCGTGATGAACACCTCACCGACCGCCCGGCTCGCCAGCACCGCCGGACCGGGCTTGCTCGCCCGTGCCTGCCGCCGGGCCTCGACACGGGAGAGCGGAGCCGACGACATCCCGTCGTCCGACGCCTCCGCCGACTCCGCGGAAGGCCTCGCTCCGCCCCCATGACGCCCACCGCGGCGCTTGGCGGCCTTTCTCCGGGCCGCACGGCCCCCCGCAGGGGTTCCGGGGGCTCCTGTGGCGGACGAGGCGTCAGACACCGATCCAGACGCCGGTACGGACCCGTCTATTCGCGTCGGCGGCGGCTCCGGTATCCGCAGCGCCACCGTCTCGTCGTCGGCAGGCGGCACCCAGGGCTCATCGACACCCGCCCCGCCCCCCGTGTCGTACGACGCGCTGTCGTACCAGTCCCCAAGCGCACCGGCATCCTCGTACGACTGCTTCCCGTACGAGGTCCCGGACTCGCGCTCGGGGCGCAGTGCGGTCACGCCGAGGCCCTGCCCACCACCGGGGCCAGCCCCGCGCTTCGTGCCACCGCACCCTGGTCGCCGCACTCCACCAGCCAGTTGGCCAGCATCCGGTGCCCGTGTTCCGTCAGCACCGACTCGGGGTGGAACTGCACACCCTCCACCCGCAGTTCACGGTGGCGCAGCCCCATGATGATCCCGTCGTGCGTCCGCGCGGTCACCTCCAGCTCGGCCGGCACCGTCTCCGGCTCGGCAGCGAGGGAGTGATAGCGGGTCGCCGTGAAGGGCGTCGGCAGACCCGCGAAGACACCCTTGCCCTCGTGCTCCACCAACGACGTCTTGCCGTGCAGCAGCTCCGGCGCCCGGTCCACGACACCGCCGTACGCCACCTGCATCGACTGCATCCCCAGGCACACACCGAAGACGGGCACCCCGGTGGCCGCGCAGTGGCGGACCATCTCGACGCAGACGCCCGCCTCCTCCGGCGTCCCCGGGCCCGGCGACAGCAGCACACCGTCGAAGCCGTCCTGGGCGTGCGCGGTCGACACCTCGTCGTTGCGCAGCACCTCGCACTCGGCGCCCAGCTGGTACAGGTACTGCACCAGGTTGAAGACGAAGCTGTCGTAGTTGTCGACGACGAGAATCCGCGCACTCACTGGTTGTCCACCGTCACATCGTTGAAGGGCAGCAGCGGTTCGGCCCACGGGAAGACGTACTGGAAAAGGACGTAGACCACAGCAAGCACCAGCACGAGTGAGATGAAAGCCCTCACCCACGCGTTCCCTGGCAGATGCCGCCAGATCCAGCCGTACATGCCGTCCCTTCCGTCGCACCACGGCACAGACTCACGCCGTACCGCACCAGACTAACGGCGCAGGGCCGTCGGCTTCCCTTTCTCCACAGGCTGTGTGGAGTCCAGGTGTGCCCACACGATCAGGCGGTGACTGTGCCCCCACTCCGGATCGCACGTGGTCAGGGTGAGATAGCGGCCCGAGCGCGTATACCCCGACTTACGTGGCACAGGATCGATCACCTCAACGTCCGTGGGCACGGTTTTGTAGGGGCCTTTGTCGATCCGATACGTGAACCAGGTCGTCCCGTCCGTCAGCACCACCGCATCTCCGCGCCGCAGCTTGGGAAAGTCCTTGAAGGGGTCGCCGTACGTACGCCGGTGACCGGCCACCGAGAAGTTGCCCTTCTCCCCGAGCCGCGCGGTCCGCGCGTAGTGACCGAGCCCCTTCTTCAGGGTGCCGACGGCCGTCCCCTCCAGCACGGGCTTGTTCCACGTGAAACCAAGCCGCGGGATGTACATGATCGCGAAGGGCTTGCCGCTCTTGTACGCCGTCGGCTCCGGCGTACCGGACGGGGCGCCCCCCGTCGGCTGCCGCACGCTCCCCTTCGACCACTGGTCCTGCAACTGGTCGATCTGCTCGCCCATGACGTCGTCGGCCTTCACGCCGGTCCAGAACAGCACGTAGACGACGAAGAGCACGATGACGGTGCCGACGGTGATGCAGAGTTCGCTGACGGTCCTGACGACGACACGCACCGGCGGCTCCAGAGAGGCCTACTCCACAGGCTTGGCGTACTGCAGATCCACTGTGCCCGAGTAGCCGGGCAGAGTCACCGTTCCTTCGTCCTCGACTTTCCAGCCGAGCCCGTAGACGTTGACGTACACCATGTAGTTCTGGATCGCCGGGCTCGCCGCGAGCGACGTCCGCAGCTTTTCCGGGTTCCCGATCGCCGTGATCTTGTACGGCGGTGAGTAGACCCGGCCCTGGAGGATGAGCGTGTTGCCCACGCAGCGCACGGCGCTGGTGGAGATCAGCCGCTGGTCCATGACCTTGATGCCCTGGGCGCCGGCCTGCCACAGCGCGTTCACCACGGCCTGCAGGTCCTGCTGGTGGATGACGAGGTAGTCGGGCTGCGGCTCGGGATAGCCCGGGAGCTTGGCCGTGGCGTCCGGCGGGGCGTCGTTGAGCGTGACGGAGATCGCCTGGCCCTTCAGCTTCTGCGTCCCCGCCCTCTTCTCCAGCGCCGCCAGCTTGTCGTCCTCGGCCTTGGTTCTGCCGTCGTCCCGCTCGGCCAGCGCCTCGACGTCGTCCCTGAGCGTCCCGGTGGTCTCGTCCAGCTGACCGTTCTTGTGGCTGCGCTCCAGGATGAGGTCGGACAGCTTCAGCAGCGAGGCATCCGTACGGATATTGGTGCCCTTGGCCGTATTGAAGCTGGTGAAGAAGATGAGGCCCGCGAGGGCGAAGACAGCCACCGTGAGCAGCCGCACGGGCCTGAAACCCCGTTTGCGGACAGGGCTGGATCCGGCCTGGGGGGAGTCGGCAGAATTGCTCAACGTACCCTTATCTCCTTCGGCGCCGCGGAAGCACTACGCTAACGGACGCCCGGGGGAGCACTCAGTGTCCCCTTGTACGCTGCCCCGAGCCCGACCTAGTTACCTGCGCGGCCACGCAGCGCATCGACAGGAGAGACCCTCGTGCCGAAGTCACGTATCCGCAAGAAGGCCGATTACACGCCGCCGCCTGCGAAGCAGGCGACCAGCATCAAGCTGACCAACCGCGCCTGGGTCGCACCCGTCATGCTGGCCCTGTTCGTCATCGGGCTGGCCTGGATCGTCGTCTTCTATGTGACGGACGGCTCGCTGCCCATCGACTCGCTCGACAACTGGAACATCGTGGTGGGCTTCGGCTTCATCGCCGCGGGATTCGGCGTCTCCACACAGTGGAAGTAGTGGCTGCTTCGCGGTGAACACAGCTCTGCCCAGGGCTATCCGCTGAGTTATCCACAACGTTTTCCACAGTGGGGAAAAAGAACGACGATCTGTGGATAACCCATCCAGTGTTGACGCCGGTGTGACGGAACTACCGGTCACCCGAAAGCATGTTCGCCCCCTGTCCGACCTGCGGAAACACAGGTCAGCGACAGGGGGCACGCTTGTTCGCGCACACTATGCACAAGATTCGCCACCCGCTGTGGACAACTGCCCCCGCTCAGGTGAGCTGAGCCGTCCTCACCAGCGTCAATACGACGACCAGGGCGAGGACCAGGGCGCAGGTGCCGTACTGGATCAGGGCCCGTCGTTCGCGTGGGGCGTGCACCATGGCGTAGCCGATGACCACGCCTCCGGCGAGGCCTCCGATGTGGGCCTGCCAGGAGATGTCGAACGCCGGGTTGAAGGTGAAGATCATGTTGATCACCAGGAGCGCGATGATCGGCCGCAGGTCGTAGTTGAGCCGGCGCATCAGGACGGCGGTGGCGCCGAACAGGCCGAAGATGGCGCCGGAGGCGCCGAGCGTGGCCGTGGTCGGGGACTCCAGCAGATACGCCAGGACGCTGCCGACGAGACCGGACACCAGGTAGAGCGCGAGATAGCGGGCCCGGCCGAGGGCCGCCTCCAGCGGGCCGCCGAGCCACCACAGGCTCAGCATGTTGAAGGCGATGTGCCAGATCTCCTGGTGCGTGAACATCGAGGTGACCAGGCGGTACCACTGGCCCTCCGCGACGCCCTCGGTGGCCGTGAAGGGGGCCGGCGGCCAAGCGCCGATGAGGACCAGATCGCTGAGCAGTGAGTCCGAGGCCCGGACGGCGATGAACACGGCGAGGTTGATCCCGAGGAGGATCTTGGTGACCAGCCGGGGGTCGGCGGCGATCCTGCCGCCGGCGATCGTGCGGGGCATCGCGGCGTCGGCGCTGTGGCCGGTGCCGGAGCCGCCGCGGACGCAGTCGGGGCACTGGAAACCGACGGAGGCGCTGACCATGCACTCGGGGCAGATCGGGCGTTCGCAGCGGGTACAGCGGATGCCGGTCTCGCGGTCGGGGTGGCGGTAGCAACCGGGCAGGCCCTCGGCTTGCTGGGGGCCCTGATCCTCCGGGCCCTGCGGGCTGCCTGGCGCCTGGTCCATCGGGTCCCCTAAGTCGTCGTATGCAATGAAACCGCCCCGCCCATCCTTACGGACGAGCGGGGCGTTTGGTTCCCTGTGGGTCCCGGCGTTCAGCTCTTGCGGGTCTCGACGACGACCGACTCGATGACGACATCGTTGATGGGGCGCTTGGTGCGCGGGTTGCTCTGTGTGTCGGCGATGTCGTCGACGACCTTCTGGCTGGCCGCGTCGGTGACCTCGCCGAAGATGGTGTGCTTGCCGTTCAGCCAGGTCGTGGGGACGACGGTGATGAAGAACTGCGAGCCATTGGTGTCCGGTCCGGCGTTGGCCATGGCCAGCAGGTAGGGCCTGTCGAAGGAGAGATCGGAGTGGAACTCGTCCTGGAACTGGTAGCCGGGGCCTCCGGTGCCGTTGCCCAGCGGGTCACCGCCCTGGATCATGAAGCCGCTGATCACTTGATGGAAGACAGTGCCGTCGTAGAGTCTGGCCTTGGCCTTCTCCCCGGTGATCGGGTTGGTCCACTCCTGTCGGCCCTGGGCGAGTTTGACGAAGTTCTTGACGGTGAGCGGCGTGTGGTTCGGGAAGAGTCGGATCTCGATGTCGCCGTGGTTGGTCCTCAGTGTGGCGTAGAGATGCTCGGCCACGATCTGCCTTCCGTTGTCTCTCTGTGATTCGTCGATCCTCGCACGGGCCTGGAGGTCCGTCGCCCGCCGTCGCCTGTGGTGCCCGTTGCCGGGTGCCGCGGGCAGAAATCCGGTCGAGTAGTCCCGGGCCGGGCGCGTTCGTCGACGATCCGTGGCATTGTCGACGACAAGCTCCCGTTGCCCGTATTCATCCGCTATTGCATGTGATCGGTTCTTCAGCAGCGCTTGATCGGAGATCGTCCGGAGTAAGCGCCCATGACCCGGATGCCTGCCCTCACATGCCCAGGTCCCCGTTCGCAGGCATGATCCGTAAAAGGGTGGAAAGTCGAATTACCGTACGCCACCGAGGAGGAGGATTCCCGTGACCCGCATCGACAGCGTGCGCGCCGCGACCGGTTCGGCGAAGGACAGCGTGCTGCACGCCGCGGAAGTGGTGGCGCCCTACGCCGACACGGCCAAGGACAGGGCCGCTCACTACACACACGAGGCACGCGTACGGCTCGCGCCGAAGGTGTCACAGGCGGCCGAGCAGGCTCGCGTCCAGTACGACGCGCATCTCGCGCCGCGCCTGGAACAGGCCCTGACGCATGTGCCGCCGAAGGTCGACCACGCCGCCCACGAGGCCGCCGTCCGCACCCGCAAGGCTGCCCGGCAGGCCGCCGACTATTCACGTCCGAGGATCGAGCAGGCCGTGGCCGCGGCCGGGCCCGTGAAGGACGAGGCCGCATCCCGCGGTACGGCCGCGCTGCTCGCGCTGCGCGGTCAGGTCTCGGCCAAGCAGATCGAGAAGCTGGTCCGTAAGCAGGAACGTCGGGCGAGGGCCGGCCGTCTCGCCAAGGCACTGATGGTCGCGGGCGTCCTCGCGGGCGGTGCCTACGCCGCCTGGAAGTGGTGGGACAAGCAGGCCAACCCCGACTGGCTGGTCGAGCCGCCCGCCGCGACGGAGGTCCCGGAGTCGAGTGGGCTGACGTCGGTCGACGGCAGCGGCCAGTCCGTGCTCGACCCGGAGGTGCAGGTCAAGGAAGCCGAGGAGGAGGCCGCGCACCGCGACGAACGGCACTGACGTCCGGCATTCCGAACACCGCTGTGGGGCAGGAGACTTGAGGGTCTCCTGCCCCACAGCGGTGTTTCACGTGGAACGGCGGATGCCTGTCCTCTGCATCCACGATGACGTTTGCAACGGTTCAGGTGTGCAAGTTCCGCACAGACTGCGTTGACGGAGAGCGTCGCCCTGGTTACCAGCACACGTTCCCACCAGTCCCCACAAGGCCTCCACCAGCGGAATCATCGACTCCGGCGCCTCGTCGGCTACTCGCGCGACAGGCTTGGGCACCCCCGTCGGCGCTCGCGTTTGCGCAAATATCCGCAACGGCTCAGGTGTCGCCGAGTGACGCACGTCACCTCGAGGGACCTTCTCCGTCCACACCTGGCGCATGTGCGGATCCGGCGCGTGAAAAACCCGCACACGCAAGAACCGGCCAGCCGCCGTGAAGGGCGTCTGACCGGTCCGAGGTGTGGAGCCTAGGGGAGTCGAACCCCTGACATCTGCCATGCAAAGACAGCGCTCTACCAACTGAGCTAAGGCCCCGGGAGGGGAGCGTCCGACCGGAAGTGACTCATACCGGTGGGCGTCGCAGACCAGAGTACCGGGTCGCCCCCGGTATCTCGCAAAAAGATTGGGGGTCCCGATGAACGACCACTCTCCGTAAGATGCTCGGCGTGGTTCGCTACAGCGAACCGCGGTATTTGGGGAAGCGATGGGGAGACGCAATGGACGCCGCACAGCAGGAAGCGACCGCGAGAGCGCGGGAACTGCAGCGGAACTGGTACGGGGAGCCGCTGGGGGCGCTCTTCCGTAAGCTCATAGACGATCTTGGCCTCAACCAGGCTCGTCTCGCGGGGGTGCTGGGACTGTCCGCACCGATGCTGTCGCAGCTGATGAGCGGTCAGCGGGCGAAGATCGGCAATCCGGCCGTGGTCCAGCGGGTGCAGCTGCTGCAGGATCTGGCGAGGCAGGTCGCGGACGGCAGCGTCAGCGCGGCCGAGGCGACCGAGCGGATGGACGAGATCAAGAAGTCGCAAGGGGGCTCGGTGCTCAGCAACGCCACGACCACGACCAGTAGTTCGGGAGCGCCGACGGTCAAGCGGGTCGTCCGTGAGATCCAGTCGCTGCTGCGGTCGGTCGCGGCCGCGGGGGACATCATCGAGGCGGCGGACACCCTCGCCCCGACCCATCCGGAACTGGCAGAGTTCCTCCGGGTCTACGGCGCGGGCCGCACCTCCGACGCGGTCTCGCACTACCAGTCCCACCAGAGCTGACTCCGCGGCCCGGTCGCCGAAGGGGGTTCGGCAGCCGGGACGACGGCCGAGGAGGCACAGGGGAGTCGTGCCGCGTGGAGAGGCACGGGAGTCGTCGCTCATCCGGGGAGGGACACGTGGGGGCGTGTCACTCACCGGCCGGGAGACGGGCCGTGTCGCTCGCCGGGGGGCGGTGCGAGGGGTGTCACTCATCCTGGAGCGGTGCGGCGGGAGTCGTATCGCTCGTGGAGGGGGAGGCAAGGGGGGAGACCGCAGGGGGAGGAGCGACGCACTGCCATGGGTGAGGTCTTCGCCGGCCGGTACGAACTCGTCGATCCGATCGGGCGCGGAGGTGTCGGCGCCGTGTGGCGCGCCTGGGACCATCGCCGCCGTCGGTATGTCGCCGCCAAGGTGCTGCAGCAGAGCGACGCGCACTCGCTGCTGCGCTTCGTCCGCGAACAGGCGCTGCGGATCGACCACCCCCATGTGCTCGCGCCCGCCAGCTGGGCCGCAGACGACGACAAGGTCCTGTTCACCATGGATCTGGTCGGCGGCGGTTCGCTGGCCCATCTGATCGGGGACTACGGTCCCCTGCCGCCGTCCTTCGTGTGCACGCTCCTCGACCAACTCCTGTCGGGGCTGGCGGCGGTGCACGCGGAGGGTGTGGTGCACCGGGACATCAAGCCCGCCAACGTGCTGCTGGAGGCCACCGGTACCGGTCGGCCCCGGCTGCGGCTGTCCGACTTCGGCATCGCGATGCGGCTGGGCGAACCGCGGCTGACGGAGACCAACCTCGTGGTGGGGACGCCGGGTTACATCTCGCCCGAGCAGATGATGGGGTCGGAGCCGGACTTTCCCGCCGATCTGTTCGCCGTAGGCCTGGTCGCGCTGTATCTCCTGGAGGGCGCCAAGCCGGACGCCAAGGCTCTCGTCCAGTACTTCGCGGCGCACGGGACGCCGAGTGCGCCCAAGGGCATTCCCGAGCCGCTGTGGCAGGTCGTGGCGACGCTGGTGCAGCCGGATCCGCAGGCGCGGTTCCGCACCGCGACGGGGGCGCGCAAGGCGCTCGCCGCGGCCGCGGAGCTTCTGCCGGAGCCGGGCCCCGACGACGAGCTGATCGAGATCTTCGACCAACTGGGGCCACTGCCACCGGGGTTCGGGCCGACGGGGCCGCTCAAGCCCGCGCCGGGAGTGCGGACGGGGTCCTCGGACACGGGCCAGGGCTGGGAATCCTCGGGGTCGGGAACCGTCCCCCGGCCGTCGTCCGGGCAGACCGACCCAGGACCGAGTGCCGGCTTCCCACCGTCCGGGCAGGCAGCCCCGACACCGGGTACCGGCGTCCGGCCGTCCGCGCGGGACCACGACTCCGCCTCCGCATGGCCCGGCACCGACTCCGTACCGCCCGATCCCCGTTGGAGCACCGGGTCGCGGCCGGCGGCGTCCCTCTCCGAGTCCTCCGGTGGTGCGCGGCCGCCCAGCATGTCGGACACCGGCAGCTTCCCGCTGCCGCCCCTGCAGGCCACCGGTTCCTCTCCTCAGGTGCGTCCCCCGGACTCCCAGACACCGCCACAGACACAGCAGGGCGCGCAGCACCAGCCCTCCCACGTCTCCCCCGACGACCCCACGCATGTCCTGCCCTCCCCCCGGCCGCAGGCGCCGCCCTACCCGACGCGGCCCCTGGCGTCACCGCCGCTCCATCGCGCCGATGCCTCTACTGCTTCGTACACCGCTCAGGTCCCGGAGGTTCCCCCTCCGGCCCAGGAAACCTCGCGGCACCGCGCGGGCAGAGGAGTGCGCAGGGCACGACGGCGTCCCGGCCCCCCGGCCAAGGTGGTCGTGCCGATGCTGCTTCTCGCGCTGGCCTGCTACGCCGTGGGCTTCTGGGCACTGACCCGGATCTGAGCGCCCACGGGTGCCGGGACCCCCGCGCCTACCCGGCGACCCCGGCCGCCCTCCGCCGAGCCACCACGGTCCACGCCCCCAGTACCGCCAGCACCAGGCTCCCGCCCCCGATGCCCGCCACGGCGACCACCTTCATCACCGCGTCGCCTCCCGCGCCCCCGCCCTCGGCCGCCGCCTCCCGGTCCTGCGCCGACACCTCGAAGAGGCCCCGCGGATCGGACGGTGCCGCGTAGGCGGGTGCCGTCTCGGCCGTGCCGTCGATCCGCACCCGCAGGGTCACGCCGAACGGCTTGTCGCCGTACTTCTCGGCCATGGCCGACGAGAGATGGAGGGCGAGGTAGTACGAGCCGGCGAACCGCATCGCTCTGACCTGTCGGGAGGAGTCGTAGCGGTTGGTGTAGTCGACCGGCGGCAAGGGGTCGAGGGAGTCCGACTTCTGGGTGCCGTTGTAACCGATGGCCACGTCGTCGACGGGCATGCGTGCGGGGTTGTACAGCGACGTGATGAGCGCACTGCCCACATAACGGCCGCGCGTCGTGCTGCCCAGTTCGGCGGTGACGTGGAGCTGCTGCCCCCAGTCGACCGGCACTTTGTAGAAGAGCGTCTGCCCGGGGACGGCATCGGCGCTCCAGGCCCCCTCCTTCACCGGCACGGCCTCGTCGAAGCCCGCGCCGCCCGGACGTCGTACGGCCTGGTCCGTCGGAGGCTGTGGGGGCGTGGAGTTCCAGCTCCGCGGCGCGCTCGTCGGCTCGTCCCGGTCCAGATGCGACTCCGACACCGGAGCGAGCTCCAGCTCCCATTCGCCGGGCGACACGTCCGTGCCGTCGATGCGTTCTACGCGCACGTAGTACAGGCCGCCGCCCTTGCACAAGGCGCGCTTGGACGAGGCCTCTCTCGCTCCCCAGGCGACGATCGGCCGCGGACTGCGGCTCGCGCCGAAGTAGGCGCTCTCGAAGGAGCAGGAGCGGCTGTCGGCGTCCTGCAGGTACACCCTGATGCCGCTGCCGGTGGACACCGTCGTGCCCGCGCGCGGGACGGCCGTGACGGAGACGTACGTGTTCGACGTCTCGTCGAGTACGAGGCGGTAGTAGAGCTTGCCGCTCGCGGGGAGGGTGCTGCGGTACGTCTCGCCGATGTCGAGGGACTCGGCGCCCGAGGTGGTCGCGGCGCCGGTGACCGGCCGGGCGTCGGGGGCGAACCCGTACGAGGGGCTGGGTGTACTCGCCGCGAGGGCCGTCTGTCCCGGCAGCAGGGCGGCCAGGGCCATTCCCACGACAGCCGCGCACACGCCGCGCCACCGCACCGTACGCCGCCCCATCACGCGCCACCCCTCGCCGTCGCCTGAACGTGGCTCATCCTGCCCGGCTGCGTCTCGCGCAACACAAAACCCCGACCGCGAGGCGGCCGGGGTCTGTTCAGAACCGAATGTCGGTACTCACGAACCCGTGGGCACGGAGTCGGTCGCCTCCGTCCACAGATCCTGCTCGGCGCGATCCGCCTGGATCTGGCGGTACACGAGGAGCCCGCCGATGGCGGCCAGTGCGACCAGGAGAAGCTTCTTCACCGTGCGACCTCGTCTTTCCTTGACGTAGGGGACCTCTGGCGCCCGACTATACACACCGACCGATACCGATCGGTGACCTGCGTCAGCCCCTCAACTTCCGCCCTGCACACCGCAATAGAAGCGGATGACGCCACTCCGATCGGAGGGTGATCACACCTCCACGGACGGTCACTTTGACCCTTCTCCTCCACTCTCCTCCACTTTTCGGGCTTCTTGCACCCATCCGAGTGGTGTTCATCTGAACATCGACGCGCCACGGGCGTCGGTCCATGATTTCGCCGCCCCCATACACATCATGAGGAAAGTACGCAAATCGCCCAACCCGAAAGTGAGGGGCCATGGCCCAGAACAAGGTCATGAACCTGTGGACCGCCATCGTCACCGCCCTCCTGGCGCTGTGCACGACGCTCGGACTCATCACCACGACCGCCGCCGCGGCCGTACCGCAGACCGAGCCGACCCGCAACAGCAGCACCGAGGCCACGACACCGGCGCCGTCCCTGTGGCCCTGGTCGACCACCAGGTCCCTGCCCCCCACGATGAAGCAGCGCATCCGAGCCGAGGCCCACGGCAAGACCCCCAGCTGCCGCCACCGCCCGCCGACGGACACGGAGGAGGCCGACGGGGCCACGTCCCCCTGCGAGGACCCGGCCGCCGAGCCGGCCACACCCCTCCAGCGCTGACGGCGCCGTCCCTTCCACGATGTGTAACGGCGAACTTGCGTACACGCCCGCTACATGGACGTACAGAAACGCGAAACCCCCCGGTCTCCCTCGACCGGGGGGCATCGTGCTGCTGCCAAAACGAAGAACGAGTGCCTCCCACTGGGGAGACACCCGACTTCTCGATCTTCGTCTGTGGGGCTAACAGGATTTGAACCTGTGGCCTCATCCTTATCAGGGATGCGCTCTAACCAACTGAGCTATAGCCCCGCCGCGCTCTGCGGTGTGTGTCCCGCGCGCTGACTCCTGAAGATTAGCGCACGACATGGGCAGTCCCAAAATCGGTTGTCCGCGGTCCCTCAGGAGGGGTTTGGAACGGCGATCGGAGTTAATGTCACTCGTCCTCGGCGAGCGTCAGCTCGACACCGCCGACGAAGCCCGCGGAGAGGTTGTAGATGAACGCGCCGAGGGTCGCGAGAGCCGTCGCGAGGACGACGTCGATGACCGCGATGATCGTCGTGAACATCAGGACGTTCGGCAGCGACAGGAAGGACTGCAGGTCGAAGCCGTTCGACTCGTTGGAGCCGGTCGCTTCGGAGATCGTGCCGCCGACGGTCGAGAAGACGCCCATCGCGTCCATGACCATCCACAGCACCGCGGCCGCCACGATCGTGCAGATGCCCAGCGCGATGGAGAGCAGGAAGCTGACCTTCATCACCGACCACGGGTCGGCCTTGGCCACCCGCAGCCGCGCTTTGCGGGTGCGCGGCGTGGTGCGCGCGCCGGTGCGCGGGCGGCGAACGGCGCCCGCGGAGACGGCGGCCTGCGCCGGGTAGGCCTGCGGCGGGTGGTACGGCCCGGCCGCCTGCTGGGGCCCGCGCTCTCCCGGCAGCGGGGACGGAGCCGGCTGCTCAGCCGAAGGCTGCTGCGGCTGTGCGCCCGGAGCAGCCGAGCCCGCGCCGGCCGCGTACTGCTGGGTCTGCGGGCCTCGGGTGTCCGTCACAGTTCCCCCCTGGGATCCATGCGAGTCGGGCGAGGGTGAGTCCTTCGCGGGCGACTTGATCGCTTTGAGCTGGGTCGTGTGCGAATCTGTCGCCTGCGCGGCGGAGCCACGGCCGCCGCCGTCCGTATCCGTACCGGCCTGAGAACCGGTAGAGGTACCGGACGATCCGGCGCCCGTGGCTCCGCTCACGCTGACTCACTCCTCGTGCTACTCGGCCGAGGGCGCCTCACCCTCGTCCGTGCCGGTGGTCGCGGCACCCTCGGCGGTCTCGTCGACGGCGTCAATGCCCTCGACCTCCTCCGCCTCGCGTCCCGCCTCGGCGTTACGTGCGATACCGACGACGGCATCGCGCTTGCCCAGGTTGATCAGTTGGACGCCCATGGTGTCACGGCCCGTCTCCCTGATCTCGTTGACTCGCGTACGAATCACACCGCCGCCCAGCGTGATGGCGAGGATCTCGTCGGTCTCCTCGACCACCAGCGCGCCGACGAGAGAACCACGGTCCTCCACGATCTTGGCGGCCTTGATACCGAGGCCGCCGCGACCCTGGACGCGGTATTCGTCGACGGCGGTCCGCTTCGCGTACCCGCCGTCTGTGGCAGTGAACACGAACGTACCGGGTCGAACAACATTCATCGAGAGCAGCTCGTCTCCTCCGCGGAAACTCATGCCCTTGACACCCGAGGTCGCACGGCCCATGGGCCGCAATGCGTCATCGGTGGCCGTGAACCTGATCGATTGAGCCTTCTTGCTGATCAGGAGCAGATCGTCCTCGGCCGAAACAAGCTCGGCTCCGATCAGTTCGTCGTCCGAACCGTCGTCCGTCTCCCGGAGGTTGATCGCGATGACACCACCGGAACGCGGCGAATCGTAATCCTTCAGAGCCGTCTTCTTGACCAAGCCGCCCTTCGTGGCCAGCACCAGGTACGGCGCCACCTCGTAGGTGCGGATCGCGAGGATCTCGGCGATCGCCTCGTCCGGCTGGAAGGCCAGCAGGTTCGCGACGTGCTGTCCACGCGCGTCACGGCCGGCGTCGGGAAGCTCGTACGCCTTCGCGCGGTAGACCCGGCCCTTGTTCGTGAAGAACAGCAGCCAGTGGTGGGTCGTGGAGACGAAGAAGTGGTCGACGATGTCGTCTTCCTTGAGCTTCGTGCCGCGCACGCCCTTGCCGCCGCGCTTCTGGGCGCGGTAGTCGTCGGTCTTGGTGCGCTTGACGTAGCCGCCGCGCGTGACCGTGACGACGATGTCCTCCTCGGCGATCAGGTCCTCGATGGACATGTCACCGTCGTAGGGGACCAGCATCGTCTTGCGGTCGTCGCCGAACTTCTCGACGATGACCGCGAGTTCCTCGCTGACGATGCCGCGCTGGCGGACCGGCGAGGCCAGGATCGCGTTGTACTCCGTGATCTTCGCCTGGAGTTCGTCGTGCTCCTGGATGATCTTCTGGCGCTCCAGGGCGGCCAGTCGGCGCAGCTGCATCTCGAGGATGGCGTTCGCCTGGATCTCGTCGATCTCCAGGAGGTCCATCAGGCCCGTGCGCGCGATGTCGACGGTGTCGCTGCGCCGGATCAGCGCGATGACCTCGTCGATGGCGTCCAGGGCCTTCAGCAGACCGCGCAGGATGTGCGCCCGCTCCTCGGCCTTGCGCAGCCGGAAGCGCGTACGGCGGACGATGACCTCGATCTGGTGCGTCACCCAGTGGCGGATGAACGCGTCCAGCGACAGCGTGCGCGGAACCCCGTCGACCAGCGCCAGCATGTTGGCGCTGAAGTTCGACTGGAGGTCCGTGTGCTTGTAGAGGTTGTTCAGTACGACCTTGGCGACCGCGTCCCTCTTGAGCACGATGACCAGCCGCTGACCGGTACGGGAGCTGGTCTCGTCCCGGACGTCCGCGATACCGCCGACCTTGCCGTCCTTCACCAGGTCGGCGATCTTCTGCGCGAGGTTGTCGGGGTTGGTCTGGTACGGCAGCTCCGTGACCACCAGGCACTGGCGGTTCTGGATCTCCTCGACCTCGACGACCGCGCGCATGGTGATCGAGCCACGGCCCGTGCGGTACGCCTCCTCGATGCCCTTGCGGCCCACGACGAGCGCGCCGGTCGGGAAGTCGGGGCCCTTGATGCGCTCCATCAGCGCGTCCAGGAGCTCCTCGTGCGAGGCCTCCGGGTTCTCCAGGTACCACTGGGCGCCGGAAGCCACCTCGCGCAGGTTGTGCGGCGGGATGTTGGTCGCCATACCGACCGCGATGCCTGCCGAGCCGTTGATCAGCAGGTTCGGGAAGCGGGCGGGCAGGACGGTCGGCTCCTGGGAGCGGCCGTCGTAGTTGTCCGTGAAGTCGACGGTCTCCTCGTCGATGTCGCGGACCATCTCCATGGACAGCGGCATCATC
This sequence comes from Streptomyces sp. NPDC087859, assembly GCF_044742595.1. NCBI lineage: Bacteria > Bacillati > Actinomycetota > Actinomycetes > Kitasatosporales > Streptomycetaceae > Streptomyces > Streptomyces sp. NPDC087859. The sequence goes on along the minus strand of NZ_JBIUUU010000002.1, from coordinate 253,075 downwards.
TTGCACTCGGTGTACCGCATGGCGGCCGCCGGGTCGTTGCCGGGAGAGCCGAAGTTGCCGTTGGAGTCCACCAGCGGCATCCGCATCGACCACGGCTGCGCGAGACGGACCAGCGCGTCGTAGATCGAGGAGTCGCCGTGCGGGTGGTAGTTGCCCATGACGTCGCCGACGACGCGGGCGCACTTGTAGAAGCCGCGCTCGGGGCGGTAGCCGCCGTCGTACATGGCGTACAGGACGCGGCGGTGGACGGGCTTGAGGCCGTCCCGGACGTCCGGCAGCGCGCGGGAGACGATGACGGACATCGCGTAGTCGAGGTACGAGCGCTGCATCTCCGTCTCGAGCCCGACGGGCTCGACACGCTGGGCGATGATGCCGCCCTCTTCAGGGGTGACAGGAGTGTTCTCGTCGGCCATTGCTGGTGAAGATCCTTCCTGGTGCGGTCAGCTGAGACCGACTCAGATGTCGAGGAAGCGGACGTCCTTGGCATTGCGCTGGATGAACGCGCGGCGGGCCTCGACGTCCTCGCCCATCAGGACCGAGAACAGGTCGTCGGCCTGGGCGGCGTCGTCGAGGGTGACCTGGCCGAGGACGCGGTGCTCCTGGTCCATGGTCGTCACGCGCAGCTCCTCGGCGTTCATCTCGCCGAGACCCTTGAAGCGCTGGATCGAGTCCTCGCGCACGCGCTTGCCGCGCTGGCGCCCCATCTCGAGCAGCGCGTCGCGCTCGCGGTCCGAGTACGCGTACTCGATGTCGTCCCGGCCCCACTTGATCTTGTACAGCGGGGGACGGGAGAGGTACACGTGCCCGGCCTCGACCAGCGGCCGCATGAAGCGGAACAGGAAGGTCAGCAGCAGGGTGCTGATGTGCTGTCCGTCGACGTCGGCGTCCGCCATCAGGATGATCTTGTGATAGCGGAGCTTCTCGATGTCGAAGTCCTCGTGCACACCCGTGCCGAAGGCCGAGATCAGCGCCTGGATCTCCTGGTTCTGCAGGATCTTGTCGATCCGCGCCTTCTCGACGTTGAGGATCTTGCCTCGGATCGGGAGGATCGCCTGGTACTGCGGGTTTCGGCCGGACTTGGCCGAGCCGCCGGCGGAGTCACCCTCGACGATGAAGATCTCGCACTTGGTCGGGTCGTTCGACTGGCAGTCCGAGAGCTTGCCCGGCAGCGACGCCGACTCCAGCAGGCCCTTACGACGCGTCAGGTCACGCGCCTTGCGGGCCGCCACGCGCGCGGTGGCCGCCTGGATGCCCTTGCGGATGATGTCCGCGGCCTCGACCGGGTTGCGGTCCAGCCAGTCGTTGAGGTGCTCGTAGACGGCCTTCTGCACGAAGGTCTTCGCCTCCGTGTTGCCCAGCTTGGTCTTCGTCTGGCCCTCGAACTGCGGCTCGCTCAGCTTGATCGAGATGATCGCGGTCAGACCCTCGCGGATGTCGTCACCCGTGAGGTTGTCGTCCTTCTCCCGCAGCAGCTTCTTGTCGCGCGCGTACTTGTTGATCAGGTTCGTGAGCGCCGCGCGGAAGCCCTCTTCGTGCGTACCGCCCTCATGCGTGTGGATGATGTTGGCGAACGAGTACACACCCTCGGTGTAGCCGCCGTTCCACTGCATCGCGACCTCGAGCGAGAGGTGGCGCTCCTTGTCCTCGGCCTCGAGGTCGATGATGGACGGGTGAACCGCCTCTCCCTTGCGGGAGTTGAGGTACTTCACGAAGTCGACGATGCCGCCCTCGTAGTGGTACGAGACGGTCTTGACCTCGTGCTTCTCGTCCTCGCCCGCCTCGTCCGCACCGGCGGTGGCCTTCGCCGACTCGCGCTCGTCCGTGAGGTTGATGGTCAGGCCCTTGTTGAGGAAGGCCATCTCCTGGAAGCGCCTCGAGAGCGTCTCGAAGGAGTACACGGTGGTCTCGAAGATGTCGGGGTCGGCCCAGAACGTGACCGAGGTGCCGGTCTCGTCGGTGGCCTCGTGCCGCTCGAGCGGAGCGGTGGGTGCGCCCGCCTTGTACTCCTGCGTCCAGCGGTAGCCGTCGGTCTTGATCTCCACGGCCAGCTTGAACGAGAGCGCGTTCACGACGGAGACGCCGACGCCGTGCAGACCACCGGAGACGGCGTAGCCGCCGCCGCCGAACTTGCCGCCCGCGTGCAGCACGGTGAGGACGACCTCGACGGCCGGCTTCTTCTCGACGGGGTGGATGCCCACCGGGATGCCACGGCCGTTGTCGATCACGCGCACGGCGCCGTCGGCGAGGATCGTGACGTCGATGGTGTCCGCGTGCCCGGCCAGCGCCTCGTCGACCGAGTTGTCGACGACCTCCTGCACCAGGTGGTGCAGGCCGCGCTCGCCGGTCGAGCCGATGTACATACCGGGTCGCTTGCGGACCGCGTCCAGACCCTCGAGGACGGTGATGGCGCTGGCGTCGTACGAGGCGGTGACCTCGCCGTGCGCTCCGACGCCGGTGGACGGGATGTTCTCGTTGGGGTTGCCGGAATCGGCCACGAAGCGCCCTTTCTGGCACAGCACGAGCCAGGCTCGTCGGCGGTTTGCCGGAGCGGCTGCGGCATGTTGCGTTGGTAAGCCTTGTTCAGCGTTGTTCACCTTGTCCCGGCGGTCCCCACGAGTGGGGCGGGATTAGCTTCCAGTCTACCGGTAGCGCCGACAGTGATGGGGGTTTGCGGGTACCTGAGTCCGCATGTGCCGCCCTAAATCCTCCTCCTCCGGGTCCCCATATACGGAGCAGGGCTCCAAGAGGCTCACGGAGGCACTCAGCGCTTCGGGCTGTCAACCCTTGGCTACTTGGGAGTCAGGTCGCTGTTCGCAACCGCGTGGGGTCCTGCGACACGAAGGCCGCCGACGGTCCTTCGCAGCCGTCGACGGCCTTGGATGTGATGTCTGTCACCCGCAGGTTTGCCGGTCACCCGTAGGTGTCACCAGGGCCGGTGCTGCCCGGGGCGCGCAAGGGGCCATAGCGCCGCGGGGGCCCCGCGGGCCCCTGCACCTTGATGATCCGCACGGCCCCGTGCCCCAGATCCTCGTTGAGCCGGGCCACCAGCGTCGGCGCGAGCAGCCGCAGATTGGTCGCCCAGGCCGTGGAGTCGCAGCGCACGATCAGGACCCGCTCGTCCTCGTCGTATCGCTCCGGCTCGCAGTGCTTGGCCACGTCCTCGCCGACGATCTCCGGCCAGCGCCCCATCACCCCGCCCACCGCCGCCGGGGCCTCCCAGCCACGCTCGCTGATGAGCCGGTTGATCGCGGAGCCCAGCGCCATCGGGTCGCGCCCGTCGGCGCGCGCGCCGGAGCGCAGACCACCCCGCCGCGCCTGCTTCTTCTGCTGCGCCGCGTCCCCACGCGCGCGTGCCTGTTCTTTGGCCGCCCGGAGCGCCACGCGCGCGAGGTCGACGCCGGAGGGCTCAGGGCTCTTCTCGGGGGCGGGTTCCTGAGGGCTGCTCATACGCGCTCCACCACCCCTTCGGACACCGAGTACCGCGCCCCCAGCAGCAGATGCGGTACGTCGTCGTCGACCGCGGCCGTCACCAGCACCTGCTCACCGGGCGCCACCAACTCCGCCAGCCGCTCCCGGCGCCGGGTGTCCAGCTCGGCGAAGACGTCGTCGAGGATCAGCACGGGCTCATTGCCCTCCGCGCGGAGCAGGTCGTACGACGCCAGGCGCAACGCCAGCGCGTACGACCAGGACTCGCCGTGCGAGGCGTATCCCTTGGCGGGCAACTGACCGAGCTTGAGCAGCACATCGTCCCGATGAGGGCCTACGAGGGTGACGCCCCGCTCGATCTCCTGCTTGCGGGCGTCCGCGAGCGCCGCCATCAGCTGCGCGTAGAGGTCCTCGCGGGTGTGGGCCTCGCCCGGCGCGGACGGCTTGTACTCCAGGGCGATCGGACCGCCGCCGGGGGCCAGCTGCTCGTACGCCTTGTCGGACAGCGGCTGGATCGCGGCGATCAGGTCGAGCCGCTGGGCGAGCAACTCGGCGCCCACGCGCGCGAGGTGCTGGTCCCACACGTCGAGCGTGGACAGGTCCATGGTGCGGCCGCCGTGCCGTCGGGCGAGCGCCGCGGACTTCAGCAGGGTGTTGCGCTGCTTGAGGACCCGCTCGTAGTCGGAGCGCACGCCGGCCATGCGCGGGGAGCGCGCGGTGATCAGCTCGTCGAGGAAACGGCGCCGCTCACCGGGGTCGCCCTTGACCAGCGCGAGGTCCTCCGGCGCGAACAGCACGGTCCGTACGATGCCGAGCACGTCACGCGGCCTGACCTGCGAGGACCTGTTGATCCGGGCGCGGTTGGACTTGCCCGGGTTCAGCTCCAGCTCGATCAGCTGCTGTCGCTCGCCCTGCTTGACCTGCGCCCGGATCACCGCGCGGTCGGCGCCCATGCGGACCAGGGGCGCGTCGGAGGAGACGCGGTGGCTGCCGAGAGTGGCGAGATAGCCGACCGCCTCGACCAGGTTCGTCTTGCCCTGCCCGTTGGGGCCGACGAAAGCCGTGACGCCCGGGTCGAGCGGAACTTCGACCCGGGCGTACGAGCGGAAGTCGGCCAGCGACAGATGCGTGACGTGCATGGTCGGGCGCCGACCTCCCCCAGCTTGTGGACTGCGCCGTGCGTCCTGTGGATCGCGACGCAGCCCTGTGGATTACTTCTTCTCGACCGCGTGGCCACCGAACTGGTTGCGCAGCGCCGCGATCATCTTCATCTGCGGCGAGTCGTCCTGACGGGACGCGAACCGCGCGAACAGGGACGCGGTGATCGCCGGAAGCGGTACCGCGTTGTCGATGGCGGCCTCCACGGTCCACCGGCCCTCGCCGGAGTCCTGTGCGTAACCGCGCAGCTTGTCCAGGTGCTCGTCCTCGTCGAGGGCGTTGACCGCGAGGTCCAGCAGCCAGGAGCGGATGACGGTGCCCTCCTGCCAGGAGCGGAAGACCTCCCGGACGTCCGTCACGGAGTCGACCTTCTCCAGGAGCTCCCAGCCCTCGGCGTAGGCCTGCATCATCGCGTACTCGATGCCGTTGTGGACCATCTTCGAGAAGTGGCCCGCGCCCACCTTGCCGGCGTGCACGGCGCCGAAGTCGCCCTCGGGCTTGAGCGCGTCGAAGACCGGCTGCACCTTGGCGATGTTCTCGGCGTCGCCGCCGTACATCAGCGCATAGCCGTTCTCCAGGCCCCACACACCGCCGGAGACGCCGCAGTCGACGAAGCCGATGCCCTTGGCCGCGAGCTCCTCGGCGTGCTTCTCGTCGTCCGTCCAGCGGGAGTTGCCGCCGTCCACCACGACGTCACCGGGCTCCAGGAGCTCGGCCAGCTCGTCGACCGTCGACTGGGTCGCGGCACCGGCCGGGACCATCACCCAGACCACGCGCGGGCCGTTGAGCCTGCCCACAAGCTCTTCCAGGCTGTGGACGTCGGCGAGGTCCGGGTTGCGGTCGTATCCGATGACGGTGTGGCCTGCGCGGCGGATCCGCTCGCGCATGTTGCCGCCCATCTTGCCGAGGCCGACGAGACCGAGCTCCATCAGTTGTTCCTTAGGTTGCTGTGGCGTGTGAGGCACCTTCGTACCCACGTCCGAGCCTAAACCCGGACGCTCACGCACACCTGTGGGCATACCCGCTCAAACGTATGCCCCGACCTGCGGGTTCTCTGAAGGGTCAGCCGCTGAGCCGTACCGGCATGATCAGGTACTTGTAGGCCTCGTCCGCCTCGGCGTCCAGCGCCGGCTTGCCGCTGAGCAGCGCGGGCTTCGTGGACGTCGTGAAGGAGAGCTGGGCGACCGGGGAGTCGATGGCGCTCAGGCCGTCCAGCAGGAAGGTCGGGTTGAAGGCGATCGACACGTCGTCGCCCTCCAGCTGGGCGTCGACCCTCTCCACAGCCTGTGCGTCGTCGCTGGAACCCGCCTCCAGGATGAGCACGCCCTGCTCGAAGCTCAGCCGCACCGGGGTGTTGCGCTCGGCGACCAGGGCCACACGCTTGACGGCCTCCACGAAGGGGGCGGTCTCGATCACGGCGATGGAGTTGAACTCCGTCGGGAACAGCGAGCGGTACTTCGGGAGGTCGCCCTCCAGGAGGCGGGTCGTCGTGCGACGCCCGGCACCCTCGAAGCCGATCAGGCCCTCGCCCGCACCCGAGCCGGACAGCGCCAGGGTGACGCTGTCGCCGCTCGTGAGCGCCTTGGCGGTGTCCAGGAGCGTCTTGGCGGGCACCAGGGCCACCGCGGACGCCTCGGGGTTCTCCGGCTTCCACAGGAACTCGCGGACCGCGAAGCGGTAGCGGTCGGTGGAGGCCAGCGTGACGGTGTCGCCCTCGATCTCGATGCGCACACCGGTCAGGACGGGCAGCGTGTCGTCGCGGCCGGCGGCGATGGCGACCTGCGCGGCGGCGGAGGCGAAGACCTCACCCGGGACGGTGCCGGTCGCGGTCGGCATCTGCGGCAGCGCCGGGTACTCCTCCACAGGCAGGGTGTGGAGGGTGAAGCGCGAGGAGCCGCAGACCACGGTCGCCCGTACACCGTCTGTGGAAATCTCCACCGGCCGGTTGGGGAGCGCGCGGCAGATGTCGGCGAGAAGCCGGCCGGACACCAGGACCGTGCCCTCCTCCTCGACCTCGGCCTCCACGGACACCCGTGCCGAGACCTCGTAGTCGAAGCTGGACAGGCTCAGCTGGCCCTCCTCGGCCTTCAGCAGAAGGCCGGCGAGGACAGGCGCCGGCGGACGGGCCGGGAGGCTGCGTGCCGCCCAGGCCACTGCCTCCGCGAGTACGTCGCGTTCCACCCGGATCTTCACTGTTGCCGCCTCCTGCTGTTGCCGGCGCTTCGCTCTGCCTGGCCCTCGTCGTCTGACTCGGTGTCGTCAGCCCCGGTGAGGGGAAGGACACCGGGGAACAGTCTGACGCACCCCACTGACAGTAGGTGCCTCTCGGGGTCAAGTCGTGACGAGGGGCAGCCGGGAGCCGGACAGCGAGTTGTGCACAGGGCCCACTTCGAAACGGATTCCCAGCTCTCTCTAGTTGGGAGTAGTAGTAGGGGCTGTGGAAACGGTGGATAACTGCGTTTGCGCAGGTCACACCGGAAATTTTGTCCACTGACCCTGTGGGCGGAGGCGGTGGACAACCGGCCTCATCTGTGGAGAACAGAAAGTTCTGCACATCCCGTGCACAGCCTGAGGCGACTTCTCCCCAACGCCGTCCCCAGCTTTACCCACGTTTCCCACAGGCCAACCCGGCACCTTCGTGTGACGCCTTTCACTCGACCCGGTGAGCAGCCGCGGCGGGTTGCCGAACAGTGGACAGCGGTGTGGAGAAACTGGTGATCGCTGGGGACAACGCACCTCAGCCTGTGGGTTGCCGGTGGACAACTTCGTGCACAGCCTGTGGATCTTTTCTCTGTCCACAGCCTGTGGAGATCCTTCGTCCACGAATCCACAACCAGGTGACCTGCCCTGATGGTCTTTCAAGACGGGCGCCTGTGGACACAGTCTGGACAACTTCCCAGTCCCCAGGGTGTGGACGGGAAAAAGTCACCGAATCTGTGGAGAGAGGCCGTAACCCGGCAGCTATTCGAACACCGGGCTACGACGTCATGAAGAAGGGCGCCCTCGAGAACTCGTCCCGGGGCGCCCTCAGCGGGTGTCTCTGCGGCCGTCAGCCGTTCTTGATGCGGTTCGTGAGCTCCGTGACCTGGTTGTAGATGGAGCGCCGCTCGGCCATCAGATTGCGGATCTTGCGGTCCGCGTGCATGACCGTCGTGTGGTCGCGGCCGCCGAACAGCGCGCCGATCTTCGGCAGCGAGAGGTCCGTCAGCTCCCGGCACAGGTACATGGCGATCTGGCGGGCGGTCACGAGTGCGCGGCCGCGTGAGGTGCCGCACAGGTCCTCGACGGTGAGGCCGAAGTAGTCGGCGGTCGCGCTCATGATGGCCGTCGACGTGATCTCCGGCGCCCCGTCGTCGCCGCCGGGGATGAGGTCCTTGAGGACGATCTCGGTCAGGCCCAGGTCCACCGGCTGCCGGTTGAGCGACGCGAAAGCCGTCACCCGGATCAGCGCCCCCTCCAGCTCGCGGATGTTGCGCGAGATGCGGGAGGCGATGAACTCCAGGACCTCCGGCGGGGCGTTGAGCTGCTCCTGGACCGCCTTCTTGCGGAGGATCGCGATACGCGTCTCCAGCTCCGGAGGCTGGACGTCGGTGATCAGACCCCACTCGAAACGGTTCCGCAGCCGGTCCTCCAGCGTGACCAGCTGCTTGGGCGGCCGGTCACTGGAGAGCACGATCTGCTTGTTGGCGTTGTGGAGCGTGTTGAACGTGTGGAAGAACTCCTCCTGCGTCGACTCCTTGTCCGCGAGGAACTGGATGTCGTCGACGAGCAGGATGTCCATCTCGCGGTACCGCTTGCGGAAGCTGTCGCCCTTTCCGTCGCGGATGGAGTTGATGAACTCGTTGGTGAACTCCTCCGAGCTCACATACCGCACACGCGTGCCGGGATAGAGACTGCGGGCGTAGTGCCCGATCGCGTGCAGCAGGTGCGTCTTGCCGAGCCCGGACTCCCCATAGATGAAGAGGGGGTTGTACGCCTTCGCCGGTGCCTCGGCGACGGCCACCGCGGCAGCGTGCGCGAAGCGGTTGGAGGCGCCGATGACGAAGGTGTCGAAGAGGTACTTCGGGTTCAGGCGCGCCGTCGGCTCACCCGGGCCTGCCGCGGGTGCGGGCTTCGCGGCCAGCGGGCCCGGGGCGCCACCGGACCCGGACACCGCCGGCCCGCCGCGGTGCATGTGTCCGCCGCCGGAGGGCGGCTCGGGAAGGTCGCGGCGCGGGCCCGGCTGGTCGTAGTCGGAGGAGCGGCGCTGCTGGTCGTAGTCCGGCCGCTGGTCCTCGTAGGGGGGCCGCTGCTGGTCGTAGTCGGGGCGCTGGCCGTCGTAGGGCGGGCGGTCCATCGGCTGCGGGCGGTAGTCCTGCGACGGTGAGGAGTAGGAGTCCTGGGAGTACGACTCCTGCGACGGCGGGGTCGCGTACGGGTCGCGCTCGGGGAAGCCGAGGCGCTGCTGCTGCCAGCTGTACTCGTCCTGCTGCGGGCGCGGCCAGGCGCCGGGTTCGGGGCGTTGGTACTCGTTCGGGTAGGCGGGACGCGCGGTGGGCAGCTGGTCGTTCTGCTCGGGCCGGCCCGGCCGCCGGTCGTCGGCGCGGTGGCGGCCGTAGCCCTCGTACTGCCTGTCGGTCTGGCCGTCGTACTGGTTGGAGGGGAGCTCGGGCTCTTCGTAGCGCGGCTGCGGGCGGGCGGCCGGAGGGGCCGGGGGCTCGCCGGCGGAGTCGTCGACGGTGATCGCGATGCGGATCGGGCGGCCGCACTCGCGGCTCAGCGTCTCGCTGACGATCGGCGCGAGACGGCCTTCGAGTACGCCCTTCGCGAATTCGTTCGGTACGGCGAGCAGGGCGGTGTCGGCGACCAGCGCGAGGGGCTGGCAGCGGCGGATCCAGTGCTCGTCCTTCGTCTCGACCCCCTGCCCACGGCTCCCGTCGAGGAGCTGCTCCAGTACTCGTGGCCACACTGCGGCAAGATCGGCAGGTACGTCAGCCACAGGGCACGCTCTCTCACGGGGTCCCACGATCGTGTGGTGGTGGGACGAGTCGGGATTCAAAGGGGGTGGGGCACAGACATGGGAACGAATCGGAGTTCAGCCACGGTAGTCAGGGCGACGGGTGCGGTTCAAGTTGTTGTCCCCAGCCTGTGGATAGTGTCTCCTGGTGACCTCTGGTTTGACCGGATGGCGTAGCCGCGCGTACCGTAACCAGGTCGAGTTGTCGATGGCTGCTGCCGCCTGCCTCCGATGGGCACAGATCGCGTCAGGTGATCGGGAAGCGGTGCACTCGGGCGTAAGCGAGAGCTACTCGTGGGCGCACGGTGACAGCCAGGACGGCACCCGCCACCACCGATTGATTTCTGGAGCCCCCGAGTGAGCAAGCGCACCTTCCAGCCGAACAACCGTCGTCGCGCGAAGACCCACGGCTTCCGCCTGCGGATGCGTACCCGTGCCGGTCGCGCGATTCTCGCGAACCGCCGTGGCAAGGGTCGCGCCAGCCTGTCCGCCTGATCCTGATCAGGTCATGACGTCGTGCTGCCTACCGAGCATCGGCTGAGGCGGCGCGAGGACTTCGCGACCGCGGTACGACGGGGGCGCCGGGCAGGCCGCCCGTCCCTCGTCATCCATCTTCGTAGCGGTGTCACGGACCCGCACGCGCCTGGGGAGAGCGCTCCCCCGACGCGTGCGGGTTTCGTCGTGAGCAAGGCCGTGGGCGGTGCGGTGGTCCGCAACAAGGTGAAGCGCAGACTGCGGCATCTGATGCGCGACCGGGTCGAGCTGTTTCCCCCCGGTAGCCTGGTAGTCGTACGAGCGCTGCCCGGTGCGGGTGACGCCGACCATGCACAGCTGGCCCGAGACCTGGATGCCGCCATTGAGCGGCTGCTGGGAGGGGGCGCGCGATGAAGTACCCGCTGCTGGCTCTGATCAAGCTGTACCAGTGGACGATCAGTCCGCTGCTGGGGCCTGTCTGCAAGTACTACCCGTCGTGCTCCCACTACGGCTATACGGCCATAGACCGGCACGGTGCGATCAAGGGCACGGCGCTCACCGCCTGGCGCATCCTGCGGTGCAATCCGTGGTCACTGGGCGGTGTGGACCATGTGCCGCCCCGCAAGCGCCCGCGGTGGCACGAATTTCTGCGTAACGCCTGGCGTGCACGCAAGGGCGGGCCCTCCGCCGCCGAAACGGCCATTGAAGGACAGACTCCTTCGAGCCCGGCCGCAGAGACACCGTCCCATGCCCAAGGAGCATGATTAGTGGACACGATTGCCAGCCTCTTCAGCTTCATCACGACACCTGTCTCCTGGGTCATCGTCCAGTTCCACAAGGTGTACGGCGCCATTTTCGGGCCTGACACCGGGTGGGCCTGGGGCCTGTCGATCGTGTCCCTGGTGATCCTGATCCGTATCTGCCTGATCCCGCTCTTCGTGAAGCAGATCAAGGCGACCCGGGCGATGCAGACGCTGCAGCCCGAGATGAAGAAGATCCAGGAGCGCTACAAGAACGACAAGCAGCGCCAGTCCGAAGAGATGATGAAGCTCTACAAGGAGACGGGCACCAACCCGCTCTCCTCGTGTCTTCCCATCCTGGCGCAGTCGCCGTTCTTCTTCGCGCTGTACCACGTGCTCAATGCCATCGCGAACAACGACACCATCGGCTCGATCAACCAGAGCCTGCTGGACAGCGCGCAGAAGGCGCACATCTTCGGTGCCCCCCTGGCCGCGAAGTTCACCGACAGCGCCTCGGACGTCGCCGCGCTCGACGCCTCGCTGACCACGGTCCGCATCGTGACCGCGGTCATGATCGTGATGATGTCGGCGTCGCAGTTCTACACGCAGCGCCAGCTGATGACGAAGAACGTCGACACCACGGTGAAGACGCCGTTCATGCAGCAGCAGAAGATGCTGATGTACGTCTTCCCGGTCATGTTCGCCGTCTTCGGCATCAACTTCCCCGTCGGTGTCCTCGTCTACTGGCTGACCACCAACGTGTGGACCATGGGCCAGCAGATGTACGTCATCCACAACAACCCGACCCCGGGTTCCAAGGCCCAGGCCGCATACCTGGAGCGCCTGACCAAGCACGTCACCAACCACGGCAAGACGCGCAGCCGTGGTGAGAAGGCCATCGTCAAGGCCATCGTGGCCAAGGGCCGCGACCGCAACGAGTTCGAGCGCAAGTTCATCAACGCTCTGAGCAAGACGGGCCTCGTGGCCCAGGCGGACGGCACCGTGGTGAAGGGCGAGGCCCAGGCCGCCGCCGAGACCGAGGACGGTACGCCGACGACCGGCGGTACTCCCAAGCGTCAGCAGCCGAAGCGGCAGAGCAAGTCGCAGCGGCAGTCCGGTGGTGCTTCAGGTGCCCCGAAGGCGGCCGACGAGCCCACGTCGCTCAGGAAGTCCGACGAGCCCACGTCGCTCAGGAAGTCCGATGAGCCCGAGGACGCCAAGCCTGCCGCTCCGGCCAAGAAGCAGCCCGGCGGCAATACCCGCAGCAAGGCCCAGTCCGGACAGCGCAAGGGTCCGCAGCGGCCCAAGTCCCCGTCCAAGAAGTAAGAAGGAGTCCATCCCGTGACGGAAGGCACCACCTCCGCTGCTGCCGAGGGTGTAGACACTCTGTCCCGCCTGGAGCAGGAGGGCGAGATCGCGGCGGACTATCTCGAGGGTCTGCTCGACATCGCCGATCTCGACGGCGACATCGACATGGACGTCGAGGCCGACCGTGCCGCTGTGTCCATCATCAGCGACTCGGGCGGCCGCGACCTGCAGAAGCTGGTCGGCCGCGACGGCGAGGTGTTGGAGGCGCTCCAGGAGCTCACGCGCCTGGCCGTGCACCGGGAGACCGGGGACCGCAGCCGGCTGATGCTGGACATCGCGGGCTACCGCGCCAAGAAGCGTGCCGAGCTCTCCGAGCTGGGTGCCAAGGCCGCCGCCGAGGTCAAGAGCACGGGTGAGCCCGTGAAGATGCAGCCGATGACGCCGTTCGAGCGCAAGGTCGTGCACGACGCCGTCAAGGCTTCCGGTCTGCGCAGCGAGTCCGAGGGCGAGGAGCCGCAGCGCTTCGTCGTTGTGCTTCCCGCCTGATCGGTCCGTACGTTCCTCCGGCCCCGTCTGTAGCGCAGACGGGGCCGAACTTTGTCAGCCTGATAGTTCTGGTGGATGTGGTGATCGGCGCCGCGTGCGCCCATCGCGGTACGGAAGGACGGTCCCCGTGACGGAGGCAGCGGAGCTCCCCCCTGCGCCCGAGCAGGCGCGCACGGTGTTTGGTGATCGCTACGCGGACGCGGTCCGGTACGCGGAGCTGCTCGCTGAGGCAGGCGTGCAGCGCGGTCTGATCGGGCCGCGTGAGGTGCCCCGGCTGTGGGAGCGGCACCTGTTGAACTGCGCGGTGCTCTCGGAGGTCGTTCCCGAGGGCGTGACGGTCTGCGACGTGGGCTCGGGTGCCGGCCTCCCCGGCATTCCCCTGGCGCTCGTCCGGGAGGACCTGAAGATCACGCTGCTGGAGCCCCTGCTGCGGCGTACGACCTTCCTGACCGAGGTCGTGGAGTTGCTGGGCCTGGACCATGTCACGGTCATGCGAGGGCGTGCCGAGGAGGTCATGGGCAAGCTGCCGCCGGTGCACGTGGTGACGGCGCGTGCCGTGGCCCCGCTGGACCGCTTGGCCGCCTGGGGCATTCCTCTGCTGCGCCCGTACGGCGAGATGCTCGCGCTCAAGGGCGACACAGCGGAGGAGGAGCTCAAGGCGGCGGGCACGGCTCTGAGTAAGCTGGGCGCTGTGGAGACCTCGGTCCTGCATGTCGGGGAGGGCGTGGTGGATCCGCCGTCCACGGTGGTGCGGGTCGAGGTCGGTGAGAGTCCTGGCGGTGTGCGCTTCGCGGCGAAGCGAGCCAAGGCGGCTCGTACGGGACGGACCCGTAGGCGTCGAGGATAGGTGCCGGGGAGGATCATCGGGGACGGCCGGAGTCGGCGACGTCGACGGCCTCACTGATCCGTCCTGACGACGAGACGTACTCCACACAAGCTGTCAAACGTACGCATGCCGGAGTGTCGCGACACTTCGGGCTCTGCTGCTGTGCATCGTGTTTCACGTGAAACGTCGCTCACTGCTGCACGGCATCATCAGCCGTGGTCGCGCCGCGGCCGAACCGCGTGACCGGAAGCCTCTCGGGTCTCTCGGAGAGGTAACGGAGTTGTCCACAGAGGTGGATTTCTCCACAGAACGCCAGGCCTCACTGGTTCACGACCCCGAAGACATGGGAGGCTCTGTTCATTGCGAGCCTGAAGTCGAGGAGAGTGAATCCTTGCGGTCCGACGCCAACATCGCGGGACCGATGACCGATCCGGTCCCCGGTCCCCGTACCGAGTCGATGGGGGACGATGTTTCACGTGAAACACCGCCCCCGATGGACGACACTCCCATCGGTCGTGCTGCCCAATTGGCGGTGGAGGCACTGGGTCGCGCCGGCGAGGGCCTACCTCGGCCTGAGCAGACCCGCGTCATGGTGGTCGCCAACCAGAAGGGTGGCGTGGGCAAAACGACGACAACGGTCAACCTCGCCGCTTCACTGGCGGTGCATGGCAGCCGTGTCCTCGTGATCGACCTCGACCCACAGGGCAACGCGTCCACGGCCCTGGGTATCGACCACCACGCCGAAGTGCCGTCCATTTACGACGTCTTGATCGACAGCAGGCCGCTGGCCGAAGTCGTCCAGCCGGTCCCGGACGTAGAGGGTCTCTTCTGCGCTCCCGCCACGATCGACCTCGCCGGTGCGGAGATCGAACTGGTCTCCCTGGTGGCACGTGAGAGCCGGCTTCAGCGGGCGATCCAGGCGTATGAGCACCCGCTGGACTACATCCTCATCGACTGCCCGCCCTCGCTCGGCCTGCTGACCGTCAACGCGATGGTCGCCGGTGCCGAGGTCCTCATTCCGATCCAGTGCGAGTACTACGCGCTGGAGGGTCTGGGACAGCTTTTGCGTAACGTCGACCTGGTGCGGGGGCACCTCAACCCCCACCTGCATGTCTCGACGATTCTGCTCACCATGTACGACGGCCGAACGCGGCTTGCGTCCCAGGTCGCGGACGAGGTGCGCACCCACTTCGGTGACGAGGTGCTGCGGACGAGCATTCCCCGCTCGGTCCGTATCTCCGAGGCACCGAGCTATGGGCAGACGGTGCTGACCTACGATCCAGGATCGAGTGGCGCCCTCTCCTATCTTGAGGCGGCACGAGAAATCGCGCTGAGGGGCGTGGGCGTCGCCTACGACCCGACGCAGGCCCATATCGGCACCCAGAGCAACCCGAGCATGGTGGAGGGCATTCAGTGAGTGAGCGACGGAGGGGTTTGGGCCGTGGGCTCGGCGCACTGATCCCTGCTGCCCCGACGGAGAAGACGCCGGCTCCGGCCGCGGTGGGGGGCGCGGGTTCCGCGTCTCCGTCGGCCGTACCGGTGCTGACGACCGACCGCGGAGTGGCTGCGGCGAAGGTAGCCATGCTGCCGCCTGTTTCACATGAAACCGAGGAGCCGTCGGTCAACGGCTACGCGGAGACTCCCGCGCCTCCTGTGGGCGCCTTCTTCGCGGAGCTTCCGCTCGACTCCATCACGCCGAACCCGCGGCAGCCGCGTGAGGTCTTCGACGAGGACGCGCTGCAGGAACTGGTCACCTCCATCCAGGAGGTCGGTCTCCTCCAGCCGGTCGTCGTGCGGCAGGTCGGTCCTGCGAGCTACGAGCTCATCATGGGTGAGCGGCGCTGGCGGGCCAGCCGTGAGGCGGGCCTGGACGCGATCCCGGCGATCGTGCGGGCCACGGACGACGAGAAGCTTCTCCTGGACGCGCTCCTGGAGAATCTGCACCGGGCTCAGCTGAACCCGCTGGAAGAGGCCGCGGCCTACGACCAGCTGCTGAAGGACTTCAACTGCACGCACGACCAGCTGGCGGACCGCATCGGCCGTTCCCGCCCGCAGGTCTCCAACACCCTGCGTCTGCTGAAGCTCTCACCGGCCGTCCAGCGCCGGGTGGCAGCCGGGGTCCTGTCCGCCGGACACGCACGCGCCCTGCTCTCCGTCGAGGACTCGGAGGAGCAGGACCGTCTGGCTCACCGGATCGTCGCCGAGGGACTCTCGGTGCGTGCCGTCGAGGAGATCGTGACCCTCATGGGGTCGCGGCCCCAGACGGCTCAGCGTTCCAAGGGGCCGCGAGCCGGCGCCCGGGTCTCTCCGGCGCTGACCGACCTGGCAGGCCGTCTCTCGGACCGCTTCGAGACGCGAGTGAAGGTCGATCTGGGGCAGAAGAAGGGCAAGATCACGGTCGAGTTCGCCTCCATGGAGGACCTCGAGCGGATCCTCGGCAGCCTCGCCCCCGGAGAGGGCCCCGTCCTTCAGAAGAGCCTTCTGGACGGCGACGCCGAGGGCATGGAGGACTAGAGCCTCGGACTGGCCGGGTGCGATGCCCGACAGTCGACGGAGCGGGTTGTGTCCGGTGGGTACTGGACACAGCCCGCTCTTTGCTTTCAGGCGGTATCGAGGCCATCACATCGTGGATACGATGCGTTCGGGTATGGCGCAACCACCCGGCAGCACCTTCAGGGGAGGGCAGGTGTCATGCGAACGGTAAGCCGCACCGGACTGATGAGCGCGGGCCTGGGGCTGGGCGCGGTCGGCGGCTTCGTCGGCAGCCTGATCCGGGAACGCAGCGCTCTGACAGCCGCCCGCGATGCCGCGGGCGAGGGAAGCGAGGAACAGCCTTCATGGGCCGTCGGCTCGTACCGCTCACGCTGGACAACCTTCAGGACGTTCCCAAGCGCTGTCGCTCGTGTGTCTTCTGGGAGCTGGACCCAGTCAGTGGCGAAGCCGCGGTAAAGGCAGGCACAGCCGCCCTGGAGAAGGAAGCGTGGATCTCCTCGGTCCTGTTGGACTGGGGATCGTGCGGCCGGGTCGTGTACGTCGACGAGGTACCGGTGGGCTTTGTGCTCTACGCTCCTCCGGCCTATGTCCCCCGCTCGACGGCGTTTCCCACGAGCCCCGTGTCACCTGACGCCGTGCAGTTGATGACGGCGTTCATCATGCCCGGATATCAGGGACAGGGGCTGGGCAGAGTGATGGTCCAGACGGTGGCCAAGGATCTGCTGCGACGGGGCTTCAAGGCGATCGAGGCGTTCGGGGACGCCCGCTGGCGGGAGCCTGCCTGTCTTCTGCCCGCCGACCACCTTCTGGCAGTGGGCTTCAAGACGGTCCGTCCTCATCCCATGCATCCACGCCTGAGGCTGGAGCTGCGGACGACGCTCTCCTGGAAGGAAGACGTGGAGATGGCGCTGGACCGGCTCCTGGGAGCCGTGCAGAAAGAACCGGCGCTACGGCCGCTGTAACGACAATGGACCGGCCCTCATGGGCCGGTCCATTCGTGTTTCACGTGAAACATCATGCAGTTGTCACGTGGAACGTCACTCAGCGATGAAGTCCTCGAGGTCGCGAACGATCGCGGCCTTCGGCTTCGCACCGACGATGGTCTTGGCGACCTCGCCACCCTGGTAGACGTTCAGGGTCGGGATGGACATGACGCCGTACTTGGCGGCCGTACCCGGGTTCTCGTCGATGTTGAGCTTGACGATCTCGATCTTGTCGCCGTACTCGGCGGCGATCGCCTCGAGGGACGGAGCGATCTGGCGGCAGGGACCGCACCAGGCGGCCCAGAAGTCCACCAGTACGGGCTTGTCGTTCTTGAGGACGTCCTGCTCGAAGGAGTCGTCGGTCACGTTCTTCAGGGTGCCGGCCACGGCGGGCTCCTTAACTGGTTATGCGGGGTGGGGTGGAAGGGAGGGTCAGACAGCGGTCTTCTCGGGCTCCGCCTGCTCCTCGTCCGCGAGGGCGGCGAGGAAGCGCTCGGCGTCGAGGGCGGCGGAGCAGCCGGTACCGGCCGCGGTGATCGCCTGGCGGTAGGTGTGGTCGACGACGTCGCCGGCGCCGAAGACCCCCGTCAGGTTGGTGCGCGTGGAGGGGGCTTCCACCTTCAGGTAGCCCTCTTCGTCCAGCTCCAGCTGGCCCTTGAAGAGCTCGGTGCGCGGGTCGTGGCCGATCGCGATGAACAGGCCGGTCACCGGGAGGTCCGAGAGTTCGCCGGTCTTGAGGTTGCGCAGCTTCAGGCCGGCCAGCTTCGGGTCGCCCTGGATCTCGGCGACCTCGCTGTCCCACACGAACTTGATCTTCGGGTCGGCGAAGGCGCGCTCCTGCATCGCCTTGGAAGCGCGCAGGGTGTCCCGGCGGTGGACGATCGTCACGGACTTGGCGAAGCGCGAGAGGAAGGTGGCTTCTTCCATCGCGGTGTCACCGCCGCCGATCACGGCGATGTCGTGGTCCTTGAAGAAGAAGCCGTCGCAGGTCGCACACCAGGAGACGCCACGGCCGGAGAGGGCGTCCTCGTTGGGCAGGCCGAGCTTGCGGTGCTGCGAGCCCGTGGTCACGATGACGGCCTTCGCCTTGTGGACCGTGCCGGCCGTGTCGGTGACGGTCTTGATCTCACCGGTCAGGTCGACGTTGACGACGTCGTCCGGGATGAGTTCGGCGCCGAAGCGCTCAGCCTGGACACGCATGTTGTCCATGAGCTCGGGGCCCATGATGCCGTCCTGGAAGCCCGGGAAGTTCTCCACCTCGGTGGTGTTCATCAGCGCACCACCCGCGGTGACGGCGCCCTCGAAGACCAGCGGCTTCAGCGACGCGCGCGCGGTGTAGAGCGCCGCCGTGTAGCCGGCAGGCCCGGAGCCGATGATGATCACGTTACGGACGTCGCTCACGACTGGGTTCCTCGTCTCTGGACTGCGTCAGTACGGCCGGTGGGAGCCCTCTCAGAACTCTCACCCCACCCAACGGATCCTAAGGGGCGCGCATTCCCGGTGTGTCCGGGCACACGGAGAGGCGACACCGTTTGGGATACCACGCCGGCCGTAGGCGAAGCGTCAGCCCGTGAAATCGCGCGTGAAGTGTCAGCCTGCGGGCCGCGTGTAGGAGTGCGTCAGCAGAACCTTCGCCGAGGACGAGGAATCCGTTTCGCAGGCGGCGTCGACCACGTAGGCATCGACACGGCTGGTGTCCTTCGCGTCGTCGATCATCACCACGAGGTACGCCGGGTCCCCGTCGTATGTGCCCTTCTTGGCGGCCAGTGCTTCGTCCTCGCGGCCGATGCCCTGAAGGACGCACGCAGGCACCTGAGGGATGGTCTTGTTCTTGAGGTTGTTCTCGGGGACGGTGTTCACGCCGAAACTCTGGGGGGCACGAGAGCCTGCTCCGGAGTTCTGCGACAGAAGCGCGGAGACCTCGGTCTCGACCTTCTTCCCCGAGAAGACGTCGGCCTGTCCGGACGGTTTGCCGTCGTTGAAGGACGACAACAGCACCGAGCCGAGCCCCAGAGCGGCGACCGTGAACACCGTGCCGAGAACGGCGATCCTGCGGCGTCCGCCACGGGAGCGGTCCTTGCGGCCCGGGCCCGTGGTGGAGCTGCGGGGCCGGCCGGCGGGTCGGTCCGTCGGCGCCGACGTTTCACGTGAAACATGCGCCTCGGTGAGCGTGGGGGCATCCGCGGCGTCGGGGGCTGTGGCGTTGAGCAGAGCCTCGGCGGCCAGTGCGGCGTCGATACGGCTCGCGACATCGTCGGGCATGCGCGGGGGGCCCGGCATCGTGCCGAGCAGACCCCGGATCTCCTCCAAGGACGCGTGGACGTCGGCGCAGAGCTCGCATTCGTCCAGATGCCGTCGTACGTCCGAGGTCCGGGACGGGGGGAGAAGGCCTTCGGTGAGGTCGGAGATCTCCGCGACGTCCGGGTGCCCGGCCGTGTCTGTCGATGTCATGCTCGCCCACCTCCGCCCTTCACAGCAGCTGAATCGCCTGGACCTGTCTCGCGGGGGCCTCTGTCACGAGGTTCCGCTGCGGGTGGGACGGATGTCCCCTGCACCCGGTTCCGTCCCCCGCCCGGTTCTCTGCCGGCACCGGTGTTTTCCGGCCGCAGATGGGTGAGAAGGGGGAGGAGTCTGGCTCTGCCGCGGGCGCAGCGGCTCTTCACCGTGCCGGTCGGGACATCGAGCATGCGGGCGGCCTCGGCCACCGGGTATCCCTGCATGTCCACCAGAACGAGGGCCGCCCGCTGGTCGGGCGGGAGCGTGCCGAGGGCTTCCACGAGCTGGCGATGCAGATCATTGCGCTCCGCGGGCGCCGAGGCCGACTCGTGCGGCTCGAGGAGCTGCTCCAGGCGCTCGGTGTCGTCGACCGGGGACGTCTTGCGGGAGGCCGCTTTGCGGACGCGGTCGAGACAGGCGTTCACCGTGATGCGGTGCAGCCATGTCGTGACGGCCGACTGGCCGCGGAAGGTGTGGGCGGCCCGGTAGGCGGAGACCAG
Source organism: Streptomyces sp. NPDC087859 (assembly GCF_044742595.1). NCBI lineage: Bacteria > Bacillati > Actinomycetota > Actinomycetes > Kitasatosporales > Streptomycetaceae > Streptomyces > Streptomyces sp. NPDC087859. The sequence continues at coordinate 233,129 of NZ_JBIUUU010000002.1, read as the reverse complement.
GGCGTCCTGGACGGCGTCAGCGGCCTCCTCACGATCCCCGAGCGTCCGCAGGGCCACCGCCCACAGGCGATCACGGTGACGCCGTACGAGCTCACCGAAGGCGTCGGGATCGCCGTCCACATGCCAGGCGAGGAGATCCTGATCGCTTGCGTCGCCGTATGCGGTGCAATCTGCCATCGGACCCCCTCCCCTGGGATGCGGTGCGCTCAGCCCTTGAACGTCACGTCGGTCACTGCCTGCTTGTAGCCGGCCCCGCTGAACCCGTCCGTCGGCGCGTACGGCACGGCCGTGACCCACAGCAGCACGTACTGCGTCTTGACGGTCTTCGACGCCTTCACCGTAAGAGAGTTGCCCTTGGTGGTGGCGGTTCCGATCTCCGTCATCCCGTCGACGCCCGTCGAGGGTGAGAGAGAGTCCGTGGCGTAGAGCTTCACCGTCGTGTTGTTGCCCGGGTACCGGAGCCCTATCGACGCGGTCGAGATCTCCTGCGACGAGCCGAGGTCATAGACGATGCCCACGCCCGGCTTGTAAGGGGCCAGTGTCGGACCGGCGTTGTAGCGCTTGGTCCGCCAGTACGTGGAACTGTCGCCGTCGTAGGTCAGCTTGACGTCACCGGGCGCCTGGGCGTCGCCGCTCGCGACATATTCCTGGGCTTCCTTGATGCTGAGCGCCTTGGTCGGCTTGGTCTTGTCGCCGCCCTTGTCGTTGTCGTCCGTCGTCTGCGTCTGGTTGGTGTCGTCGGACTTGTTGCCCTGGTCCATGAGGGCGTCCGCGAGCTGCCAGCTGCCCAGGCCCAGCGCGGCGATCAGAAGGGCCGACACGGCCCACTTGAGGGCTCGGCCGGTGCGGCTCTGCAGTGGGGGCGGAGGGGTCGCCAGCACCTGTGTGGCGCCCGGGTGCGGCGCGGGACGGCCGTAGGTGCCCTGCTGGTACGTCGTGCGCTGGTACTCGGGGGGCGCGGTGAACGCCGGCTCCGGCGGGCGGATGCGGGGCATCTCGCCGATCGCCTTCACCAGTTCCTCGGGCGTGGTGCACGCGGACTCGTGGCGGGAGGCGGTCGCGCCGTCGTTGACGAGTGCGCGCATCGACAGCTCGGACAGACCGCGGTGCACGCCGGCCCGTACCTGGTCCGGGGCGATCAGACCGACGTCCTTGGGCAGCCCGGACAGGCCGTAGGCGTCGCTCTCATACGGCCAGCGCTGGGTGAGTCCCGCGTACAGCAGTGCGCCGATCGCCTCGGTGTCGGTGCGCTGCGGGGTGTCGGAGGTGATTCCGCGCAGCGCGGCGTTCACGGCGAGGCCGCGGATGCGCCACTGGCCGCTCGAAGTACGCAGCACCGCGTTCGGGTTCAGGCGCAGATGCGCGAGGCCCTCGCGGTGGGCGGCCGCCATGGCGGCGGCGATCTGACTGACCATCTGGTAGGCGTCGTGCGGCTCCAGCGGCCCGGGGGCCAGCAGCGTGGTCAGCTCGGTGGCGTCGGGCAGCCACTCGTGGACGACATAGACGAGATCGTTCTCCTCGACGGCGTCCAGGACCTGGACGAAGCGGGGGTCACCGAGCAGCGCGGACGAACGGGCCGCGGCCAGGACGGAACGAGCCCGTGAGTGGTCCGCGGGCAGGATGTGGACGCCGACCGCGCGGCGGAGCTTCTCGTCGACCGCACGCCAGCTGCTGAAGCCGTCCAGACGGGTGACGCACTCCTCGAGCCGGTAGCGTCTGGCGAGCTTGTGGCCACTGTGCAGTTCGGGCGGTGAGGCTTTCCCGGGACTCTCGGTCCCGCCACTCCCCTGTGCCTCTTCGTTGTCCGTGTCCCGCTCCCGGTTCTGGGCCTCCCCGTCGGCCGTGGACTGGTCCGCCTGTGCGGTCAGCGGCTCGTCGCCACTGTTGTCTGCCACGTCGACGGCAGCCGTGCTGCGTTCCGCCACCGTCGTTCCTGCCTCCCCATTCGTTGCGCGCCGACCGACTTCCGTGCGCGCCGTCCGACGCCGAACCCAATTGTGCCCACAGTCCGACCCTATGCACGACACACGGTGGCGGACGATGGTTGTGCGCGTACCCGATTATCAGCGCCCCAGCCGTCCGCGCACCATGCCGACCAGGGAGTTCAGCTCTTCGATGCGCATCTTGCGAGCGGCCACGAAGAAGATCCCGAGCAGCACGACCCCGCCGACGATCAGGGCGGCGAACGATCCGACGACGCCCTGGCCGAGGGTGTGACCGATGCTGTAGCAGACCGCGCCGCTGAGGACTGCCGCCGGTACCGAGGCGATGCACAGTCTGGCGTACGTCCGCATCACGCGGGCACCGTCCAGGTCCCCGCCGAGCCGCTTACGCAGACGGCTCCAGGCGACGCCGACGCCGATCATGTAGGCGAGGCCGTACGAGGCGGCCATACCGACGACCGCCCAGCGCGCCGGCAGTACGAAGTAACAGGCGGCGGACGCGACGGCGTTGACGGCCGCCACGATGACCGTGTTGTAGAAGGGCGTCCGGGTGTCCTCGTAGGCGTAGAAGGCGCGCAGGACGACGTACTGCACGGAGTACGGGATCAGGCCGAGGCCGAAGGCCATCAGCATGAAGCCCATGTTCGTGGCCTGGTCGGCGCCCGAGGAGCCGAAGATCAGAGTGCACATCGGAATGCCGAGAGCGACGAACCCGAAGGCGAGCGGCACGATCGCCACTGCTGTCGTGCGCAGGCCCTGGGAGATGTCGTCGCGCACGGCACCCGCGTCGTCCTCGGCGGCCGAGCGGGAGATACGGGGCAGCAGGGCGGCCATCAGCGAGACGGTGATGATGGCCTGCGGCAGGCCCCAGATGAGCTGGGCGTTGGCGTAGGCGCTGAAGCCGGTGCCGGGGACGCCGGAGTCCGTGATGGCCGCGGTGGCCAGCTGGGTGACGACGAGGGCGCCGGCCTGGTTGGCGAGGACGAAGAAGATCGTCCACTTGGCGAGCATCGCGGCCTTGCCGAGGCCGTGGCCCTTCCAGTCGAAGCGGAGACGCACCTTGAAGCCGGTCTCACGCAGATAGGGGATCATCGCGAGGGCCTGCACGACGAGGCCGAGCAGGACGCCGACACCGAGCAGCCGGACGCCCTCGGGCGGGATGCTCTGGACCGTCATCCCGGAGCGCTCGGACGTGCCGTACACCCACAGGAACGCGCCGAGCGTCACGATGATGACGATGTTGTTCAGGACCGGCGTCCACATCATGGCGCCGAACCGGCCGCGGGCGTTGAGGATCTGGCCCATCACCACGTGGATGCCCATGAAGAAGATCGAGGGCAGGAAGTACCGGGTGAAGGTGACGGCGGTCTCATTGGCCGCGGGATTACTGGCCAGCGGGTTCGACAGCGCCCGCACCAGGAGTGGCGCGGCGAACATGACGAGCACGGTGAGCACGCCGAGGATCACCATGACGAGCGTCAGCAGCCGGTTGGCGTACGCCTCGCCGCCGTCCTCGTCGTCCTTCATGGAACGGACCAGCTGAGGGACGAACACGGAGTTGAGGCCGCCGCCGACGGTCAGGATGTAGATCATCGTCGGCAGCTGGTAGGCCACCTGGAAGGACTCACCCAGCAGGCCCAGACCGAGAGCCGAGACGATCATCGCGGAGCGCACGAACCCGGTGAGCCGGGACACCATCGTGCCCGCCGCCATCACCGCGCTGGACTTCAGCAGGCCCGTGGCCTTGCCGCCCTTCTTCGCCGGAGCCGGCGCGGCCGGAGGCGGTACGGGGGCGGTGCCGAGGTTCATGGTCCTGTCCGCGGAGGGCGGCATGGGGGGCTCGGCTCCAGGGACCGGTGCCGGAGAGGGGCCGGGGACCGACGGGGGCTGGTACGGCGGTTGGCCGCCGCCCTGCTGCTGGTCGCGGAAGAGGTGGGCGAAGGCGTCCGGCTCGTGGCGCTCCTCGGCGGAGTGCGTGACGAGGTCGTCGACGCCGACGTACTGAGTCGTGCGGGGATCGTCGCCGTACGGCAGGTACTGGGTGGGACCCTCCGGCTCGGGGGCCGGCGTCTGGGCCCACACGTGCGGGTCCGGTGCGTACGGGGACTGCTGAGGCTGGGCGTACAGCGGCTGCTGCGGCTGGTACGTGCCGGGGGGCGGCGGAGGGTGCGCGGCGCGGTCGTAGAGCGCCTCGGCGACCGGGTCCTGGGCGGAGAGGTCCTGCGCCCGGTAGGGGTCCTGGTCGTAGGCGTCCTGGAGGTACATGTCCGCGGGGGGCTGCGGCGGCACCTGGCCGTGCTCGGGCGGCGGGCCGTCGGGGTAGCCCGAGCTGCCCGCGGCCTGGCCGCGGTCACCGTCGTACGGCGCGTTCATGGTTACCCCACCTCATCGTCCCGGGCCCATCGGCGGCCACGACATCCTCAACGGTCCACTCTCTCACCCGTGCCGGACGGGTCGGCGCTTTCCGCTGCGGTGTCCGGCGCAGGGTCACTCGGCTGCTCCGGGTCGTCTGCCCCGCGCAGGGTGCCGGACTCTTTCCTGAGACGGTCCTCGGAGTCCCCGGGGTTCTCCGTGGCGTCCACGGCCTCGCCGGTCTCTTCGGGGTCGTCCTCCGTGGCCTCCCGGGCGGCGGCGCGCTTGCGCTGCGTGTACATCCGGAACCCGGCGAGGACCAGCAGAAGGAAACCGCCGCCGATGACCAGCATCACCGTGGCCGTGAACTCGGTGACCTTCACGTCGAACTGGACGGGGTCGCCGTACGCCTGGCCGTCCTCCGTGAAGAGCTGGGCGGTCACCGTGGTTTTTCCGTTGGCCTGGGCGGAGGTGGTGAACTTCACCGACTGGCTGTGGCCGCCGGAGACCGCGACGCGCTGCTCCTGGTACTCGCCGTCGCCGATCTTGAGGCGGGTCGGACTCGTCGAGGTGAGCCGCAGCACCAGGTGCTCGACACCCTGCACCAGGTTGTTCTGCACGGTCACGGGGATGGTGGCGCTGCGCCCGGAGAGCTTGGTCTCGGACTTGTCGATCAGTCTGACCTGGGAGACCAGGGAGTTGAGGTACTGCTCCACGGCGTTGCGGTAGCGGTTCGCCTCGGCGGCGCGACCGCGCCACGCCGTGGACATCTCGCGGTTCGTGGCCCGGCCGAAGGGGGTTACCACCCGGGACGAGTCGGTGAGGATCACCTTGAACCTGTCGAGCTTGTCCTGCGTGGTCGCGATCTGCTCGAAGGCCGCCTTCGACAGCTCCCGCTTGCGCAGCGAGGACGGATAGGCGGACGCCGACGGCACCCTGGTGGTGGCACTCGTGTCCGGCTTGGCGGCGGCCGCCGACGTGAGGCCCTGGGCCTTGGACCAGTTCCCGTCCTGGAGGGCCGCCACCGCCTCGGCCATCGCCCGGGCCTGGCTCGCCGTCGCCATGCGCTGCGGGGCGACGACGATGCTGCGCTGCTTGTCGGTCTGGGCGTTGAGCGCCAGGCTCGACGCGAGGAACTTCTGTACGGCGAGCGTCGTGGCGGAGGCCTTCGTCAGATCGCCCTGGAAGGCCGTGGACAGCCGCGCGTCCGCCACCACCGCTGTCGTGCCGCCGCCGATGGGACGGGCCGCCGAGGGCGTGTACGTCAGGCCCCCGGTCTCTTCCAGGCTGTCGCTGCGCGTGATCACCTTGTCGGCGCCGGCGGAGGTGGCGACCTTCACGATCGAGGGGTCGATGGCACCCTCGACCGGCCAGGCGAAGTCGGTGGTCGGCGTCACGTGGAGGATCGGCTCCACCGTGTTCGCGACCGCGTCGGTGGCCTCTTTGAGGTGGTTCAGCGAACCGGTGACGGTCGTGCCGTTGTGCGCGAGGGAGGCCAGGTCCGGGTCGGCGAAGGGGAGGGCGACGACCTCCTTGTCCTTCACCGCCTCCTGCAGCTCGGCCAGCCATGCCATGGCGACCCGCTGGTGCGTGCCCGCCACGGTGGTGCTGCCCGACTCGACGCGGTAGGCGCGTGTCATCGCGTCGACGGAGGCCAGCAGGTCCGGGTCGATCACCCAGGTGACGTCCAGCTCCTTGCCCAGCGACAGCAGCTGCTCCAGGCGGCCGCCGGGGGAGATCTCCTTGGCGAGGTCGTCGTCGAGGAAGACCGGCGTCTGCTGTTCGTTGGATCCCGTCTCCGCCGTCATGTGGACGGTGGAGACGAGCGGCCACAGGACGGTCGTCTTCGTCTTCGTGTCGGCGTCCTCGGGCTGCCAGGGCAGGAACGTCCGCTGGATGCCGAGCACCTGCTGCCACTGCTGAGCGGACGTCTCACCGGTCAGGGAGACGCCGAGCTGGTAGACGCCGGCCGAGCCGAGATCCAGCTCGTCGACCGGCACGGAGATGCTGAAGTCCTGGGCGACGCCCGGGGCGAGCTTGGTGAACTTCTTGAGGTACTTGCCGCCGACGATCGTCCCGTCGAGCCCCGGCTGGAAATCGGTGCGTTTGTCGACGGTGTCGATCTCCGAGCGGGTGCTGATCGCGGGGCCCACGCGGAGGTCGACCTGGGCGTCGGTGACCGCCTGCTTGCCGTTGTTGGTCACGGTGCCGGACACGGTGACCGTGTCGCCGTCCGTGGGGGCGCTGGGGGTGAGCGTGTCGAGGGCGACGGCCACTGTGCTCGAGCCGGACGCGGCCGCCGCGGGTGTGGCCGCCGGCAACTGGAGGAGGCCGGCCAGCAGAGGCGCCCCGGCGAGCAGGGCTCCGGTGCGCCGCAGCCACCGGCGGGCAGGTGAGGGACTCATCCCCTGGAAGTCTGCCGCCTCGGCCACGCGCTCGCCCGTCCCTCGTCGTCGTCAGTGGTCGTCGGAATGTGCGTCCACGCATGGTAACGATGCGCGCTGAGGGGAAGTGCCGCGGACTGCTCCACAAGATCGGGGGAAGAGTCCGGGGCGTCCCGTATGTGCGCGTATAAGGAGGAGCGATTCCGCCCGCTCGAGGGGTGAGCCTCCCATACCTGGCTGTGCAGATTTAATGGAGGCGCTCGGCGTCGCCCGGGCCACGTACCCTCTTCTGTTGTGCCGAACGCCAACGAAGACACCCCCAGTGCCCTGAGCCAGGTGCAGCTCCGCGCGGTAACTGAACTGCTGCGGGTCGCGCCTGTCGCCGATGACCTCGCTCGCCGTTTCCAGGAGGCCGGGTTCTCTCTCGCCCTGGTCGGCGGCTCGGTCCGGGACGCGCTGCTCGGCCGGCTCGGCAACGACCTGGACTTCACGACCGACGCCCGCCCCGAGGACGTACTGAAGATCGTGCGCCCGTGGGCGGACTCCGTGTGGGAGGTCGGGATCGCCTTCGGCACGGTCGGGGTGCAGAAGGACGGCTACCAGATCGAGGTCACCACGTACCGGTCGGAGGCGTACGACCGGACCTCGCGCAAGCCCGAGGTGTCGTACGGCGACTCCATCGAGGAGGACCTCGTCCGGCGTGACTTCACCGTGAACGCGATGGCTGTCGCGCTGCCGGAGAAGGAGTTCATCGATCCGCACGGCGGGCTCGACGACCTCGCCGCGCGTGTGCTGCGTACACCCGGCACTCCCGAGGCGTCCTTCTCGGACGACCCGCTGCGGATGATGCGGGCAGCGCGCTTCGCCGCCCAGCTCGATTTCGAGGTGGCCGGCGATGTCGTCACCGCGATGAAGGAGATGTCGGAACGCATCGAGATCGTCTCGGCAGAGCGGGTACGGGACGAGCTGAACAAGCTGATCCTCTCCGCCCACCCGCGCAAGGGCCTGACCCTGCTGGTCGACACCGGGCTCGCAGACCACGTCCTGCCCGAGTTGCCGGCGCTGCGTCTGGAGAGCGACGAACACCACCGGCACAAGGACGTCTACGAGCACACGCTGATCGTCCTCGAGCAGGCGATCGCGCTCGAGGAGAACGGTCCCGACCTGGTCCTGCGGCTGGCCGCCCTGCTGCACGACATCGGCAAGCCGCGTACGCGCCGCTTCGAGCAGGACGGCCGGGTCTCGTTCCACCACCATGAGGTGGTCGGCGCGAAGATGACCAAGAAGCGGATGACGGCTCTCAAGTACTCCAACGAGTTGGTGAGAGACGTCTCGCGGCTCGTCGAACTCCACCTGCGTTTCCACGGTTACGGCATGGGCGAGTGGACGGACTCCGCGGTCCGCCGCTATGTCCGTGACGCCGGTCCCCTCCTCGACCGTCTCCACAAGCTGACTCGGTCCGACTGCACCACCCGCAACAAGCGCAAGGCAGCCGCGCTGTCCCGTGCGTACGACGGCCTGGAGGAGCGCATCACCCAACTCCAGGAGCAGGAGGAGCTCGACGCGATCCGCCCGGACCTGGACGGCAACCAGATCATGGAGATCCTCGGCGTGGGGCCCGGCCCGGCCGTGGGTCGCGCCTACAAGCACATGTTGGAACTGCGCCTGGAGAACGGGCCGATGAGTGAAGACGCTGCGGCCAAGGCACTCAAGGAGTGGTGGGCCGAGCAGAACTGAGACAGCGAAACGGGGTCATGTTTCACGTGAAACATGACCCCGGGATGCGCCGAGGGGCGCTGTTTCACGTGAAACAGCGCCCCTCGGCGTTGCTGCAGGAGTTACTAGACTTCCTTCAGGCAGAGGACCACGTCGTGGCCGTCACCCGTCTGGTAGTAGGAGATCTCGGCCTCCTTGACGGCCTCGCACTTGTCGCTGTCGCTGGTGTCCTCGAACTTCTCGACGACCTTGTACTGGGCGTCGCTGGAGCCGCAGTCGACCGTCTTGAGGTCCGGGCTGACCTGAGTGCCTTCGTTGTGCATGCAGCTGCCCACCGACGTGGTCTCCGCGTCGGTCTGCCCGAAGAACCACTTGCCGCCGGCTATGAGGATCGCGACGACGATGAAGCCGGCGATGCGCAGGAGCTTCTTGTTGAAGCGCCGGGCCGGAGGGGTCGGCGGAACCGGCGCGTACGGAGCGCCGCCCTGCGGGGGAACGCCCGGCTGGCCCTGGGCGAAGGGGTTACCGCCCTGGGGCGGCTGCGGGGCCGGGAGCTGCTGGCCCTGGGCGTATGGGTTCTGGCCCTGGGGCGGCGGAGTAGTCACTTGGGGGTCCCCCTAGAACATGGGCGTGTGGCACGCATAAGGAGCGAGTAAGACGCACGTAAGTTACCGGGCCCCACTGACACTCCTGCAACCCAGGGGGACTCTGTGTCATTGATGTGACACTTACTGGCGCTCAAAGCGGGCCATAGCCACCGCAACTGCCCCGTAGATAACGGCCACCGTAACCACCAGCACCACCGAGCGCCCATCGGGCGGCAGCATCAGGGCAGCCACGGCGGCCGCGCCCACGAACGCGATGTTGAACAGCACGTCGTAGACCGAGAAGATCCGGCCCCGGAACCCGTCGTCGACCGAGGACTGCACGATGGTGTCCGTCGCGATCTTCGCGCCCTGTGTGGTCAGACCCAGGACGAACGCCGCGACGAGCAGGGGCGGGACGGCGAAAGGGAGGCCGAGAGCCGGTTCCAGGATCGCGGCGGACGCTGCGCACACGGCGATCCAGCACCCGGGGCCGAGCCGCCCCGCCGCCCAGGGCGTCAACACGGCCGCCACGAAGAAGCCCGCGCCGGAGATGCCCAACGCCAGCCCCAGCAGGGCGAGTCCGTCATCGGTGGTCGACGAGAACTCGTACCGGCAGAGCATCAGCAGCATCACCAACAGGGCGCCGTAACAGAACCGCATGAGCGTCATCGCGGCGAGTGCCCGGGCGGCTCGTCGGCGTGGCGGGGAGGCGAGGTGGCGTATGCCGGCCACCAGGTCGTTGGCGGTGCTGGAGAGGGCGGTTGAGAGGCCGGGCCGCACCAACTCCTGATCGGGGCCCAGAAGCTCCCGTGACATGCGCAGCGAGGCCAGTGCCGCGCACAGGTAGAGGGCGGCGCCCAGCAGCACGACCGCGGCGTCGGAGTCCGCGAACACCAGGCGTACGACGAAGGCCAGGCCGCCCCCGGCCGTCGCGGCGAGTGTGCCGGCGGTCGGGGAGAGGGAGTTGGCGAGGACGAGGCGCTCGGTGTCGACCACACGCGGCAGGGCGGCGGACAGGCCCGACAGGACGAAGCGGTTGACGGCGGTGACGCACAGCGCGGAGACGTAGAAGAGCCAGTCCGGCACGTGGCTGACCATCAGGACGGCGGTCGCCGTGGCCATCAGGGCGCGCACCAGGTTGCCGTAGAGGAAGACCTGGCGGCGGCGCCAGCGGTCCAGCAGGACGCCGGCGAAAGGGCCCACGAGGGAGTAGGGGAGCAACAGCACGGCCATGGCGGAGGCGATGGCGGTGGCCGAGGTCTGTTTCTCCGGGGAGAAGACGACGTAGGCGGCGAGTGCGACCTGGTAGACGCCGTCGGCGCCCTGGGAGAGCAGGCGTACGGCGAGCAGGCGTCTGAAGCCTTGGAAACGCAGCAGGACGCGCAGGTCACGTACGACGGCCATGGCGCACAGCCTCACATAAGGACAGGGTCCCCGGGCGGTACAACCCGGGGACCCTCGACACAGCCCTGGCAGGAGCGATTTTCAATGAGCCTCGGCGCCTTTAGCGCTCGACTTCACCCTTGATGAACTTCTCGACGTTCGCGTAGGCCTCGTCGTCGAAGTACTGAACCGGCGGGGACTTCATGAAGTACGAGGACGCCGACAGGATCGGGCCACCGATGCCGCGGTCCTTGGCGATCTTCGCGGCGCGCAGGGCGTCGATGATGACACCCGCGGAGTTCGGGGAGTCCCAGACCTCGAGCTTGTACTCCAGGTTCAGCGGGACGTCGCCGAAGGCACGGCCTTCGAGGCGGACGTAGGCCCACTTGCGGTCGTCGAGCCAGGCCACGTAGTCCGAGGGACCGATGTGGACGTTCTTCTCGCCCAGGTCGCGGTCGGGGATCTGCGAGGTGACGGCCTGCGTCTTCGAGATCTTCTTGGACTCGAGACGGTCGCGCTCCAGCATGTTCTTGAAGTCCATGTTGCCGCCGACGTTGAGCTGCATGGTGCGCTCGAGACGGACACCGCGGTCCTCGAACAGCTTCGCCATCACACGGTGCGTGATGGTGGCGCCGACCTGCGACTTGATGTCGTCGCCGACGATCGGGACGCCCGCCTCGGTGAACTTGTCCGCCCACTCCTTGGTGCCGGCGATGAAGACCGGAAGGGCGTTGACGAAGGCGACCTTGGCGTCGATGGCGCACTGGGCGTAGAACTTCGCCGCGTCCTCGGAACCGACGGGCAGGTAGCAGACGAGAACGTCGACCTGCTTGTCCTTGAGGATCTGGACGACGTCGACCGGGGCCTCGGCGGACTCCTCGATGGTCTCGCGGTAGTACTTGCCGAGACCGTCGAGGGTGTGGCCGCGCTGGACCGTGACGCCCTTGTTCGGGACGTCGCAGATCTTGATGGTGTTGTTCTCGCTGGCACCGATGGCGTCCGAGAGGTCGAGGCCGACCTTCTTCGCGTCGACGTCGAAGGCGGCGACGAACTCGACGTCACCGACGTGGTAGTCGCCGAACTGGACGTGCATGAGGCCGGGGACCTTGGTCGCCGGGTCGGCGTCCTTGTAGTACTCGACTCCCTGGACCAGCGACGCGGCGCAGTTGCCCACGCCAACGATGGCTACGCGGACCGAACCCATTCCGGTTGCTCCCTGTGTGTATGAGTGAGGCCCTGACTGGGCGCTCACGTGGTGGTGTCGTCGGGCGTATCGGGCCGGGGGGTGTCCCCGGACCGTGGCAGGTTGCCCGGCGCTCCAGATGTGTTGTTCTGCTGAGAGGGCTGAGCGGACCCCCCGGAGGCGGACCCCTTGAGGTCCCGTCCGGCCCGCTCGCTCTCGATGAGCTCGTTCAGCCAGCGCACTTCGCGCTCCACGGACTCCATTCCGTGGCGCTGGAGCTCAAGCGTGTAGTCGTCGAGGCGCTCCCGGGTGCGCGTGAAGGAGACGCGCATCTTGTCCAGCCGGTCCTCCAACCGGCTGCGGCGGCCCTCCAGCACGCGTACGCGTACGTCGCGCGACGTCTGGCCGAAGAAGGCGAAACGCGCGGCGAAGTGCTCGTCCTCGTACGAGTCGGGGCCGGTCTGCGAGAGCAGGTCCTCGAAGTGCTCCTTACCTTCCGCCGTCAACCGATAGACGATCTTGGCGCGACGTCCCGCGAGTGATGCGGCGAGAGCGTCTTCAGGAGCGTGTCCCGGCTCTTCGATCAACCAGCCATTGGCGACCAGCGTCTTGAGACAGGGGTAGAGCGTGCCGTAGCTGAACGCACGGAACACGCCCAGTGACGTATTGAGTCGTTTGCGCAGCTCATAGCCGTGCATCGGGGACTCGCGGAGCAGGCCGAGTACGGCGAACTCAAGGATCCCTGAGCGTCGGCTCATCCTCTCGCCTCCTCGTCCCCGGCTCGCTTATGTCGCTCTGATGTATCGACTCGATACATCACGACGATAGAACGGCCATCCGCATGGGACAAGTGGGGGGATGGTGAACGGGATCACATCACTTATTCATCCGAGGCAAGTTGCCTGATTTGGGGTGAACTTCGGGGCTAGGCAGGTTTTGACGGTGCGTAGTCTGTGCGGCATGCACACCACCGGGAACCGAGTGACGCGTGGGGGCGTCGTCGTCCTCGGTGCAGTACGGGTGAATGCGAAAGCGACCACATCCGTACTTCGGGGGGACCGGAAACCAGCCGCCGTTTCCAGGCGCGCAAAGGTGCGCCTGCCCGAGGAGTAGTCGTTCGATGAGCGAGCACCGTCGCAAACCGCCGCAGCCGCAGGGAGGCGGACGTGCCGCGGCCCGACGCGGCCAGTCCGGCTCGTCCTCCGGCCGCCGTGCGGCACCGCGTGGCGCCACCGAGTCGCCTTCCGACTCGTACGGGTCGGGTTCATACGGGTCGGGAGGCGAGGAGCGGTCGTTCGGCGGCCGCGCCGATGCCCGGCGCGCGGCCCAGAGAAGCGGGGGCAGCCGACGCAGAGCGGCCGAGCCCGCCGGCCGTGGCGCCCGACGCGGTGGCCCGGGGGGCCCGAGCGGTCCTGGACGGGGCCGAGCCGCCGCCTCGACCAAGAACCGGTTCATCGACTATCCGCGCGCCGGCAAGTACGGCTGGCAGCGCTGGATGCCGTCCTGGAAGCTCGTCTCCGGACTGTGCCTGGCGTTCTTCGGCGGGCTCGTGGCGATCGCGGGCATCGGATACGCCATGGTCGGCATCCCCAGCGAGAACGCCGCGGCCAAGTCGGAGAACAACGTCTACTACTGGGAGGACGGCTCCCAGATGGTCGCGACGGGTGCCGGTGCGAACCGGCAGAACGTCACGATCGACAAGATTCCCAAGGCCATGCAGTGGGCCGTGATCTCGGCCGAGAACAAGAGCTTCTACTCCGACTCGGGCGTCGACCCCATGGGTATCGCCCGAGCGCTGGCCAACATGGCGCGGGGCGGTGACACGCAGGGTGGTTCGACGATCACCCAGCAGTACGTGAAGAACACCTACCTGAGCCAGGAACAGACGGTCTCCCGGAAGTTCAAGGAGATGTTCATCTCCATAAAGGTGGGCACGAAGCTCACCAAGGACGAGATCCTGCAGGGCTACCTGAACACCTCGTACTACGGCCGTGACGCGTACGGCATCCAGGCCGCCGCGCAGACCTACTACGGAGTGGACGCGGAGAAACTGACGCCGAGCCAGTGCGCCTTCCTGGCCGCTCTGCTCAAGGGCCCGACGTACTACGACCCCGTGGACAACACGAGCTACGACCCTGCGGCGACCAAGGAGAAGAACACCGAGCGCTCCAAGTACCGCTGGAGCTGGATTCTCGAGCAGATGCACAACGACGAGCATCTGACGGACGCCGAGTACACCAAGGCCACCAAGAAGTACCCCATGCCCCAGGGCCTCAAGGCGACCAAGGGCATGACCGGCCAGACCAGCTACCTGGTCGACACAGCCAAGAAGTACGTGCTGGCCCACTCGGACATCTCGCGGACCGAGTTCGACAAGGGCGGCTATCAGATCTACACGACCTTCGAGAAGGACAAGGTCAACGCCCTCGCCAAGGCCGTGAAGAAGATCGAGGACGAGAAGATCGACCCGGAGAAGCGTGAGCTGGACAAACACGTTCAGTTCGGTGGGGCGTCGGTCAGGCCCAAGGACGGTGCGATCGTCGCGCTGTACGGCGGCGCGGGGTACGAGAACGACCACTTCAACAACAACGCGGACACCTCGGGTGTGCCGGTCGGTTCGACGTGGAAGCCGTTCGTGATGGCGGCGGCCATGGAGTACGGCACCTACAAGGATCCGGACGTTGGTGTCTCGCCCTTGAGTAAATACAACGGCGACGACCATCTGCGGGTCAAGAACAACGACGGCAGCTACGTCCTGAAGAAGGACAACTCGGTCTTCTACCAGGAGAACGAGAGCGACTATCCCTGGGGCTACATCAGCCTCCGCAAGGCGATGGAGCAATCCATCAACACGCCGTTCGTACAGCTCGGCATGGACGTGGGGATGGACAAGGTACGGAGTGTCGCCTCGAAGTCCGGCATCCTGGACGGCAGCTTCGCCGACTACAAGGGCAATCCTTCCTTTGCCCTCGGTACTTCGACTCCCAGCGCCATTCGGATGGCGGACGCGTACGCCACCTTCGCCGCCTCTGGCAAGCAGGCCGATCCGTACTCGGTGACCGAGGTCAAGAAGGACGGGCAGCCTCTGCCGGGCTTCGACAAGCCGAAGATCAAGCTGGCCATGCCCGAGAACGTGGCGAACAACGTCACTGACCTGCTCGAGAACGTCATCGAGAACGGTACGGGTCAGAACGCGAAGGCGCTGGGCCGTACGGCGGCCGGCAAGACCGGTACCACCGACAGCAACAAGTCGGCCTGGTTCGTCGGTTACACCCAGCAGCTGTCGACATCGATCGCGATGTTCCGTGAGGACCCCAAGAGCAGCAAGCTGCTCTCCATGAACGGCACGGCGGGTGAGGACTCCATCCACGGTGGTGACATCCCCACGTCGATCTGGACCGAGTACATGAAGGTCGCCCTCAAGAACGCCAACGACCCCGGCTTCCCGAACGCAGAGAAGATCGGCGAGGTCCAGGACGAGCAGGGCGCTCCCTCCCCGACCCCGACCGTCACCGCGACGCCGACGCCGACGCCGACCCCGACCCCGACTCCGACGCCGAGCCCGTCTCTCACCTCTCCCTCGCCCTCGGCGACGGAGACCTGCTTCGGCTTCCAGTGCGAGGACACCGGAGGTACGAACACCGGCGGCACGGACGGAGGCACGAGCTCCACGCCGACGGCCACGGAGTCGACCGGGAACACCAGAGGTAACGGCAATGGAGGCATCTTCGGAGGATCGAGCGGTTAGCCGCCATATCGCCCGCCGAGGGTGTTTCACGTGAAACATGGGCCGCCGCACCCACCAGGTGTGGCGGCCCTCGGCGTATTCCTAGAGACGTACGGCAGGATGTGCCCCATGCCCAGCGCAGAATCGACGCAAGCGAGCGTGCACGAGCCGGACCCGGTGCGGCCGACCAAGGACGACGAGATCGCCGCGAGTGGCAGTGAGCTGATCGGCGGCCCCATCGGGCGGCGGGCGCTGCTAGGGACGTCCTGGTGGACTCCGGTGCGCATCATCGCGCTCGTGGCGATCGGGATGTTCGCCCTCGGTCTGGTCCAGAAGGCGCCCTGCTACAACGGCGGCTGGTTCTTCGGCGCCAGCTCGCAGTACACGCACGCGTGCTACTCGGACATCCCGCACCTCTACGCGGGGCGCGGCTTCGCCGACGGCCTCGTGCCGTACTTCGACAAGCTCAACGGCGACATGGAGTACCTCGAGTACCCGGTGCTGACCGGTGTGTTCATGGAGGTCGCCTCCTGGCTCACGCCGGGCAGCGGCAGCATCCAGGACCAGGAGCAGTGGTACTGGATGGTCAACGCCGGGATGCTGATGGCGTGCGCCGCCGTCATCGCCGTGTGCGTCACCCGTACGCACGCCCGGCGGCCCTGGGACGGTCTCCTGGTCGCCCTGGCGCCCGCCTTCGCGCTGACCGCCACCATCAACTGGGACCTGCTGGCGGTCGCCCTGACGGCCGCGGCGATGCTGATGTGGTCGCGGGGCCGCTCTCTCGCCTTCGGCGTCCTGCTGGGCCTTGCCACGGCCGCCAAGCTCTACCCCGTCTTCCTCCTGGGTCCGTTGTTCGTGCTGTGCTGGCGCGCGGGCAAGTGGCGGGACTTCGGAAAGGCACTGGGAGGTGCCGCCGTCTCCTGGCTGGTCGTGAACCTTCCGGTGATGCTCCTCGCCTGGGACGGCTGGTCCAAGTTCTACGAGTTCAGTCAGGAACGGGGCGTCGACTTCGGGTCCTTCTGGCTGATCCTGGCCCAGAACTCGACCGACCCGCTGAGCACCGAAACCGTCAACACGCTCGCCACGCTGCTGGTGCTGCTGTCCTGCGTCGGCATCGCCGCGCTCACCCTGACCGCCCCGCGCCGGCCGCGCTTCGCCCAGCTGGCCTTCCTGATCGTCGCGGCGTTCATCCTCACCAACAAGGTCTACTCGCCGCAGTACGTCCTGTGGCTGATCCCCCTCGCCGTGCTGGCGCGGCCCAAATGGCGGGACTTCCTGATCTGGCAGGCCTGCGAGGTGGCGTACTTCCTGGGGATCTGGATGTACCTCGCCTACACGACCAGCGCGGACGCCCACAAGGGCCTGCCCCAGGACGGCTATCACTGGGCCATCGGGCTGCACCTGCTCGGGACGCTGTACCTGTGTGCCGTGGTGGTGCGCGACATCTGGATGCCGGAGCGGGACGTGGTGCGCCGGGCCGGCGACGACGACCCCTCGGGAGGCGTGCTCGACGGGGCGAAGGACGTGTTCGTCCTGGGCCCCGCCGCTCATCCCCCGCGCCACGCCGCCCACTTCGAGGGGCCGCAGGTGGAGTGGGGCGATCCGGCCTCTCCCCCAGACCGTTCGCTCTGAGCGAACAAGGCGTGGCCGACCCACGCGAAAGGCCGTACACGGGAGGTCCGTGTACGGCCTTTCGGCTGTCTGCCTACGGCTCTTCAGTCGTCCGTACGACGCTCAGCGGTCGACGATCCGGTCGAACTGCGTGGTGGTGTGCCGCAGATGGGCCACCAGTTCCTCGCCGACCTTCGGCTCCGGGGCGTCGGACGGGACGAACAGGATCGATACCTGCATGTGCGGCGGCTCGGCGAACCAGCGCTGCTTGCCGCCCCAGACGAACGGAGAAAGGTTCCGGTTGACCGTGGCGAGGCCGGCGCGGGCCACGCCCTTGGCACGCGGCATGACGCCGTGCAGAGCCTTGGGAGCCTCCAGGCCCACCCCGTGCGACGTACCGCCCGCCACGACGACCAGGAAGCCGTCCGAGGCCGCCTTCTGCTGGCGGTAGCCGAACCGGTCGCCCTTGGCCACGTGAGTGACGTCCAGGACCGCCCCGCGGTACTCGGTGGCCTCGTGGTCCCCCAGCCACAGCCGCGTGCCGATGCGGGCGCGGAAGCGGGTCTGCGGGAACTGCTGCTGGAGCCGGGCGAGATCCTCGGCCTTGAGGTGGCTGACGAACATCGTGTGCAGCGGCAGGCGGGCCGCGCGCAGCCGGTCCATCCAGCCGATGACCTCCTCGACGGCGTCCGAGCCGTCGGTACGGTCCAGGGGCAGGTGGATGGCGAAGCCCTCGAGACGGACGTTCTCTATGGCGGAGTGCAGCTGCGGCAGGTCCTGCTCGCTGATGCCGTGACGCTTCATCGAGGACATCACCTCGATGACCACGCGGGCGCCCACAAGGCCGTAGACCCCGTCGATCGACGACACCGAGCGGATGACCCGGTCCGGCAGCGGCACGGGCTCCTCGCCGCGCCGGTAAGGCGTCAGCACCAGCAGGTCGCCGCCGAACCAGTCCTTGATGCGCGCGGCCTCGTACGTCGTGCCGACCGCGAGGACGTCCGAGCCCATCCGCGTGGCCTCCTCCGCCAGCCGCTCGTGCCCGAAGCCGTAGCCGTTGCCCTTGCAGACCGGGACGAGACCCGGGAACTGGTCCTGCACGTGCTTGTGGTGCGCACGCCAGCGCGCGGTGTCGACGTAGAGCGTGAGCGCCATGGCCGGACCTGGAACCTTTCTCGTGGCTGCGGTGTATCAGAGGTATGGAAGTGAAGGAACGTGCCGAAGCTATCGAACCAAACAGCCGGGGTTCAGCGGCGCGACATGTAGATGTCGAGCGCCTTGTGGAGCAGCTTGTTCAGCGGGAAGTCCCACTCGCCGAGGTACTCGGCGGCCTGGCCGCCCGTGCCGACCTTGAACTGGATCAGGCCGAAGAGGTGGTCGGTCTCGTCCAGCGAGTCGGAGATGCCGCGCAGGTCGTAGACGGTCGCGCCGAGCGCGTAGGCGTCGCGCAGCATCCGCCACTGCATCGCGTTCGAGGGCCGGACCTCGCGGCCGATGTTGTCGGAGGCGCCGTAGGAGTACCAGACGTGTCCGCCGACGATCAGCATCGTCGCCGCCGACAGGTTCACGCCGTTGTGGCGGGCGAAGTACAGCCGCATCCGGTTGGGGTCCTCGTTGTTGAGGGCCGTCCACATGCGCTGGAAGTACGACAGCGGGCGGGGCCGGAAGTGGTCACGCACGGCCGTGATCTCGTAGAGCCGCTGCCATTCCTCGAGGTCCTGGTAACCGCCCTGGACGACCTCGACACCGGCCTTCTCGGCCTTCTTGATGTTGCGGCGCCACAGCTGGTTGAAGTTCTTGTGGACCTCTTCCAGGGACCGGTTCGCCAACGGAACCTGGTACACGTAGCGAGGCTGGACGTCGCCGAAGCCGGCGCCCCCGTCCTCGCCCTGCTGCCAGCCCATGCGACGGAGCTTGTCGGCCACCTCGAAGGCGCGCGGCTCGATGAAGTCGGCCTCGATGTCGCGCAGCCGCTTCACGTCGGGGTTCTGGATGCCGGCCTTGATGGAGGTGGCCTCCCAGCGCCGGATGATCACCGGCGGGCCCATCTTCACCGAGAAGGCGCCCTGGTGCTTGAGGTGCGCGAGCATCGGTTCCAGCCAGTCGGTCAGGTTCGGCGCGAACCAGTTGATGACCGGGCCCTCGGGCAGATAGGCGAGGTAGCGCTTGATCTTGGGGAGCTGCCGGTAGAGCACCATGCCCGCACCGACCAGCTCGCCGGTCTTGTCGTCGAACCACCCAAGGCTCTCTGAGCGCCACTCCGCCTTGACGTCTGCCCAGGCCGGAACCTGCATGTGGCTAGCCGACGGCAGGCTCTGGATGTATGCCAGATGCTGCTCGCGGCTGATCGTCCTCAGGGTCAGGCTCATTCGGGGCGCTCCTCGGGCTGGGGTGTCCCCATGGGTACAGGGGCTCCGGCTCTCGCGCCGAAGCCTACTGCGCCTGGCGAGCGCCCTGACTGGGCATACGGAACCTGCGCCCCGGCGGGTGGGCCGCCGAGGCGTTCCGCGGTGCTTTGTGTGGTGTTAGGGGGACGGTGCCCTAGGCGTCAGCTGATGACTCCGCCGAAGAGGCCGCCGTGCGCCATGCCGAGGAAGAAGCCGATCGCCGAGGCGCCCAGACCGAGGATCAGTCCGAAGCGTTCACGGGTCGTCTCCGAGATCCACTGGCCGTACGCGCCGACGAGGATCCCCACCAGTCCGGTCCAGGAGCTGATGAGGTGCAGGCTGTGGAACATCGCCGTGATGAACGACGTGAGCCCCAGGACCAGGGTCACCGCGAGCAGGGTGTCCTGGAGGGGGTGGGCTTTGCCGTCCGTGGCGAACAGGCCTCCGACGGTGTTGGGTCGCAATGCTTGTGCCATAGGGCACCTCCTGCGAAAGGCGGCGCATCGTAGCGCCATACACACCCGATGTGTACAGATTGTCGTTCCTGGCGGCCGGATTTCAACCGGAAGCCATGGTGCGGGTACTCTGTACCGTCTGCACTGGTGTCTGCCCATGTCACGACCGGGACTACCGCGAGGAAGCCCCGATTGTCAGTGGCGGCCGATACCTTTGCGTACGCATTACAACCCTCCTGCCACGGAACGACCGTGGCCGTTGAGTCCAAAGGAGGTGGGTTCCACATGCGTCACTACGAGGTGATGGTCATCCTCGACCCCGATCTGGAGGAGCGCGCTGTCGCCCCCCTGATCGAGAACTTCCTCTCCGTCGTCCGTGAGGGCAACGGAAAGGTCGAGAAGGTCGACACCTGGGGCCGTCGTCGGCTCTCGTACGAGATCAAGAAGAAGCCCGAGGGCATCTACTCGGTCATCGACCTGCAGGCCGAGCCTGCGGTCGTCAAGGAGCTCGACCGCCAGATGAACCTGAACGAGTCGGTCCTCCGGACCAAGGTCCTCCGCCCCGAGACCCACTGAGCCTCCCGCTCAGCTGATCTCGGGATTCGAGTAGCAGCAACCAAGCAGCCAGAGCAGCAAACCCGCCGAGAGGTTCCCCATGGCAGGCGAGACCGTCATCACGGTCGTCGGCAATCTTGTCGACGACCCCGAGCTGCGCTTCACCCCCTCCGGTGCGGCGGTCGCGAAGTTCCGTGTCGCGTCCACCCCCCGCACCTTCGACCGTCAGACCAACGAGTGGAAGGACGGCGAGAGCCTGTTCCTGACCTGCTCGGTCTGGCGTCAGGCGGCGGAGAACGTCGCGGAGTCGCTCCAGCGAGGCATGCGCGTCATCGTGCAGGGCCGGCTGAAGCAGCGGTCCTACGAGGACCGTGAGGGCGTCAAGCGCACGGTCTACGAGCTGGACGTCGAGGAAGTCGGCGCCAGCCTGCGCAGTGCCACGGCCAAGGTCACCAAGACTGCCGGCGGCGCCGGCCGCGGTGGCCAGGGCGGTTACAGCGGCGGTGGCGGCGGCGGCCAGGCCGGCGGCGGCTGGGGTGGAAACTCCGGCGGCGGCCAGCAGGGTGGCGGCGCTCCCGCCGACGACCCGTGGGCGACCGGCACTCCCGCCGGTGGCAACCAGGGCGGCGGCGGTGGCGGCGGCTGGGGTGGAAGCCCCAGCGGCGGCCAGCAGGGCGGCGGCTACTCGGACGAGCCCCCCTTCTAGGCCTTCGGGCCGAGGGTGGGTCGTACCCACACTTCTTGATCACACAGGAGAAACACCATGGCGAAGCCGCCTGTGCGCAAGCCTAAGAAGAAGGTCTGCGCTTTTTGCAAGGACAAGGTCACGTACGTGGACTACAAGGACACGAACATGCTGCGGAAGTTCATTTCCGACCGCGGCAAGATCCGTGCCCGCCGCGTGACCGGCAACTGCACGCAGCACCAGCGTGACGTCGCCACGGCCGTCAAGAACAGCCGTGAGATGGCGCTGCTGCCCTACACCTCCACCGCGCGATAAGGGAAGGGTGACCGACCAATGAAGATCATCCTTACCCACGAGGTCTCCGGCCTCGGTGCCGCGGGCGACGTCGTCGACGTCAAGGACGGCTACGCTCGCAACTACCTGATCCCGCGGAAGTTCGCTATCCGCTGGACCAAGGGTGGCGAGAAGGACGTCGAGCAGATCCGTCGTGCTCGCAAGATCCACGAGATCCAGACCATCGAGCAGGCCAACCAGGTCAAGGGCCAGCTCGAGGCCGTCAAGGTTCGTCTGGCCGTTCGCTCCGGCGACGCCGGTCGTCTCTTCGGTTCCGTCACCCCGGCCGACATCGCCTCGGCGATCAAGGCTTCCGGTGGCCCCGAGGTCGACAAGCGCCGCATCGAGCTCGGTTCGCCGATCAAGACGCTGGGCGCCCACGAGACGTCCGTGCGTCTGCACCCCGAGGTGGCCGCCAAGGTCAACATCGAGGTTGTCGCTGCGTGACGCTGCGCTCGGTTTGAGCAGCTGAGAAGGGCCGCACCCTCGGGTGCGGCCCTTCTTGCGTGCGTGCGGACCGAGGTGTGTTTCACGTGAAACAGAGGGTTTCACGTGAAACAGTCAGCGTGGCATGCCTGGTTCAGCGAGGTCCTCGGTTCAGCGCGTGGCGCCGGTGACGATCCAGCGACCCGAGCGGGACCGCAGCCAGAGGGTCAGCATGCGCACCGCCATCATCAGCGTCATCGCTCCCCAGACCGCGGTAAGGCCTCCGCCGAGCACGGGAATGAGCAGAGCCACGGGCGTGAAGATCGCCAGAGTCAGGACCATGGCCCAGGCGAGGTAGGGTCCGTCGCCCGCCCCCATCAGGACTCCGTCCAGGACGAAGACGATCCCGCAGATGGGCTGGGCGAGCGCCACCACGAGGAGAGCGGGCAGTGCCGTGTCCTTCACCACCGAGTCGCTCGTGAACAGCGGGAGGAACACGGGACGGGCCGCCACGACGACGAGGCCGAGTATCACGCCCACCGCGATGCCCCACTGCACCATGCGGCGGCACGCCTCGCGGGCGCCTTGGACGTCGCCGGCACCGAGGTAGCGGCCGATAATGGCCTGTCCTGCGATGGCGATGGCGTCCAGGGCGAAGGCGAGCAGGCTCCACAGTGACAGGATGATCTGGTGCGCCGCGATGTCGGCATCGCCGAGACGGGCGGCCACGGCCGTGGCGATCATCAGGATCGTGCGGAGTGAGAGGGTGCGGACGAGCAGGGGGACGCCGGCCTGCGCCGAAGCTCGGATCCCTGCGGCGTCGGGGCGCAGTGAGGCGCCGTGGGCGCGGGCCCCGCGGACGACGACCACGAGGTAGACGGCAGCCATACCGAACTGTGCGATGACGGTGCCCCAGGCGGAGCCGGCGATGCCGAGGTCGGCGCCGTAGACGAGGCCCACATTGAGGACGGCGTTGGCGACGAAGCCGCCGACCGCGACGTACAGCGGTGTCTTCGTGTCCTGCAGCCCGCGCAGAACGCCGGTCGAGGCGAGCACGACGAGCATGGCCGGGATGCCGAGGGCTGAGATCCGCAGATAGGTGGTCGCGTAGGGGGCGGCGGTGTCCGAGGCGCCGAAGAGCTCCACCAGGGCCGACGCGGTGGGCAGGACGACGGCGACGACCGCGGCGCCGAGCAGGAGCGCAAGCCAGATGCCGTCCATGCCCTGCCGGATGGCGGCCGGGAGGTCGTCGGCGCCGACACGTCGGGCGACGGCCGCGGTGGTGGCGTAGGCGAGGAAGACGAAGATGCTGACGCCTGTCATGAGGAGGGCCGAGGCGACCCCCAGTCCCGCGAGTTGCGCCGTGCCGAGATGGCCCACGATCGCGCTGTCGGCCATGACGAAGAGCGGCTCGGCGACGAGCGCCCCGAAGGCCGGGACGGCCAGAGCGACGATCTCTCGGTCATGCTGTCGCCGTGTGGCGCGCGTGGTCGCCGGAGCATGTGTCATGAGCACCAATCTAATCGTCCACAGGTAAGCGATGCAATGTGTTAATGACCCTTACTTGCCATGTTGTCGCGTGCGCTTTCGCATGGCGTTCGATGTGATCTTGGTCCGACTGGGAAAGTTTTTCTTCTGCACAGCCGGTGGACGGGAAGAGTGCAGGTCAGGGCTGGTCCCGGGCGAGAAGCGCGAGCTTGTTCACAGGCCTGTCCACCGGGTCGTGCACAGGTTTTGCGGAGTTCTCCACAGCATCCGGGCCGTCGTCCACATGGCCTGTGGATAACCAGATTGGCTGACGGTGCCGTCGGGCCTACCGTGGTCCGGCGCCCGCTCCGTCTGTCGGCCCGGAAACCATTACAAAACCGACGCGCCAGAACCGGAGTTGGGCCTCTCATTTGTCAGTGCCGTGCCGTAGAAACAGAGAAGCACGGCGAGGTCCGCTCCGCGGACGGGAGGAGGTGGCTCGGTGAGCATTTCCGAGCCCTTGGACGATCCGTGGGCCGACAGCGGTCCCAGTGATCGCCTGCCTGCCTCGCGCCGCCGCGGCGAGGGCGGCCGGGGTCGCGACGAGCAGCACGACCGCGGCCGTGAGAGCGGCGAATGGGAGGGCGGGGGTACGTCCTTCGAACGGGTCCCGCCGCAGGACCTCGATGCCGAGCAGTCCGTCCTCGGCGGCATGCTGCTGTCGAAGGACGCCATCGCCGACGTCGTCGAGGTCATCAAAGGACACGACTTCTACAAGCCGGCGCACGAGACGATCTTCCAGGCGATCCTCGATATCTACGCCAAGGGCGAGCCGGCCGACCCGATCACGATCGCGGCCGAGCTGACCAAGCGCGGTGAGATCAACAAGGTCGGCGGCGCCTCGTATCTGCACACACTCGTCCAGACGGTGCCGACGGCGGCCAACGCCGAGTACTACGCGGAGATCGTGCACGAGCGCGCGGTCCTGCGCCGTCTGGTCGAGGCCGGCACCCGCATCACCCAGATGGGATACGCGGCCGACGACGACGTCGACGAGATCGTCAACCGCGCCCAGGCCGAGATCTACGCGGTCACCGAGCAGCGCACCAGCGAGGACTATCTGCCCCTCGGCGACATCATGGAGGGCGCGCTCGACGAGATCGAGGCGATCGGCTCCCGCACGGGCGAGATGACCGGTGTGCCGACGGGATTCACGGACCTGGACTCGCTCACCAACGGTCTGCACCCGGGCCAGATGATCGTCATCGCGGCCCGCCCCGCCATGGGTAAGTCCACGCTGGCGCTGGACTTCGCGCGGGCGGCGTCGATCAAGAACAACCTGCCGAGCGTCATCTTCTCCCTGGAAATGGGGCGCAACGAGATCGCGATGCGTCTGCTGTCGGCTGAGGCGCGGGTGGCCCTGCACCACATGCGCTCCGGCACCATGACGGACGAGGACTGGACGCGGCTGGCCCGACGGATGCCCGAGGTCTCGGCCGCGCCCCTCTACATCGACGACTCCCCGAACCTGTCGATGATGGAGATCCGCGCCAAGTGCCGTCGGCTGAAGCAGCGCAACGACATCAAGCTCGTGATCATCGACTATCTGCAGCTGATGCAGTCCGGCAAGCGCTCCGAGAGCCGTCAGCAGGAGGTCTCGGACATGTCCCGTAACCTCAAGCTCCTGGCCAAGGAACTCGAGGTACCGGTGATCGCGCTCTCACAGCTCAACCGTGGCCCCGAGCAGCGCACCGACAAGAAGCCGCAAGTGTCCGACCTGCGTGAGTCCGGCTCCATCGAGCAGGACGCCGACATGGTGATCCTGCTGCACCGCGAGGACGCCTACGAGAAGGAGTCGCCGCGCGCCGGCGAGGCGGACATCATCGTGGGCAAGCACCGTAACGGCCCGACGGCGACGATCACGGTCGCCTTCCAGGGCCACTACTCGCGCTTCGTGGACATGGCCCAGACCTGAGCCGCCCGCCCCGGGCCCAAAGCGTTCGACGCCGCGGTGTTCCGCGGGGTGGACTGGGTCCATGACGACATCTCAGGAAGAGTTGCTTCCCGGCACGCGCCGGGCGCTGCTGCACCGCATCGCCGTCGCGCAGGCCGAGGGACGTACGCCATCGCTGGTCGCGGCGGTCGTGCGGGACGGCCGGGCCGTCTGGCACGGCTCGCGCACGTCGGTGGACGGGCACGGGCCGGACGAGAACGTGCAATACCGCATCGGCTCGATCACCAAGACCTTCACCGCCGTACTCGTGCTGCGGCTGCGCGACGAGGGACTGCTCGACCTGGGCGACCCGCTGGAGAAGCATCTGCCGGGCACCGGCGCGGGGGAGGCCACCCTTGCCGAACTCCTCGCGCACACGGCCGGGTTGGCGGCCGAGTCGCCGGGGCCGTGGTGGGAGCGCAGCCCGGGCTCGCTGCGCCCCGAACTGACCGACGTGCTCGGCGAACAGCCCTTCCTGCACCCGGGCGGCCGTCGCTTCCACTACTCGAACCCCGGCTACACCCTGCTGGGCGCGCTGGTCGAGAAGCTGCGCGGCGCCGCCTGGGAGGACGTCCTCCGGCGCGAAGTGCTCGAACCCCTGGGCCTCGAGAGCACGAGCGCCCAGCCCCGGGCGCCGCACGCGGGTGGCTGGGCGGTACATCCCTGGGCCGATGTGATGCTTCCGGAGCCCACCGAGGACCTCGGCCGGATGGCGCCGGCGGGCCAACTCTGGTCCACCACCGGCGACTTGGCGAAGTTCGCGGCCTTCCTGGCGAAGGGCGACGACCGGGTGCTGAGTGCGGAGACGGTGCGGGAGATGCGGACGCCCGCCGCTCCGGCCGAGGCCGCGGATGTCGTGGACGGTGCGACGTACGGTCTGGGGATGCAGGTGCAGAGCCGGGACGGCCGACTGCTCGTCGGGCACTCGGGGTCCCTGCCGGGATTCCTGGCCAACCTCACCATCAGCGTGGCGGACGACGTGGCCGCGGTGGTGCTGGCCAACTGCACCTCCGGGCCCCTGCTGGGTTCCGTGGGCGCCGACCTCGTACGGATCGTCGCGGAGGCCGAGCCGCGGATTCCCGAGCCGTGGCGTCCTCTGCCCGAAGTCGACGCAGCTGTGCTGGAGTTGGCAGGGCCGTGGTACTGGGGGACGCACGCGTTCGCCCTGCGGCTGACGACCGAGGGCGGCGTTTCGCTGGATCCCCTGAACGGCGTCGGTCGTCGCTCACGTTTTCGCAGGAACGGTGACGGCACGTGGACCGGCCTTGAGGGCTACTTCGCCGGAGAGCTTCTGAGGGCCGTACGGCGGCCTGACGGCGGTGTGAGCCATCTGGACCTCGGCTCGTTCGTGTTCACGCGTCAGCCGTACGACGAGGGCTCGCCTGTGCCGGGTGGGGTGGATCCGGAGGGATGGCGCGGTATCGGCTGAGCGGTGAGGGGCTTGTTTCACGTGAAACAAGCCCCCTGGGGGTCGTAATGGTGGGCCCGAGCCTCAGAGCGGGAGCTTGAAGCCGACGTGTGAGGCCTCGAAGCCCAGCCTCTCGTAGAAGCGATGGGCGTCGGTGCGGGTGGCGTCTGAGGTCAGCTGCACCAACTGGCAGTTCTGGCGTCGTGATTCATCGACCGCCCACTCGATGAGCTGCGTACCCAGACCACTGCCACGCTCGTCGGCGTGGACGCGGACGCCTTCGATGATCGACCGGGTGGAGCCGCGTCGGGAGAGCCCGGGAATGATCGTGAGCTGGAGCGTGCCCACGACGCGGTCCTCGCGGACGGCGACGACGAGGTGCTGGTTCGGGTCCGCGACGAGTCGCTCCAGGGCGGTCAGGTAGGGGGCGAGGTCGTCCGGTGACTCGCGCTGCGCGCCCAGCGGGTCGTCCGCGAGCATGGCGACGATCGCGGGGACATCGGCGGCGACGGCGGCGCGTATTTCAAGATCTCCCATGGCGGCCAGCTTATGCGGGCACGTTCAGCGACTCCACGACCCGGACCAGTGGAGCCAGTTCGGGGTTCCTGGCCGCTTCGTCGAGGGCCTCGCGCAGGGCGGTGTCATTGGTCGGGCGAGCCTCGTCGAGGAGCTTGAGACCTGCCTCGGTGACGTTGGTGTAGATGCCGCGACGGTCGGTGGGGCACAGGTAGCGGGTGAGCAGGTGGCGGTCCTCCAGGCGGGTGACCAGCCGGGTGGTGGCGCTCTGGCTCAGGACGACGGCGTCGGCGACCTGCTTCATCTGCAGATGGCCGCCGTCTCCGTCGTGCTGCCGGCTGAGGACGTCGAGCAGGGAGTACTCGCGCACGCTGAGGTCGTGCTTCGCCTGGAGGGCCCGCTCGATATGGGCCTCGATCCTCCCGTGCAGCAGGGAGAGGGCGCACCAGCCCTGTGCGAGGGCGGTGAGTGCGGGGTCCGTCGCTGTCATCGGCGCTTCCTTCGTCCCGGAACGACTGAAACCAGGATAGAGCAGGGCCGCAATAGTCGGCGCTTGCAAGTATCAGGCGTCTGCAAGTATTGTCTTCGAGTGTAAAGCGCTCCTGCAATCACCTGGAAGGTGCAGTCCCTCATGCCTCTCGCGCTCCTGGCTCTGGCGATCGGGGCCTTCGGAATCGGAACCACCGAGTTCGTGATCATGGGCTTGCTGCCCGAGGTCGCGGGTGACTTCGGGGTTTCCATCCCCACGGCCGGCTTCCTGGTGACGGGCTATGCGCTCGGCGTCATGTTCGGTGCTCCGCTGATGACGGTGCTCGGCACCAAGGTCTCCCGCAAGCGCATGCTGATGCTGCTCATGGGCCTCTTCATCGCCGGCAACCTGCTGTCCGCGCTGGCCCCCGCCTTCAGCGTCATGCTGATGGGCCGGGTGGTCGCCTCGCTCGCCCACGGTGCGTTCTTCGGCATCGGCTCGGTCGTGGCGGCCGAGCTGGTCGCCCCGGACAAGAAGGCCGGAGCCATCGCCATGATGTTCACCGGCCTCACCGTCGCCAACGTGGTGGGCGTCCCACTGGGCACCCTCGTGGGGCAGACCGTCGGCTGGCGCGTCACCTTCGCCCTCGTCGCCGCGCTCGGCGTCCTGGGTCTGCTGGGCATCGCCAAGCTCGTCCCCGACATGCCCAGGCCGGAGGGCGTACACCTGCGCCACGAACTGGCCGCCTTCAAGAACGCCCAGGTCCTGCTCGCCATGGCGATGACCGTGCTCGGCTTCGGCGGAGTCTTCGCGGCCATCACCTACATCGCGCCGATGATGACCCACGTCGCCGGATTCGCCGACGGCTCCGTCACCTGGCTGCTCGTCCTCTTCGGCCTCGGCATGGTCGGCGGCAACCTCATCGGCGGCAAGTACGCGGACCGCGCCCTGATGCCCCTGCTGTACGTGTCTCTGGGCGCCCTGGCCGTCGTCCTCGCGCTCTTCACGCTCACCGCGCACAACAAGGTCCTCGCGGCCGTCACGATCGCGCTCATCGGCGCCCTGGGATTCGCCACGGTCCCGCCGCTGCAGAAGCGCGTCCTCGACCAGGCTCACGGCGCCCCGACACTCGCCTCCGCGGTGAACATCGGTGCCTTCAACCTCGGCAACGCGCTCTCCGCCTGGCTCGGCGGCCTCGTCATCGGCGCCGGTCTCGGCTACACCGCTCCGAACTGGGTGGGTGCCGTCCTGGCCGCCGCCGCCCTGGGGCTCGCGCTGCTCTCGGCCGCCCTGGAACGCCGGGCCGACACGCCCAGCGAGGTCGTGGCAGGGGCCGTACCGGCTGAGCGGCGGGCGGCCGTCCGCCACTGATCCGGACAGGGCCGGCCGAGCCGCACCCGCCACCATGAGCCGCACCGAACGATGCCGGGTCCCGACCAGGACCCGGCATCACCGCTACGGCACCTCTCAGCAAGCCGTCGCCACGACGCCGTCCCTCACCCCGCCGCCACCGTCACCGGCGCGAACCGCCGACTCCAGTCACCGGGCAACTCCGAAATCCCGTAGGTCATGACCGAGTTGAAGGCGACGGACGCCAGCCCGCGCTCCTTCACCCACATCAGCAGCTCCTCGTGCCGCACGTCGATGTCGGTACGCAGCTTGAGGTCGGTGTGGGCGGCCAACGAGGCGATGAGTGCCTTCGCCGTCTCCGTGTCCCGGGCGATCAGCGGTCCCACGACATGGTTGTCCATGTTGGGCCACGCGCCCGCGTACCCGATGATCCGGCCGTTCTCCTCGGCGACCCGCAACTGGTCGGCGAAGGCGGGCAGGCGCGTCACGATGTGCGTGCGATCGGCGCCGAAGACCTCCGCGTCGAGCCGGAGGATGGCGGTGAGGTCCTCTGCGGTCGCCGCGCGCGTGACGACGGCGGGCTCGTATCCGGGGGCCGTGAAGTGGCCCCGCACCATCTCCGCCCGGCCGGTGACCTTGAAGCCGAGTTCCTCGTAGAGCGGGCGGCCGTTGGGCGTCGCATGCAGAGTCAGCGGGGTGGTGCTCATCGCCGCGATCACGTGATGCATCAGTCGGCGGCCGATGCCTCGGCGTGCATGCCGTTCGGCGACCAGGACCATGCCGATGGCCCCCAGATCGGGGCGGTCCTGCGACCCGTACTCGGTGACGACGCAGGCGCTGACGAGGCCGCCGTCGGGGTCGTCGATGCCGTATCCCTTCCCGGAGGCGAGGAGGAAGCCCCACTTGTGCTCCTCGCGTGGCCACCCCCGGTCCTCGGACAAGTCGGCGCAGGCGACGAGATCGCGCAGCGTCAGTCGGCGGATGGGCGGATCAGTGAGGGAAGGTGTCGACACGCAGGTCAGGCTGTCTGACGGGCGCACTCGGCGTCCACCTGTTTCCGGTGAGACGTACGAGGTTTTGGCCATGTCATGGCCGACTGCACAGCGCCTCGACAGACGGTCCGTGTTTCACGTGAAACATGAGAGAACGGTCGGCATCCGACGGTCTTGCGAAGCGCCGCCGGCGGCCTCTCCTAAGGCGGTGTCTTCGTCAAGGCGCTTGGGGGATCCTCGTCGAGGTGCCGTCAACCGCCCCGGCTAGCCTCGGGAACCATGGCCAGACTTCATCTCTTCGACCTCGACGGCACACTGCTGTACGGCACTTCCTCGCCTGTGGAGATCTCCCGACAACTAGGGCTGGAAGCCGAGGCCGTGGCACTCGACCAGGCGATCTCGACGGGGCTGATACAGCCGCCCGAGTACGCCGCGCGGGTGCGCGAACTGTGGGCGGAGCTCACCGAGGTCCATGTGGCGGCCGCTTTCGAGGGCGCTCCGTGGCTCGCCCGCATTCGTGACGTCTGGGAGGAGATCCGGGAGAACGGCGACTACTGCGCCGTCATATCGCTCTCGCCGACCTTCTTCGTCGAGCGGCTCACCACCTGGGGTGCCCACGCGGCATACGGATCGCGCTTTCCCGCCGTGCCGTTCACTGAGCCGGTGGATCCGGCCGGGGTGCTGAGCGCCGCGGCCAAGGTCCTCATCGCCGACCGGCTGTGCGAGGAGTTCGGAGTGAGCCGGGCCGATTGCATTGCCTATGGGGACTCGTCCTCGGACAAGGATCTCTTCAGCACGGTGCCGGTCTCGGTCGCGGTCAATGCGGACCGTCATCTGTCCGGTCTCGCGACGCACGCCTACACGGGCAGAGATCTGTGGGATGCCTATGAATTGGTGCGCCACGCCCGGTAGTTGAGGCAACTGATGGTTCGCTCCTCGCCTCATTCGTGGGGGAGGGAGGGGGGACTTGTGTGCGGAGCGCTGACCGGTAGGGTCGACTCCGGTTCTCGTCCGGCGTGACGTGCGCAGACCCTGCACATGCCCTGCCCGGACCGTGAACAAGGCAAGCCAGCCTAATGGGACGGAGAGATCGAAGACCCGCGTTTTCGGTTATGCGGCCGGGCGTCCCCACACGGTGGGAGGCTGCGGTCAGAGCACTGCGGCCAATGTCACACTCTCGCCTTACTTGTCCGTATGGAGCGCGAATACGGTTTGAATGTGGCCGCATTGGCCATGGCCATGAACGGGGAAAGCAAGCCGTCCGCGGGGGAAAGCGGGCACATTCCGACCGAGGAAGTGCGCAGACCGACCGAAAGATGTTCGAGGCGAGGCACACCATGGACGCTCCGACCACCGCGTCGGCCGACAACGGCACTTCCGGCGGCGGGGGCGGCTGGTTCGCGCCCCACAAGCAGCCGGAGCCGACACCGGGCAGCGAGCAGGAGACGGCCGAGGGCAGCCGCCTGGCGGCGCTGCGCCCGGTCGGCAGGACCCCACAGGGCGCCGACACGGCCCCACCGGCACAGGACGCCCCGCTGCCCGCCCCAGCCCCGACACCCGCCCCCGCGCCACCGCCCGAGTACGCCGCGCCGCCTGCCTCGGCCGAGCAGGCGCACCCGACAGCGATCCCCACCTCGCACGCGATACCGCACCACGGGCCGACGGAACCCCCGCCCCCGGAGCAGCGTGTACCCCCGCAGCGCGCCAACCCGGCGCAGGCCCAGCAGGCTTCCCCGGACGCGATCCTCATCCGCCGGACCATGGCGGAGGTCGCCCCCGTGGCCGACAAGGTCACCTCGTACTTCTACGCGCTCCTCTTCGTCCGCCACCCCGACCTGCGCTCGCTCTTCCCCGCCGCGATGGACACCCAGCGGGACCGGTTGCTCAAGGCGCTGCTCACCGCGGCGGAGCACATCGACAACACCCCCGTCCTCGTCGACTATCTGCAGAACCTCGGACGCGGCCACCGCAAGTACGGCACCCGGGCCGAGCACTACCCGGCCGTCGGTGAGTGCCTCATCGGTGCGCTGAGCAAGTACGCGGGGAACATCTGGGATCCGGAGCTGGAGGCGGCCTGGGTCCGGACGTACACGACGATCTCGCAGGTGATGATCGACGCGGCGGCCACGGACGAACTGCGTGCTCCTGCCTGGTGGTACGCCGAGGTCGTGGCGCACGACCTCAGGACACCGGACGTCGCGGTCGTCACCGTCCGCCCGGACCAGCCCTATCCCTTCCTCGCCGGCCAGTACACGAGCCTGGAGACGCCGTGGTGGCCGCGGATCTGGCGGCACTACTCCTTCGCCTCGGCGCCCCGCTCCGACGGCCTGCTGTCGTTCCACGTGAAGGCCGTCCCGGCGGGCTGGGTCTCCAACGCCCTGGTCCACCGCGCCCGCCCCGGCGACATCCTCCGGCTCGGTCCTCCGGCCGGTTCGATGACCGTGGACCACACCACCGACAGCGGACTTCTCTGTCTGGGCGGCGGTACCGGCATAGCGCCCATCAAGGCACTGGTCGAGGACGTGGCCGAACACGGCGAGCGGCGGCCGGTCGAGGTGTTCTACGGCGCTCGCACCGACCACGACCTGTACGACATCGACACCATGCTCAGGCTCCAGCAGTCCCACCCGTGGCTCTCGGTCCGCGCGGTCATCGACCAACTGGCGCGTGTCCAGCTCCCCGACGCCATCCGCCAGTACGGCCCCTGGAACGAGTACGACGCCTTCGTCTCGGGCCCGCCCGGGATGATCCGCAACGGTGTGCACACCCTGAGGGACATCGGCATTCCGCCGAACCGCATACGTCACGACTCCGTGGAGGAGCTCGTCGTGATCGGGGACTGATCTCAGCCCAGGTCGGGGGCGTGCATGGCACGGACGCCCTCGATGTTCCCGTCCAGGTAGTGCCGCAGGGACAGCGGGACGAGATGGACGGAGGCGATCCCGACACGGGTGAACGGCACCCGCACGATCTCGTACTCACCGATGGGTTCGTCGATTTCGGGGCCGTGCCGCAGCGAGGTGTCCATGGACTCCAGACGGCAGACGAAGAAGTGCTGGACCTTCACCCCGGTCGCGGCGGCGTCCTCGCCGATGTGCTCGACGGTGTCGACGAAGCAGGGCACCACGTCGGTGATCTTGGCGCCGAGTTCCTCGTACACCTCGCGGTGCAGCGCGTCGACGACAGTCGCGTCGGTCGGCTCGACTCCACCACCGGGCGTGAGCCAGTAGGGATCCATGCCGGGTTTGGTGCGCTTGATCAGGATCAGGTCGTCGCCATGCAGGAGAACGGCACGTGCGGTGCGCTTGACCACGGGTCGGACGGTCATGGGTGAAATGTGGCCCGGTTGGTTCCACGTGAAACATCGCGAACGGTCATCGGCCGAACTCACCCGGTGACCAGAGGAAAAGCGCAGGTCAGCACCAGTCCGTAGCCGCGTGCAGCAGCCAGTCGTGTGCGCGCGCGATGTGCGGCATCGCCAGCGTGCCGGTACGGACCACCAGGAAGTACGTCCGCAGGGGCGGAACCGCCGGATGGTGCAGGGCGACGACGTCGCCGCGCTCCAGGGCGGATGCGCACAAATAGCTGGGCAGCACCGCGAGCCCGGCACCCGCCGCCGCGCAGGCGAGCGCCGCGCGCAGATCGGGGACGATGACGGTGCCGGGGGCGGCCGGACGGGAGTCGAAGACGGAAGCCCAGTAGCGCGAGACGAACGGCAGCGACTCGTGCACCTCGATCACCGGGAGGTTCTCCAGGGCGGGCGCTCCCTTGCGGCGCGTGGTCCCGGTATTGATCCGCTTCGCCCAGCGCGGGGAGGCGACCAGGACGTGCACTTCGTCGCAGAGCGCAGTCGCCGTAAGCAGAGAGCCGCGTGGACGGGCCGTGGTGATGGCCAGATCGTGATGCCCGGCGGCCAGCCCTTCCATGGTTTCCTCGGCGTTCCCGAAGGAGGCCCGCAGCGCGAAGCCCTGGCCGTCCTCGCCGGTCAGCTCGGTGAGCGCGGGCAGGGCCCGTTCAGCGACGAACTCGGGGGGCCCGGCGAGGTGGAGGGTTCGTAAAGAGGACTCGTCGTCGAGGCCGGTCTCGGTGATCTCCACCAGGGCGTCCAGATGCGGCGCGGCCTTGTGGGCGAGCTCGTCGCCGATGGTCGTCGGGGTCACCCCGCGGGCCTGTCGCAGGAACAGAGGGCGGCCCAACTGCCGCTCCAGCGTACGGATCTGCGAGGTCACGGCCGGTTGGGAGAGGCCGAGCAGCGCGGCGGCGCGAGTGAAGGAGCCGGCCCGGTGCACGGTCACGAAGGTCCGCAGCAAGGCCAGATCCATGCCGCGCCCTCCCCTTCAGTGCCTGCTCCCGGCCCCCGGCCGCGCCCCAACTATAAATATGTCGATAGGTTGCTGTCGCTACTGTGATTGGACACTGACGCAGAGTCAACTAGCCTTGCTTGCGCGGTTCTTCGCGCGCGGAACCGAGGACGGTCCGAGCCACGAGGGGGGAGGCTCGGACCGTCCGTTGTGCGTAGCCGGACACCCGCGCACGGGCAGAACATGGTGTCAGTGCGCCGACTCGTCCAGCGCACGCAGCACATCCGCCACCAGATCCTCCGGGTCCTCGGCGCCGACCGAGAAGCGGACGAAGCCGTCCGGCACGGCGTCCCCGCCCCAGCGCCCACGCCGCTCGGCCGTGGAACGCACTCCGCCGAAGCTCGTCGCGTCGTCCACGAGCCGCAGCGCGTCGAGGAAACGCTCGGCACGCTCCCGCGAAGGCAGCGTGAAGGAGACCACGCAGCCGTAGCGCCGCATCTGCTGCGAGGCGACCTTGTGCGAGGGATCGTCGGGCAGTCCCGGATACCGCAGCCCCGTGACGTCCGGGCGCCTCTTCAGGGCCTCGGCGAGCACGAGCGCGGTCGCGTTCTGCCGGTCTACCCGCAACTGGAGCGTGGCGATCGAGCGGTGCGCGAGCCAGGCCTCCATGGGGCCCGGGATCGCCCCGACGATCTTGCGCCAGCGCCGTACGGCGGTCATCGCCTCGCCGTCGCGCCCGGTGACGTATCCCAGGAGGACGTCCCCGTGCCCCGTGAGCTGCTTGGTGCCGCTGGCCACCGAGAAGTCGGCGCCGAGCTCCAGGGGGCGCTGTCCGAGCGGCGTCGCGAGGGTGTTGTCGACGGCGACGAGGGCGCCACGCGCGTGTGCCGCCTCGACGAGCCGCCGGATGTCGCACACGTCGAGCCCGGGGTTCGACGGCGACTCGATCCACAGCAGCTTCGCGCCGTCCAGCACCTCCAGCTGGGCGTCGCCGCCGGTCGGCGCGGTCCGTACCTCGATGCCGTACGCCTCGAGCTGCGCGCGCACCAGGGGCAGCACCTGGTAGCCGTCGTTCGGCAGGACGACCGTGTCCCCGGCGCGCAGCTGGGAGAAGAGCACCGAGGAGATGGCGGCCATGCCCGAGGCGAACACGAGCGTCTGGAGGCCGTCCCGCCCGGGAGCCTCCAACTCGCCGATGGCGCGCTCCAGGAGAGTCCAGGTGGGGTTCTCGTCCCGGCCGTAGGTGTACGGGCCGCCCACCTCGCCCGGCAGATGGAAGTGGGCGGCGAAAGCCGGACCGGGCAGGGTGGGTTCGTTCCTGACCGGCTCGGGCAGTCCCGCCCGTACCGCGCGCGTGCCCTCGCCGTTGCCCTCGGTCGACTCGCTCATGCCACTCGTCCTTCCGCGTCCTCGCGTACCGCGGCGAGCAGACCCTCGCTCGCCGACTCCACCATCTCAAGGCACTCCTCGAACCCGTCCATCCCCCCGTAATAAGGGTCCGGTACGTCGAGGTCGTCGCCCGCGGCCGGGTCGTAGGAGCGCAGGAGCCGCACCTTCGCCGCGTCCTGCGGGGTGGGCGCGAGGCGGCGCAGGGCCTTGAGGTGGCCGCGGTCGAGGGCGATGACGAGGTCGAGGCGGGAGAACCACGACGGCTGGAACTGGCGGGCCGTGTGGGCGCCGTCGTAGCCGTGCGCCTCGAGGACCGACACGGTGCGCGGGTCGGCGCCGTCGCCCTCGTGCCAGCCGCCCGTGCCGGCGCTGTCGACCTCGACCAGGCCGTCGAGCCCGTCCTCCGCCACGCGGGCGCGGAAGACGGACTCGGCCATCGGCGAGCGGCAGATGTTGCCGGTGCAGACGAAACAGACGCGGTACGTCACGAGGGGCTCAGTCCCCGTCGGGCAGGACGACGTTGAGCGCCCAGGACACGATCGAGATGATCAGGCCGCCGAGCACCGCGGTCCAGAAGCCGTCGACGTGGAAGCTCAGGTCGACCTTGTCGGCCAGCCACGAGGTCAGCATCAGCATCAGCGCGTTGACGACCAGGGTGAACAAACCGAGGGTCAGGATCAGCAGCGGGAGGCTGAGGAGCTGGACGACCGGCTTGACCAGGAAGTTCACGATGCCGAAGATCAGCGCGACGAGGATCAGGGTGCCGATCTTCTTGCCCGTGCTGTCACCGGTCAGGGTGATCTTGTCCAGCAGCCAGACGGCGACCGCCAGGGCGCCCGCGTTGGCGATCGTCTTGACTACGAAATTCTTCATGTGTCTGATCGTGGCAGAAGAGGTCGGCGATCAGCAGTGTGACGAGGGCGGACAAGGGCGATGAAGGCATTCCGGCTGGACGAACTGGAGGCGGAACGCGCCGCCAACGACGGCGCCTACCTGCAGTTTCTGCGTGAGCGGAGCATGTCGGTCGGGCTGTACGCGCTGGATGCCGGTGAGCATGATCCACAGAAGCCGCACAATCAGGACGAGGTCTACTTCGTTGTGAGCGGCCGCGCCGCGATCACCGTGGGCATGGAGACCACCCAGGTCGCGCGCGGCAGCGTGGTCTACGTACCGGCCGGCGTCGCCCACAAGTTCCACCACATCAGCGAGGACCTGCGGGTCGTCGTGGTGTTCTCTCCGCCCGAGAGCTGACCCGGCACCCCGGGATTCCCTAGGGGATCAGTCAGGGGAGGACAAGGGGTGCGAGGCCCCCGCCGGGGCCCCTCCCCGCCCTAGCATCGAGTGCAGGACACCAGAAGGATCCGGCATCACGAGCCCGGGTCTTCGACCGGACCCGGCACGAGCGACGGGCAGAGAGACAAGGACGAGAGCAATGGGAGATTTCTTCGCGGGACTGCCCTGGTGGGTGAAGTGGATCGCGGTGCCGGTCATCGCCCTGGTCGTGTTCGGCGGGCTGATAGCCAGCGTCGTCGGGTTCGTCATCGGGCTGCTGTTCAAGCTGCTGGTCTTCGTGGCCCTGGTCGGCGGACTGGTCTACGTGGTGCGCAAGTTCATGTCGAGTTCCTCGTCGCGCGGCGACTGGTGACGCGGGCGGCAACCGGCGGGCGGCACCGGTGATCGGTAACAGGAATCGCCGGTTCCCTCGGGTGGGGGAAGTTTCGGTACAGGTCGAGTGCGAGCGGTGACGGACGGTTAAAGTCCGGAATTCGACGCGGGGACGATCCCCCGCGAGCGGCGCACACCCCCTCCCGTGTCCCCCCGCACGGGCGGCCCCCTCGCGCTTCGGGAGTGACCCTTGCCCACGGTTGACACCGCACCCGCGGAACGCCTCGCAGCCCCCGCACCGGCCCGGGCGGCGGTCCCTTCGCCGGAGCCCCGACTCCGGCCGCCGGAGCAGCCCGCAGCCGCCAACCGGTCCCGCCCGGGGACACCCCCGGCAGCGGCATCGAACCCGGCACCGAGAGCAGTCTCCGCAGACTCCTCGGAGTCACCTCACTCCACGACCCTCATCGGCTCCGTCCAGCGCGCGATGCGCCTGCTGGAATCCGTCGCCGAGCACGAACACGGCGCCCCCGCCAAACAACTGGCCCGCGAGACCGGCCTCGCCCTGCCCACGGCCTACCACCTGCTGCGCACCCTGGTCCACGAGGGGTATCTGCGCAGGGACAGGGGCCTGTTCTTCCTCGGCGAGGCAGCCGAACGGCTGAGCAGCAGCGGAGCACAGGAGAAACGTCGCAGCACAATCGCCGAGACACTGGCCCACTGGCGCGACGCCATCGGCGTACCCGTCTACTACGCGATCTACCGGGACGGCGAGATCGAGGTCATGTGCGTCTCCGACACCGCGGCCAACCCGGCGGTCGAGGAATGGGCCGACTTCCGCGAGACGGCGCACGCGCACGCCATCGGCCAGTGCCTGCTCTCCCAGCTCGACGAGGACGCCCGCCGCGACCACCTGGACCGCTACCCCGTACAGGCCATCACCCCGTACACCGTGCGGGACAACCACACGCTGCTGCGACGTCTGGACCGGACGCGGCGGATGGAACCGGTCTTCGAACGGCAGGAGTACGCGCTGGGCACGGTCTGCGCGGCGATTCCGATCACCATGGGCACCACCGCCGCGACGATGGCCATCTCGCTGCCCGCCCACCAGGCCGACCGACTGGCGGCCGCCACCCGTCAGCTGCAGAGCGAGGTCGGACGCCTCCTCGGGTCACTGGCGATCTCTATCAGTATCTGAAAACTCACTCCTTGTGATCTCTCGTGTACTTTCAGCAAACTTCCATCACAGTCAAAGGGATCATTCCCGGCCAGTCGACGGCAGATGACGGGGTAGACGATGGGTGAGTCGGTACAGGCAGAGGTCATGATGAGCTTTCTCGTGTCCGAGGAGCTCGCCTTCCGCATCCCGGTGGAGCTGCGCTACGAGACCTGCGATCCCTACGCCGTGCGGCTCACCTTCCACCTCCCCGGTGACGCGCCGGTGACCTGGGCTTTCGGGCGTGAGCTGCTGATCGACGGCGTGGGGCGGCCGTGTGGGGACGGGGATGTGCGCATCGCGCCCGCCGAGGCGGACACGCTGGGTGAGGTCCTGATCCGCCTTCAGGTCGGTGTCGACCAGGCGCTGTTCCGCTCCTCGGCGGCGCCGCTCATCGCTTTCCTCGACCGCACCGACAAGTTGGTGCCGCTGGGCCAGGAGGGTGCGCTCGCCGACTTCGACGCCCACCTCGATGAGGCCCTGGACCGGATTCTGGCGGAGGAACAGAGCGCGGGCTGAAGCGTTACGGCCATGAGGGGGGCGTAACGCTTCAGCGCGGGCGTGGGGCCCGCGCAGGAACGCTTCTCCTCCGGCGGGGCCTGGGGCATGCCACAGCGGCTGTACGTCGCCGTACAGCCCTTCCTACGGCGACGCGGGCGCCGACGTCAGCGCTTGCGCCGCCGCCCGTGCCCACCTCGTGCCGCCGTCGGCTGGGTGCCGGCCGACATCGACTGGGCTCCCGCCGGAGCCGGCCGACCGCCCGCCGGTGCCGTCCCGGAGCCAGCGGGTGCAGGCCGGTCGGCCGCCACCACCAGGGCCGCGAGGGCGGTCGTCACCGGCACGGACGCGACCAGGCCGATCGATCCAACCAGCGTGCGCACGATCTCCTCGGCGACGAGCTCGCTGTTGGCGACGGTCCCCACGCTGCTCTGTGCGATGGAGAAGAGCAGCAGCAGCGGCAGGGCGGCGCCCGCGTAGGCGAGGACGAGCGTGTTGACGACGGACGCGATGTGGTCGCGGCCGATGCGGATGCCCGCGCGGTACAGATCGCGCCAGCCCATCGACGGATTGGCCTCGTGCAGCTCCCAGACCGCCGACGTCTGGGTGACCGTCACATCGTCGAGGACACCGAGCGAACCGATGATGACACCGGCGAGCAGCAGACCGCTCATGTCGATCGACGGGTACAGGCCGTGGATCAGGCCGGTGTTGTCGTCCGTGTTGCCGGTGAGCGCGGCCCAGTCGATGAACAGCGAGCCGAGCACGCCGATCAGCAGCAGCGAGATCAGCGTGCCGAGCACGGCCACGGATGTTCTCGCCGACAGTCCATGGCACAGATACAGGGCGATCAGCATGATGGCGCTCGCCCCGACCACGGCCACGACCAGCGGGTTCGAGCCCTGCAGGATCGCGGGCAGGATGAAGAAGTTCAGGATCATGAAGCTGATGGCCAGCGCGACCAGCGCCATGACGCCCCGCAACCGCCCGACGACCACGACGGCGAGTGCGAAGATGCCGGCGAGCAGCGCCATGGGGAGCCTGCGGTTCACGTCGGTGACCGAGTACTGCAGGTCCTTGGGAGCGGAGGGCTCGTAGGCGACCACGACCTTCTCGCCCTGGTCCAACTGCCGTGACTGGTCCGGCTGCACGATCTCGGTGAACGTACGGCCCTTGTCGTCGCCGGTGTCGACGCGGATCGTCGCCTTCTTGCAGTCGCCGTCGGCCTGCTGCTGGGCGGAGGAGCCCTCGGCGGTGGAGGTGTCGCCGGTCGGGGTCTCGCCCGAGGCGTTGACCGACTTGCAGCTCACGCTCACGACCTTGGTGACCGTGGCCTGCTGGGTCTGCCGGTCGAAGCCGACGCCGGTGCGCTCATGACCCGGCGCGCCCCCCGGCCACAGCACGACGAGCCCGACGATCACGGCGACGCCGAAGGGGATGAGGATCGCGGCGATGACCTTGCGCAGGTGCTTGGAGACGGGGGCCGCCGGGCCGTGACTGTGGCTGTGCGAATGACCGTGTCCGCCGCCACCGCCACCGCCACCGCCGGTGCCACCGACTGTGCCCCCGCCACCGGAACCGGGGCCATGCCCATGCCTGTGCCCGCCATCGCCACCGGCCTCGTGCCCGTGGCCGCCGGAACCGGTCCCCTGCTCGAACCGGCCGCCCGATCCGGGCTCCTGGCCGAACCCGTCACCGGTGCCGTTTCCCTGCTCGTACCAGTCGCCGGAGCCCGGGCCCGGGCCGTACCCGCCGCCCTGCCCGTCGGCGGGTCCGGGTCTGTTGCCGGGCCCGTTGCCGGAGCCGGGCCTGCGAGGAGGCTCGGGCGGTGGGAACGGGGGCTGATGTGTCGTGGTCACCGACCGATCATCGCAAGAACGACAGGGGCCCTCTGTTCACCGCGCCCGAATTGACGCTAGCGTGGGGGCACCTTTGTACACGCGGGAGCTCGGAGCACCGGGCTGAGAGGGCGCTGACCTCCGTCCCAGCGATGTTTCACGTGGAACATCGTCACCAGCGAGTGACGTTCCACACGAAACGTCGGCAGACGGAAGCCGCTGCGTCGACCGCCGAACCTGTTACCGGGTAATGCCGGCGTAGGGAGTAGGTCTCATGACCATCAAGGACGCGCGCACGCCTGCCTTCAGCCAGGACGAAAAGCCCATTCAGGGCGAACAGTCCGCGGAGGTCGGGAAGTCCATCGGCTGGCACAAGGCGTATGTCGAGGGCTCGCGCCCCGATGTGCGGGTGCCGGTCCGTCAGGTGCACCTCACCAACGGGCAGTCGGTCACGCTGTACGACACATCGGGTCCGTACACCGATCCCCTGGTCGATACCGACGTCCGGCGGGGTCTGGCTCCGCTCCGGGAGAACTGGATCATCGCCCGCGGCGACACCGAGGAGTACGCGGGCCGTCCCGCCCGCCCCGAGGACGACGGCATCAAGCACACCTCGCCGCGGGGCGGCAACCTCCGCAACCTCGACGCGGTCTTCCCCGGGCGGCCCCGGCTA
Source organism: Streptomyces sp. NPDC087859 (assembly GCF_044742595.1). Classification (NCBI taxonomy): domain Bacteria; kingdom Bacillati; phylum Actinomycetota; class Actinomycetes; order Kitasatosporales; family Streptomycetaceae; genus Streptomyces; species Streptomyces sp. NPDC087859. The sequence goes on along the minus strand of NZ_JBIUUU010000002.1, from coordinate 191,687 downwards.
CCGCGCCGTAGCCGCGACGGTGGAGCGGTCACGCAGCTCGCCTACGCGCGCCGAGGCGAGATCACGCCGGAGATGGAGTACGTGGCCCTGCGGGAGAACCTGGCCCCCGAAGTCGTCCGGGAGGAGATCGCGGCGGGCCGCGCGGTCCTCCCGGCCAACGTCAACCACCCCGAGATCGAGCCGATGATCATCGGCAAGCGGTTCCTGGTGAAGGTCAACGCCAACATCGGCAACTCCGCGGTGACCTCCTCCATCGAGGAGGAGGTCGAGAAGATGACCTGGGCGACCCGCTGGGGCGCCGACACGGTCATGGATCTGTCCACCGGCCGCAACATCCACACCACGCGCGAGTGGGTGCTGCGCAACTCCCCCGTCCCCATCGGTACGGTGCCGCTCTACCAGGCACTGGAGAAGGTGGACGGCAAGGCCGAGGAACTGACCTGGGAGATCTACAAGGACACGGTCATCGAGCAGGCCGAGCAGGGCGTGGACTATATGACGGTCCACGCGGGCGTCCGCCTGCCGTACGTACCGCTGACGGCCAACCGCAAGACGGGCATCGTCTCGCGCGGTGGCTCGATCATGGCGGCCTGGTGTCTCGCGCACCACAAGGAGTCGTTCCTCTACGAGAACTTCGAGGAACTCTGCGAGATCCTCGCCGCCTACGACGTCACGTACTCGCTCGGTGACGGCCTCCGGCCGGGTTCGATCGCGGACGCCAACGACGAGGCGCAGTTCGCGGAGTTGAGGACGCTCGGGGAACTCAACACGATCGCGAAGCGCTTCCATGTACAGACCATGATCGAGGGCCCTGGGCACGTCCCGATGCACAAGATCAAGGAGAACATCGACCTTCAGCAGGAGATCTGCGAGGAGGCACCGTTCTATACGCTCGGCCCGCTGACCACGGACATCGCCCCGGCCTACGACCACATCACCTCAGGCATCGGTGCCGCGATGATCGCGTGGTGGGGCACGGCGATGCTCTGCTACGTCACGCCCAAGGAGCACTTGGGCCTGCCCAACCGTGACGACGTGAAGACAGGCGTCATCACCTACAAGATCGCGGCCCATGCGGCGGACCTCGCCAAGGGACACCCTGGCGCACAGGAGTGGGACGACGCGCTGTCGGACGCCCGCTTCGAGTTCCGCTGGGAGGACCAGTTCAACCTCGCCCTCGACCCCGACACGGCCCGTGAGTTCCACGACGAGACACTCCCGGCCGAGCCGGCCAAGACGGCCCACTTCTGCTCCATGTGCGGACCCAAGTTCTGCTCCATGAAGATCTCTCAGGACATCCGCCGCCGGCATGGCGGGAACCAGGAGGAGATCGAGGAGGGCATGGCCCAGAAGTCGAAGGAGTTCGCGGCGGCGGGGAACCGGGTGTATCTGCCGCTCGCCGACTGAGCCGAGGCCCGTCGGGGAGTGCGGGAGGCGCAGGTCGTCCGGTGCCCGTGCGGCGCCGGACAACCGGCTTGCGCGCCCCCGGAAGCGGGTTTCCCCGCGAGGAGGGGCGCAAGCCGGAGGCTACTCCGGCTGGTGTTCCGGGCCGCCGAAGTCCGGGCTGGTGTAGTCCGGGCTCGTGAAACTGGGCCGGGGGCCGGTGGAGCCGTCGTCCGGGCTGCTGAAACCCGGGCGGCCGTAGCCGAGGTTCGGCATACGGCTGGTCGGCGCGGGCCGTGCGGGGCGGTGCAGCGCGGTCGCCGTGCCGGGGTCGGCCAGCGCGTCCCGCAGGAAGGGCAGGACACCCCGCTCCAGCAGGGCCTCGCGCCAGGCTTCCCTGGCCCGGGCCACCTCCCCGCTCAGCTCGCCGTACGGCCCGGTGTCCAGCGAGGGCCGGTTGCGCAGGGCGGTGAGCAGGAGACCGACCGCGGCGACCAGGATCGCGACCGCGGTCACCGCGCCGAACACCCAACCGGTGGTCAGCATCGTCTGGGCGAACGCCGGCTGGGGGTCCAGCATTTTCAGGATGTACCCCACCAGCAGGAAGATCGCCGCGGCAGTTCCGGCGAGGACAGGAGTCAGGACCGCGGCGACGGCGACGGCGCCCGCGCCGGCGGTCTCGGCGACCTCTCCCATGGTGGCGGCGAGCCCCACCGCGCCCGAGCCCGGCTCCGCGGAGCCGGTTTCACGGACGGACGACGGGGTGGACGGCGCCGGCTGGCGCAGTTCCTCGCGGACCTTCACGTAGTGCTGGTATTCGGTCGCCGCGGCCGCCGTGATGATCGCCGTGGCGTTGAGCGCCATGGTGCGCAGCTGTTCGGGATTGAGCCGCTGTCCCACAGCGGCCAGTTCCGGGCGGTGTGGGGCGGAGCGCAGCGCCTCATCGAGGATCCGCTCGTACTCCTGGCGGTCCTCGATCAGCAGGTGCTGCGGAACGCTGTTCATGTGCATCCCCCGATGCTCCGTAGGGCTTGGGGCTCGCATGACTGTGAGCCGTCGGGCAGAAACGGAGGGGAGCCTGCTACGGATAAGCCGATGGTAGAGCGGTGACGGCACACGGTGACAGGGGGTTTCCAGAAATTGGGCCCTGGCCTGCGTCGTTTCTTGCTCGGTCCGTCGTGGGGGATCGCTTGCCCCGTGAACGTTCAGATATCCAGCGGCAGTTGCTGGACCAGCAGCTTTCCGGCCATGGTCACACCGCCGTCCATCGCGATGGCCAGCCCCTCGGCGTAGACGTGCGGTCCCTCGACCAGCGGACCCGACGAGTCCTCGCCGTCCTCCGAGCCGACCTCGCCCAGCAGGTAGGGGATCGGGCTGTGACCGTGAACGATCCGCGTGCCGCCGTACGTGTCGAGCAGGGACCGCACATGGTCGGCGCCGCCCTCGTCGCGGAAGGAGAAGCGCTTGGTGAACTTGCGGAACAGATCCCACACCTCGTCCGCGTCGTTGCGCGTGATCGTCTCGCGGACGGTGTCGTTGACCGCCTCGATCGAGTCGCCGTAGTCGAGGTAGGCGGTGGTGTCCGAGTGGACGAGCAGGTGCCCGTCGACCTCCTCCATGGCGTCGAGGCGGGCCATCCACTGGAGGTGGTGGTCCTGGAGACGGTCCATGTCGGTCTTCTGCCCGCCGTTGAGCAGCCAGGCCGCCTGGAAGGTGGCGGTGCCCGCTCCGGAGTTGACGGGGGTGTCGCCGAACCGCTTGGCGCCGAGGAGCAGCAGCTCGTGGTTGCCCATGAGGGCCTTGCAGTAGCCGCCGGCCGCGGCGGCCTCGGCGGACAGGCGCATCACGAGGTCGATGACGCCGATGCCGTCCGGCCCGCGGTCGGTGAAGTCGCCGAGGAACCACAGCCGGGCGGTGCCCGCGCACCAGTTGCCCGCCGCGTCGACGAGACCCTTCTCCTGGAGCGCCGCCACCAGCTCGTCGAGATAGCCGTGGACGTCACCGACGACGAACAGCGCGCCCGGCCCGACAACGGCCTGCGGGACCGCCGCGGGGTCGACGGCCACCTGAAGCGTGTCACCCCGGTTGACGACCGGCAGGTTGCGCTCGGTGGGCGTGTACCCCTCCGGGTACTCCGCCTCGTGCGCCGGTACGACGTCGCCGGGGTGCGCGCTGTGGCCGTACGGGCCGGTCTCGTGGACGTACGCGGGCACCCGGAAGTCGCGCAACGTCGCCGTCCGCTCCGCCTCGGGTCCCTGACCGGCCCCCTGAGTCATCAGACCCCTCCACCATCACGCCGCATCTGCACCGCTTCGGACTGCCTGGTCGCAGCGGCCCGCGGTGTCGTGGGCCCATCATAGGAATGCGGATCGCGCCATGTGATGACCCAGGGGTGGTGAATCGGAGCAAGACTCCTGTTCACCGCGGCTTTCGCCCCGATTGGGCAGGGCCTGTGCCGCCTGCTGACGGCCCTCGTCCTACTTCTCCTCGGGCGACCGGGGCGGACTGACGGTCGTCCGGGGAGGACGGCGCTGGGACGAGGTGCGCACGATCAACTCCGTCGGTATCACCTGCTCGACCGGTTGGTCCGATTCGACCCCCTCGATGGCGTCGATGAGGAGCTGGACCACGGCCGTGCCGATACGCCTCGGCTTCAGCGAGAGCGTGGTGATGGGCGGTTCGGTGCTGGCGTACACGGTGGACTCGCTGCAGCAGACCAGAAGCAGGTCGTCCGGTACCCGCAGCCCGTAGCGACGGGCGGCGGCGAGCAGATCGGTGCCGTTCGGGTCGAACAGCCCGTAGACCGCGTCGGGGCGGTCCGGCCGGGCCAGCAGCCGGTCGGCGGCGACGGCGCCCGCGCACGGATCGTGCGCCGGGTAGGACTCGTACACCGGATCCTGGCCGACCCGCTCGCACCAGCGCAGATACGCCGTGGTGGACAGATGGGTGTAGGTGTCCGTCGACGTCCCGGTCAGCAGGCCGATGCGGCGGGCGCCGGCGTCGGCCAGGTGGTCGAGGATGCCGAGTACGGCGGCCTCGTGGTCGTTGTCGACCCACGCGGTGACCGGCAGCGAGCCGGCCGGGCGGCCGTCGGAGACGACCGGTAGACCCTGCCGGACGAGTTCGCTGACCACCGGGTCCTGGTCGGACGGGTCGATGACGACCGTCCCGTCCAGGGCGACGTTCGACCACACGTCGTGGCGCGAGGTCGCGGGGAGGATGACGAGCGCGTAGCCCCGGGCGAGCGCCGCCGAGGTGGCGGCCCGGGCCATCTCGGCGAAGTACGCGAACTCCGTGAAGGTGAAAGGTTCATCCCCGTACGTCGTCACGGTGAGGCCGATGAGGCCCGACTTTCCGGTACGGAGGGTTCGGGCGGCCGCCGACGGGCGATAACCCAGCCGGTCGGCGACCTCGCGGACATGGCGGCGGGTGGCGTCCGGAAGCCGCCCTTTGCCGTTGAGGGCGTCAGAGACGGTCGTGATGGAGACTCCGGCGGCGGCGGCAACGTCTCTGATGCCCGCACGGCCCGGCCGGCTGCCTCGACGTGAGGTTTCCGCGCGGCTCACCTGGTGCTTCCCTGCTGCTGTCATGGCGAGCCGATAGTAGGGCTCAGGCGGTGGGGTAGGGCGGGCGCATATGCACGCGTTGACAGGCACGTTTCTGCATGGTCATAACCCGTCAATCTCCTTTGAATTAAAGGGAGTTGAACGATCCAATGGCACTACGTGACTTGTCGACGCGCATGGGCCTGCCAACTCGCCGATGTTTCGAAGAGGTCTCAACTCACCTGCACGGGTGATGCGCGCCACGGCGCGAGCCACCGGCGCATAGATATATGTGAGCGCGCCCTGCGATTCGTCTGTCTTCGTACGGTGATGCCCCTGATGCCAGTGGGGCTGATGGGGTTTGCGTCCCACCTGTACGCAGCGGCGCCGAATCCTCATAAGGTAAGAAGCATTCGAAGCCGGTGGTGGTCACAAGGAGGACTGCGGTGAGCGAGACGAGCCCCAAGCTGCGCGCCGAGCTGGAGGGGATTCCCACCTACAAGCCGGGCAAGCCCGCAGCGGCCGGCGGCCCGGTCGCCTACAAGCTGTCCTCCAACGAGAACCCCTATCCGCCGCTGCCGGGCGTGATGGAGAGCGTCACGGCCGCGGCCTCGTCCTTCAACCGCTACCCGGACATGGCCTGCACAGGCTTGATGAACGAGCTGTCGGAGCGCTTCGGTGTCCCGCTCTCCCACCTGGCCACCGGCACCGGCTCGGTCGGTGTCGCCCAGCAGCTCATCCAGGCGACCTCGGGCCCGGGCGACGAGGTCATCTACGCCTGGCGGTCCTTCGAGGCGTACCCGATCATCGCGCAGATCAGCGGAGCGACCTCGGTGAAGGTCCCGCTGACGCCGGGCGATGTGCACGACCTGGACGCCATGGCCGACGCCATCACCGACCGGACGCGCATCGTCTTCGTCTGCAACCCCAACAACCCGACCGGCACCGTGGTGAAGCGGGCCGAGCTGGAGCGCTTCCTCGACCGGGTGCCGAGCGATGTGCTCGTGGTGCTGGACGAGGCGTACCGCGAGTTCATCCGGGACACCGAGGTGCCGGACGGCGTCGAGCTGTACCGCGACCGGCCGAACGTCTGCGTCCTGCGGACCTTCTCCAAGGCGTACGGTCTGGCCGGTCTCCGGGTCGGCTTCGCGATCGCCCACGAGCCGGTGGCGGCGGCGCTGCGCAAGACCGCGGTGCCCTTCGGTGTCAGCCAGCTCGCGCAGGACGCGGCGATCGCCTCGCTGCGTGCCGAGGACGAGCTGCTCGGCCGGGTGGGCTCGCTGGTGTGTGAGCGCAACCGGGTGGTGGAGGGCTTGCGGGGGCAGGGCTGGACGGTGCCCGAGACCCAGGCCAACTTCGTGTGGCTGCGGCTGGGGGAGCGCACGGCCGACTTCGCCGCGGCGTGCGAGCGGCAGGGTGTGGTGGTCCGGCCGTTCCCGGGTGAGGGTGTGCGGGTCACGGTCGGGGAGACCGAGGCGAACGACATCTTCCTGAAGGCGGCGGAGGGGTTCCGCAAGGAGCTCTGAAGCACCGCCGGGAGACCTGCCGCACGGCGGCCGCTTCAACGAGATGTCGAAGCGGCCGCCGTGTGCGTTCCCGTGACGCAGGAGACACGACCCCCCTGCCCTTCGTCGAAAACCAGTACGGCATACTGGGCTTGTGAATGTGAACGCGTTCACAAGCGTGTCCCGGTTGCTCCAATGATGTGTGTGACATAAGGGGCAAACTGCCGTACCACGGCGACCTAAGGAGACTGACGACGTGGACCTGGCTTTGGCGCCGGAGACACTGGCGCGCTGGCAGTTCGGCATCACCACCGTCTACCACTTCCTCTTCGTTCCCCTGACGATCTCGCTGGCCGCCCTCACGGCCGGACTGCAGACCGCCTGGGTGCGCACGGAGAAGGAGAAGTACCTCAGGGCGACGAAGTTCTGGGGCAAGCTCTTCCTGATCAACATTGCGATGGGTGTGGTCACCGGCATCGTGCAGGAGTTCCAGTTCGGCATGAACTGGTCCGACTACTCGCGCTTCGTCGGTGACGTCTTCGGCGCCCCGCTCGCCTTCGAGGCGCTGATCGCCTTCTTCTTCGAGTCGACCTTCATCGGTCTGTGGATCTTCGGCTGGGACAAGCTGCCCAAGAAGATCCACCTGGCCTGCATCTGGATGGTCTCGATCGGCACGATCCTGTCGGCGTATTTCATCCTCGCGGCCAACTCGTGGATGCAGCACCCGGTCGGCTACCGGATCAACGAGGCCAAGGGCAGGGCCGAGCTCACCGACTTCTGGCTGGTCCTGACCCAGAACACCGCGCTCGCCCAGGCCTTCCACACCCTCTCGGCGGCGTTCCTCACCGGCGGCGCCTTCATGGTCGGCATCTCCGCCTTCCATCTGCTGCGCAAGAAGCACATCAGTGACATGAAGACCTCGCTGCGGCTCGGTCTGGTCACCGTCGTCATCGGCGGCATGCTCACCGCGGTCAGCGGCGACACCCTCGGCAAGATCATGTACGAGCAGCAGCCGATGAAGATGGCCGCCGCCGAGGCGCTGTGGGACGGCGAGAAGCCGGCGCCCTTCTCGGTCTTCGCCGTCGGCGACGTCGACAAGGGCCACAACAGGGTCGCCATAGAGATCCCGGGTCTGCTGTCCTTCCTGGCCAAGGACGACTTCACCTCGTACGTCCCGGGCATCAACGACATCAACAAGGCCGAGCAGGAGAAGTACGGGCCCGGCGACTACCGGCCCAACATCCCCGTCGCCTACTGGGGCTTCCGCTGGATGATCGGCTTCGGCATGACGTCCTTCGCGATCGGCCTGCTCGGGCTCTGGCTGACCCGCAAGAAGTTCCTGCTGCCGCAGGCCCTGAGGGTCGCCGACGACGAGGTGCCGCATCTCGTGCTGCTGCCCAGGGGCAAGAAGGCCCTCGGTCCGAAGCTGACCAAGTGGTACTGGCGTATCGCCGTTCTCACCGCGGGCTTTCCGCTGATCGCCAACTCCTGGGGCTGGATCTTCACCGAGATGGGCCGTCAGCCGTGGGTCGTCTACGGCGTCCTGCGGACCCGCGACGCGGTCTCCCCCGGTGTCTCCCAGGGCGAGGTCCTCACCTCGATGATCGTCTTCACCTCGCTGTACGCCATCCTCGCCGTCGTCGAGGTCAAGCTGCTCGCGAAGTACATCAAGGCCGGCCCGCCCGAACTCACCGAGGCCGACCTCAACCCGCCCACGAAGATCGGCGGCGACACCCGTGACGCCGACAAGCCGATGGCTTTCTCGTACTAGGCCGAGGGGGATCGAGTCATGGAACTTCACGACGTCTGGTTCGTGCTCATCGCCGTCCTGTGGACCGGCTACTTCTTCCTGGAGGGCTTTGACTTCGGGGTCGGCGTCCTCACCAAGCTGCTGGCCCGGAACCGGCCCGAGAAGCGGGTGCTGATCAACACCATCGGCCCCGTGTGGGACGGCAACGAGGTCTGGCTGCTCTCGGCGGGCGGCGCGACCTTCGCCGCCTTCCCCGAGTGGTACGCCACGCTCTTCTCGGGCTTCTACCTGCCCCTGCTGCTGATCCTGGTCTGCCTCATCGTCCGCGGTGTCGCCTTCGAGTACCGGGTGAAGCGTCCCGAGGAGAACTGGCAGCGCAACTGGGAGACCGCGATCTTCTGGACCTCGCTGCTCCCCGCGTTCCTGTGGGGCGTCGCCTTCGGCAACATCGTCCACGGCGTGAAGATCGACAAGAACTTCGAGTACGTCGGCACCGTCTGGGACCTGCTCAACCCGTACGCGCTCCTCGGCGGGGTGGTGACGCTGACGCTGTTCACCTTCCACGGAGCGGTGTTCACCGCGCTCAAGACGGTCGGCGAGATCCGGGAGCGGGCGCGGAAGCTGGCGCTTCAGGTCGGACTCCTGACGGCCGTGTCGGCGCTCGTCTTCCTGCTGTGGACGCAGGTCGAGAGCGGTGACGGCAAGAGCCTGGTCGCCATGGTCGTGGCGGTGGCCGCCCTGGTCGCCGCCCTGGTGGCCAACCAGGCCGGGCGCGAGGGCTGGTCGTTCGCGTTCTCGGGCGTCACCATCGCGGCCGCCGTGGCGATGCTCTTCCTGACGCTCTTCCCGAACGTCATGCCGTCCTCGCTCAACGAGGACTGGAGCCTCACGGTCACCAACGCCTCGTCGAGCCCGTACACCCTGAAGATCATGACCTGGTGCGCGGTGATCGCCACGCCGGTCGTGATGGTCTACCAGGGCTGGACCTACTGGGTGTTCCGCAAGCGGATCGGTACGCAGCACATCGCGGCGGACGTCGCGCACTGAGTCCGAGCCGGGGTGCCCGGGTTGGGGCATGTTTCACGTGAAACATGCCCCACCAATCCCGCTGAGAAGAGGGTGTGTTTCACGTGAAACCGATCGATCCGCGTCTGCTGCGATACGCCCGCGCCACCCGTCTCTTCATGGTGGCGGTCGTGGGCCTGGGTGCCGTCGGGGCGGCGCTGGTCATCGCCCAGGCGATGCTCATCGCCGAGGTGGTCGTCGGCGCCTTCCAGCACGGTCTGTCGGTCGGTGAACTGCGCACTCCCCTGCTGCTGTTGGTGGCGGTCGCGGGGGGACGGGCGCTGGTCTCCTGGCTCACCGAACTCGCCGCGCACCGGGCCAGTGCGGCGGTCAAGTCCGAGCTGCGGGGCCGACTGCTGGAACGGGCCGCAGCGCTCGGACCCGGGTGGCTGAGCGGGCAGCGGACGGGGTCGCTGGTCGCGCTCGCCACACGAGGCGTCGATGCCCTCGACGACTACTTCTCGCGCTATCTGCCGCAGTTGGGCCTTGCGGTGGTCGTACCGGTGGCGGTGCTGGCGCGGATCGTCACCGAGGACTGGGTCTCGGCGGCCATCATCGTCGGCACCCTCCCCCTCATCCCGCTCTTCATGGTGCTGATCGGCTGGGCCACACAGTCCCGGATGGACCGTCAGTGGCAGCTGCTGTCCCGGCTGTCCGGGCACTTCCTGGACGTCGTCGCCGGGCTGCCGACCCTGAAGGTGTTCGGACGGGCCAAGGCGCAGGCCGACTCGATCCGGCATATCACCGGCGAGTACCGGCGGGCGACCATGCGGACGCTGCGGATCGCCTTCATCTCCTCCTTCGCCCTGGAGCTGCTCTCGACGCTGTCGGTGGCGCTGGTCGCCGTGACGATCGGCATGCGGCTCGTGCACGGCGAGATGGACCTGTACCTCGGCCTGGTCATCCTGGTGCTGGCGCCCGAGGCGTACCTGCCGCTGCGGCAGGTGGGGGCGCAGTACCACGCGGCGGCGGAGGGGCTGGCCGCGGCCGAGGAGATCTTCGAGGTACTGGAGACGCCGGTGCCGGCGTCGGGCACCCGAGCCGTGTCGGCCGGTGCGCTGACCTTCGACAGGGTCACCGTCCGCTATCCCGGCCGGTCCGGAGACGTCGTCTCCGACGTGTCCTTCACCGTCGAGCCCGGGGAAACCGTCGCGCTCGTCGGACCGAGCGGCGCGGGCAAGTCGACGTTGCTGAACGTGCTGCTGGGGTTCGTGCCGCCCGCCGAAGGCCGGGCACTGGTCGGGGGAGTCGATCTCACCGAGGCCGATCTGGAGGAGTGGCGGTCGCGGATCGCGTGGGTGCCGCAGCGGCCGCATCTGTTCGCCGGGACGATCGCCGAGAACGTACGGCTGGCACGCCCCGACGCGGACGACACCGCCGTACGGCAGGCGCTCGGGGACGCGGGCGCGCTGGAGTTCGTCGACGCGCTGCCGCAGGGCGCCGACACCGTGCTCGGGGAGGACGGGGCAGGGCTGTCCGCCGGTCAGCGGCAACGGCTCGCATTGGCAAGGGCGTTCCTCGCGGACCGGCCGGTGCTGCTGCTCGACGAGCCGACGGCGGCGCTCGACGGGGCCACCGAGGCGGAGGTCGTGGCGGCGGTACGGCGGCTGGCCGTGGGGCGGACGGTGCTGCTCGTCGTTCATCGGCCGGCGCTTTTGGGCGTGGCGGATCGGGTGGTGCGGCTGGAGGAGGCTGTTGCTCCCGGTCGTACCGAGGCCGTGGCGAAGGCGCCTGCGGCTCGTAGCAACGAAGAGCGGTCCTTCGACACCGATGGGGTGTCCTCCGAGGAGGCCGTGCCCGGCGATCCGGCAGCGGCCGCGCCCGCCCGTGGCGTCCTCGCCCGTGTCCGTGCCATGGCCGCCCCCCGGCGCGGGAGCCTCGCGCTCGCCCTGCTCCTCGGGAGCCTCGCTCTCGGCAGTGCCGTCGGGCTCATGGCCACCTCCGGGTGGCTCATCTCGCGGGCCTCGCAGCAGCCGCCGGTGCTGTATCTGATGGTGGCCGTGACGGCGACGCGGGCCTTCGGGATCGGGCGGGCCGTCTTCCGGTACGCGGAGCGGCTCGTGTCCCACGACGCCGTGCTGCGGATGCTCGCCGACACCCGGGTCGCCGTGTACCGGCGCCTTGAGCGGCTGGCGCCCGCCGGACTGCGCCGGACCCGCCGCGGTGATCTGCTGTCGCGCCTCGTCGCCGATGTCGACGCCCTGCAGGACTACTGGCTGCGCTGGCTGTTGCCCGCCGGTGCGGCTCTCGCGGTGTCCGCCGTGTCCGTGGGCTTCACCGCCTGGCTGCTGCCCGAGGCCGGTGCCGTACTCGCCGTCGGGCTGCTGGCGGCCGGGGTCGGGGTGCCGTCGGTCACCGGTGCGGTGGCCCGGCGGGCGGAGCGGCGGCTGGCCCCCGCACGCGGAGTACTGGCGACGCGCGTGACCGATCTGCTCACCGGGACCGCCGAACTGGCCGTCGCCGGCGCCCTGTCCGCCCGTACGGCCGATGCGCGGCAGGCAGACGGGGTGCTCGCCCGGATCGCCTCGCGCGCCGCCACCGCCACCGCGCTCGGCGACGGGCTCACCGCGCTGGTCTCCGGTCTGACCGTCGCCGCCACCGCCCTCGTGGGCGCCCAGGGAGTCGCCGACGGACGGCTGAGCGGCGTCACCATGGCCGTCGTGGTCCTCACCCCGCTGGCCGCCTTCGAGGCCGTCCTCGGGCTGCCGCTCGCCGTGCGGTACCGCCAGCGGGTCCGCAAGAGCGCGGAGCGCGTGTACGAGGTGCTGGACGCCCCGGAGCCGGTACGGGAGCCGGAGCGGCCGCGGGAGGCACCCGCGTCGCCGTTCCCGGTCGTCGTGCAGGGTCTGTCCGCGCGTTACGCCGGGCAGGGGCGGGACGCCCTCGCCGGGCTGGACCTGACCCTCACCCAAGGCCGTCGGATCGCCGTCGTAGGGCCGTCCGGGTCCGGCAAGACGACCCTCGCGCAGGTGCTGCTGCGGTTCCTGGACGCGGAGGCCGGCTCGTACACGCTGGGCGGCGTGGACGCGTACGCGCTGGACGGAGACGACGTACGGCGGTTCGTGGGGCTGTGTGCCCAGGACGCGCACCTCTTCGACAGTTCACTGCGCGAGAACCTGCTGCTCGCCAAGAAGGACGCCACCGAGGACGATCTGCGTGACGCCCTGGGGCGGGCCCGGCTGCTGGAGTGGGCCGACGGTCTGCCGGACGGCCTGGACACGTTGGTCGGCGAGCACGGTGCGCGGCTGTCCGGGGGCCAGCGGCAGCGGCTGGCGCTGGCCCGCGCGCTGCTGGCCGACTTCCCCGTCCTCGTGCTCGACGAGCCGGCCGAGCATCTCGACCTGCCCACCGCCGACGCGCTCACCGCCGACCTCCTGGCCGCCACCGAGGGGCGTACGACGCTGCTCATCACCCACCGGCTGGCCGGGCTGGAAGGAGTGGACGAGGTGATCGTGCTGGACGGGGGACGTGTGGTGCAGCGGGGCTCGTACGCGGAACTGGCCGCCGTGCCGGGGCCGCTGCGAGGGATGGTGGAGCGGGAGGCGGAGTCGGAGGTGCTGGCACTCACCGCGTGAGCCGCTGCCTGACACGCTCGACTTTCTGTATCAAAGGGGACTAATTACGCTCGGCTCATGTCCGACGCACCGGCTCCCGGTCCCCCGCCCGCGACTCTCCCGACCGAGCTGGCCGCGCGGGTGCCGCAGTTGCTGGAGGCGATGCGGTCCGTCGGCAGCGGCCTCGAGCTGCACTCCACGCTGGAACGGATCTGCGAGACCGCGGCCACGCTGACGGAGGCCCGGTACGCGGCCATCGGCGTCGTCGACGAGGACGGCCGGGGGCTGGCCGACTTCGTCTTCCACGGCGTGGACGAGGCGACCGCCCGGCGTATCGGACGGCTGCCGGACGGGCGCCGGGGGCTGCTCGGCGCGCTCATCCGCGACCCGGAGCCGGTCCGCCTCACGGACCTCACCCGCGATCCGCGCTCCTGCGACTTCCCCGAGCACCACCCATGGATGCGCAGCTTCCTCGGCCTCCCGATCCGGGTCCAGGGCGAGATCTTCGGAAACCTGTATCTGACGGAGAAGCGCGGCGACGGGCCGTTCAACGACGACGACCTCGACATGGTCCGGGTGCTCGCCACGGAGGCCGGCATCGCCATCGGCAACGCCCGGCTGTACGAGGCCGCCCAGCAGCGTGAGCGGTGGATCGACGGGTCGGTCGCCGTCACCACCGCCCTGCTGTCCGGCGGGCACGTCGACGACGCCCTCCAGGTCGTCGCGGAGCAGACCCGACGGCTGTCGGGGGCGACAGCGGGGATCGTGCTGCTGCCCGCCGACGAGGGCGGCCTGGAGGTCGCCGCGGTGGCCGCGGACCAGCCGTCGAACCTCCTGGGCACGGTCGTCCCGCCGGAGAGCAAGCTCGTCGCCGAACTCCTCGACGGACAGGCCGTGTTCATGGACGACGCGGCCGCCGACCCGCGCATGATCTCCCCCCTCGCGCGCGGCTACGGGCCGACCATGATGCTGCCCCTGCACAGCGACGGCCGTGTCCTGGGCGCTCTCGTCACACCCCGCGCGCGGGGCGAGCGGCCGTTCACGGAGTCGGAACGCACCCTCGCGATCCAGTTCGCCTCGCAGGCCGCCCTAGCGCTGATGATGGCCGACGCGCAGCGCGACCGGGAACGGCTCGCGGTCTACGAGGACCGCGACCGGATCGCCCGTGACCTGCACGACCTCGTCATCCAGCGGCTGTTCGCCACCGGCATGATGCTGGAGAGCGCGCAGCGCGGGTCGGTCGTGCCCGATGTGCGCGAGGGGGTCGGCAAGGCCGTCGATGCCCTCGACGTCACCATCCAGGAGATCCGCACCGCGATCTTCGCGCTGCAACAGGGGCCCGCCGAGAAGCCCGCGGCGCTACGCACACGCGTGCTGCGGGAGATCAACACCGCCGCCGTGCCGCTCGGCTTCAAACCCTCCCACCGCTTCGTCGGCCCGGTCGACACCCTCGTCGGCGATCTCACCGGCAAGAACCTCATCGCGGCCCTGCGCGAGGCTCTCTCCAACGCCTCCCGGCACGCCAAGGCCTGTCGTATCGACGTCGTCGTCGACGCGACCGCGCTCCTGCCGGGTGGACGCAAGGGCGTACGCCTGACCGTCGCGGACGACGGCGTCGGCATCCCCGAGGACGGCCGGCGCAGCGGCCTGAAGAACCTCAGGAGGCGCGCCGAGTCGCTGGGCGGCGACAGCCGGCACGGGCCGGGCATCGGGAAGGACGGCGGCGGCACGACGGTGGTGTGGGAGGCACCGCTCGACTGAAGAGCTGGCCCGTGAGCCACCTACCCCGTGACGGGCCGTCAACCTCGATTCCGAGCAGGCCTGTTCGGTCGTACGACTGCGCCGAACGGGGCTGTGATTCCCCCGGCTGTACGACCTGAACGTGCCACTGTCCCGCGCTCGGGCCACGATCGCTGATATGCGACTGCCCTGGCGCCATCCCCTGCTCGTCCCGGCCGTCCTGTGCGCGCTCGCCGTGCTCGCGGCCCGCCCCACCGACGCGGCGGAGAAGAGGCGCGACGGCGCTGACCCCGGGATCAGTGCCCAGGTGGCGCGGCTGTACGAGGACGCGGCCGTGGCGACACAGCAGTACGAGAAAGGCCGGGTGGAGGCGGAGGCGCAGCGCGTCCAGGCACAGCGGTTCGAGGCGCTGCTGGACCGGGAGCGGCGGGACATCGCCGTCCTGCACGAGGACCTGGGCCGGATCGCCCGCACTCAGTACCGCGACGGTGGCGGTCTTCCGCTCACCGCGCAGATCATCCTCGCCGGCAGTCCGGAGGAGCTGATGCGCGGTCAGCAGGTCTTCTCCCAGGCGAATCTGGCCGTGAACAACTCCATCGAGAAGAGCCGGCGTGCCGAGGAGCGGCTCGCGAAGGACGAGGCGAAGGCCGTGGCGGCGTGGCAGTCGCTGGAGAAGCGGAAGGCGGAACTCGCCGGTCTGAAGTCGGACATCGAGCAGAAGCTCGAAGAAGCGCGCCTTCAGTTGCAGGGCCAGGCGGACGCGTCGGTCGCCGCGGGTGCCTGCCGGGGTGCCGTCCGGCTGGACCAGCCCCCGACGCAGGTCGTGGGCGCCTGGGTCGCGCCGGTGGAGACGTACGCACTGTCCGCGGGCTTCGGCAGCGGCGGCTCGCGGTGGGCGAACCGGCACACCGGACAGGACTTCGCGGTGCCGATCGGCACGCCCGTGCGGTCGGTCGGCGCGGGCCGGGTGGTGAAGGTGTCCTGCGGGGGCCCGTTCGGCATCGAGATCGTGATCGAGCAGGCGGGCGGCTACTACACGCAGTACGCCCATCTCGCCGCCGTCACCGTCGACCAGGGGGACCAGGTGGTGCCGGGGCAGTGGATCGGCCAGTCGGGCACCAGCGGCAACTCCACCGGACCCCACCTGCACTTCGAGGTCCGGGTCACACCGGAGCTGGGCTCGGCGGTGGACCCGGTGCCGTGGCTGGCGGCACGCGGCGTCCCCCTCGGTTAGCGCCGCGCCAGCAGCTGCTCGATCACGACCGCCACCCCGTCCTCGTTGTTCGCCACCGTCCGCCCCGAGGCCGCGGCGATCACATCGGGGTGGGCGTTGCCCATCGCGTACGACTGGCCTGCCCAGGTCAGCATCTCCACGTCGTTCGGCATGTCCCCGAACGCGACGACCTCCTCGTGGGAGATACCGCGTTCGGCGCAGCACAGGGCGAGCGTGCTGGCCTTGGAGACGCCGGGGCCGCTGATCTCCAGCAGGGCGCTGGGGCTGGAGCGGGTGACGTTGGCGCGCTCACCGATGGCGAGACGGGCGAGGGTGAGGAAGGCGTCCGGGTCGATCGTGGGGTGGAAGGCGAGGATCTTGAGGACCGGCTCGTCGGCTCCGGGACCGTCCGGCGCGAGCAGCTTCTCGGCCGGCTGGAGTTCGTCGGGGATCTCCATGTGCAGCTTCGGATAGTCCGGCTCCTGATGGAAGCCGTACGTCTGCTCCACCGCGTACACGGTGCCACGCGCCGCGTTGCGCAGCAGCTGTACGGCTTCCAGCGCGTTGTCCCGCGCCAGCTCCCGCACCTTCACGAACCGGTGGGCGCCGGGGCCGCCGTGCAGGTCGACCACCGCGGCGCCGTTGCCGCAGATCGCCAGGCCGTGCCCGTGGACGTGGTCGCTGACGACGTCCATCCAGCGGGCGGGGCGGCCGGTGACGAAGAAGACCTCGATGCCCGCCTCCTCGGCGGCGGCGAGGGCGGCGACCGTGCGCGGGGAGACGGACTTGTCGTCGCGCAGCAGGGTGCCGTCGAGGTCGGTGGCTATCAGGCGCGGCGGGACCGTGGAGGCCGGGGTCTCGGGCTGTCGAGTCGCTGAGGTCACTCGCTCATTCTCCCGCATATGCCCGCACGGTCGTGCGAGAGCCTGCACATGTGAGTAGTTACCGCCCCCACCGGGCCGATCACGCTCCGTCGCCCCGGCCCAGCTGTGCCGGTGCCTCCATGGCGATCTGCTCGAAGACCTTCTCGTCCGCGGCGAAGTCCGAGTCGGCGATCGGCCAGTGGACGACGATCTCCGTGAAGCCCAACTCCCGGTGCCGTCCCGCGAAGTCGACGAACGCGTCGAGCGACTGCAGCGGCCGGGCGCGGTCCGGGGTGAATCCGGTGAGCAGGATCTTGTCCATCCCGGTCACATCACGGCCGATCTCCGCGCATGCGTCGGCGAGCTTCTCGACCTGGCCGCGAATGGCTTGAATCGACTGTTCAGGAGTGCCGTTCTCGTACAGCTTCGGGTCGCCGGTGGTCACCCACGCCTGCCCGTGACGGGCGGCCAGCCGCAGCCCGCGCGGACCGGTGGCCGCGACCGCGAAGGGCAGCCGGGGCCGCTGCACACAGCCCGGGATGTTCCGTGCCTCGTGAGCCGAGTAGAAGTCGCCCTCGTAGGACACCGAGTCCTCGGTCAGCAGCCGGTCCAGCAGCGGGACGAACTCCGCGAGCCGGTCGGCACGCTCGCGCGGCGTCCACGGTTCCTGGCCGAGGGCCGTGGCGTCGAAGCCGGTGCCGCCCGCGCCGATACCGAGGGTGACCCGGCCGCCGGAGATGTCGTCGAGGGAGATCAGTTCCTTGGCGAGGGTGACCGGGTGGCGGAAGTTCGGCGAGGTCACCAGGGTGCCCAGCCGCAGATGGTCGGTGACGGCCGCCGCGGCGGTCAGTGTCGGCACGGCACCGAACCACGGGCCGTCCCGGAAGCTGCGCCAGGACAGATGGTCGTAGGTGTAGGCGGTGTGGAAGCCGAGCTGCTCCGCACGCTGCCATGCCTCACGACTCCCCTCGTGCCAGCGGCGGTACGGGAGGATCACGGTGCTCAGACGCAGACTCATGATTCGAGCGTATGCGGACCCGCCCGTTTCACGTGAAACAGTGACTGACAGTCACCGCCCGGTCATCGCCCTTGGCTGCTGAGCCATGGGCTGAGTCCGACCAGGATGAACTCCTTGTGCACGCGGTCGCCCGGCAGCGGGACCATCAGATAGTTGCCCGGCGGGAAGCGGCGCACCTTGACCCATGCGTGGCCGTCGTAGAGGGCGCGGAGGAAGGCCGGCACGTCGTCGCGGGCGATGTCGGGGCATTCGACGCCGTCGACGGTGATCAGCGCGTCGTCGTCCGGGAAGAGTCGTACGTCCACCTGGGGCCGGCCACCGAGCTCGACATAGGCCTCGTGCGGCAGGGAGCCGTCCGGGTCGGTGGTGACGCCGACGCCCGCGGCGCTGCGGCGCGAGGTCTGGTCGGCGCCGATGTCGTGGGTCACCTCGATCTCGAGCGCGTACTCGGCGGCGAGGGCGCGCAGGGCTGCGACGGCGGCCTCGGTGGTGGGGAGGTGGGTTCCGCTGTGGTCCATACCACTGATCATGCCGGAGAGACCGGTCAGTGGGGCGCGGGAAACCTCAGGTACTCCGGCGGCACCGCCTTCGTCAGCCATACTCCGTTCGCGCTGACGTGGAAGACGTGGCCGTCGCGGTGCATCGCACCCGTGTCCACGGAGAGCACGACGGGCCGGCCGCGGCGGGCGCCGACGCGGGTCGCCGTCTCGCGGTCGGGTGAGAGATGCACGTCGTGGCGGTTCATGGGCCGGAGGCCCTCGGCGCGGATCGCGTCCAGGTAGCGGTCCACGGTGCCGTGGTAGAGGTACGGCGGTGGGGTCGCCGGGGGCAGTCCGAGGTCCACCTCGATGCTGTGGCCCTGGCTGGCGCGGATTCGGGCGCCTTCGATCGCGAAGCGCTTCTTGTCGTTGGCGGCGACCACATGGTCCAGTTCCTCGCGGGTGAACCGGAAGCCGTGCGCGGCGGCAGCGGCGATCAGTGCGTCGATCTCGACCCAGCCGGCCTCGTCGAGGACGAGGCCGATCCGCTCGGGTTGATGGCGCAGGTGTTTCGAGAGGTACTTCGACACCTTCACGGTGCGTCTTTCGTCCATCCGCTCAGCATGACGGGAGAGACGCGCATCACGCATTTTGTTTTGGCATGGAGGTTTGATCCACAACCAAGTGTAGTTATCCACAGGCTACTTGGCGTTTCTGTGGACAACTCACCGTCATGTCAGCCCTGTTCGTCAAGATCGGCTGGGGCCAATCGCTTTGACGTGAGCGCGTCCAACCCCCTTGCCCGCACCTCCCGTTCAGCCGCAAGCGCGATGAACTCCGCCACGTCCTCCGCGCCAACCAGCCCCTCCACCGCCCGCATTGTCTCCTCGGGCAGCGACACGGAGCGTGACGAAATCCGCTCCATTGGCCCCTTGCCCGTGTCCAGGTGCTGCCGCAGATGACGTACCGCCAACAGCCGCATCGCACGGGCGAGTTCCGCGTCCACCGTCTGTTGGGCGAGCGGCCGCAGCCGGCGTACGAGTGAGGCCGCTTCGGCCGCGTCGGCGTCGGTCGGTCGGTGGGGTCCGTCGAGGTAGCGGGCGAAGACGTGCTCGGTGGTGAACTCCAGGAAACGGGCGGCGATGTGCTCGACCTGACCCCTCAACTCCCTTAGATGGCCGGAGATGGCCGACAGCGGCACCCCTGCCGCGTGCAACTCGACCGCCACGGCCAGCTCTTGGGGGCTCGGAACAAGGAAGCAGTCCTCGTCGTCGGGCACCGGCTCCAGCACACCGAGCTCCACGGCGTCGGCGATCGCCGCGTCGTCGGGAGTGCCGCCGAACCGCTCCTCCAGCTCGGCGCGCGAGATCTGTACCGCCGCCTCGTCGCTCCACGGTCCGTCGACCTCGGCGACCAGCCCGAGCACCCCGCCGAGGCCGCGACCGGTGTCCCAGGCCTCCAGGAGCTCCTTGATGGAAGCCAGGGTGTAGCCACGGTCGAGGAGCTCGGCTATCTGGCGCAGGCGGACGAGGTGGGCGTCGGAGTAGAGGTTGGCGCGGCCGCGGCGCTCGGGACGGGGGAGCAGGCCGCGGTCCTGGTAGGCGCGGATGGTGCGGACGGTGGCGCCGCTGAGGTGCGCGAGGTCCTCGATCCGGAGCGCCGGTACCTCACTCACACGAGCCCCCTCTGGATGCCGTTCATACCGCCCGGCGGAGCAGAGGCCCGAAGGACGACGTCACGCCGGAGAACCGGCCCAGGGTCCTCACAGCGGTGGCTCCAGCCGTGCGATCGCCCGCAGCGCGCGCGGTGCGACCCGGGACAGCAGGCGCGCGCCGCGGGCCTCGGGTGTCACCGGTACCACCGCCTCGTTGCGCACGACCGCCCGCAGGATCGCGTCGGCGACCTTCTCCGGCGGGTAGTTCCGCAGTCCGTACAGCCGCGCGGTCCGCTTCTGGCGGCGCTTCTCCTCGTCGGCGTCCACCCCGGCGAAGCGCGCGGTCGAGGTGATGTTGGTGTTGACGATGCCGGGGCAGATCGCGCTCACCCCGATCCCCTGCCCGGCCAGCTCCGCGCGCAGGCACTCGCTGAGCATCAGCACCGCCGCCTTGGAGGTGCTGTAGGCGGGCAGCGCCTTGGAGGGTTGATAGGCGGCCGCCGACGCGGTGTTGACGATGTGGCCGCCCTGTCCGCGTTCGGCCATCTGCCTGCCGAACAGCCGGCAGCCGTGGATGACTCCCCACAGGTTGACGTCGAGGACCTTCTTCCAGTCCTCGGGGCTGGTGTCGAAGAAGGAGCCGCCCAGGCCGATCCCGGCGTTGTTCACCAGGACGTCCACCACGCCGTACTCGGCGGCGACCTTCGCGGCGAGCTTCTCCATGGCCTGCTCGTCGGAGACGTCGACGGTCTCCGCCCAGGCCTCGGGGGAGCCGATCAGCCGGGACATCTCGGCGGTACGTGTCGCGCTCTCGGCGTCCCGGTCCACGGCGATCACTCGGGCGCCGGATTCCGCGAACGCGTAGGCGGTCGCCCGCCCGATGCCGCTGCCCGCACCCGTGACCAGCACGAGCTGCCCGCCGAAGCGGTCGGCGTACGTGCCGGTGACCGTCACCGCTTCGGGGCGCCCGCCTTCCACGGAGGTCACGAACTCCGAGATCCAGGAGGCTAGTTGGTCGGGCCGTGAGCGCGGTACCCAGTGCCGTGCCTGGAGGGTGCGTCGGGTCAACTGCGGGACCCACTGCTCCAGTTGGTCGTAGAGCCGCTCCGACAGGAACGCGTCGCCGAGCGGCGTGATGAGCTGCACGGGCGCGTGGGCGTACGCGTCCGGGCGTGGTCTGCGCAGGCGGGGACGGATGTTGTCCCGGTACAGCCACGCCCCGTGCGCCGCGTCCGTCGCCAGCGACGAGGTCGGGTAGCCGTCGCCGGGGACCCGCTCGACGCGCTCCAGGAGGCGCGGCCAGGCCTTGCCGAGCGGGCCGCGCCAGGCGAGTTCGGGCAGCACGGGCGTGTGCAGCGCGTACACGTACCAGGACTTGGCGCCCTGGCCGAGGAGCTGGCCGACGCGGCGCGGAGTGGGGCGCTTGATCCGGCCGTTGATCCAGTGTCCGAAGTGGTCCAGGGAAGGTCCGGACATCGAGGTGAAGGAGGCGATCCGGCCCTCGGTGCGCCGGACCGTGGTGAACTCCCAGCCCTGTACGGAGCCCCAGTCGTGCCCCACCAGATGCACCGGCCGGTCCGGGCTGACCGCGTCCACAACGGCCAGGAAGTCGTCCGTGAGCTTCTCCAGGGTGAACCCCCCGCGCAGCGGTTGCGGTGCCGACGAGCGGCCGTGGCCCCGGACGTCGTAGAGCACGACATGGAAACGGTCCGACAGCCGTGACGCGACCTGCGACCACACCTCCTTGCTGTCCGGATAGCCGTGCACCAGGACGACCGTCGGCCACGACGGGTCCCCCAGCTCGGCGACACACAGCTCGACGCCGCCGGTCCGCACCCGGCGCTCGCGCGCATCCTCAAGAGTCACGCCGCTCACTCCCCCTCCGTCCAGCGCCGCACGTGCGGCAGATCGTCGTCCAGCCAGAACGCGCTCTGTTCGGGGTCCTCGGAGTCGGTGACGACGAGGATCTCCTCGAACTTCGCGCCCGTACCCCGGAAACCGAGGTGGGGTTCGACCGCCCACAGGCCCGGCCGCGGCGGATGGTCGGAGAAGCGGTACGGCGACCACAGCGGCGACCAGCCCTCGCGATGTCCGTGCAGCGCGTCGGCCGCCAGGCCCTTGAGGGACTGGGTGCCGAAGCCGAAGACCTTGGGCGACCAGCGGCGCTCCTTCACCCGGTCCACCTTGTGCGCGATCACCCCGAAGGGATACGCGCGGTGCCGGTTGGCGTAGCCCTGGCGGACCATGAGGCGGTCCACGTCCTGGTAGATCTCGCGCAGCGACCGCCGCTCACGCACCTCGGAGAGGATCAGCTCGCGGTGCGCCCGGAGGTCGTCCATCAGCCTGTCCTGCACCGGGTTCACGCCCAGCGAGCCCGAGTAGCCGATGTCCGCCGTGAAGCCCTCGTACACCGGGGCCATGTCGAGGATGAACGGCATCCCCGGCTCCAGCCTGCGGTTGGTGGGGAAGAACTGCAGCGGGACGCGGAAGTTCACGAACGCCGTGCGGTCCCCGAACCAGGCGAAGGGCAGATGGAACCAGTCCCGCACCCCGCGCTCGCCCAGCCACTCGCGCTGCATCCGCGCCGCCTCACGCTCGGTCACCCCCGGCTCTAGGCGGGCCGCGACTGCCTCGGCGCACTCGTACGCCAGCCGCTGGACCTTTCTGAATCCCCGCAGTTCAGCGGCCCGTTCGTCTGTCACTGCCGTCGTCATGCCACTCCGCCCCACCCAGTCCACGCCGACTGCGCTACGTGTCCGTAACTTGACAGCACCGAATGTGACAGTTGTTAGAGGCAGCGTCAATAGGCGGGTCGCGGCCTGTGGAAAACGCCTCCGCGTAGCTCTCAGGCATGGCATCCCCTACGGGCCCGTACATCTGGAGGCTGACCCGAAGACAGCTCTGCGGTGTGACGACCGGCGTGGCGCGGGTCACTACCTTCGAAGACGTGACTGTGATCGCGACCGAAAGCCTGAGCAAGCGGTTCCCCCGGGTGACCGCGCTTGACCGGCTCTCCGTCGACGTCGGGCCCGGTGTGACCGGACTCGTCGGAGCAAACGGAGCCGGCAAGTCCACCTTGATCAAGATCCTGCTGGGTCTGTCCCCCGCCACCGAGGGCCGTGCCGAAGTGCTCGGACTCGACGTCGCCACCAAGGGCGGCGCCATCCGCGAGCGCGTCGGGTACATGCCGGAGCACGACTGTCTGCCGCCCGACGTCTCGGCGACCGAGTTCGTCGTCCACATGGCGCGCATGTCCGGCCTGCCGCCCGCCGCCGCCCGCGAACGCACCGCGGACACGCTGCGCCACGTCGGGCTGTACGAGGAGCGGTACCGCCCCATCGGCGGCTACTCCACCGGCATGAAGCAGCGCGTGAAGCTGGCCCAGGCCCTGGTCCACGACCCGCAGCTGGTCTTCCTGGACGAGCCGACCAACGGCCTCGACCCGGTCGGCCGCGACGACATGCTGGGCCTGATCCGGCGCATCTACACCGACTTCGGCATCTCGGTCCTGGTCACCTCGCACCTGCTGGGCGAACTGGAACGTACCTGCGACCACGTCGTCGTCGTGGACGGCGGCAAGCTGCTGCGCTCCAGCTCCACCACCGACTTCACCCAGACCACGACCACCCTCGCGATCGAGGTCACCGACACCGACGCGCACCCCGACGGCACCCGCGCGGTGCGAGAAGCGCTCCACGCGCGCGGGGTGGAAGTCCTCGACGCGAACAGCGCCCTGCCGGGCGCCGGCCACATCCTGCTGCTGACCGCACAGGGCGAGGAGACGTACGACGTCGTCCGGGACGCGGTCGCCGACCTCGGCCTCGGCCTGGTCCGCATGGAGCAGCGCCGGCACCACATCTCCGAGGTCTTCACCGACGACCAGGACACCAGCGAGCAGCGGAAGGAGGCCGTCGGCCATGGCAGTTGAGCAGCCCCTGTCGACACCGGTCGCGACACCGGGTGACCAGACCCGCATCCACAACATCGGCTACCGCACCTACGACGGCCCCCGCCTCGGCCGCTCCTATGCCACCCGCTCCCTCTACTCGCAGTCCCTGCGCGGCTCCTACGGCCTCGGCCGCTCGGTGAAGTCCAAGGTGCTGCCGATGCTGCTGTTCGTGGTGATGTGCGTGCCCGCGGCCATCATGGTCGCCGTCGCGGTCGCCACCAAGGCCAACGACCTGCCCGTCGACTACACGCGCTACGCGATCGTCATGCAGGCCGTCATCAGCCTCTACATCGCCTCCCAGGCACCCCAGTCCGTCTCGCGCGACCTGCGCTTCAAGACCGTGCCGCTGTACTTCTCGCGACCGATCGAGACCGCCGACTACGTCCGTGCGAAGTACGCGGCGCTGGCCTCGGCGATGTTCATCCTCACCGCCGCCCCGCTGCTTGTGCTCTATGTGGGCGCGTTGCTGGCCAAACTGGACTTCGCCGACCAGACCAAGGGATTCGCGCAGGGACTGGTCTCGGTGGCACTGCTCTCGCTGCTGTTCGCCGGCATCGGCCTGGTCATCGCCTCGGTCACCCCGCGCCGCGGCTTCGGCATCGCGGCCGTGATCGCCGTCATGACCATCTCCTACGGAGCGGTCTCCACGCTCCAGGCGATCGCCGACGCCCAGGGCAGCTCGGACGCCGTCCCGTGGATCGGCCTGTTCTCCCCGGTCACCCTCATCGACGGACTGCAGACCGCGTTCCTCGGCGCGAGCTCGGCGTTCCCCGGCGCGGTAGGTCCTTCGAACGGCGAGGGCGTGGTCTACGTCCTGGCCGTCCTCGGCCTCATCGCCGCCTGCTACGGCCTGCTGCTGCGCCGCTACCGAAAGGTCGGACTGTGACCACGCTCAACATCGACCACGTCTCGCGCTGGTTCGGCAACGTGGTCGCCGTCAACGACATCACCATGACGATCGGCCCCGGCGTCACCGGCCTCCTCGGACCCAACGGCGCCGGAAAGTCCACCCTGATCAACATGATGGGCGGCTTCCTCGCCCCCTCCACCGGCACCGTCACCCTCGACGGCCAGCAGGTGTGGCGCAACGAGAACATCTACCAGCACATCGGCATCGTCCCCGAGCGCGAGGCGATGTACGACTTCCTCACCGGCCGCGAATTCGTCGTCGCCAACGCCGAGTTGCACGGTCTGGGAGCCAAGGCCGCCCAGAAGGCGCTGGCCACGGTCGAGATGGAGTACGCGCAGGACCGCAAGATCCAGACGTACTCCAAGGGCATGCGTCAGCGCGTGAAGATGGCCAGTGCCCTCGTCCACGACCCGTCGCTGCTCCTCCTCGACGAGCCCTTCAACGGCATGGACCCGCGTCAGCGCATGCAGCTCATGGACCTGCTGCGACGCATGGGTGACGAGGGCCGCACGGTGCTGTTCTCCTCCCACATCCTCGAAGAGGTCGAGCAACTCGCCTGGCACATCGAGGTCGTGGTGGCCGGACGCCACGCGGCCAGCGGTGACTTCCGCAAGATCCGCCGCCTGATGACCGACCGGCCGCACCGCTATCTGGTGCGCTCCAGCGACGACCGCGCCCTCGCGGCCGCGCTGATCGCCGATCCGTCGACGTCCGGCATCGAAGTCGACCTGGCGGAGGGTGCGTTGCGCATCCAGGCCGTCGACTTCGGCCGTTTCACCGCGCTGCTGCCCAAGGTCGCCCGCGACCACGGCATCCGGCTGCTCACGGTCTCGCCGTCCGACGAGTCCCTCGAGTCCGTGTTCTCGTATCTGGTCGCGGCGTAGGAGGCCCACGATGTACGACCCCACAGTCGCCCGACTCACCTACCGGGCCCTGCTCGGCCGGCGCCGGGCCCTCATCCTGGGCGCCCTGCCCGCTCTGCTCATCCTGATCTCCGTGATCGTGCGGGCTCTGGTGGGCGCCGACGACCAGACCACGGCCGACCTCCTGGGCGGCCTCGCGCTGGCCACGATGGTGCCGATCATCGGTGTCATCGCCGGCACGGGCGCGATCGGCCCGGAGATCGACGACGGCTCGGTGGTGTATCTGCTGTCCAAGCCGATCAAACGGCCGACGATCATCTTCACCAAGCTGATCGTCGCGGTCGCCGTGACCATGGTGTTCTCGGCGCTGCCGACCCTGATCGCGGGCTTCATCCTCAACGGCAACGGCCAGCAGGTCGCCGTCGCCTACACGGTGGCCGCGCTGGTCTCCTCCATCGCCTACGCCGCGCTGTTCCTGCTGCTCGGCACGGTGTCCCGGCACGCGGTGGTCTTCGGCCTCGTCTACGCCCTTGTCTGGGAGGCACTGTTCGGCTCCCTGGTCGCCGGGGCGCGCACGCTCAGCGTCCAGCAGTGGTCGCTGGCGGTGGCTCAGAAGGTCGCCGGCGGGGACCTGGTCACCTCGGACGTGGGGCTGACGACGGCCACGGTGCTGCTGGTCGCGGTGACCGTGCTCGCCACCTGGTACGCGGGACAGAAGCTGCGGACTCTGACGCTGGCGGGCGAGGAGTAGACGCCGGGCTTATTGACAGGGACTTCACCACTGCCCGGGCAGACTGGGCACAAGGGGATGCACCGCGAGGAGGAACGGGGATGGCGGACGCGCACTACGACGGGCGGGCACGATCCGGGGACGACACCTGGGACGGCCTCGTCCTGGACGAGGACTTCATACGCTCGGCGGAGTCCTCCGAGCCGTCCGCCCGGGCCCGGATGCTCGCCGCCCGCTGGCGCGGCGAGAAGCCCGAGCCGCAGCCGTGGCGTTCCGACGAGCCGCCCGCGGGCTGGTTCTTCAGCAAGGCGCGCCGCAAGTGGTGGCGGCGGTAGGCGAACAACCGGCCGCCTTTAATCAGTGGCGTCCAACTCGGCGTACGGGCACGATGGTTGTGTCCACGCCGGACAGTGACTCCGGCGCCACGTTCTGGGAGAGGAGTTGGGCGATGTCCATGCACGACAGTACGTCCAGCTCCCTTCAGGGCAGTCCGCGGCGGGTTCCGGTGTAGTTACGCCACCGTCGGACCCGCTCGCAGGGGAGCTGCCCGGGGCGGCCGCTTCGAGCACGCGATGTCGCTCTCGCGTGGGCCGCCCACCCGGAGGATTGGCCGAGTGGAAAGGCACCGGCTTGCTAAGCCGCGGTCGGGGGAAACCCCGCGCACGTTCGATCCGTGCATCCTCCGCAAGACACTGTCACCGAGACTGAGCGGGACTTGAACCCAGGGACGAGTGCACCAACCCAGGGGCGCGGGGAACTGCGCGACCAGCCGGAGACGGCCCGCAGTTCACCACAGCCTCAACCCAGCAGACGCTCCAGGACCACGGCGATCCCGTCGTCCTCGTTGGACGCGGTGACCTCGTCGGCCACCGCCTTGAGCTCCTCGTGCGCGTTGCCCATGGCCACACCCCGAGCCGCCCACCCGAACATGGGCACATCGTTCGGCATATCGCCGAAGGCGATCGTGTCCGCGGCCTTCAGACCGAGCCGACGGGCAGCCAGCGACAACCCCGTCGCCTTCGACAACCCCAACGGCAGCAGCTCAACAATTCCCGCACCGGCCATCGCGACGTTCACGAACCCACCCGCGGCCCGCCGGGACGCCTCCGCCAGCTCGTCGTCCGACAGCTCCGGATGCTGGATGTAGATCTTGTTCAGCGGCGCGGACCATAGATCGGCCGCATCCGTGAACGGCGTCGCAGGCAGGTCCCCGGTGAGCGCATATCCCTGCCCCACCAGCACGGCACCGTCGAGACCGTCCCGGCTCGCCGCGAGGTACAGCGGCCCGACCTCCGCCTCGATCTTGGCCAGCGCGACCCCCGCCAGCTGCCGGTCGAGCGTCACCGACGTCAGCAGCCGATGCTCCCCGGCGTGGTACACCTGCCCACCCTGCCCGCAGACCGCGAGCCCCTCGTAGCCGAGGTCGTCGAGGATGTGCCGCGTCCACGGCACCGCGCGGCCGGTGACGACGATGTGCGCCGCACCGGCCTCGGTCGCCGCCGCGAGGGCAGCACGCGTGCGCTGAGAGACCGACTCGTCGGAGCGCAGGAGCGTTCCGTCGAGGTCGGTCGCGATCAGCTTGAAGGGAAACTCAGCGGCCGTACTCACTTGGCAACGGGCTCCAGCACCTCACGCCCGCCCAGGTACGGACGCAGCACCGGCGGCACGTACACGGAGCCGTCGGCCTGCTGGTGGTTCTCCAGGAGCGCCACGATCGTGCGCGGTACGGCGCACAGCGTGCCGTTGAGCGTCGCGAGCGGCTGCACCTTCTTGCCGTCACGCTGGCGCACCGACAGACGGCGGGCCTGGAAGCTGTCGCAGTTGGACGCCGAGGTCAGCTCGCGGTACTTGCCCTGGGTCGGGATCCACGCCTCGCAGTCGAACTTGCGGGACGCCGACGCACCGAGGTCGCCCGAGGCCACGTCGATGACCTGGAAGGGCAGCTCGAGGCCGGTCAGCCACTGCTTCTCCCAGTCCAGGAGCCGCTGGTGCTCGTTCTCGGCGTCCTCGGGGGCGACGTACGAGAACATCTCGACCTTGTCGAACTGGTGCACGCGGAAGATGCCCCGCGTGTCCTTGCCGTAGGTGCCGGCCTCGCGGCGGAAGCACGGCGAGAAGCCGGCGTAGCGCAGCGGCAGCTTGTCGGCGTCGAGGATCTCGTCCATGTGGTACGCGGCGAGCGGGACCTCGGAGGTGCCGACCAGGTAGTAGTCGTCCTTCTCCAGGTGGTACACGTTCTCCGCGGCCTGGCCGAGGAAGCCGGTGCCCTCCATGGCGCGCGGTCGGACCAGCGCGGGGGTGAGCATCGGGATGAAGCCGGCCTCGGTGGCCTGGGCGATCGCCGCGTTGACGAGGGCGAGCTCCAGGAGCGCGCCGACACCCGTCAGGTAGTAGAAGCGCGAGCCGGAGACCTTCGCGCCGCGCTCGACGTCGATGGCGCCCAGCGACTCGCCGAGCTCCAGGTGGTCCTTGGGCTCGAAGCCCTCGGCGCCGAAGTCCCGGATGGTGCCGTGCGTCTCGAGGACGACGAAGTCCTCCTCGCCGCCGACGGGGACGTCCGGGTGGACGAGGTTGCCGAGCTGGAGGGCGAGGCGCTTGGTCTCCTCGTCGGCCTCGTGCTGCTCGGCGTCGGCCGCCTTGACGTCGGCGGCCAGCTGGCCCGCCTTCTTCAGGAGCTCGGCCTTCTCGTCGCCGGAGGCCTTGGGGATGAGCTTGCCGAGGTTCTTCTGCTCGGAACGCAGCTCGTCGAAGCGGACGCCGGACGACCTGCGCCGCTCGTCGGCAGACAGGAGGGCGTCGACGAGCGCGACGTCCTCTCCACGGGCGCGCTGGGACGCGCGCACTCGGTCGGGGTCCTCACGGAGCAGGCGAAGGTCAATCACGCGGCCAAGGCTACCGGTGCCTGGTGAGAGCCCACGACTCGCTATTCCGAACTACGCCTTACATACCGTTATGGGGGAATTGCGTACCGTGTCAATAAAAGGCGTCCCACTCCCTGGAACGGGGCAGGCGAGAGGCGGCTGGTTGACTCGATTCCCTTGCGGGGGACGGGACTTGGAGGCTCC
This sequence comes from Streptomyces sp. NPDC087859, assembly GCF_044742595.1. Lineage (NCBI taxonomy): Bacteria > Bacillati > Actinomycetota > Actinomycetes > Kitasatosporales > Streptomycetaceae > Streptomyces > Streptomyces sp. NPDC087859. The sequence goes on along the minus strand of NZ_JBIUUU010000002.1, from coordinate 162,401 downwards.
TCTGTCCACAGGAATCCACACCCCCGGAAAGTTATCCACAGGGTGTGCGAAAGATCTGTGGACTTCGGAAGTGATCATTCCGAATCGGCCTTGCCGGGCTGAGAATTCCCGATCCAAACCCTGTTCAGGCCCACTTTCGGGTGGAAATGGGTCGCTCCAAAGGATTGATCGATGGAAACGGGTGGACGAAGGGTGACCTGCAGAGCTGTGGACGAAGTTGCGGGCTGTAGGGAGATTTGTCGACTGAGTGGCGCTTCCGTGTCGACTTGTCCCCAGGTCGAGACGGCAGCCTGTGGATAACGCCTGTGGATAACGAAAATATGCAGGTAGGAACGGCCGGAAACCCCGCGTACTCCTGCTGGACGCCTGCTAGAAACGCCCGTCCAGGCAGCGCGCCACCCAGTCCGCCGCCGCCACGAACTCCTCGTCCGACGTCCCGCGCAACGGCGCCTGCACGTCGGCCGTGGTCATGTCCGCACGGGGGTACGAACCGAGGTACCGCACATCGAGGCAGATCCGCTTGAGCCCCATCAGGGCCTCGGAGACCCGGCGGTCGGAGATGTGCCCCTCGGCGTCGATGCAGAAGCAGTAGTTGCCGATGCCGGCACCGGTGGGCCGGGACTGCAGGACCGTCAGGTTGATGCCACGGGTGGCGAACTCGCCCAGCAGGTCGCGCAGACCACCGGGGTGGTCGTCGCGCTGCCACAGCACCACGGACGTCTTGTCGGCACCGGTCGGCGCGGCGGGCCGGGCGGGCCTGCCGACCAGCACGAACCGCGTCTGGGCGTTCTCCGCGTCGTGGATGCCGGTCTCCAGCGCCTCCAGGCCGTACCGGGCAGCCGCGAACTCGCCCGCGAAGGCGGCGTCGTACTGGCCCTCCTGGACCAGGCGCGCGGCGTCCGCGTTGGAGGCGGCGGACTCCCACAGGGCGTCCGGGAGGTTTTTCTTCAGCCAGTTGCGGACCTGCGGCTGGGCGGCCGGATGCGCGGAGACCGTCTTGATCCCCGACAGCTCGGTGCCGGGCCTGACCAGCAGCGCGAAGGTGATCGACAGCAGCACCTCGCGGTAGATCATCAGCGGGGCGCCCGCGACCAGCTCGTCGAGGGTGGTGGTGATGCCGCCCTCGACGGAGTTCTCGATCGGCACGAACGCGGCCTCGGCCTCGCCCGCGCGCACCGCGTCCAGCGCGGACTGCACGGACACATACGGGATCAGCTCCCGCGTGGCCGTCTCCGGAAGCGTGCGCAGGGCGACTTCGGTGAAGGTGCCTTCAGGACCGAGATACGCATAGCTCGCTGGCATGACCTCACCCTAATGGCCCTTGCGCAGCCTGGCGCACACGTCTCACGACAGCCCCTCCGCTGAGTGAACCGGCGTGACCGGAAGCCGCCCCGGGCGTTCGCGTGACCCTCCCCGGACCGCACGACCACCCCGCCCGCTCACCCCTCCAGCAGCCGCTGCCCCACGTACTCCCCTTCCGCCGCCCCGCCCGGCACCGCGAACAGCCCGCTCGACTCGTGCCGGATGTACTTCGACAGGGCGTCCCCGCGGTCGAGCTTGCGCTGCACGGTGACGAAGCCGCGCAGCGGGTCGGCCTGCCAGCACACGAAGAGCAGCCCCGCGTCCGGCACCCCGTCCGTGCCGATGCCGTCGTGGTACGAGAACGGGCGCCGCAGCATGGCCGCCCCGCCGTTCTGGTCGGGCCGGGTGATGCGCGCGTGGGCGTTGATCGGCACGACCAGATCGCCCTGGGCGTCCGTCTTCTCCAGGTCCATCTCGGTCGTCTCGGAGCCCCCGGAGAGCGCCGCCCCGTTCGCCTTGCGGCGCCCGATGACGTTCTCCTGCTCGGAGACCGAGAGGTTCTCCCAGTCGTCGAGGAGCATGCGGATACGGCGTACGACGGCGTAGGAGCCGTTCGCCATCCAGGACGGGTCGTGCGAACCGGACGACGGTACGAAGATCCGCCGGTCGAAGTCGGACTCGCTCGGCTTCGGATTGCGGGTGCCGTCGATCTGGCCCATGAGGTTCCGGGCCGTCATGGGGTGGGCGGTGGCACCCGGCGACCGGTTGAACCCGTTCATCTGCCACCGGACGCGGGCCGCGCTCCCCGCGTCCTTCTGGATCGCGCGCAGGGCATGGAAGGCGACCAGCGCGTCATTGGCGCCGATCTGCACCCACAGATCGCCGTTGCTGCGTGCCTTGTCGAGCTGATCGGAGGAGAAGTCGGGCAACGGGTCCAGAGCGACCGGGCGCTGCTTCTCGAGGCCGGTCCTGGCGAAGAAGCTGTGCCCGAACCCGAAGGTGATCGTCAGCGCCGACGGACCGGCGTCCCGCGCGACATCCGTGTCGCCCGAGGCCGTCCCTTCGCCCGCCATCAGCCGCCGGGCCGTCTGCGACCAGCGGCGCAGCAACGCGGCCGCGCCCTTGCGGCCGGCGCCCGCCGTCAGGTCGAAGGCGACGAGGTGGCCGCAGGCCTGGAGGCCCTGGAGGATGCCGGGCTGATGTTTCCCGTGAAACATCGCCTCGTCGGCGCCGACCGAGGCGAGCGGCGTGGCCTCGGAGGGCCGGGCGGCATACCCGACGGCCCCGCCGGCCGCGCCGAGCACGAGCCCGGTGGCACCCGCGGTCCCGAGCAGCCGGCGCCGCGAAACGCCCTCCTTGATGACGGCGTTTGGCAAAGCGCCGTCATCAAGTGCCTTCTCGGGAGTACGGACCTCCGGAATGGACTGGTCAGCCATGGTGGTTCAGCCGATCTGCGCGTTCTTCGAGACGGTGGTCTGGTCGATGTCGGAGGTCCGCACGGTCACCGCGATCTGCCAATCGCCCGCCATGGGGAGCTGGATGCCGTTCGCCGACCAGTGTCCGGTGGTGATGTGGTCGGGGACGACGGGCAGCGGCCCGATGCCCTTGGACTCGAGGGTGAAGGAGACCTTCACCTCGGGTACGTCGAAGCCGCGCCCATTGGGCCGCTCCACGTAGACGTGCATCTCGTTGGCGCCCACGCGCGCGGGGTCGAGATCGATCCGCACGAGGCCCTTGCCGTCCTCGCCGCCGGTGTCGAACGGCATGTCGAGCGTCAGCGCGCCCGAGGACGAGGTGGAGGAGGAAGAGGACGACGACGTGGCCGCCTTGGCGTCCTCCTCGGTGCGGCCGGGCTCGGTCTGGGTCAGCACGGTGGTGATGGCGAGCAGCACGACGGCGACGCTCGCCTCGGCGAGCACCGAGCGGCGCAGCCCGAACCGATCCGGGTCGGCGTCCCGCTGCCGCCGCTGCCGCGCCGCGTCGACGGCGGCCCGCTGCCGGGCGAGCTGGGCGGCCCGCTGGGAGTCGCCGCCCTGGGCATGGGCACTGACGTGCTCCTTCTCCCGCTCCGGAGCGTCCTCCTGTTCCGGAACCTCCACCGAGGCCGTCACCGCGCTGTCCCCCAGCCGCGAGGTCCATCGCCGGGAGATCCACGCGATGCCCACCAGCAGCGTCACGAGCCCGATCTTGACGAGGAGCAGCTGTCCGTAGGTCGTGTCGGTGAAGGCCGACCAGGAACCGAGCTGGCGCCACGACTGGTAGATGCCGGTGGCCACGAGGGTCACCACGCTGCTGAAGGCGAGACGGGAGAAGCGGCGAACGGCGGAGCGCTCGATGGGGGTGTCGGCCCGGTACAGCGTCACCAGGAGCGCGGTCAGCCCGCCGAGCCAGGCCGCGACCGCCAGCAGATGCACCACGTCGACGGGCATCGCGATGCCGGTCTGGAGCCCGGTCGAGGCGTGCTCGGCCATCGCCCAGCTCGCCGCGAGCCCGGCGGCCACGACGGTGCCGCCGATGGAGAGCCCGAAGGTGAGGTCCCGCTTCTCCTGGTCCTCGCGTTTGTCGTACGCCCCGAAGAGCACGGCGATGAACAGTGCCGCCGCGGCGAGCAGCAGCAGCCGGGAGACCATCGACGCGCCGGTCTTGGTCTGGAGGACCTGTCCGAGCAGGCTCAGGTCGAACACGTCGCCGAGCTTGCCGCTGCCGGTGTACGAGCCGCGCAGGAGCAGCAGCAGGAGGGTGGCCGAGGTGAGCGCGAGCCACCCGGAGACGACGAGCCGCTGCAGGGGCCGTACGCCGGAACCGCGCTGCCAGCAGGCCAGCACGAAGGCGGCGCCGCCGACCATGACGATGAACCCGGCGTAGGAGACGTAACGTCCGAAGCCGTAGAGCCAGCCGACGACTCCGCCGCCGGCGGTCGGGCCGGAGGCCGAGACGGTGGTCTTCGAGGGGGCGCCGACGGAGAAGGTGTAGGCCCCGGCGACGGGATGGCTGTCCTCGGAGACGACCTGGTAGGTGACGGTGTAGGTGCCGTCGGGCAGTCCGCTGTGCAGCTGGACGGCGTAGGTCGTGCCGCTGACGTCGGACGGCTTGCCGGTGTCGACGCGCTTGCCCTTGGGGTCGAGGACCCGCAGGGAGTCGTCGGACATCGCGACCTTCTCGGAGAAGGTGAGCGAGACCTGGGTCGGGGCCTTGTCGACCACCACCCCCTGCTGGGGGTCGCTGCCGGTCAGCGCGGCGTGCGCGGAGGCCGGTCCGGCACCGGCGAGAAGCAGTCCGGTGGCCGCGAGAAGCAGCAGCACCAGGATCCGGACGCGGGGGGCGATGGTCTGCGTCAAGGTGGTCCCTCCCTCAGTGCCCGGTCTTGGGGCTGTACGTCGCGGACTTCACCGGCATCTCGACGGTGACCGGGCCGGACTTCGCGAAGTGCAGTTCCACGGAGACCGTCTCGCCCTGCTTCGGCTTCCGCTTCAGGTTCTCGAACATCAGATGGTTGCCGCCGCTCTTGAACACGAGTTGACCGTGTGCGGGCACGTCGAGGCTCTTGACCTCCGCCATGGCGGAGTCGACGGTCTTGTGCACGGTGACCTCGCCGACATCGCTGGTGACCGAGGTCAGGTCGTCCTTCGCGCCGCCCTGGTTGGTGATCGTGAGGAAACCCGCCGCCATGGAGTCGGAGACCGGCTGGGGCATGTAGGGGGCGCTGACGGACAGTTCGGCCTGTGCGTCGTCGGAGGAGCCGGAGTCGGAGCAGCCGGTCAGCACCAGGGCGCCGGCCGCGGCGGCCGCGAGGAGCGGGAACCGGCTCACGGGTTCTCTCCCTTGATGAGCTCGGGGAGGTCCTTGGTGTAGTCGTCGACGGTGGCGTCCTCGCCGTAGAGGACGTACCCGCCGTCGGTCTTCGGCGAGAACGCGACGACCTGAGTGCCGTGCGTCGAGACGATCTTGCCGTTCTTGTCCTTGTGCGGCGGCTCGATGGAGATGCCGAGGGTGCGGGCGCCGGCCTGGATGGTGGCGAAGTCGCCGGTGAGACCGACGACCTGGGAGTCGATGCCCTTGAGCCACTTGCCGAGCGCCTTCGGGGTGTCCCGGTCGGGGTCGGTGGTGACGAACACGATCCGCAGCTCGTCCTGCTGTGCCTTGGTCAGCTGCTTCTTGGCGACGGCGATGTTGTTCATCGTCAGCGGGCAGACGTCGGGGCAGTGGGTGTAGCCGAAGTAGATCAGCGTCGGCCGGCCCTTGGTCTGCTCGCGGAGGTCGTACTTCTCGCCCTGGGTGTCGGTGAGGACGAGGTCCGGCTTCTCGAACGGCTTGTCGAGGACGGTGGCGGCCTTGTCGGAACCCGCCTCCTCGGAGACCACCGAGACGGGCGAGTCGCTGTCGGCACTGCTGCCGCAGGCGGTCAGCGTCAGGGATGCGGCGGCGAGCAGGGCGGCCGCGGCGAACGTCTTCTTGCGCATATCAAAATGTCCCAGATGTGAAGGGCCCGGGGTGCACCGGGATCGTGCGGACAGGTCGCACGACCCCGGTGCGCCGCGCGGAAGGGTGGACCTCAGGCGTCGGTGGTGCGCCGACGGCCGGCGAGCACGCCGTACCCGACCCCGAGCGCGCCGACGGCGATGCCGACCACGCCGAGCACGCGCGCGGTGGTGTCACTGCTGTCGGCGGGGGCGGCCGTCTCGGCGGCGGCGTTCTCGGTGTCGTCGGAGTCGGAGGCCTTCTCGGTCGCCGACGCGCCGTGGTGGCCGTCCTCGGAGGCGGCCGAGAGTGCCAGCACCGGGGCCGGGTTCTCGGGCTCCTCCTGGCCCTCCTGCTCGATCTCGATCCAGCGGACGACCTCCTTGTTGGAGTACGTCTGGATCGCCTTGAAGACGAGTTCGTCGGCGTCCTCGGGCAGCGTGCCCACGGAGACCGGGAACTTTTCGAAGAAGCCCGGCTGGATGCCCTTGCCGTCGGCGGTCCAGGTGATCTTGGAGACGGCCTCGGAGATCTTCTTGCCGTGCAGCTCGATGGGCTTGGACAGCTTGGACTTGGTGACCTTGATGTCCCAGCCGTTCACCGGCTCGGGCATGGCGGAGGCCAGCGGGTGGTCGGTCGGGAAGGTGACCTCGAGCTTGGTCGTCGAGGCGTTGTCGCGCTCGTTGGGCACCTTGAAGTCGACGACCGCGTAACCGCCCTTCGCGGCGGTGCCCTCGGGCTGCACGCTGACGTGCGCGAACGCGGGGGAGGACAGGACGACGACGGCAGAGGCGGCGAGGGCGCCGACGGCGGCGAGACGAGAAACCTTCATGAAAGAGAGCACTCCACTTCGCGTGTGATTCCGGAGTTGAAGAGGGATACGCGCGCGCAGAGGTGCCCGATCACTCGGAACAGGGCACGCGCGTGTGGCCGCACGACGGCGGCCCCCAACCCAGGAAGGGGTGCTCGCGTCGTGTCAGGCGGCGAGGACGAGACCGTCGGCGGCGGGCGGACCGCGCCGGATCACCGCGTGCCGGAGTGCGGTCGTACGAGGCGCGGGGGGCGCGAGCAGATCGGTGCGCGGCAGCCGTGGACCGGCCTCCGGCGCACCCGGCAGCCCGGCCCGCAGGGCACGCACCAGAGCGAGCGCTGCGCGCAGGGACCGTACGAGTGCCCCCTGAGCGACCCCGTGCGCCGACAGTTCGGCCAGCCGCAGCAGCGCCAGGTCGCCGTGGCGCAGCAGCCAGCCGGCGGCCAGGGCCGCGAGGAGGTGACCGAGCAGCATCGGCAGCGAGGGCATCAGCGAGGTGGAGGCGTCGGCGGTGGACATGGTGTCCATCGAGCCGTGCGCGTGCGTGCCCGGGTAGAGGCGCGCCTCGGTGAGGATCCGGACCGCCTGGGTGGGGCTGATCGCCGCCGCGGTGGTCCCGCAGACCAGCCGCGCGGCCTGCTCCACCACAGTGGCGTCCGACGACATCGGGGGCATCGGCTGGGTCGTCGTACCGTGCTGTCCCAGCCCGAACAGCGTGTGCAGCACGGTCTGTCCGACCGCCAGCAGCGCCGCGGTCCCGGCCAGCGAGCGCACCCGCCCGGCGAGCGGTGCCGCGACCGCGAGGACCCCGAGGAATCCCGCGCCCAGCGTCCACAGCGGAACGGCGGCGCAGGCGGCCATGGTGTGCCCGGCGGCGGCCAGCACGACGCAGACCGCGGCGAACACCGCGGCCCGCGGGAGCCGGAGACCGTCTCCGGTGCGCTGGTGGGGGGCAGACATGGCGGGCTCATCATCGCACTGGGCTTACGGCGGCCATACGGCAGGCCCACAAAGTGACGTACGGGTGGTACGACCGGAAGATCACCCTCTGATATGAACCGCCCCCACATACCCCATGCGCCGCCCGGTACGCATCGCCCATATGGGCGGCGTCACGTCAACTGTGTGCTTACACCTGGCCACTGGCGGCAATAGGTAACGGTATGTCGAGCCGCGGCCGGGAGGCTGGAGCATGAGCATCTGGTGGTCACTCCATCTGCGCCGCGAAGCCGCGAGCGTTCCGCTCGCGCGACGGCTGCTGCTCGGCACGATGGAGACCGCGGGGGTGGACCCCGATATCTCCTACGACCTCTCCGTTGCCCTCAGCGAGGCCTGCGCGAACGCCGTCGAGCACGGCGGGGACACCGAGCAGGGCGGTACCTCGGAGGCGTACCGGGTCACCGCATATCTGGACGGCGAGAAGTGTCGTATCGAGGTCGCGGACTCGGGTCCGGGCTTCGGGCGCCCCGCCCCGGTGGTCCGGCGTGCCTCCAGCGAGGCCGAGCACGGCCGCGGGCTGTGTCTGATCCAGGAGCTCGCCGACCACGTCCACATCGGCAACAAGCCGGGCCGGGGCGGTGCGGTGGTCAGCTTCGACAAGATCCTCAAGTGGAAGAAGGACGCTCCGCTCATGGCGGTGTAGCGCCCGCCGCCCGGGGACTTCTCCACGCGCGAAGACGCGGAATTTCAGCTTCCTCAGCATTCACAGGCGGCTCTCAGCGTCTCCCCACCTCCCTGACGGACACCGTCCCTACCTTCCCGATCATGACGGGAAACCACAGGGACAAGACGATCACCAGGCGCCGAGCCATCGCCGTGACGGGCGGCACGGTCGCCGCGGGCGGCCTCGCCGTCGCCGGTTACCAGTCGGCCTTCGCCGACGACGCCACCACCGCTGCCGCGACGGCCTCGGCGTCCGCCGCCGGCAGCGAGTGCATGACGCTCATGACGAGCGTCACCGAGGGGCCGTACTACCTCGACGGCGCCCTGGTCAGAAAAGACATCACCGAGGGCAAGAGCGGCGTCCCGCTGACCCTGCGCCTCACCGTCGTCGACGCCACCGACGGCTGCACCCCGGTCCCCGGCGCGGCCGTGGAGATCTGGCACTGCGACGCCTGGGGCTACTACTCCGGCTACACCACCGCCAACCCCGGCGGCTCCGCCCCCGCCGAGAGCGAGGACGGCTCGACCGCCGACGACCAGACCTACCTGCGCGGTTACCAGATCGCCAACGGCAACGGGGTCGTCAAGTTCGAGACGATCTTCCCCGGTTGGTACACCCCGCGCACCTGCCACATCCACGTCAAGGTCCACACCGGCGGCGAGAAGGAGGACGGCACCTACGAGGGCGGCAAGGTCAACCACACCGGCCAGTTCTTCTTCGACGACACCGTCGCCGAAGAGATCTTCACGCTGGAGCCCTACTCCCGGCACTCCGGCAGCTACACCACCCTCGACAACGACATGGTGTACGACGGCAGCGGCGCCGCCGGCGGCCTGCTCACCCTCGAGGCCGTCCACAAGAAGGACCCCTCCAAGGGCTACAAGGGCTTCCTGACCCTCGGGATCGACCCCGACGCCGAGAGCACCGGCGCGGGCGGAGGCGGAGGCGGTGGCGGCGGCACCCCGCCGAGCGACGCGCCGACGGGCACTCCGCCGAGTGAGGCCCCGACCGGCAGCGCCTCCCCGTCGGCCTCGGCCTCCTCGTAAGGTTCGGCCATGAGCAGCCGCGAGGACGAAGCGCTGGCGCAGGCCGCCGTGACCGCGCTGACCGGGCAGCTGGCCCTGGCTCCCAAGCCGGGCCTGCCCGATCCGCGTGACCTCGACGCCCGTGTCACCCGCCGGGACCACTGCTCCCTGCGCTGGTCGGCCAAGGCACTCGTGCCCGGCCTCGCGGCGATGGCCGCCGCCGCCCGCCGCACCGGCGAACCCACGCCCGGACTCCGTACGGAACTCGGCGCGATCGGCCGCTGCACCGAGCACTCGGTGGGCCTCGCGGGCGGCGGCCACCGCGGCGCCACGTGGGCCCTCGGCCTGCTGGTCGCCGCGGCCGCCCTGGACCCCCGAGCCGTGGCCACGGACATCACCGCGACCGCCAAGGGCATCGCCCGGCACACCGACAAGCGTGCCCCGCGCAAGCCCTCCCACGGCTCGTCGGTGTCGGCGAAGTACGGCGCAGCCGGGGCGCGGGGCGAGGCCCGGGCCGGATTCCCGCACGTACGGCGGGCGTTGGACGCCCTGGCGGCCGCGCGCGCGGCCGGCGCCACCGAGGGCGAGGCCCGGCTCGACGCCCTGCTCACCGTGATGTCCACCCTCCAGGACACCGAACTCCTGTACGCCGCGGGCCCCCTCGGCCTGCGCCACGTCCAGGCGGGCGCCCGCGGCGTCCTGGAGGCCGGCGGCACGTCCACCGAGGCCGGTGCCGCGGCACTGGTCGCCTTCGACGCGGACCTTCACGCGCGCGCGTGGAGCCCCCGTGGCAGCGCGGGGCTGCTCGCGGGGGCCCTGTTCCTGGACTCGCTTCCGGCGACAGTCAGTTCACGAGCACGGGCCGCTGCCTGACCTCCCGCGGGGAGGCGGTGACCCGGCGCGCCGCCGGCCCCATGGCGTACGACGCCAGCAGTGTCACCCCTCCCAGCAGGAGCCAGCCCGCCGTCCCCCAGCCGATCAGCAGCGTGGTCACCACGAGCGGACCGAGCGTCCGCGCCACGGTCACGCCCGTTCCGAAGAACCCCTGGTACTCACCCACCCGGTCGGCCGGGGCCAGATCGAAGGACAGCTGCCACGAACCGGCCGACTGCCCCATCTCCGCGAGGACCTGGAGGACCGCTCCGGCCACCAGGACCCCGGCGGCGACCCACGGCGACGCACCGGCCGACAGCGCGAACACCGCGCACGCCGCGAGCATGACCCACCCCGACCGCCGTACCGCGCCGACCGCCGACCCGATCCCCGTGACACCGCGCGCCATCCGCACCTGGAAGACCATCACGGCCCCGGTGTTGAGCACGAACAGCGCGGACACCAGCCATGCCGGCGCCTGCGTCCGCTCGGCGATCCACAGCGGCAGCCCGAGGCTGAGCAGCGGCATCCGCAGCAGCAGGACGGTGTTGAGGGCCGTGACGGCGACATAGCGGCGATCCCGTACGACACCGAGGCCGTGACGTTTCCGCACGGGTACCGGCGCCACCGACGCCAGCCGCATCAGCACCCCCGCACACGCCGCGAACGTCACCGCGTCCATCGCGAACACCGCCAGATACGCCTCCCGCGTCCCGGCCTGGATCGCCAGCCCGCCCAGCCCCGCACCCACCGCCAGCCCGGCGTTGAACGCCGACTGGAGATACGCCAGCGCCCCGGTCCGCTCCCCGGCGGGCACCAGCCCCGCCAGCAGTGTCTGCCGGGCCGCGGCCAGCCCCGACTGCGCGGCGGCGTACGCGCACGCGATCGCGACGAACGGCAGGAACCCCCGGACGAACAGGAACGACGCCACCGCGAGCCCCGCCGCCAGCGCCAGCAGCACCGCCGTACCGCGTGCCCCGCGCCGGTCCGCGAGCCGCCCCAGCGGCACCCCCGCCACCGACCCGACCGCCCACCCGACGGTCAGTCCGAGCCCCACGCGCGCGGGTGAGAGCCCGACGACGTGGGTGAAGTATAACGCGGAGGTCACGAGGTAGGCGCCGTCACCGACGGCATTGGTCAACTGGGCCAGGGCCAGGACGCGTCGCGGCCCCGCGGGCGGGACGAGGGAGTTCGTCATGTCTACGACGGTAGAAGGGAACTGGACCCCACTACAGACCCAATAGTCGCCCCCTTTACTGGCCCAATCCGTCCAACACGGTCCCCAGCGCCTCCAGCGCCTCCGGATACACACGCTCCCGCGGCGTCCCGTACCCCACCACGAGCCCCTGAGGCCGCCCCTCGGCGTCCGGCGTGTGCCAGTGGTCCCCAAGGCGCCCGACGGCGAGACCCGCCGCCTCCGCCCGCGCCAGGGCCTCCTTCTCGTCGGCGACCTCCACCAGCGCGTGCAGCCCGGCCGCGATCCCCCGCACCGGCCGCCGCTCCCCGAGCCGGTGCAGCAACTGGTCCCGGCGCCGCCGGTACCGCAGCCGGCAGGCGCGCACATGACGGTCGTACGCATGACTGCCGATGAGCTCGGCGAGCGCCAACTGCCCGATGGACTCGGTGTGGTGATCGCTGTGCAGCTTGGCGTCGGCGACCGCGTCGACCAGGTGCGGCGGCAGCACCATCCACCCGAGCCGCAGCGCGGGCCCCAGCGTCTTGGAGGCGGTGCCGAGATACACGACATGCCCCGGCGCCATCCCCTGCAGCGCACCGACGGGCTGCCGGTCGTAGCGGAACTCCCCGTCGTAGTCGTCCTCGACGAGCAGCCCGCCACGCGCGCGTGCCCAGTCGCTGAACGCCCGCCGCCGTGCGGGATGCAACGTCACCCCGGTCGGGTACTGATGCGCGGGCGTGAGCACGACGGCTCCGCAGTCCCCCAGCCCGTCGGCACGGGCGCCCCTTTCGTCGACCGGCACGGGCACCACGCTCCCGCCGCCGCGCCGTACGACCTCCCGGTGGAAGGGCAGCCCCGGGTCCTCCATGGCGATCTCGCCACCGTCGAGCACACGCGTGAGGAGCGCGAGCCCCTGCACATACCCGGACGTGATCACGATCCGCTCAGGGGGCGCGATGACCCCTCGCGCACGCCCCAGGTACCCGGACAGCGCGGTCCGCAGCTCGACGCGCCCGCGCGGATCGCCGTAGTCGTACGCCAGTGAGGGCGCCGTCGCGATCGCCCGCCGCAGCGCCCGCAGCCAGGCCGCCGCCGGGAACGTCCCGACGTCCGGACTGCCGGGCCGCAGATCGAAACGGGGTGCACGCGTGTGTGGGGCGGCTTCCGGGTTCTCCTCGTCCACGGACGGCAAGGAGGCGACCTGGGTGCCCGAACCCTGCCGGGCGGTGAGATACCCCTCGGCGACGAGTTGGTCGTACGCCGATTTCACGGTCCCGCGCGAGACGCCGAGTTCGGCGGCCAGCCGCCGCGTGGCAGGCAACCGAGCCCCGGGAGCCAGCCGCCCGTCACGTACGGCATCCCGCAAGGCACGCTCAAGCCCGGCCCGCCGCCCCTCAACAGACCCGAGCTCGATATGCAGGTCCACATCAACCCCCCAAGGGGCGCGGGGAACCGCGCGACAAGCCCCCACAACCCCGCAGACCGCAACGAAAGGCCGGGTACCCCACTGGTACCCGGCCATCGATCCAGGCGTCAGCCCTTGAGCGAAGCCATCCAGGACTCGACCTCATCCGACCGCCGAGGAAGCCCCGCCGAGAGATTCCGGTTCCCGTCCTCCGTCACGAGGATGTCGTCCTCGATCCGCACACCGATACCCCGGTATTCCTCCGGCACCGTCAGATCGTCGGCCTGGAAGTACAGACCGGGCTCGACCGTCAGCACCATCCCCGGCTCCAGCGTGCCCTCGACATACGTCTCGGTCCGCGCCGCGGCGCAGTCATGGACGTCCATGCCGAGCATGTGCCCGGTCCCGTGCAGCGTCCACCGCCGCTGCAACCCGAGCTCCAGCACCCGCTCGACGGGCCCCTCGACCAGGCCCCACTCGACGAGCTTCTCGGCCAGCACGTGCTGCGCGGCGTCGTGGAAGTCGCGGTACTTGCCACCGGGCTGCACCGCCGCGATACCGGCCTCCTGGGCCTCGTAGACGGCGTCGTAGACCTTCTTCTGGATCTCGGTGTACGTGCCGTTGATCGGCAGCGTGCGCGTGACGTCGGCGGTGTACAGCGTGTGCGTCTCGACACCGGCGTCCAGCAGGAGCAGGTCCCCGGAGCGCACGGGCCCGTCGTTGCGCACCCAGTGCAGCGTGCAGGCGTGCGGACCGGCGGCGCAGATGGAGCCGTAGCCGACGTCGTTGCCCTCGACCCGCGCGCGGAGGAAGAACGTGCCCTCGATGTACCGCTCGGAGGTCGCCTCGGCCTTGTCGAGGACCTTCACGACGTCCTCGAAGCCGCGCACGGTCGAGTCGACCGCCTTCTGCAGCTCGCCGATCTCGAACTCGTCCTTGACGAGCCGCGCCTCGGAGAGGAAGACCCGCAGCTCCTCGTCGCGCTCGGCGGTGACCTTGTCGGTCAGCGCCGCTTCGATGCCGGCGTCGAACCCGCGTACGACCCGCACCGGACCGGTCGCCTCGCGCAGCGCGTCCGCCAGCTCCCGTACATCGGAGGCGGCGATGCCGTACAGCGCCTCGGACTCCGCCAGGGAGTGCCGGCGGCCGACCCACAGCTCGCCCTGCCCGGACAGCCAGAACTCGCCGTTCTCGCGGTCGGAACGCGGCAGCAGGTAGATCGTCGCCTTGTGACCCTCGGAGGTCGGCTCCAGGACGAGCACGCCGTCCTCGGTCTGGTTGCCGGTGAGGTACGCGTACTCGACGGAGGCCCGGAAGGGGTACTCCGTGTCGTTCGAGCGGGTCTTCAGGTTGCCCGCCGGGATCACCAGACGCTCGCCCGGGAAACGCGCGGACAGCGCGGCACGGCGGGCGGCGGTCTCGGCGGCCTGGGGAATGGGCTGCAGATCGTGCAGCTCCGTGTCGGCCCAGCCGGACTTCATGCTCTCGGCCAGCTCGTCGGACACGCCCGGGTACAGCCCGTTCTTCCGCTGTTTGATCGGCTCTTCGGTCTCTTCCGGGGTCTCCGGGTTGAGCTCGTCGGCCACGGTCATCCTCCTCGATACGGCACTGGACCCCGTCCATCGTACGGTCGTACGGAAGGGGGCCCAGGGCCGTTGGACCTGTTACCGAGAGCTACCCGAGGCACTACTCGAAGTGCGCGGCGAGCAGGACGACGTCCTCCTCGGAGTCCGCCGCGTCGAGCCCGTCCGGCAGGACGGTGCGCAGGACGTGGTCGGCGATCGCGTCCGGGTCGCGCCGCAGCGCCTTCGGCACCCCGGCCGCCGCCGAGTGCAGCCGCGCGAAGGCACGGTCGGTGGGGTCGCCGGTCCGGTGCAGCAGCCCGTCGGTGTACAGCAGAACCGTCTCTCCCGGCTCGGCCTCCAACTCCACGCTGGGCGCCTCCCAGCAGGCGAGCATCCCGAGCGGCGCCGACACGGACGTCTCCACGAACTCCGTGCGCCGCTCCCCGACCAGCAGCGGCGGGCAGTGCCCGGCACCGGCCAGCGTGATCTTGCGCAGCGCGGGCTCGCAGTAGGCGAACAGGGCGGTCGCGGAGCGGGCCGGCTCGGTGAGCCGCAGCAGCAGCTCCAGGTCGGACAGGACGGCGACGGGGTCCTCGCCCTCCATCACGGCGTACGCCCTCAGGCTGGCTCTCAGCCGGCCCATCGCGGCGATCGCGCTCGGGCCGGATCCGGTGACCGAGCCCACCGCGAGACCGAGCGCGGCGTCGGGCAGCGGCAGGGCGTCGTACCAGTCGCCGCCGCCGCGCGGGCCGGTGCGGTGCCGGACGGCGAGCCGCATACCGGCGACGCGGGGGAGCCGGGACGGCAGCAGCTCCTCCGCCATCGTCGCCATGCACGCGCGCGTGCGCTCGACTTCGAGCAGGCGCGCCAGGTATTCGGTCGCGTGGCGCGCGTACAGGCCGACGAGGTGGCGGCGGCGCTCGTCCGGTTCGGCGGGCTCGTCGTACAGCCACACGGCGGCGCCGAGGCGGCCGGCGGCGTCGGAGGAGAGCGGCAGCGCGTAGCACGCCGCGTAGCCGAGGCGGGCGGCCACCTCGCGGTGCCGGGGGTCGAGGCCGTCCTCGGCGAACAGGTCCGGCTCGGCGATCTCGCCGTCGGCGCCCGGCAGTCCGTCGAGGATCCTGCCGTACGACATCGCACTGCGCGGCACGGTCTCGATGTGACCGAGATCGGCCCGGGCCAGGCCCAGGCCGATCGTGGTGTCGGGGCCGAGTCCGTCGTCCGGCTCCAGTACGACGAGGCCGCGCCGGGCGCCCACCAGGGCGGCTCCGGCGCGCAGGAGTTCCGTCAGGGCTTCCTGCAGTCCGTCCGTCCGGGCCAGCCGTTCCGTGAGTTCGTGCAGGGTCGTGAGGTCGGAAACCCAGCCCGCGAGCCGGTCCTGGAGCAGGGCGCCCGGGGCGTTCGGAGCGGTCGGTGGCGGGACCGGAGAGGTGCCCGGGACGGCGGGCGCGGGCGCGACAGTGTGTGCGGGCGAGGGAACCGTTGAATCGATTCCGGCCACTTTCGGAGGGTGAGGGGCGTTCATGGCGTCCGGCTTTCCGACCGGTGCGTATTGCTCAAAAGCATCGCAAACCCCCATGTCATTCTGCGCCGCTAGCAGTGTCTCCACATGTACACGCACTCGTGAGGGGATGTCCAGCATTGTCCTGCCGGGATTCCTGGTGTCCGTGGGCCACCGGTGTACCTCTTGCCGAAAAGCAAAGTTGGCTTAAAACTGACTCGGGTAACGCGTTATTGCGGTCGACTGGCCTTGCTCCACTGAGCGTCACAGCGGTCGTGATGGGTACGTACTCGGAGAAGACCAGGGGTGGTTGACATCCACCCGGAACCTGGTGACGGACCCGGGCGTCTTAACCACCGACGACCGTGCCCCATCCTCCGTGGCGGAGGCGAGGAGAAACACGCGGGACGGCAAAACGCCAGACTTCGCCACCCCCACGCCACGCCCATGCTTTTGATAGACGCAGTGTGGGTCAGGCTGCCGTGGACGCAGCCAACGCTCGACCCATAGGGGTTCCCCTTGTCTCTGACAGGGGTGTGATGCGCCAACAGGTACGCACAGTGCAGTGATCGACACATGGTGTGATGTGGCCCACGGTGTTGCCAGCGGTGCAACGGAAAGGAACGAGCGCTCATGCGCGAGATCCTCGGAAAGGCACGCAGGCTCCTGTCCAAGCGGAACGACGGGGGGCCTGAGTTGATCAGCGCGGCCCTGACCTTCGCGACGGAATGGCAGTGGCCCGTACTCCCGGGCGCGGCACCGGACCCACAGGGTCGGGCCCGTTGCAGCTGCCCCGACCCCGAGTGCACGGTCCCCGGCGCGCACCCCTTCGACCCCGGGCTCCTCGCGGCGACCACCGACGAGCGCATGGTGCGCTGGTGGTGGAGCAACCGGCCCGCCGCGCCGATCGTCCTCGCCACCGGCGGCACGGCACCCTGCGCGGTGTCCCTGCCGGCGCTCGCGGGCTCCCGTGCGCTCGCCGCCCTCGACCGCCAGGGCATGCGCCTGGGACCGGTGGTCGCCTCGCCCACCCGCTGGGCGATCCTCGTCAAGCCGTACTCCATGGAGCAGTTGGGCGAACTGCTGTACGCCAAGGACTTCGTCCCCGGCTCCCTGCGCTTCCACGGCGAGGGCGGCTATGTCGCGCTGCCCCCGTCCGAGACGGGCCGGGGCGCCATCCACTGGGAGCGTGCTCCGCTGCCCGGCTCGGCCTCCCCGTGGGTGCCCGATGTCGAGGCCGTGGTGGACGCGGCGGTGGACGCCCTCACTCGTACGGGTGTGAGCGCGCCCGAGTTGTAGGGGTGTCGGGCGCGCGCGGAACCAGTCGTCCGCGCGCGCTCGTTATCGTCCCTTTCATGAACCTTCGTCTGCTTGCCCTGACGGGCGTCGTGGTGTGCGCGGTCGCGCTGCCGCTGGCCGTGGCGTCCGCGGGACAGGTGGGCGAGGAGCGCCGCACCGCTGTACGCGACGACGTGGCTGTACGCGATGAGGCCGCCGTACGCGAGGAAGGCGCCGCACCTGACGGGGTGCGCGAGGATCACAAGGTCGCCGCCCCCACCAGCTCGCCGTGGCTGCTCGGCCTGGGCCTGGCCACCGCCGCCCGCTGCGGACCCGAACTCACCTCCCCCGAGGGCATCGAGGCACAGACCTGTGTCCTGACACAGGGCGAGCAGACCTGGGCGCGCACCTACTACCGCAACGTCACCGGCGGCGGACTGGAATCCGTCCTCAGCCTCATGGGCCCCGGCGGCCGCACCGTGCAGATGCACTGCGCCGTGGGCGCGGGCGACGAGCCCGGAACCTGCGAGACGCCCAGGGAGCGCACCCAGGGCGAACCGGGCGCGTACACGGCGGTCGCGGAGTTCGCGGGACGGGGCGGTCAGGGGCCGCTGCTGCTGCGTTCCGGAAGCAACTCCGGTGCGTACACGGGCAGTTGACGCCCGGCAGCGTTGCGTAAACGGAACGGCGCAAAGAAAGACCCGGTTGCTGGCGACGGGGGATGCACCAGCAACCGGGCTACTGGAACGGTAACAAGAGATCGGCAGTTCGCAAATTCGATCTCGGTTTTTCATCGGCTTTCCGGACACCGACTCACTTGCTCCCGGCGGGAGTTGTGAGTGGATCCGGGGACCCCGCGCGCCACGGGAGCCGCTGACCGACCAGTCAGCAGCTCCCGGGTTTCGAACCTGTGTGTCAGCTGAGCGTGACCTGTCGGTTGGTCAGCCCGCCACGCGCGCGGCGCTCGTCCGCAGTGAGCGGAGCGTCCGAGGCCAGCGCGCCGGTGAGCCGCTCGGCGAACTCGGCCGCCGGCTTCTCCACGTCCTCCGCGGTGACCCCGCTCGGCAGGTCCCAGACCGGCACGGTCAGCCCGTGTGCGCGGAAGGAACCCACGAGCCGGGTGCCCTCGCCGAGGCCCGCCCGGCCCGCCGCGTGCAGCCGCGCGAGTGCGTCCAGAAGCTGCTCCTCGGGATACGGCATGACCCAGCGCAGGTGGTTCTTGTCCGGCGTCTCGCACCAGTAGGCGGCGTCCACGCCCTGGAGCTTGGCGGTCGGGATGGCCGCGGCGTTGGCACGCTCCAGGGAGGCGGCCACCTCCGGGCTGGAGTTCTCCGCGTCCGGCACCCAGAACTCGAAGCCCGTGTGCACGACTGGCTCGAACGTGCCTTCGGGGTCGAGCAGATCCTGCAGTCGCGGGCCGTCGGCGGGGGCGCGGCGGCCCTGGACCGGGGTGCCCGGGTCGGCGGTGAGGGCGCGCTGGAGGGTGTCGGCGAGGTCGCGGCTGATGTCGCCCGACGCCGTGTCGTTCTGCAGGCCCAGCAGCACCGAGCCGTCCTCGCGGCGCAGCGCCGGCCAGGCCATCGGCAGCACCGTGGCCAGCGAGACCGACGGGACGCCCTCGGGGAGGCCGCCCTTCAGCGTCAGTTCGACCGTGGCGGCCGGCACCAGCTCGCGCAGTGCCACCCAGTCGCCCTCGCCCGGGAGTCCTTCGAACGGGCGCTGCACCAGCTCGGTCACCGCGTGCGCGGCGGCCCGGCCGTGACAGGCCTTGTAGCGGCGGCCGCTGCCGCAGGGGCAGGGTTCGCGGGCACCGACGACCGGGACCTCCCCGTCGGCGATCTGCGGGCCTTTGGCCTTCGTCTGGGGTCGCTTCTTGGCCATCGTGAGGTCTCCCGGTTACGGCTGGTCTCGTACGGCGGGAGCCTAGCCGTTCATGGAGTGACCGACGGGAGCCTGTGGACAACCCCGACGGTTCGGTAACGCCCCGCAGGAGCGCGGGGAACTGTGCGACCAGTCACGACGGAGCCGCAGCGAGGGCGGACCATCGCGGTTCTCCCCGGCGGAGCGTCTAGTCCAGGTCGGTGAACGCGTCCGCGAAGTCCAGACCGGCCATCGTCGACACCGAGGGAGCCGTGATGCGCGTGGCGAAGTCGTCGCGACGGTGACAGGCGTCCGGATCGTGCACGTCGTCGTGGACCACGACCCACACCGTGACCTCGCCGCGGGCGTCGTCCCTGACGCCCCAGTCGTCGGACAGCGCGGTGATGATGTTCAGCCCGCGGCCGCCGTGTGCGGTGACCGAGGGCGTGGCCGGAGCAGGGCGGGTGGGCCCGCCGCCGTCCGTCACCTCGACCGTGAGTCTGCCCCCGGTGTCCACCCGCCAGGCGGCGCGGACATCGCCGTCCCCGGCCAGGGCGTCGCCCAGTGGCCGGCCGTGCTTGCACGCATTGCTCAAGAGTTCGGAAAGAATGAGTACGGCGTCGTCGATGACCGCTTCCGACACGCCACCTCTGCGCAACTGAGAACGCATCCGGTGTCTTGCTTCCCCCACGCCCGCAGGGCCATGGGGTACGGCCATGCTCGACGACGTGGGCACCTCCTGTGCCACCACCAACGCCACCCCCGAGACCTCCTTTGCCCCACGCCACGGTGTGGATGCCCCATTGGCCTGTACCGGAAACCGGCCAATCAAGGTCCGCTGACGCATTCGTAACGATCGAATACGGTCCGAACGCGCCGGGGCACACCCTGTAATCGCCTGGCTGGATTTCGACGTCCTGGCCGGGTTGGGAGAATGCGGGTGTCCGGGGTGCCGGGTCAAGATGTCGTCACAGGTCTTTACCAGTTGGCGGCGTTTTGGTTATCTGCCCAGCTGGCGCAGGACTGCGCGGGGTCGGTTGGTGATGATCGCGTCGATGCCGAGCTCGACGCAGAGATCCACGTCCTCGGGCTCGTTCACCGTCCATACGTGCACCTGGTGACCGGCTCGTTTCAGCCGCTCGATGTACGCCGGGTGATTGCGCACGATCCGGATCGAGGGCCCCGCGATGCGGACGCCCGCCGGAAGCCGACCGTCCCTCAGCCGGGGCGAGACGAACTGCATGAGATAGACCGTGGGGAGCGCCGACGAGGCGGCACGCACGCGATGCAGCGAGCGGGCCGAGAAGCTCATGATCCGCACCGGGGAGTCGGCGGCCGAGGCGGGCGCGTCCAGCCCGAACCGCTTCAGCAGGACGAGCAGCCGCTCCTCCACCTGCCCGGCCCAGCGGGTGGGGTGCTTGGTCTCGATGGCCAGCTCCACCCGCCGCCCCGAGTCCGCGACCAGCTCGAGGAGCCGCTCCAGCGTCAGTACGGAGGTGTCCTCGCGGTCCTCCGGGCGGTGCTCCCAGTCGGGCTCCTCGTCCCGGTTCCGCCAGGAGCCGAAGTCCAGGGCGGCCAGGTCGGCCAGCTCCAGGGCGGAGACCGCCCCGCGCCCGTTGGACGTACGGTTGACGCGTCGGTCGTGGACGCAGACGAGATGGCCGTCGGCGGTCAGGCGCACATCGCACTCGAGGGCGTCGGCACCGTCCTCGATCGCCTTCTTGTACGCGGCCAGAGTGTGCTCCGGGGCCTCTTCGGAGGCTCCACGGTGAGCGACGACCTGAATGCTTTGCTGCCGTGCGTGGGTCACCGCGTCATGGTGCCACCGCACCGGGGTACGCGTCGCACGAGGAGGGCGCCAAGATGCGTCCGGTTCGCCGGACAGGTCCCATATAAAGGAAAGTCGCGGACCCACAGCCACCGCTTATGGTGCTCTGACGGCCTGTGGGAAAAGCTGACGGCATACAAAAGCACATGCACAGCTGCATCGCGCCGGACCGTCGGCAAGCGTGAACGAGCGTGACCGAGTGCGACCTTAGGACAACAGCCGTGGATCGAGGAGAAAAGCTGTGAGCACCGAGAACGAGGGCACTGCGGTACCCCCGGCCCCGTCCGCACCTCCCGTGCCGGTGGATTCCCCCGCAGCCTCCCCGCAGGCAACCGCGCCCGGCAGCGGCGCCCCGACGACCCAGTTCCCCACGACGCCCCCGCACGCCCCCGGCGCACCGGAGCAGGAACTGGTCCACGCGGGCCAGGCACCGGCGTACGCCTCGGCGAGCGCGGGCGGTCCGCAGGGCGGCGCTGCCCCGGGCCAGGCGCCGGACGGCTCGTGGCCGCCCCCGCCCCCGGCCACCCCGACGTACGCCGACAGCGGCTCGGGCGGTGCGGGTGCCGGTGGCTGGGGCGCCTCCTACCAGCAGCCCGCCCCGAAGTCCGGCCGTGGCCGCGGCGGCCTGATGGCGGCGGTCCTGATCGCCGCGCTGGTCGCGGGCGGCCTGGGCGGCGGCCTCGGCTACACCCTGGCCAAGAACGACGACAACGGCTCGTCGACCACCGTCTCGGCCTCCGACAGCGGCGGCTCCGTCAAGCGTGACGCCGGCACGGTCGCGGGCGTGGCCGCCACGGCCCTGCCGAGCACGGTCACCATCCAGGCCGAGTCCAGCAGCGGCGAGGGCGGCACCGGCACCGGCTTCGTCTTCGACACCGAGGGCCACATCGTCACCAACAACCACGTCGTGGCGGACGCGGTGGACGGCGGCAAGCTCACCGCGACCTTCCCGAGCGGCAAGAAGTACGACGCCGAGGTGGTGGGCCACGCGCAGGGCTACGACGTGGCGGTGATCAAGCTCAAGAACGCGCCGAGCGACCTGAAGCCGTTGACGCTGGGCAACTCGGACAAGGTGGCGGTGGGCGACTCGACGATCGCCATCGGCGCCCCCTTCGGCCTGTCCAACACGGTCACGACGGGCATCATCAGTGCGAAGAACCGCCCGGTCGCGTCGAGCGACGGCAGCGGTTCGAACGCGTCCTACATGAGCGCCCTGCAGACGGACGCCTCGATCAACCCGGGCAACTCGGGTGGCCCCCTCCTGGACGCCCAGGGCAATGTGATCGGCATCAACTCCGCGATCCAGTCCAGCAGCAACGGCGGCCTGGGCGGCACCAGCCAGTCCGGCTCGATCGGCCTCGGCTTCGCCATCCCGATCAACCAGGCCAAGTACGTGGCCCAGCAGCTGATCAAGACCGGCAAGCCGGTGTACGCCAAGATCGGCGCCTCGGTCTCCCTGGAGGACTCCACGGGCGGCGCGAAGATCACCGAGCAGGGCGCCAGCGGCTCCGACGCGGTCGAGGCGGGCGGACCGGCGGCCAAGGCGGGCCTCAAGCCCGGCGACGTCATCACCAAGCTCGACGACCGGGTCATCGACTCGGGTCCCACCCTCATCGGCGAGATCTGGACCCACCAGCCCGGCGACAAGGTCAAGATCACCTACGAACGCGACGGCAAGACCAACACCGTGGATCTCACCCTGGATTCCCGGGAGGGCGACAGCTGACCCACGCGCGCGCGTGCTCACCGGTTACTCTGGTCCCCGCGCCGCCGGTCACCTGCGGCGCGGGGTGGGTTGCCCGAGCGGCCTAAGGGAACGGTCTTGAAAACCGTCGTGGCGCGAGTCACCGTGGGTTCAAATCCCACACCCACCGCACAGATCGTCGGCCCCTGACCAGGTGAATCGGTCGGGGGCCGTCGTGCTGTGCGCGTACTTCAGGGTGCCTTCCCGGTCCGCGGCAAGCGGTTCGGCTACAGCTCGTAGTCCCAGGCCAGTTCGTCCCACGCCACCTCCCGCAGCCCGGTCTCCGCGTCGCAGCCCGACGGCACCTGAGTGGTGGGCTGGAACCAGATGACCGTGAGGTTCGACCGGTACAGGACCGGATCGTGGGCCGGGTTCATGACGTCGGAGCGGAAGCGGCCCACGCACGCCACCGACGGGAGCACCTCCACCGGGCCGAACGCACCCGCGTACTGGTCCGGGTACTCCCGCGCGGGCGGGACCAGGTGGACCGGCGTCCTGGGGAACTCCCGCTCCGCCGACTGCAACAGGCCTTTGATCTTCATCTCGTTGACCGGCTTGCAGGGATAGCCCTCCAGCATTCCGCCGTACGTCGAGGAGAGCCGCAGCTCGGACAGGTCGATGCTGCGGCCGGAGGTCAGGACGATGCGGGCCAGTGACATGGTCGGCACTCTAGGGCGGTGGTGCATCGAGCTCCCGTGAATTTCATGGCCGACGCCGGCTCGTACATGCCTTACGGCCGGTGGCCCGTCATGCGTGCGGCCGACGCGATCGTCGCGCGGGCCTCGCGTTCGGTCAGGCCGGTGTTGAGGGCCGCGTCGACCAGGGGATCGACGAGGGCGGGGCCGATGCCGTCCTCGTAGGCGCGGCAGGCCGCCCAGAACAGGCGGGTGTTGCGCTGTCCCTCGTGCGCGGCGAGGACGAACTGGACCAGGCCCTGACCGTGGTCGCCCGCCGACGTGGGTGTGGGGTGGTGGGTGCGGGGCGGGGGCAGCAGGAGGCGGAGCAGGGCGGGCGGGCAGGCGGCGGGGGCCAGATGGGCCGTACCGGGGGCCGTCGCGTACACGCCGTGGTCGGTGCGGGAGCCGGGGCCGACGAGGTAGCCGCCGGCGCCTCGGATGTCGATTCCGGGGGCCAGGCGGCCGGCCGAGTTGGGTACGACGACGTCGGGCGGGCCGCTCAGCCAGAGGTGGCGGCCGCCGCTGGGGGTCAGGACGACGACCGTGGCGGGGATCGTGAACAGGTGGCGCAGGGCCAGCTCGCGCAGGGCCGCCGAGGAGTCCGTGTCCGATTTCGTGTCGAGGTCGATGCCGATCAGGTGGTGGGGCGGGAGGCCGCAGGCGATGCCGTAGCCAGTCGCCCAGGGGGCCGCGGCGAACAGTTCGCGGATGCGGTTCGGGTCGGTGGCGGCGTCGTAGACCCCGTGGCCGAAGCGGCCGCACTCGCCGTGGCAGGGCGGGGCCTCGGGGTCGTCGCGGTGCGGGGAGCGCAGGGCCGGGAGTTTCGTCCGGGACAGGGGGATGACGGCCAGGCCGCGTTCGGCGGCTGACAGGGCGTGGGCGAGGGCCAGCGTCGTGGCCTGCCGGTCTGTGGTGGCCATGACTCTATTTTCGTACACCTGTTCGAGAAAGGGAAGCGTATTCCAGGGCGACTCGCCGGGCGGGGCGGGTTGGCCGGAAAAGCGCCGGAACGCTTCACCTCTTGCGGCGCTTGAGATGTGTTTGCCCGTATCACCCTGACCTGATGCTCAAGGTCGTGAAAGGGGTTTATCGACTTGTCCTCACGCTTCAGGGGGAATGGTCGCTTCCGGGCTGGTTCGCCGGGGATTCGGTGGGCAACTCTGATCTCGCGACGTCGTGATCGACTCCGAGGCGGTCGGCCAACTGCCTGGGGAAAAGCCTTACTTGACGTACTTCCGGCTATGAAGCCGGGTTCTGGAGGAAGAACATGGCAAGCATCCGTACCGCCCGCGTCATCGCCGCCGTCTCCGCCCTTCCGCTCGCCGCCGCGCTCTTCACCGGCGTCGCGACGGCGGACAACGGTGGCTTCGCGGACGACGGATCGAACGCGGGTGTCGCGAGCATCGTCGGCAGCGGTGTCGGTGGCACCAACAACGGCAACTCGTCCACCACGCAGCAGAACGCGGTGGGCTCCGGCGCCTCGAACCAGAGCAACACCGCGCAGGTCAACGGCTCCGCGTTCACGGCCATCAACCAGGGGAACGACAACACGTCCATCAACTTCACCCCGCTGTGGTGGTGACCTGAGGGGCCGCCGCCCAGGCGGCGGCCCCGGTCTCCGACCGGGTGTGCTTCATGGGGTGTGACGCGTCTGCGCGGCGGTGCTTCGGCATCGCCGCGCAGACGTTTGTGCGTATGGCCATGGGCGTCGTGGGCGGGCTCGCCGACTCCGCCGGGGCTCGCCGACTCCGCCGGGGCTCGCTGACTCCGGCCGAGTCTGCCAACTCCGGGCGAGGGCTGCCGACTGGGGCCCGGCCGGTGGCCATCCGCCTTGACAGTGCACCTCATCTGACGGACAGTCAGAAATCTTCGCCGGGTTCGTGGGAACCCCGACGGCGGCAGCGGTGTACCAGAAGTGTCGATACGAAACGGGCGGGACGAACGGGACCACGAGGACGAGGGGGAGGCCATGGCCGACGAAGTGGAGCAGCGACTGAAGACCTACGAGGGCCGGCCCGCCGCCGTCTCCGGCACCGGCAAGGACCCCGTCAACGCGCCCATGATCAGGCACTGGTGCGAGGCCATGGGCGACACCAACCCGGCCTACTCCGGCCCGGACGCCATCGCCCCGCCCACCATGCTCCAGGCATGGACGATGGGTGGCCTCTCCGGACACACGGGCCGCTCGTCGGCCTTCGACGAACTGCTCACCCTCCTCGACGAGGCGGGCTGCACCTCGGTCGTCGCCACCGACTGCGAGCAGGAGTACATCCGCCCCCTGCGCCCCGGCGACGAGATCACCTTCGACGCGGTGATCGAGTCGGTGTCGCCCCGCAAGACGACGAAGCTCGGCACGGGTCACTTCGTCACGACCCGGATGGACATCCGCGTCGGCCCCGATCTCGCCGGCACCCACCGCTTCCGCATCCTCAAATACGCCCCCGCGCGACAGCGCCAGCCGGACCAGGCCCCCCGCCGCCCCCGCCCCGTCATCAACCGCGACAACGCAGGCTTCTGGGAAGGCGTCCGCGAACACCGCCTCCTCATCCAGCGCTGCACGGCCTGCGGCACCCTGCGCCACCCCTGGCTGCCCGGCTGCAACACCTGCGGCCACCCGGAGTGGGACACCGTCGAGGCGAGTGGCAACGGCACGGTCCATTCGTATGTCGTCATGCACCACCCGCCCTTCCCGGCCTTCGACCCTCCGTACGCGGTCGGCCTGATAGAGCTCACGGAAGGCGTGCGAATGATCAGCAATGTGACCGGGGTGCCGTACGACAAGGTGCGGATCGGCATGCCCGTGCGGCTCGAGTTCAGGGAGTACGACGAGGAGTTGGTGCTCCCGGTCTTCCGGGCGGAGGAAGGCTTGTACGGGAAGGGCTCGCACGAGGAGGGGTCCCATGCACATCGGTGAGCAGCTCCCCGCGCTGGAGATCCCGGTCACCCGCACGCTGATCGTCGCCGGCGCCGTGGCCTCCCGCGACTACCAGGACGTCCACCACGACGTGGAGTCGGCCCGGCAGAAGGGCTCCCCCGACATCTTCATGAACATCCTGACGACCAACGGCCTCGTCGGCCGCTACATCACGGACCACTTCGGTCCCACGGCCGAGCTCCGCCGTGTCGCCATCCGTCTGGGCGCCCCCAACTACCCCGGAGACACCATGGTGTTGACGGGCGCGGTCGAGGAGGTCGAAGGCGACACCGCGACCGTCCGCGTGGTCGGGGAGAACAGCGTCGGCAGACATGTCACGGGCACGGTGACCGTCACCGTCCCGCCG
The DNA here is from genome assembly GCF_044742595.1 of Streptomyces sp. NPDC087859. Taxonomy (NCBI): domain Bacteria; kingdom Bacillati; phylum Actinomycetota; class Actinomycetes; order Kitasatosporales; family Streptomycetaceae; genus Streptomyces; species Streptomyces sp. NPDC087859. Next base: position 135,953 of record NZ_JBIUUU010000002.1, on the reverse strand, counting down.
GACGCGCCGCCGCAGACGCCTTCCGGGACAGCCTCGGGGACGGCCTCAGGAGGTGCCCGATGAGCGTCCGCGCCCGGGACACCCTCGGCGGGCGGTCGGCGATCGTCGGCATCGGCGCCACCGAGTTCTCCAAGGACTCGGGCCGCAGTGAGCTGAAGCTCGCCGTGGAGGCGGTGCGGGCCGCGCTGGGCGACGCGGGGCTGACGCCGGCCGACGTGGACGGGATGGTGACGTTCACGATGGACACCAACCCGGAGATCATCGTGGCGCAGGCCTGCGGGATGGGCGAGCTGTCCTTCTTCTCCCGCGTCCACTACGGCGGCGGAGCGGCCTGTGCGACGGTCCAGCAGGCGGCGCTGGCGGTGGCGACAGGCGTGGCCGAGGTGGTGGTCTGCTACCGCGCCTTCAACGAACGGTCGGGGCGTCGTTTCGGCTCGGGAGTGCAGCATCGGGAGCCCTCGGCGGAGGGGGTCGCGCTCGGCTGGTCCCTGCCGTTCGGGCTGCTCACCCCGGCGTCCTGGGTGGCGATGGCGGCCCAGCGCTATCTGCACACCTACGGTCTGACCCCGGAGGCCTTCGGGCAGGTGGCCGTCACCGCCCGCAGACACGCGGCGACCAACCCGGCGGCGTACTTCCACGAGCGTCCGATCACCCTCGCCGACCATGCCGCCTCACGCTGGATCGTCGAGCCGCTCCGTCTGCTGGACTGCTGCCAGGAGACGGACGGCGCCCAGGCCCTCGTCGTCACGTCCCTGGAGCGGGCACGTGATCTGCCGAACGCGCCGGCGGTCGTGGCCGCGGCGGCCCAGGGAGCGGGCCGGGCACAGGAGCAGATGACCGGCTTCTACCGCGACGACCTGACGGGCCTGCCGGAGATGGGGGTCGTGGCCCGCCAGTTGTGGCGCACTTCGGGGCTCACGCCGGCCGACATCGACGTGGGGATCCTGTACGACCACTTCACGCCGTTCGTGCTGATGCAGTTGGAGGAGTTCGGGTTCTGCGGGAAGGGGGAGGCGGCGGACTTCGTGGCCGGGGAGCGGTTGCCGCTGAACACACACGGAGGACAGCTGGGGGAGGCGTATCTGCACGGGATGAACGGGATCGCGGAGGGAGTGCGTCAGATACGGGGGACGGCGGTGAACCGGATATCCGGCGCGGGCCGGGTCCTGGTCACGGCGGGGACGGGGGTACCCACCTCGGGACTGGTGCTCTCCGGGGACGGCTGAGCCCTCTGAAGGCGGGCCCGTCTGCGAGGACGGGCGTACCTCTCAGGGGTCGTCCCGTAGTAGTCCCCACCCCTTCGTCCACCCTCAGGAGGTGGAGCCACCCCCACCCCTACAACCTGAGGCGGAGTCGTCTTCGGGACCTGCGGCCGATGAGCGGGAGGCCTCCTCGCTCCTAGCGTGGAGCCATGACCACACCCGTCTGCACCAGCGCATCGGACGTCGCGGTACCGGCGAGGCAGACCCGCCCGTACGCGACGTACCCCTCCTTCTCGTCGTATGTGAAGGCCCGCCAGCCGGTGCTGCTGCGTACCGCCCGGTCGCTGACCGCGAACCCGTGCGACGCGGAGGACCTGCTGCAGACCGCGCTCGCCAAGACCTATGTCGCCTGGGAGCGGATCGAGGACCATCGCGCGCTGGACGGTTATGTGCGTCGGGCGCTGCTGAACACGCGTACATCGCAGTGGCGCAAGCGCAAGGTGGACGAGTTCGCGACCGACGAGATCCCGGAGCCCGAGCTGACGCCCGGCGGGGGCGACCCGGCCGATCAGCAGGCGCTGCACGACGCGATGTGGCGGGCGATCATGAAGCTGCCGGCCCGGCAGCGGGCGATGGTCGTCCTCAGGTACTACGAGGATCTGAGCGAGGTCCAGACGGCCGAGGTGCTCGGGGTGTCGGTGGGCACGGTGAAGTCGGCGGTGTCCCGAGCGCTGGGCAAGCTCCGGGAGGACCCGGAGCTGGGGCTGGTCCGCTAGGAGCGGCTGCCCCGCCGCAGGTGGGCGGCACTGAAGCGGGCGGCTGCCTCGCACGGTTCGGATCGTGGCCGCACCAGGGAGGCCCCGGCCACGACAAGCGGCTTCGAGCGCTCCGAGCCGGCCAGGACCGCGGGGGCGGGTCCCAACCGGTCGGAGTCGACCCGGGCTGCGGGGTGGGCTCAACCGCTTTGAGTCGACCTGGATTGCGGGGCGGGTATCAATCGCTCTGTGCCGACCTGAGTTGTGGGGGTGGGCCCAACCGCTCTGCGCCGACCTGGATTGCGGGGCGGGTCCCAATCGCTCAGAGCCGTCCCGGGCTGCGAGGCAGGCCCCAACCGCTCTGAGCCGACTGGACCGCGGGAGCGGGCCCCGATCGTCCGGAGCGGCCCGGCCGCGGCGCGGTCACAGCTGTTCCGAGCCGGTCTCGGCCCGTACCGGCGGAGCTCACTCCTGCGGAGCAGGCCCCGACCATCCCGAGCCGCCTTTGATCGGTCCGGGTGCTCCGCCACTGTTCCGGGGCAGGTCACCGTCGGGCCCGGTGGATCACTGTCGGTAATACGTCTCGATCGGGCCCCGTGCCTCGTCGAAGAGGGACGGGCCGTGCTGCTCGACCGTGGGCCAGGCGCCTGAGGTCGGGTTGAGTTCGATGAGCTGCTCGGTGGAGAGGGCGTAGACGACGCGGCCGAGTCCGGAGCGGGCGATGCCGCCGGTGCACATTCCGCAGGGCTGGCAGCTGGTGTAGAGGGTGGTGCGGGCGGCGGTGTCGGGGGAGAGTTCGCGGGCGGCCCAGCGGGCGAGCTTCAGTTCGGGGTGGGCGCTGATGTCGTTGTCGCGGAGGACCGTGTTGTGGGCCTCGGCGAGGATCTCGCCGTCGGGGCCGGCCAGCAGCGAGCCGTAGGGGGCGTCGCCGAGGGTGACGGCGTGAGCCGCGAGGCCGATCGCGCGGCGCAGGAGGTGTTCGTCGGCGGTGCTGATCATGGGCGGTTCCTCCAGTGGGTGGCCACGGCGGTGAGATCCTGCCAGGCCGTGTGCGGGCGGCGGGTCTCCTCGGGGTCCCCGTGGTAGGGGTCGAGCAGGACGGTGGAGGCGCCGAGCAGACGGAGCTGGTCGAGGTCGTCGAGGATCTGGTCGAGGGTGCCGACGCCCGCGGGGCGTTCGGTGTCGTCGACCGGTGTCGTCGTCAGTCGCAGGGCGATGCGAGGGGCGAAGCCCGGCAGGGAGTGGTGGGTCACGGTGGAGCGCAGCCAGGAGATCGTGCCTCGCAGGGGATGCCAGGCGTCGCCGAAGCCGATGGCGCGTCGGATCGCCGCGTCGCTGTTGCCGCCGACCCAGAGGGGGACGGCGGTGGCGGGGCCGTCCGAGCGCCAGGCGTCGCGCAGGGCGGTGAGGTGCTCGTCGGTCAGTCTGCCGCGCGCGGAGAAGGGCACGCCGAGCGCCTCGTACTCCTGACGGGCCCAGCCGACGCCCACGCCGAGCACCAGGCGTCCTTCGCTGAGCTGTTGGAGGTTGGTGGCCATGCGGGCCACCAGGAGCGGATGCCGGTAGGGGAGGACGAGGACGGTGGTGCCCAGGCGCAGGGTGGTGGTGATGCCGGCGAGCCAGGAGAGGGTGGTGAAGGGTTCGTAGAACGGTTCCGGGTATCGCTCGGCCACGTCCGGGGTGACCGTCACGTGGTCCGAGACCATGAGGAGGTCGAAGCCGAGCCCTTCCACGACGCGGGCCCATTCGCGCAGGACGCCCGGGTCGGTGCCGGGGCCGAAGTTCGGTACGTTGACGCCCAGTTGCATGGTGCGAGGCTATAGCGGTGATCATGGGCAAGTGAACAGGCTTCTCCTGGTGATCGGGGTGTGCTCCCGTGAATCCGCCGGTAGATTCACGACATGGCCGTGAATCTCGACGAGGTCGACTGGGCGATCATCCGTCAGTTGCAGCAGGAGGCGCGTCTGTCACTGAGCGAGCTGGGGCGGCGGGTGAACCTCAGCCCGTCGGCCACCACGGAACGGGTGCGGCAGCTGGAGGCGCAGGGCGTCATCACCGGGTACCAGGCGGTGGTGGACCTGGCGAAGGTCGGCTATCCCGTGCTGGCCCTCGTCCGGCTGAAGTACCCGGGCAACCGGCACCAGCCGTTGCGTGACTTGTTCGCCGGGCGGCGGGAGATCCTCGAGTGTCTGCGCACCACCGGCGACGACTGCTACACCCTGAAGGTCGCCGCGACCTCCATGGCGCACCTGGAGACCCTCATGGACGAGCTGGCGGGCCTGGGCAGCACGACCACGAGCGTCGTCTACAGCCAGACCCTGCCCTTCCGCGGCCCCGACCGGCCCTGAGACCGGCAGTGCGGTCTCCCCGGTAGCCGCACAGCACTGTGAACGCAACGTGACGTGATCGATCACCGCTGCCTAGTGACATACCGCGTGGTATGTGAGCAGAATCAGCCCAGCCCTTACCACCGCGTAGGCAATGTCGCCCCGGGAGGACGCCGTGCTGAGCACGATGCAGGACGTACCGCTGCTGATCTCGAGGATCCTGGCCCACGGGGCCACGATCCACGGCACATCGCAGGTGACCACCTGGACCGGTGAGAGCGAGCCGCACCGGCGTTCCTTCGCCGACATCGGCGCCCGTGCGGCCCAGCTGGCGCACGCGCTGCGCGAGGACCTCGGCGTCGCGGACGACGAGCGGGTCGCGACCCTGATGTGGAACAACTCCGAGCACGTCGAGGCCTACTTCGCGATCCCGTCCATGGGCGCGGTCCTGCACACCCTGAACCTCCGGCTTCCGGCCGAGCAGCTGGCGTGGATCGTCAACCACGCGGCCGACCGGGTCGTGATCGCCAACGGTTCGCTGCTGCCGCTCCTCGTCCCGCTGCTGCCGCACCTCAAGACGGTCGAGCACGTGGTGGTGTCGGGACCGGGTGACCGCTCCGGTCTCGCGGCCGCCGACGTCCAGGTGCACGAGTACGAGGACCTGATCGCCGGGAAGCCGACGGCGTACGACTGGCCCGAGCTGGACGAGCGTCAGGCCGCCGCGATGTGCTACACGTCCGGCACGACGGGCGACCCCAAGGGCGTGGTGTACAGCCACCGTTCGATCTACCTGCACTCCATGCAGGTCAACATGGCGCAGTCGATGGGCCTGACCGACCAGGACACCTCGCTGGTGGTGGTGCCGCAGTTCCACGTCAACGCCTGGGGTCTGCCGCACGCGACGTTCATGACCGGTGTGAACCTGCTGATGCCGGACCGCTTCCTGCAGCCCGCGCCGCTCGCCGAGATGATCGAGAGCGAGAAGCCGACCCACGCGGCCGCTGTCCCCACCATCTGGCAGGGCCTGCTCGCCGAACTGACCGCCAAGCCCCGGGACGTCTCCTCGCTCGGGCAGGTCACCATCGGCGGTTCCGCCTGTCCGCCCTCCCTCATGGAGGCCTTCGACAAGCTGGGCATGCGGGTCTGCCACGCCTGGGGCATGACGGAGACCTCCCCGCTCGGCACCATCGCCCGTCCGCCGGCCCATGTGGTGGGCACCGAGGAGGAGTTCGCGTACCGCCTCACGCAGGGCCGTTTCCCGACGAGCGTCGAGGCCCGCCTCACCGGCCCCGGCGGCGAGCGCCTGCCCTGGGACGGCGAGTCCGCGGGCGAGCTGGAGGTCCGCGGCCCGTGGATCGCCGGCGCCTACTACAACGGCCCGGACGCCGAATCGCTGCGCCCCGCCGACAAGTTCAGCGAGGACGGCTGGCTGAAGACCGGCGACGTCGGCACCATCTCCGCCGACGGCTTCCTCACCCTCACCGACCGCGCCAAGGACGTCATCAAGTCCGGCGGCGAATGGATCTCCTCGGTGGAGCTGGAGAACGCCCTGATGTCCCACCCCGACGTCACCGAGGCGGCCGTCGTCGCCGTCCCCGACGACAAGTGGGGCGAGCGCCCGCTGGCCACGGTCGTCCTGTGCGAGGGCTCCACCGCCGACTTCGAGTCCCTGCGCGCCTTCCTCGCCGAGGAGGGCCACATCGCCAAGTGGCAGCTCCCGGAGCGCTGGACGATCATCGAGTCGGTGCCGAAGACGAGCGTGGGCAAGTTCGACAAGAAGGTGCTCCGCAAGCAGTACGCCGAGGGCGCGCTGGACATCACCAAGCTCTGACACACGCTCGGACGCACGAGATGCCGGGCAGGGAATCGACATCCCTGCCCGGCATCGCCGTACGACCGCCGCGGTCGCCGTCGTGGAAGCGGCGCCGTCACCGTCGTAGGAACAGCGCCGTCACCGTCGTACGGCGGTCGCCCCCCATCCCAGCGTCAGCCACACGGCCGCCACCGCGACCACTCCTCCCCACCCGAAGTGGGTGAAGGCGAGGCCTGCCAGGGCGGAGGCGAGGGCGCCGCCGGCGAAGCCGGAGACGACGTAGGCGCTGTTGGCGGTGGCCGGGGTGGAGGTGGTGGTGAGGGCGAGGGTCTGGTTGGCGATGTGGGCGGCGACCAGGGCGGCGTGGATGGCGATCGCGGCGGCGAAGAGCGCCACCAGGACATGGCCGCCGAGCCAGAAGAGCGGGACGGACACGGCGGCGAGCACATACGCGGTGCGCACCACCTTCGCGGCGCCGAAGCGGTCGACCAGGCCGCCGGCCAGCGGGGCCACCACGCTCGCGGACAGGCCGAAGAGGCCGAAGAGACCGGCGGTGGCGGTCGAGAGGTCGTAGGGCGCGCCGGTCAGCAGCAGCGCGAGCGAGGTCCACAGGGCGCTCCAGGCGCCGTACATCCCGGCCTGCCGTACGCACGCGCGCCACAGGTCGGGCGAGCGCCGCACCAGGCCCGGCATCGAGGCGAGGCCGGAGAAGAGCCCGCCGTTGCCCTTCGGGGTTCCCGCGCGCGGGGGCAGGACGGACGCCGTGAGCAGCCCCAGGATCGCGGTGAGGACCGCCGCACCGGCGAACACCGGGCGCCAGCCGAAGGCGTCCCCGGCCAGACCGCCGAGGACGCGGGCCGCGACGATGCCGGTGAACAGGCCCGCGATGACGGCGGCGACGTGGCGGGCGCGGCGGTCGGCGGGGGCGCGTTCGGCGACCAGGGGGACCAGGAGCTGGGGGACGACCGTCGCGGCGGAGGCGACGAAGACCGCGGCGGCGAGGGCGGTCGTGCCGGGGGCCGCGGCGGCGACGGCCAGGGCCGCGGTCGTGGCCAGGGTGAGGCCCGCGACCAGGCGGCGCCGGTTGACGCGGTCACCGAGCGGGGCGAAGAAGAGCAGGCCGGCGGCGTAGCCGAACTGGGCGACCGAGGCGATCCAGGCGATGGCCGAGGGGGCGGAGCCGAAGTCGTGCGCGATGAGGGGGAGCAGCGGGGCGGCGAGGTAGATGTTGGCGGCCGTGACCGCGGTGCACAGGGCGATGAGGACGAGGAAGAGACGGGCGCGGGCGGGCTCCCGGGTGGGGGTCCGGGCGACCGTTTCGGTGGTGATCGTCGTCGACGACATGGGCGGCGGGCTCCTTCGGAGGAGACGAGGAGGAAGGCGAGGAGGACGGCGAGCAGGAAGGCGAGGGGCGAGGGTCTGGTCTCTGTCGACAACCAACCAGTTGGTTGGATAGCTGGGCAACACCCTGCACCGCCCTCGAATTCCCTGTCAACCAAACGGTTGGTTACTTCCCCGCTACCCTGGACCCCATGGCAGTCAGAGACCCCGAGGCGACCCGGGCCCGGATCTTCGAGGCGGCGGTCGCCGAGTTCGCCCGCCACGGCATCGCCGGCGCCCGTATCGACCGCATCGCCCGCGAGGCCAAGGCCAACAAGCAGCTGATCTACGCCTACTTCGGCAACAAGGCGGAGCTGTTCTCCCGCGTCCTGGGGAAGGCGATGCTCGATCTGGCCGTCGCCGTCCCGGTCGACGCGGATGACATCGAGGGCTGGATCGACGGCGTCATGGACTACCACGTCGCCCACCCCGAGGTACTGCGCCTGCTCTTCTGGGAGGGCCTGGAGTACGGCCTGACCGAGCTGCCCGACGAGGCCGAGCGCCAGGAGCACTACCGGGAGAAGGTCGCCACCATCCAGGACGGCCAGGAGCGGGGTGTCGTCTCCGACGCGATCCCCGCCCGCGACCTCCTCTTCCTCCTCATCGCGCTGGCCAACTGGGCCGCCGTCGTCCCGCAGATGCGGCGCATCGTGGTCGGCGGCGAGGAGGACGACCGGGAACGGCTGCGGGCGTCGGTGCGGGAGGCAGCGCGGAGGTTGGTGGCGAAGTAGGGGTGGACGGTGCGCGGCGGTTCACCGCGCGGCTCGTCGCGGGGCGGCCTGGTTCCGCACCGAGGCCCACCGTCCGACCCGGGACGCCTGACCGGCGTCCCCCCGCCCCCGCGCCCTAGTTCGTCCCGATCCGCGCCAGCAGATCCACGATCCGCGCCTGCACCTCACCACTGGTGGACCGCTCCGCCAGGAACAGCACCGTCTCGCCGGACGCCAGCCGGGGCAGGTCCGCCTGGTCGACGGCGGCGGTGTAGACGACGAGCGGGGTGCGGTTGAGCTGCCCGTTCGCGCGGAGCCAGTCGACGATGCCGGCCTGGCGGCGGTGCACCTGGTGCAGGTCCATCACGACCAGGTTCGGCCGGAACTGCCCCGCCAGCGTCACCGCGTCCGCGTCGCTCGCGGCCCGCGCCACCTGCATCCCGCGCCGTTCCAGCGTCGCGGTCAGCGCCAACGCGATCTCCGCGTGCTCCTCGATCAGCAGCACGCGCGGCGGGTGCTGCTCGCTGTCCCGCGGTGCCAGGGCCTTCAGCAGTACGGCGGGGTCGGCGCCGTACGCCGCCTCGCGCGTCGCCTGTCCGAGCCCCGCGGTCACCATCACCGGCACCGAGGCGGCCACCGCGGCCTGCCGCAGCGACTGCAGCGCGGTCCGGGTGATCGGCCCGGTCAGCGGGTCCACGAACAGCGCGGCCGGGAACGCGGCGATCTGCGCGTCCACCTCCTCGCGCGAGTGCACGATGACGGGCCGGTAGCCGCGGTCGCTGAGCGCCTGCTGCGTGGTGACGTCCGGCGCGGGCCACACCAGCAGCCGGCGCGGGTTGTCCAGCGGCTCCGGGGGCAGTTCGTCGTCCATGGGCTGCGGCCGCGGGGTGTCCGCGATCTCGACGGCCCCACCGGGACCGTCCAGCGGCTCGGGACCCTCGGCGGCGTTCTCGTCCGGTGCGCCTATGGCGTACGACCGTCCGGTGCCCTCGGTCAGCTGCGCCAGCCGGGACTGTCCGGCCATCGAGGGCTGGGCCTGCGCGGGCGCCTGCCCGGCCAACGACGGCTGGGGCTGCGCCGGGGTCTGCTCGGCCGTCGGATGCGGGCGCCCGGCGGCCGGGTCGGGCGGTGTGCCGAGCTTGCGGCGGCGGCCGGAACCGCCGGGCTGATGCGGCGCGGGCGTCGCCGTCGGCTGCTGGACATGGGCCGCCTGCCGGGTGAACGGCACGCCCTGCCCCAGCGTCCGCACGCTGATCGCCCGCCCCTGCGTCGAGTTCGGGTCGACGGGCGCCGCGGCCTCCGCGGGCAGCGGCTGCGCCGGGCGGGCCTGCGCGGCCGCCTCGGGGGGCGGCGTGGTGCCGGGGGCCGGGGTACCGGCGGCCGGTACGGGCTGCGGGGCGTTCACCGGAACGGCGTGGTCGTCGGCGGGCCACGGCTGGGGAGCCGGGGTGCCCTGGGGTGCCTGGCCGGGAACGGCCTCGGCGGGGAGCGGCTGACCGGCGAGGGTCTGTCCGGAGGGTGCCTGGGCGGGCGGCGCGGTCTGACCGGTGGTGTTCTGCGCGGGTACGGCGGCGGGCCGGGCGGCCTGGGCGGGGACCGGCTGAGCGGTCTGCTGCCCGGCGGTCGCCTGCGGTGCCATCACCCCCTGCTGCTGCGCCGGAACCCCCTGCGCGGGCGTCCCACCGGCCTCCGCGGGCGTACCCATGGCCCGTCGGCGCCGGCCCGTGGGCGCGGACGCGGGGTGCGGCTGCGGCGGGGTGTGGTCGCCGGACTGGTCGTGCGGCACGGCGTCGTGCCGACCGTCGTCGACGAGCCCGGCGGCGGGAGCGGCCTGGCCCGGGACATGGACGGCGACCTGAGCGCCCGGCACCTGCGCGGGTACGGCGGCCGCACCGGGCGCCTGCCCGGGAAGACCGGCCTGGACCGGAAGCTGTGCGGGTACGGCGATCTGACCCGGCAACTGTCCGGGAACGGCGCCCTGGACGCCAGGTGTCGGCAGGGGCACACCGCCCTGGGCGCCGGGTGCCTGCGGAGGCACACCGCCCTGCGCCTGCCCCGGAACGTGAGCCTGTTCCGGAACGAGCGCCTGCCCGGCCGCGGCCGCCTGGTGTTGCGCGTCGCCCGGCCCGTCCGGAGCGCCCTCGGCCCGGTCCGCGTCCGCGGGCGGCAGGGCGAACACCGCGCGGGGCGCGGCTTCCTGCGCGGCGGCCCGCTCGTTCGCGGCGGCCAGGGCGCGGCGCCGACGTCCGGTCGGCTGCGTCCCGCCCTCCGCGGGCTCGGGGGACGCGACCGCGGGCAGCGCCGGCAGCGCGTGCTGCTCACCGGAGCCCGGTCCGGCGCCGCCTTCCTGCAGAGCACGGCGACCTTCCGCGGGCGCGGGCACACCCTGCGGCGGCACGGTCCCGCCCAGCCCACTCCCCACGGCCGCGGTCCCCGCGGCGTACTCGGCGGCCGTGACGACGGCACCCTCGGACACGCCCGCGTGGACCCCGTCGGCCACGTCCTCACCGGCACCCTCGGCCGGCTTGCCCCGCCGCCGACCGGTGCCACCGGACCCGGACTCCACGCCGGGGGCCGGCGCCGGAAGGGCCGGAGCCTGCTCCGTACGCCTTCTGCGACGTCCGGTGGGCGTGCCCTCGGCCCCGTCGGAGTCGGGGTCCGCGCCGATGCCGGACGCCTCCGGCGCATCGCTCTCCAGGAACGCGTCGACGGACGACCGCCGCGCCCGGCGCCGCCCGCCCCCGCCATCGGTCCCGGCAGGCGGCTCGATCGCGGCCGGACCGGCCGCCGCGACGGCCCCCGCCCCACCGCCGATGGGTACTTCGAGGACGTAGGCGCTCCCGCTCATGCCCGGCACGTCATGCGTCTGCAGCACACCACCGTGGGCGCGCACGATCCCGCGCACGATCGGCTCGTGCACCGGGTCTCCCCCGGCGTACGGCCCGCGCACCTCGATGCGTACGACCTCGCCGCGCTGTGCCGCCGCCACGACGACGGTGTTGTCCATGTACCCGCCCGCCGACACGGGCGAGTTGCCGGTCGCGTCGACGCCGGCGACGTCCGCGACGAGGTGGGCGAGGGCCCGGGCGAGGAGCTGCGGGTCGACCTCGGCCTCGATGGGCGGGGCGTGCACGGCGAACTGCACGCGCCCCGGCCCGATGAGCTCCACGGCCCCGTCGACGCCCGCCGCGACGACGGCGTCGAGCATCACTTTCGTCCGGGTGATGCCGTCGGTGCCGGTGTCGAGGCGCTGGTAGGCGAGGACGTTGTCGATGAGCTGGGTGATCCGCGAGTACCCGGCGGACAGGTGGTGCAGCACCTGGTTGGCCTCGGGCCACAACTGCCCGGCGTCGTCCGCGGCCAGCGCCGCCAGCTCGCGGCGCAGTTCGTCGAGGGGCCCGCGCAGGGAGGCCCCGAGCAGGGTGAGGAGCTGCTCGTGGCGCCCGGCGAGCGCCTCGTACCGGTCCTTCGCCCGCTCGCCGAGGGAGGCGTACCGCTCCTCGCCCGCGGCGAGTTCCTCCTCGTGCTGCTCCTGGAGCTCCTCGACCTCGGTGATGTGCTTCTGGCGCAGCGCGGTCAGCTCGGAGGCGTGCTCCTCGGCGAGCCGCTCCAGCTCCTGCGCGTGCCGCTGCTCGGCGGCGTCCTTCTCCTCGGCGAGCTGGTCGTAGGGGCGCCGGTCGGTGAAGGTCATGACGGCCCCGACGAGCTGGTCACCGTCCCGCACCGGCGCGGTCGTCAGGTCGACGGAGACCTTGTCGCCCTTCTTCGACCACACCACCTGCCCGCGCACCCGGTGCTTGCGCCCGGAGCGCAGGGTGTCGGCGAGCGGGGACTCCTCGTACGGGAACGGTGTGCCGTCCGCGCGGGAGTGCAGCATGAGTTCGTGCAGCTCGCGGCCGCCGAGGTCGCTGGCCCGGTAGCCCAGTATCTGGGCGGCGGCCGGGTTGACGAGCACGATTCGCCCGTCGGTGTCGGTACCGACGACCCCCTCGGACGCGGCCCGCAGGATCATCTCGGTCTGCCGCTGCGAACGCGCCAGCTCGGCCTCGGTGTCGACGGTCCCGGTGAGGTCCCGTACGACGAGCATCAGCAGCTCGTCGCTGCCGTAGCCGTAGTTGTCGTAGGCCTGCTGGCCGTTCTCGAGATTGGCGCTGGTCACCTCGACCGGGAACTCGGCCCCGTCGGTGCGGCGCGCGATCATCCGCGTCGGCTTGGTCTGCCCCCGCGGATCCATGTGGTCCGGCCGCCGCATCGACCCCGGAATCAGCTTGGAGTCGAACTCGGGCAGCAGATCGAGCAGCCCGCGCCCGACCAGAGCCGTCCCCGGCGCCTCGAAGGCCTCGAGGGCGATGGTGTTGGCGTTCACGACGGTCCCGTTGGCGTTGACCAGGACCAACGCGTCGGGCAGCGCGTCGAGTATGGCTGCGAGGCGAGCAGCGCCTCGGGATGGCCTGCTGCTCACGAGACGCTTCCTCCCTGTTACCGCACCTTGCCGACCGCTCGGGCCATCTTGCCAACCGGCCCGCGACGTGTCACGCGAGGGAGTCTAAGGGCACCGGTTGTGCCGGGGGCCCCGGATGAGAGGGAGGTCGCACGACGAAGTGACGCAGAACGTGTGACCGCACGCGCGACCACCTGCTTCTCCTCCGCGAGACCTCCGTGGGACTTTCGCAGGACTTTTCCGGACGCCCTGTTTCCGCCATGAAATGCCTGTGCGAGGTACTGCCTGCCTATCGGCCCATGTCGGGCAGCACGGGAACGAGCCGGTCCCAACGGCCGATCTGGCAACCGTCGCTCCGGTCGTACCGCGCGTCGACGGGCCGCCCGGCCCAGGTCCCGGTGACATGAGCGGTGGCCGGCCCGCCGTACTGCATGGTGCACAGACTCCGCTCCGGTACGGGAGCGAAGGTGTCCTTGCCCCAGCGCGCACCCCGGTCGAGCGCGGCGCACGCGCTGCCGGCGTCGGGGTGGGTGCCGCCGCCGGGATGGCAGTACAGCTCGAAGGTGCCGTCCCTGCCGCCGCCCGCGTTCCGCACGGTGACGGTGAGGTGGTCGCCGACACGGTCGTCGTCGCGGACGGGCGGGGGCATGAGGGTGTGGGCGGAGGCGGGTACGGCGGTGACGGAACCGGCGGCGACGAGAGTGGAGGCGCCGAGGACGAGGAGCCGGGCGAGCCGGGCGGACTGGAGCATGACCTGACTAACGCGCCCCGACCCGACCGGTTGCGCCACCCCGCTCGCACCGTCGGCAGGGCTTTGCCCTGCGGCCCGCCCGCCTAGTACCGTGGGAGGCGATTGGTGACACCACGCTCGACTGTGTCATCATCTGCACGCACCATTCGCGCTCGCGCGGGTGGCTGTGCTGGAGGCGTCGCCTAGTCCGGTCTATGGCGCCGCACTGCTAATGCGGTTTGGGACTCAAATCCCATCGAGGGTTCAAATCCCTCCGCCTCCGCGCTTGATCACGAAGCCCCGGTCTCAAGGCCGGGGCTTCGTCGTTGCCGCCAAGGCCTTCTCAGGCCGTTTCCGCAGCTCACAACGGGTACGGCAAACGGATTTCACATGGCGGCGGCAGTCATGTAATGTTCTTCCTGTCGCCGCGAGCGGCCCGGAAGGGCAAGGAACGGCGGGAAAACAAAACAAGCACTCGTAGCTTAACGGATAGAGCATCTGACTACGGATCAGAAGGTTGCAGGTTCGAATCCTGCCGAGTGCACATGAAGTGAGAGGCCCCGGAGAGATCCGGGGCCTCTCGCGTTGTCGGGGGCGGGTTCGCGGTACGGGAGGGGTGCTGGTGAACGGCGGGATCGGTAGAGCGGGGCTTGTCGGCATGATGCTGGCCGCGCTGGTGGGATGCGGCGGCTCGTCCGGGGATTCGGACGACTCGGCGAAGGCGAAGGCGAAGGCGGGGGCGGGGGCGCGGACGACGGCAGCGGCTTCCGAGTCGTCGGTGGCCTCGGCGTCGCAGGACCGGCTGTCCTCCGACGTGTTGCAGAGCCGGTGGTGGACGTGGGCGGCGTCGGAGCCCGAAGCCACGAACCCGGTGGCCGACGAGGACGGACGCGAGTGCGGACGTAACCAGCCGAAGGACGTGTGGTTCCTGGCGGGCACGTTCGGCACCCGGGCCGAGCGCACCTGCACGGTTCCCGGCGGGGTCCCGCTCGCGTTCCCCTTGGTGAACCTGGTCGCCGACCCGGCGGACTGTGCGGAGTTCATGAGCGCGGCCGAGGGATCCGCGGTCCTGGACGGCGAGGAGATCGACGCGGAGACCAGCCGTGGGGAGACGATCTCCGTGGACGGTGTCGCCGGCAATCCCGTCACGGGCACGGGCGAGCGCTTCACGGCCACCGGATGCGGCCTCTGGGTCCAGTTGCCGCCGTTGCGGAGCGGGAAGCACACGCTGGAGATCCGCGGTCGGTCGCAGGACTTCTCGGTGGCGGTGGACTACGCGCTGACCGTGGAGTCAGCGTAGGAGCAGGACCGGCACCCGCAGACACGAGAAGAGGCCCCGGCGTGATGTCCGGGGCCTCTGGCGTTCTGGGTCTGGCGGCAAGAAGAGGGCGGGTTCAAGCCGTGGCTCCCGCCAGGCGGTGGAACGCCTCGGTGGTGCGGGGGTGGGCCAGTTCGTCCAGGAGATGGCGCCACTCGGGGTCGGCCGCGGGCGAGTGGGTCTGGTCCCAGGCGGTGAGGAGCGGGGCGAGTTCGTTGTCGTGCGCGCTCTCGGTCAGGGCGGCCACGGTGGTGTTCGGCTCGGGTGAGGGCAGCGACTGCATGGGATGTCCTTCCGGGGAGGTGTGATGTGCCTCGGGCTGTGCCTCGGGTCTGTGCCTCTCGGATCCTCTGCTTTCCACGATGCCCCCCTCGGCCTTCAGCCGCCATGGAGCGACCTACCGCGTGGGGGGTGTGGCTAGCCGTACCCCAGCGGACGGCTAGCCTTCCTCGACCGGCTCTCGAGAACGGCCGTCCGGGAGCCGCGCGGGCGTGCTAGGTCGGAGTCGGACGGGGTCCCGCCGGAAAGAGGCCCGGGGCAAGGGGCCTGCCGCCCTTGCCTGTTGATGGCGAACATATGTGCTTGTGCTGTCTGTTCGACTCCGCATACTTTCTCGCGTCATGACCATGACGCGAAGAGCGATCATCAAGGGCATGGCGGCCGCACCGTTCGTCGGTGCCGCCGGCAGCCTGCTCGCCCCCACCGCCGCGCACGCCGCGACCATCAATGCCGGCCAGTACTCACTGACCAGCCGCTCCTCCAACAGCCACGGCGAATTCGCCGCCCTGGCAGCCGGGTTGGCGGCAAGTCTGACCAAGGTGGACGCGACCACCGTCATAGCCGACACCAACCGCAGTGCCGATGTGCTCAGCAGCGCCCCCAGCACCGCCGAGGCCTTCCAGGCCGGTTTCGCCTGGGACGACGACGACCAGATCGTCGACTACTGGATACCCCAGGGCGTCACCACCAGCGCCGACGCCTACGGCAACGGGCTCTACCCCGAGGGCGGCAGCAACAAGGTCATCCTGGTCTCCTGGTACTTCGAGACCGACCCCGACGACGACAAGATCGACGACTACACCCTCGACAAGGGCATGCGGCTCACCTTCGTCGACTACAACACCCCCTCCGCGCCCACCTATCGGCACATCCTGCTGGTCGAACCGGTGAGGACCAGCACGGGCGCGTACTCCTTCAACCCCGTCCGCAAACACGCCGGCGGCATCATGTGGTACGGCAACCTGCTGTACGTCGTCGACACGTACAAGGGCCTCAGGATCTTCGACCTCAACACCCTCTTCACCGTCCCCACCACGGAGAAGGACGTGTGCGGTCTGCACACCGACGGTCAGTACTACGGCTACGGCTACAAGTACGTCCTCCCGCAGAGCCACGCCTACGACAACGCGGGAACCTGGCTGCGCTACTCGGCGATAGGCCTCGACCGCGCCAGCACCCCCGACAGCCTGGTGATAGGCGAGTACTCGCTCTCCGGCGTCGTCGACTACGACGAGCCGGGCGACCCCTTCCTCGGCTCGACCGAGCCCACCAACACCGTTCCCAAGGTGGTCCGCTGGGAGCTCGACTACACCGACCGGCACCCGGGTTCGCTCACCGCGACCGAGGCCGTCACCGTCGCCCAGCAGAAGATCCAGGGCGTCGTCTCCCGCAAGACCAAGCACTACCTCTCGGTCAGCGACGGCAAGTCCAACGCGGGCACCCTGCGCACCTTCACCTCCGGCGCGAACAGCGCGAGCACCGTCGCCGACCTCGCCATCGGCTCCGAGGACCTCAGCTTCCACAGCAGCGGCGCGTCGGGCTGGGCGTACAGCGAGTCCGTGATCTGGAACGCCAGCGAGTACGTCAACAAGCGGTACGTGTACGCGGTCCGGGCCGACGGCTCCTGACGCATGAGCGGGGCCCCGGGGTGATCCCGGGGCCCCGGCAGCCGGGGAGTTCAGCGGGCGAGCAGCAGGTCGCCGTGGTGGACGCGGCCGCCGCGCACCGGGCGTACCGCCACTGCCTCGTTCTCCTTGCGACCGGCGAACACGAACAGCCGCAGCACCAGGAACCGGCCGATCCCGGCGAGACCGGAGGCGCCGAGGTAGACCGCCTGCTCCCAGGCCAGGCTCGGCGCGGACTGCATCGAGTGCAGGGCGAACATCGCGGCGCAGGTCACGACGTAGGCGGCGGTCGCCGAACCGGCCGACTGGAGGTGGCGGCGCAGTCCGGCGCGGCCGCCGGTGCCGAAGGTGAACAGGGCGTGCAGTTCGGTGCAGAGGATCGTCGACGCGACCGTGATCACCGCGTTCGCCGCCGCCCAGGGCATCAACAGCGCCAGCAGCGGAACCGCCGCGCTGGACAGGACCCCGACCCCGCCGCCGCACACCACGAACCGGACGAAGGAAGCGAGCGGGCCCACCGGCTTGGCCTCTGTGCGCTGCGTCTCCATGACGGTTCCTTCCGGGCGGGGCGCGAATCTGACAGACCACAGCTGACCCCGGACCGGCTTCAGTGGAGTTTCACCGCGGCTTCAGCCCGGATCAGCGTGGTTCTACGATGTCGTCGCGCGGCCTTCGGAACGAGGGTGTCCCCTACCGAACCGATGGTGGAGCCAGCCCCACCATCGCCCTGCGCCAGGCCCTACCAGGAGCCGCCGTAGCCTGCCGCTACGACCGCAGATCGCCGTCCTGGCCCCGGAGTTCCTCGATGTACTCCAGCGCCACGCCCGTCGTACGCGTGAACCAGTCGTTCAGTACGGCGATCTCGTCCGCGGAGTAGTCGGCGAAGAGGGTGTTGAGGCGGGCGTAGTAAGGGCCGTAGAGGGCCTCGACGCGAGCGACCGCGGCCGGGACGGCGGCGACGCGGACCCGGCGGCGGTCGTCGGGGTCGGGGCGGCGGGTGATGTAGCCGCCGCGTTCGAGGCGGTTGAGGATGCCGGTCATCGCGCCCGTCGTGACATGGGCGTGCTCCGCGAGGTCGCCCGCGGTGAGCAGGTTCGCGCCGGCCTTCAGGACACAGCCGAAGCAGAGGAGATCGGTGACGTTCAGGCCCAGCCGCTGGGCCATCTCCTGCTGGCCGAGCAGATGCGTCGCGATGAGGGAGTCCATCGAGGACAGCGCCTGGGCCGGGGTGGCGGCGGGGCGGGGCTCGGCTTGCATCTGCTGATTACCTTAGATCGTGAGAGGTTTCGGTGCTAAATTTCTTACGTCGTGAGATGTTCTGTTGCTGTGAGCGGGAGGCGGGAACGTGAGTGCGCACCAGTATGACGAGGGGCACACGGTCGCGGGGTGGACCGGATTCGCCGTGGCCATCGTCGGCTCTGCCGTTCTGGGACTCGGGACGATCATGGTGTCGGCCCCGGTGCTGGCGGCCGGGCTCGCCGTCGTCGTGGTGAGCGTCCTCGTCACGTGGGCCCTGCACCTCACCGGCTGGGGCAAGCCGCCGGGACGCCGGCCCCGGGAGGAGTGGGGGATGCGGGTGCGGGACAGCTCGGCGCGCGACGGACATCCGGGGTGCGTGGGGTGCCGGCTGGCGGGGCGGGGACGGGTCAGGAGTACGGCGGTGGAGCCGGTGCCCGAGCCGGGGGCGGGGTCGGTCGTGGTGACGGGTGAGCCGGAGCCCGCGAGGGCGGAGGCCGGCGGTCGCTGAAGCCTGTTTCCGCTGCTCACCGCCTGTTGTCAGTGTCGGCCTCTACTCTCGTCAGCGATGGCACAGGCATGGAAGTGCTCGGGGTTGCGGTGGGCGGCGGACGGTCCCGAGCTGACGTGGGAGGGCGGGCGGCGCAGTGCGCTGACCTGGGGGAAACGGGTGGCCTTCGGGGTCGTGGACGGGGGTGTGCGGACATGCGTGGGAGCGCGGGGGCATGCGTGTCCGGTGCGGGCGGCGGTGTCGGGGCGGAGTACGGGGGCGCGGTGCGAGGAGTGCGCGCGGCTGGACCGGGCGCACTCCGTCGCCGCCGACACCATCGCGGACGATCCACGGCCGTACCACGTCTATCTGGCCTGGTTCGGACCCGGCATGACCAAGGTCGGGATCACCGCCGAAGAACGGGGTTCCGCGCGGCTGCTCGAACAGGGTGCCGTCTGTTTCACCTGGCTCGGCGTCGGCCCGCTCATGGCGGCCCGGCGGACGGAGGAACTGCTGCGGGCCGCCCTGCGGGTGCCTGACCGCATTCCCTACGCCGACAAGCGGGCGGTGCGGTCCGGGCTGCCCGGCACCGAGGCGGAGCGGGCCGCCGAGATCCGCGAGCTGCATGCGCGGGCCGTGGGGCTGGGCGGGTGGCCGGAGTCGCTGCGGGCCGAGCCCTGCCAACCTGTCGACCATGTGCGGGTGTTCGGGCTGGCGGACCTGCCCGCCCCCGCCGGTGTGGTCGCCGAACTCGTCGCCGGGGGTGCGGTGGGAGGGCGGCTGGTCGCGGCCGCCGGACCCGATCTGCATCTGGGGACCGCGGGCGGGGTGGTCGTGCTGGACACGCGGTTGATGACGGGGTGGGGGCTGGTGCCCGTCGACACCGAGGAACTCTCGGTGCCGGTGCGGGAGTTCAGGAGGGAGACAGGGGTGCAGGACGGATTGTTCTGACAGGCCCGACGGTTCGGGCGACCCGCTGGAGGCGGATGGCAAAGACTTGGATCCCTCCCGGATCCCTTTCGGCAAGGTGCCTGGACGCGGCGCCCGGCCTGGAACGACCGTGGATGACATGAGCGATCACCGCATTGCACCTGTCGCACCCGTCGCCGCCCACGAACCTCCGTACTACGCCGTCGTCTTCACCTCCCTGCGCACCGAGGAGGACACCGGATACGGCGCCACCGCGGAGCGCATGGGCGAGCTGGTCCAGCAGATCCCCGGTTTCCTCGGCGAGGACTCGGCCCGCACGCCAGGCGGGCTGTCGATCACCATCGCCTACTTCCGGGACCTGGCCGGCATCGAGCAGTGGCGTCAGAACGCGGAGCACCGGGAGGCCAAGGAGCACGGGCGGGCGCACTGGTACGAGCGGTACTCACTGCACATCGCCCGGGTCGAGCACAGTCACGGCTTTCAGCGGGCCGATCAGTGAGAGGTCCGGCCGCTGAGAAGGCAAGGAGCCTCCAGGGCGTTCCCTGAGAGGTCCCTGTGAGTTTCTCAGGGAAATCACAGGTTCTGGAAAGCGTGCTCTCAGAGGATCCAGACAGTGTGGCCACATGACCACGACCTCGCCCCAGGGGCGCACCGAACTGCTGAGGCCGGACGGGAGCCCCGTCCGAGTGCTTGTGGTGGACGACGAACTGTCGATCACCGAGCTGCTGTCCATGGCCCTGCGCTACGAGGGATGGCAGATCCGGAGTGCGGGAGATGGCACGGGTGCCATCCAGACCGCTCGGGAGTTCCGGCCCGACGCCGTCGTCCTCGACATGATGCTGCCCGACATGGACGGGCTGACCGTCCTGGGGCGCATGCGCCGTGAGCTGCCGGACGTTCCCGTCCTGTTCCTCACCGCGAAGGACGCCGTCGAGGACCGGATCGCCGGGCTCACCGCCGGCGGCGACGACTACGTCACCAAGCCCTTCAGCCTCGAAGAGGTCGTGGCCCGGCTGCGCGGGCTGATCCGCCGCTCCGGTGCCGCCGACCGGCGCTCGGACTCCGTCCTGGTCGTCGGTGACCTCACCCTCGACGAGGACAGCCACGAGGTGTCGCGGGCCGGCGAGGGCATCCACCTCACCGCCACCGAGTTCGAGCTGCTGCGCTTCCTGATGCGCAACCCGCGGCGCGTGCTCAGCAAGGCGCAGATCCTCGACCGTGTGTGGTCCTACGACTTCGGCGGCCAGGCCAACGTGGTCGAGCTGTACATCTCGTACCTCCGACGCAAGATCGACGCCGGCCGTGAGCCCATGATCCACACCCGGCGTGGAGCCGGTTACCTGATCAAGCCCGCCGCGTCATGAGCGGACGACGACGGCCGCGTACGCAGAAGAAGCGACTGGGTAAGCCGCGTACCCTGCGGGCGCGGCTCGTCGTCGCGTCCGTGGTGCTGATCGCGGTGGTGTGCGCGGTGATCGGCACGGTGACGACGCTGGCGCTGCGGTCGCATCTGTACGAGCAGTTGGGTACCAAGGTAGGAGAGGCCGCGGCGCGAGCCTCCGGAGTGGGTGCTCCGCCCGGCAAGGTCGGTGACAACACGCCGCCGACGGGCAATACGAACGACCTGGAGAGCCTGGTCACCAGGGGGCCGCAGCAGGGCAGTATCGCTGCCACGGTTCAGAAGGGCCTCATCACTGACGCCAAGGTGGGGGACGACGATCCCTACAACAGGACCGCAGTGGACCTCAGTGAAAAGGCGATCGAGGCGCTCAACGAGGTCACCCAGGACGAGAAGCTGCACACCGTGGACATTCCCGGCCTCGGTGAGTATCTCGTCAAGTACACCTCCGGCGACAAGGGCAGCTACTACGTTGCGTTGCCCACCAAAGAAGTCAACAACACCCTCAACACCCTCATCGCCGTAGAAGCCAGCGTCACCGCCGCCGGTCTCATCGCCGCCGGTATCGCCGGTACCGTCATCGTCGGCGTAGCCACCCGCCCCCTCCGCCGAGTCGCCGCGACAGCGACCCGAGTCTCCGAACTCCCCCTGCACACCGGCGAGGTGAACCTCAGCGAGCGTGTTCCGGAGTCGGAGTGCGACCCGAACACCGAGGTCGGCAAGGTGGGCGCCGCGCTGAACCGGATGCTGGACCACGTCCACGCCGCCCTGCACTCGCGTCAGCAGAGCGAGATGCGCGTACGGCAGTTCGTCGCCGACGCCAGTCACGAGCTCAGAACCCCCCTCTCCTCCATCCGCGGCTACGCCGAGCTGACCAGACGCGGCAGAGAGCAGATCGGCCCCGACACCCGGCACGCCCTCGGCCGTATCGAGTCCGAGGCGGGCCGGATGACGTTGTTGGTCGAGGATCTCCTCCTCCTCGCGCGGCTCGACGCGGGCCGGCCCCTCCAGTTCGAGCAGACCGATCTCATCCCGCTCGTCGTGGACACCATCAGCGACACCCGCGCGGCCGGCATGGACCACAACTGGCGCCTCGACCTGCCCGATGAACCCGCCCTCGTCTCCGGTGACGCCGCACGCCTCCAGCAGGTGCTCATCAACCTGCTCGGCAACGCCCGCAAGCACACGGAGCCCGGTACCACCATCACCGCCCGTATCCAGCGGCGCGGACCCTGGATGTGCGTGGACGTCGAGGACAACGGCCAGGGCATCCCGCCCGATCTGCTGCCGCATGTCTTCGAGCGGTTCGCGCGCGGTGACTCCTCGCGGTCCAGGGCCTCCGGGTCCACCGGGCTCGGGCTCGCCATCGTGCAGGCCGTGGTGACGGCGCACGGCGGTGCCGTCACCGTGGACAGCGTTCCGGGGCGGACCGTGTTCACCGTGCATCTGCCCGCGCTCGCCCCGGTGGCCCCCCGCCCGGCCCCCGAAACGAACTGGCAATCGCACTCACAGGTACAGCACAGTGCCAGCACATGGGTGCAACAGGGCACCTGACCAGAGTCGTTGTCATGCGAACCGACTCTTCTCCCGGCAATCTGCCGGCGCGGGAGCACCTCCCGGCCGGAGACGCCGGTGCGCCTGTCCTGGACGTAGTGATCCCCGTCTACAACGAGGAGAAGGACCTCCAGCCGTGTGTGCTGAGACTGCACGAGCACCTCAAGCGCACCTTCCCGTACGCGTTCCGCATCACGATCGCGGACAACGCGTCGACGGACACCACCCCACAGGTGGCGTCGCGGCTGGAGGCGGAGATCGCCGAGGTCAGCAACTTCCGCCTGGAGCAGAAGGGCCGTGGTCGCGCCCTGCGCACCGTGTGGTCCGCCTCGGACGCCCCGATCCTCGCCTACATGGACGTGGACCTGTCCACCGACCTCAACGCCCTGCTCCCGCTGGTGGCCCCGCTGATCTCGGGCCACTCCGACCTGGCGATCGGCTCCCGGCTCGCCCGCTCCTCCCGAGTGGTGCGCGGTCCCAAGCGGGAGTTCATCAGCCGCTCGTACAACCTGATCCTGCGCGGCTCGCTCCAGGCCCGCTTCTCGGACGCGCAGTGCGGCTTCAAGGCGATCCGGCGTGATGTCGCCCAGGTGCTGCTGCCGATGGTCGAGGACACCGGCTGGTTCTTCGACACCGAGATGCTCGTCATCGCCGAGCGCGCGGGACTCCGTATCCATGAAGTGCCCGTCGACTGGGTCGACGACCCGGACTCCACCGTCCACATCGTGAAGACGGCGACCGAGGACCTCAAGGGGGTGTGGCGCGTGGGCAGGGCCCTGGCCACCGGCTCCCTGCCGCTGGACCGGATCACCCGGCCGTTCGGCGACGATCCGCGTGACCGTGAGATCAAGGACGTACCGAAGGGGCTGGCCCGCCAGCTCGTCGGGTTCTGTGTGGTCGGCGGTCTGTCGACCCTCTTCTATCTGCTGCTCTACAGCGTCTTCCGGCAGTTCGGAGGCTCGCAGGTCGCCAACGCGCTCGCCCTGCTGGTCTCGGCCGTCGCCAATACGGCGGCCAATCGCCGGCTGACCTTCGGGGTGCGCGGCGGCGGGAGCGCCGTCAAGCACCAGGCCCAGGGGCTGGTCGTCTTCGGCATCGGCCTCGCGCTGACCAGCGGCTCACTCGCCGCCCTCAACGCGGCCAGCAGCGACCCGGCGCACTCCACCGAGCTGGCGGTCCTCATCGCCGCCAACCTCGCGGCGACCGTGCTGCGCTTCCTGCTCTTCCGCGCCTGGGTCTTCCCCGAGCGCCGCGAGTCGACGGTGGTGGCCTCGCACCAGCCGGCCCCCTCCTCCTCCTCGCCCACCCGCTCCCCGCAGTACCCCACCCGGCAGCTGCCCTACGCGCCGTTGCCGCAGCGCCCGACGGCGCCCCAGTACTCGTACGACACCCAGATCCGCGCCGGTGAAGCCGCGGACCAGACCTGGCGGGACGCCACCATGCAGCTTCAGCCGGTGCGCCCCTCCGACAACACCCCGGGGGACCCCCGATGACCATCACCGGTACGGCCATCCAGGAGCCCTCGGCTTCCGCGGCCCCGCCCGCCCCCGAGGCCGGCGAGCCCAAGCAGCCCTTCGTCAAAAGACTGTGGCGCGGCCGCCCCGAGGACCCCCGCTGGGCCCGCCCCGCGTTCTGGGGCCTGCTGCTGGTCACCGCGGCGCTCTACTTCGCCAACCTGAGTTCCTCCGGCTACGCCAACTCCTTCTACTCCGCGGCGGTCCAGGCCGGCAGCCAGTCCTGGAAGGCGTTCTTCTTCGGCTCGCTGGACGCGGGCAACGCCATCACCGTCGACAAGCCCCCGGCCTCGCTGTGGCCGATGGCCCTGTCGGTGCGGGTCTTCGGGCTCAGCTCCTTCGCGATCCTGATGCCCGAGGTCCTCATGGGCATCGGCACGGTCGCCGTCGTCTACGCCTCCGTGCGGCGCCGCTTCAGCCCCGCGGCCGGTCTGATCGCGGGCGCCGTGATGGCGCTCACCCCCGTCGCGGCGCTGATGTTCCGGTTCAACAACCCGGACGCCATGCTGGCCCTGCTGATGGCCGTGGCCTGCTACTTCGTGGTCCGCGCCCTGGAGGACGGCCGGACGAAGTGGCTGCTGTGGGCCGGTGGCGCGATCGGCTTCGCGTTCCTCGCCAAGACCCTCCAGGCCTTCCTGATCCTGCCGCCGCTCGCGATCGTCTACGCGGTCTGCGCGCCGGTGTCGCTGAGGAAGCGCTTCGGACAGCTGGCCGCGGCGACGGCCGCGATCATCGTCTCCGGCGGCTGGTGGGTCGCGATCGTCGAGCTGTGGCCCGCGTCCTCCCGCCCCTACATCGGCGGCTCCCAGAACAACAGCTTCCTCGAGCTGACCTTCGGCTACAACGGCCTCGGCCGCCTGAACGGCGAGGAGACCGGCAGTGTCGGCGGCGGTGGTGGGGGCAACACCGGCACCGGCCAGTGGGGCGAGACCGGCTGGGACCGGATGTTCAACTCCGAGATCGGCGGCCAGATCTCCTGGTTGCTCCCGGCCGCGCTGATCCTGCTGGTCGCGGGTCTGGTGGCGACGCGCAAGCTCAAGCGGACGTCCGTCACCCGCGGTTCGTTCCTCGTCTGGGGCGGCTCGCTGCTCATCACCATGGTCGTCTTCAGCTACATGGCGGGCATCTTCCACCAGTACTACACGGTCGCCCTCGCGCCCTACCTGGCCGCCGTGATCGGCATGGGCTCGACCCTGCTGTGGGAGAGGCGCAAGGACATCTGGGCGTCCCTCACCCTCGCGGCCGCCGTCGTGGCGAGCGCCGCCTGGGGTTACGTCCTGCTCAACCGCACCCCGGACTACCTGCCCTGGCTGAAGTGGCTGGTCCTGATCGGCGGCCTGGTCGCCGCGCTCGGCCTGGTCTTCGCGGGCCGGATCAACCGGCAACTCGCCCTCGCGGCGGCGTCGGTGGGCCTGGTGGCCTCGCTGGCCGGTCCGACGGCGTACACCATCAGCACGCTTCAGGAGGGCCACACCGGCTCCATCGTGACGGCCGGTCCCGCCGGCGCAAGCATGATGGGCGGCCGCGGTGGCGGTCCCGGTGGCGGCGGTGGCGGTATGGGCGGCGGCATGCCGGGCCAGAACCAGCAGAACGGCAACGGCAACACCCAGGGCCAGGGCGGCAACGGCTTCCCGGGTGGCGGCATGCCCGGCCAGAACGGCAACGGGAACAGCAACTCCCAGGGCGGCCAGGGCCAGCAGCAGGGCCAGGGCCGCCAGAACGGCGGCATGCCCGGCACCACCGGCGAAGGCGGCGGCATGGGTGGCGGCGGCGGTGTCGGCGGCCTCCTCAACGGCGCGACCGTCTCCGACGAGGCCAAGAAGCTCCTGGAAGCCGACTCCGGCGACTACACCTGGGTCGCGGCGGCCATCGGCGCCCAGAACGCGGCGAGCTACCAGCTCTCCACCGGCGAACCGGTCATGGCGATCGGCGGCTTCAACGGCACCGACCCGTCCCCGACGCTGGCGCAGTTCAAGGAGTACGTGGCGGACGGCAAGGTCCACTACTTCATCTCCAGCGGTTCCGGCGGTGGCATGGGCGGCAGCAGCAGCGGCACGTCCTCGCAGATCACGAGCTGGGTCGAGGCCAACTTCAAGAAGGTGACGGTGGGTTCGTCCACCTTCTACGACCTGACGCAGAAGGCGAGCAGCTGATCCGTAGCTGACAAGAGGGCGGTGGCCGAACGTGGCCGCCGCCCTCTCTCATATCTCTGTTGTACGCCGTATAGGAGCTGTTCTACGGTGTACAACATGTCCGCTCCCGCACCCGTCACCGTCTCCCAGGGCCACCCTCAGCGCTGGCTCATCCTCGGCGTCATCTGTCTCGCCCAGCTCACCGTCGTCCTCGACAACACCGTCCTGAACGTCGCGATCCCCTCCCTCACCGAGGAACTGGGCGCGGCCACCTCGGACATCCAGTGGATGATCAACGCGTACTCCCTGGTGCAGTCCGGCCTCCTGCTCACCGCGGGCAGCGCCGCCGACCGCTACGGCCGCAAGAAGATGCTGATAGCGGGCCTGACCCTGTTCGGCGCGGGCTCGCTGACAGCCGGACTGGCCGACAGCACCGGCCAGTTGATCGCCGCGCGGGCCGGGATGGGCGTCGGCGGCGCGCTGCTGCTGACCACGACCCTCGCGGTGGTGATGCAGATCTTCGCGCCCGAGGAGCACGCCAAGGCGATCGGCATCTGGGCGGCGGTCAACGCGCTCGGATTCGCCTGCGGCCCGCTGCTCGGCGGCTTCATGCTGGACCACTTCTGGTGGGGCGCGATCTTCCTGATCAACCTTCCGGTCGCGGCGGTCGGTCTCGTGGCCGCCATCACGCTGGTCCCCGAGTCGAAGAACCCGCGCGGCGACCGCCCCGACCTCCTCGGCGCCCTCCTGTCGACCATCGGCATGGCCTCCCTGGTGTTCGCGATCATCTCCGGCCCCGGGCACGGCTGGACGTCCGGCCGGGTGCTGACGTCGGCGACCGTCGCGGTCGTGGTGCTCGCCGGGTTCGCGTACTGGGAGAGCCGTATCGAGTACCCCATGCTCGACCTGCACTTCTTCAGGAACCGCCGCTTCACCGGCGCCATCGCGGGCGCGGTGCTGATCACCTTCGGCATGGGCGGCTCGCTCTTCCTGCTCACCCAGCACATGCAGTTCGTCCTCGGCTACGGGCCCCTGGAGGCCGGTCTGCGCACGGCTCCGCTCGCCCTCACGATCGTCGCCCTCAACTTCTCCGGGGTGGCCGCCAAGTGGGCGGCCAGGCTGGGGAATCCGGCCGCGATCGGGCTGGGCATGGTGCTGATGTCGGGCGGCCTGGTGTCCATCGCGACGGTCGCCTCCGGCGGTTACACCGGAACGCTGCTGGGGCTGCTGCTGATCGGTGCGGGCGCCGCGGTCGCCAATCCGGCGATGGCGCACGCGATCATGAGCTCCATTCCGCCGGAGAAGGCGGGGATCGGGGCGGGGATCAACGGGACGGTGGCGGAGTTCGGACAGGGTCTGGGGGTCGCGGTGCTGGGCGCGGTGCTGAGCTCTCGGTTCGCGGCGCTGATTCCGGTGGCGGCGTCCTCGCTGCCGGCGGCGTTGGCGGCGGCGGGGTCGGATGCCGAGAGGGCGCGTATCACGGACGCCTACTCCTCGGGACTGGAGACCAGTTTGTCGGTGGGAGCGGTGGCCGTGCTGTTGGGTGGGTTGGTCGCGGGAGCGTTGCTGCGGCGGGCCGAGCGGGAAGAGGTCGCCTAAGAGCTCGGGGGCGGGGACGCCTAAGCTGATCGACCATTGCAAGATCAGGAAGGTGTGCCATGGTGAAGGCAGGCCATCGTGCGGAGCGGACCAGCGTGTGGCTGGAGGACAAGGCTCGGCGTGGCACCCGTGGTGGCGGGCACCCCTCCGGGCTCGACCGTGAGCGCATCACCTCGGTCACCGTCCGGCTCCTGGACGCCGAGGGACTGGCCAAGTTCTCCATGCGGCGGCTGGCGAGCGAGCTCAACGTCACCGCGATGTCCGTCTATTGGTACGTCGACACCAAGGACGACCTCCTCGAACTGGCCCTCGACGCGGTCTGCGGCGAACTGACCCTGCCCGACCCGGAGGCCGACGAGGACTGGCGCGACCAACTGCGCACGCTGGCCCGCGGCTACCGCGCCCTCCTGGTCGGCCACCCCTGGGTCTCCCCGCTGAGCGGGACCTTCCTCAACATCGGCCCCAACTACCTGGCGTTCGCCCAGGTCATCCACCACGTCATCCGCCGCACCGGCCTGCCCGCCCACGGCCTGGCCGCCGCCATCTCCGCCGTCTTCCAGTTCGTGTACGGCTTCGGCACGATCGAGGGCCACATCATCGCCCGCTCCACCGACGTCGGCATGACCCCGGACGAGTACTTCCGGCACGCCATGAGCGCGGTGACCCAGGCCCCGCAGGCCGCCGAGGTCGTCAAGCAGTCCGAGGACATCATGGCGGCCCGAGGCGGCGACACGGTCGAGGAGATGTGGGAACGGGACTTCGAGTTCGCGTTGGACCTGCTGGTGGCAGGAATCGAGGCTATGGTGCAACGCCGCTAGGGGCGCGGGGAACTGCGCGACCAGCCACAACGAACCCGCGGCCGCAAGACCACCCCCGCCCCCGAGCTCTCACGCGCCCGGCGAAGCCAACCGCGCGGGAAACCCGCCGGTGGCAACCGGTCCCCACTTCACCGGCGTGACCCGGATGATCGACTTCCCCTGCTTCACCATCGCCTCGCGATACTCGTCCCAGTCCGGGTGCTCACCCGAGATGTTCCGGAAGTACTCCACGAGCGGCTCGACGGACTCGGGCGAGTCGATGACCTCCGCCGTCCCGTCGACCTGCACCCACGGCCCGTTCCAGTCGTCGCTCAGCACGACGACACTGACCCGCTCGTCCCGCTTGGCGTTCCGCGTCTTGGCCCGCTCGGGATACGTGGACATCACGATCCGACCCGAGTCGTCGACCCCGCAGGTCAGCGGCGAGGCCTGCGGGCTCCCGTCGGCCCGGCGGGTCAGCAGCAGGGCCCGGTGCCGGGGCCGTACGAAGTCCAGCAGGTCATCGAGGGAGACGGTGGTGTTCGTCGCGATGTTCGGTGCCATGGCGCCAGCCTAGGCCTGCGGCAGTGAATCCCCCTGTACCGCCTGGACATCCAGCTCCACTTTCAGCGTCGTACCGATGGCCGCGATCCCCGCCTGCACCACCTGGTTGTAGTTCATGGCGAAGTCCTCGCGCCGCAGCTGGGCCGTGGCCCGGAAGGCCGCCCGGGTACCGCCCCACGGATCGGCGCCCGTCCCCAGGTAGGCGAGGTCGAGGTCGACGGGCCGTACGACCCCGTGCAGCGACAGCTCACCGTGCACGGTCCAGCGGTCCGACCCCGCCACGGAAAGCCCCGAGGACCGGTAGGTGATCTCGGGAAACCGCTCGACGTCCAGGAAGTCCGCCGACTTCAGATGCCCGTCCCGCATCGCGTTCCCCGTGCCGATGGAGTCGGCCCGGATCACCGCCTCCACCCGGGACTTGGTGACGTCGTCCGGCGCGACCTCGATCGACGCGGCGAACTCGGTGAACCGCCCGTGCACGCTGGAGATCCCCAGATGCTGGGCGACCGCGCCCACCGTGGAGTGCGCCGGGTCCACGGTCCACGGCCCCGGCGGCGGCAGCTCGGTCCCGCCCTGCCGGGCCAGCGTCACCGTGCCGACCTCGGCGCGGCCGCTCGCGGTGACGATCGCACTGGCGGCGGCGGGCGCGTATCCGACCGCGGTGACGATGACGGTGTACGCCCCGGGCGGCAGCGGATTGACATCCCGTACCGTGCCCTCGATGTCGGCCTCGGCCCGCAGCACCTGCGAGCCGGTCATGTCGGTCAGCGTGACGACCGCGTGCGACACGGCCCATCCGTCCCGCGTACGGATCCTCGCGGTCAGTCCCATCTCACGTACTCCTTCGAGAATGCGACCGGCCCGCGGCGGGGCACGCACCTCCGCTCGGAGCGCGCGCCCACCCGCCACGGGCCGGGGTTTTCGGTGCCGGGTCGTCCCGGCCTCGGGGGCGCGGGGTCCGGACGCGTGTTCACCGCGTACCGGACCCCGCTCACCTGGGCCCTACTCGCCGGGGTGGGCGAGTTCGATGTCATGGCCGTCGGTTCCACGACCGCCCACCGTCAGGGCCGTCGCCACCGGCGGGTAGCCCGTGGCGATGACCGTGTAGTCGCCGCCGTCCAGGTCGGTGAAGGCGTACGCCCCGTCCGACCCGGTCGTGGCGGTCCCCACGACATTGCCGGCCGCGTCGACGAGCGTGACCCGCGCGTCGGCCAGCGGTCCGTGCGGAGCCCGTACGACACCCTGGAGCTGGGCCCCGGACTCCAACTCGACCTCGATCCGGGTGACACCCGTGCCGCCGACCTCGACGGGCAGCGCGCGCGGCCGGTACCCGGCGGCGTTGACCGCGATGGTCACCGCACCCGGCACCAGCTCGGCGAAGCCGAACTCGCCCTGCTCACCGGTGGTCCCGGTGGCCAGCAGATCACCGCGGACGTCGGTCACGATGACCATGGCGTCCTTGACCGGCAGCGCGCTGTCCGAGGCCCGCACCACACCGCTCAGCCCGCTCGTGCCGCTGAGCAGGATGTCGTACGCCACCGGCTCGCCGTTGACGACGACCGTGGACGCCTGCGGCTGGAACCCGTCGGCGGAGGCGATCAGGACGTACGAGCCCACGCCCGGCGCGTCCACGCCGTACGAACCGTCCGGCTGCGTCACCGACCGGCCCAGCTGCCGTCCCGCGAGGGAGATCAGCGTGACCGCGGCCTGCGGGACGGGTGCGCTCTCGGCGCCGCGGACGTGGCCGCGGACCGGGATGCCGCCGCCGGGGGAGGCCGGGGGAGCCTCCAGGGTGGCGACCGCGGCGAGCTTCTGCGTGCCGTCGGCGGCGGGCTGAGTCTCGGAGGTGACGGCCCAGCTGGGGACGCGCTCCTCGGCAGGGGCCGGAGCCTCGGCCACCGTCTCCTCGGAAGGAGCGGCCTCCTGTGCCAGCGCGCCCTTCGTCCGCAACGGGACCTCCTTGATGAACAGCGTGATCAGGAAGGCGACCGCCGCCAGGGCCGCCGCGATCAGGAACACGTCCGCGATGCCGTGGCCGTACGCGCTCTCCATGACCGTGCGCAGCGGCGCGGGCAGCTTGTCCATGTCCGGGATCTCGCCGGTGGAGCTCGAACCGGAGGCGAGGGAGGCGTACTTGGGGCCGAGGTCGGTGATGCCGTCCTTGGCGTAGTCGGTGATCCGGTGGGCCATGACGGCGCCGAGCGCGGAGACGCCCATCGCACCGCCGAGGGACCGGAAGAAGGTGACCGTGGAGCTGGCGGCGCCGAGGTCGGAGGGCTCGACCTGGTTCTGGGTGCACAGGACCAGGTTCTGCATCATCATGCCGATGCCGAGACCCAGCAGCGCCATGAAGACCGCGGTCTTCCAGTACTCCGTGTCGTAACGGATGGTGCCCAGCAGACCGAGACCGGCCGTGACGAGCACGCCACCGCTGACCAGCCAGGCCTTCCACTTGCCGGTGCGGGTGATGAGCTGTCCGGAGACGGTCGAGGAGACGAACAGACCGGCGATCATCGGGATCGTCATGACGCCCGACATCGTGGGGGACTTGTCGCGGGCCAGCTGGAAGTACTGGCTGAAGAAGACCGTGCCGGAGAACATCGCGACGCCCACGAACATCGAGGCGATCGACGACAGGGTGATGGTGCGGTTGCGGAACAGCCGCAGCGGGATGATCGGTTCGCTGGCCCTCGACTCGACGAGCACGAAGATCAGGCCGAGCGCGATCGAGCCACCGACCATCGCGTACGTCTGCCAGGAGATCCAGTCGTACTTGTCACCGGCGAAGGTGACCCAGACCAGCAGCAGCGAGACGGCCGCCGAGATGAAGAACGCGCCGGACCAGTCGACCTTGACGTCCCGCTTCACGACGGGCAGGTGCAGGGTCTTCTGGAGCACGATCAGCGCGATGACCGCGAACGGCACACCGACGTAGAAGCACCAGCGCCAGCCGAGCCAGGAGGTGTCGGTGATGACTCCGCCGAGCAGCGGACCGCCGACGGTGGCGACGGCGAAGGTCGCGCCCAGGTAGCCGGAGTAACGCCCGCGCTCACGCGGGGAGATCATCGCGGCCATCACGATCTGCGCGAGGGCGGAGAGGCCGCCCACGCCGATGCCCTGGATGACACGGCAGGCGATCAGCATGCCGGCGTTCTGCGAGAGTCCGGCGGCGGCCGAGCCCAGCACGTAGATGATGAGCGCTATCTGGACGAGCGCCTTCTTGCTGTAGAGGTCCGACAGCTTGCCCCACAGGGGCGTGGCCGCGGTCATGGACAGCAGGGCCGCGGTGACGACCCAGGTGTAGGCGGACTGGCCGCCGCCGAGGTCGCCGATGATCTCCGGGAGGGCGTTCGAGACGATCGTGGACGACAGGATCGCCACGAACATCCCGAGCAGCAGCCCGGAGAGGGCCTCCATGATCTGCCGGTGTGTCATGGGGGCGTGCTCAGCGCCTCCCCCGTGCTTGGCGTGAGCCCGCACACCGGCTGGTGTGGTCGTTGCCATGGGCTTCCTTTGCTTATGTGTTTGCGGGTGTACGGGTGATCTCTTCGCATACGCGGGGGGTGGCGGTACGGCAGTCGTCGAAGCTGGCCCTGAGCCGGGCCATGAGGCCGGTCAGCTGGGCCACCTCTTCGTCGCTCCAGTCACCGAGCCGCTCGGCGAGCAGCTCGCAGGTCCGCCGCGACAGCTTTTCCAGCTGGGCCAGACCCGCGGGGGTGAGGTGCAGGATGCGGGAGCGCTTGTCCGCCGGGTCGGGGGACCGGTCGATCCAGCCCCGCTCGGCGAGATGCGCCGCATGCCGGCTGGTCACCGACATGTCCACGGCGAGCAGCTCCGAGAGCTTGCTCATGCGCATGTCCCCGTGACGGGCGAGCAGCGTCAGCACGGCGGCGGAACCGGCGGGGCAGTCGGACGGCAGGATCCGCCCCATCTCCCGCTTCACGGCTCCGAAGGCACTGAACTGACGCATCAGCTCCTCGTACTGCGCCTGCCCGGCCATCACACCTCCCGTATTCGTTGCTTGGGGCAACCATAGGAGCGGTTGGTTGCTACAGGCAAATAAAACGGCGTGAGTCCGCCATAAAAACTTGGCAAAGGCAAGTATTGCGAGCGTAAACAGGCAGGTGACGACCAGGTCGGGGGACCGCACCCACCTCAGGGGCGCGGGGAACCGCGCGACCAGCCACAACACCGCCGCACCCGGCAGCAACCCCGCACCCTCACGGCGCGGCCCCGCACTTGGGCAGCCCCCGCTCATTCGCTAGTGTCTCGGGGCATGGCTAACACCCAGGGCCCCCAGGGCAACCACGACCCCGCCGGTAACACCCAGATGTTCCGCGCGTTCGTCGACGAGGCCCCGCAGGGCCCGCGACAGACGGCAGCCGCCGCCGGCCCCCGCTTCGGACTGATCATCGGCGTCGTCGTCGCCGTGGCGATCGTCGCGGCGGTGGCCTGGCTGGCGCTCAGCTGACCGGCGGGACTACTCCCACCGCACGGACACGTCCCGCGTCTCGATGTGCATCCCGAGCGGCACCCGCCACGCGTCGACGCACACCGTCCAGGTCTTCTCCTTGCGCGCCCCGGCCCCGATCGGCGCCGGAATCGCCACGGCCGACTCGACGGTCCCCCAGTCGACCCCGAGCGCGCCGATGATGTGCGTCCCGAAGGTCACGGTGCCCGAACGCACTGCGCTGCCGCCTGAGTTGCGCAGGACCAGGGTCACCTTCTCGCACCAGCGCTGATCGGTGGCCTCCCGCGCCGGATCGCTCACGGTCAGGGCGGCGGGGGTAGCCGCCGATGCCGTGGGGCTCGGCTCGGCCGGTCCGCTCGGGGGCGTACGACCGGGCGTGGCGCCCTCGGCCGAGGAGGCGGCGCTGCCCGGCGTGTCCGAAGCCCTCGGGACGCCCTCCGCCTCCGGACTTCCCGGCGTGCCCGCCACCGAGGACCGGCCCGGAGCACCTGTCTCCGAACTCCCCTCCGTCCCCGGTGAGCCGGACGCGTCGGACCCGGCGGGCCCGTCCAGCGGAACGACCCGCACCCCGCCCGTCGGTTCGGCGGCCACTGTGGGCTTCGTGCCGCCCGCGGCCCCGACCGCGACGTACCCGTCCCCGCCGCCGCTCCCGCAGCCGACCAGGAGCGCGCCCAGACAGGCGACGGCCGCCGACGCGCCGATCGCGGCGCCCCGACGGCCATGTGTCCATGTCGTCGCCCGAAGCATCGCGCCAGTGTGGCTGACACCCCGTCAGTAAGGAAGTCCCCTGCGCGACTTCCGTCAGTCCTGCACCGTCAGTCCGAGATCAGGCCCTCGCGCAGCTGCGCGAGCGTCCGGGTCAGCAGCCGGGAGACGTGCATCTGGGAGATGCCGACCTCCTCGCCGATCTGCGACTGGGTCATGTTGGCGAAGAAGCGCAGCATGATGATCTGGCGCTCGCGGGGCGGGAGTTTGGCGAGCAGGGGCTTGAGGGACTCGCGGTACTCGACGCCCTCGAGGGCCGTGTCCTCGTAGCCGAGCCGGTCGGCCAGGGAGCCCTCGCCGCCATCGTCCTCCGGGGCCGGGGAGTCCAGCGAGGAGGCGGTGTACGCGTTGCCGACCGCGAGGCCGTCGACGACGTCCTCCTCCGACACGCCCAGCACCACGGCGAGTTCGGCGACGGTCGGGGAGCGGTCCAGCTTCTGCGAGAGCTCGTCGCTGGCCTTGGTGAGGGCCAGGCGCAGCTCCTGCAGCCGGCGCGGGACGCGCACCGACCAGGACGTGTCCCGGAAGAACCGTTTGATCTCGCCCACGACCGTCGGCATCGCGAACGTCGGGAACTCCACGCCGCGTTCGCAGTCGAAGCGGTCGATCGCCTTGATCAGCCCGATGGTGCCGACCTGGACGATGTCCTCCATCGGCTCGTTGCGCGAGCGGAAGCGGGCCGCCGCGTAGCGCACCAGTGGGAGGTTGAGCTCGATGAGGGTGTCCCGGACGTACACACGCTCGGGGCTGTTCTCGTCGAGGGCGGCGAGCCGCAGGAAGAGGGAGCGGGACAGGGTGCGGGTGTCGAGGGCACCCGAGGTCACCGGCAGGGCCGGAGCCTCTACGGCGGCCTCGACAGCCGGGTTGTCGTCGAGCGCGGGCGCAGCCTCGCTCTTGATGAGCGTGAGCACCTTCGAGCTGCCCTGGTCTGCGGACATGCCACCCCCTTTGGGTCGCGGGACGGTCGCGGCGAACGCTCCATCGAGGAACATCAGCCTTCACCTGAATACCGGAGCCGAAGCCCCGGCAAACGCTCTGCCGGAAGAATGTCACATGTCGGCAACACGCTGTAGTGACATGTCGACACGTGAGACGTGAATCCGCCCTGGATAAAGGGGGTCTGACGGTTTTTCGGCGCAGAAGTGTCAGGAACGGGCCTGGTGAGCGATTCGCTCGTGCCGGTTACGCCTCGATCCTGCTTGCGAACTGGGGTGTTCCGGAACGCGCCCCCGTGCGCCTCTTATGCATCGATCCGATTGGCAGATCGCAGCCGCTGGAAGCTACGCGCGAGTAGCCGCGAGACATGCATCTGGGAGACGCCGAGTTCCGCGCTGATTTGCGACTGGGTGAGATTGCTGTAGTAGCGCAGCAGAAGGATTCGCTGTTCCCGCTCCGGCAGTTGGACCAGCAGATGCCGGACGAGGTCGCGGTGCTCCACACCGTCCAGCGCCGGGTCCTCGTAGCCGAGCCGGTCCAGCAGTCCGGGCAGTCCGTCGCCCTCCTGCGCGGCCTCCAGCGAGGTGGCGTGGTACGAGCGCCCGGCCTCGATGCAGGACAGCACCTCGTCCTCGCCGATGCGCAGCCGCTCGGCGATCTCGGCGGTGGTCGGGGTGCGCCCGAAGGCGGTCGTCAGGTCCTCGGTGGCGCCGTTGACCTGCACCCACAGCTCGTGGAGCCGGCGGGGCACGTGGACGGTCCGCACGTTGTCACGGAAGTACCGCTTGATCTCGCCGATGACGGTCGGCATCGCGAACGTCGGGAACTGCACGCCCCGGTCCGGGTCGAAGCGGTCGATCGCGTTGATGAGCCCGATCGTGCCGACCTGGATCACGTCCTCCATCGGCTCGTTGCGGGAGCGGAAGCGGGCGGCCGCGTAGCGCACGAGCGGGAGGTTGGCCTCGATGAGCGCCCCGCGTACCCGGTCGTGCTCCGGCGTACCCGGCTGGACCTCCTTGAGCTGCGCGAAGAGCACCTGGGTGAGCGCCCGGGTGTCGGCGCCGCGGCTGCGCTGGGGGGCGGCGGGCGCCGGGGTCTGGGCGGGCGCCTCTTCCTGGGGCGGCGCAGTACTGGCCGACACGGTCAACGCCACCTCTTCATCGGTCTACATCGGTCAACTCATCCGTCAAAAGCGGTCATAGCATCACAAGACATGTGCACTGTGTGCAAGCACCGCATAACACCGTGTTGAGGGAAGAGTTGGGCCACAAGACGCACGAAAGCCCCCCGCCGTTCCGGCGAGGGGCCATACGAGGTGGCGGGAAGCTCAGTACGCGTAGTCCGCGATCACCCAGGTGGCGAACTCCTTCCAGAGCGCCACCCCCGCCTGGTGCTCCGGGTGCTCCACGTACCGGCGCAGTGCGTCGGCGTCCTCGAACCCCGAGTTGATGGCGAAGTCGTAGGCGATGGGCCGGTCGCTGAGGTTCCAGCCCAGCTCCCAGAAGCGGATGTCCTCGATCTTGCCGTCGAGGGCACGGAAGGCCTCGACGCCCTTCACGACCCGCGGGTCGTCGCGCTCGACGCCCTCGTTGAGCTTGAAGAGGACAAGGTGGCGGATCATGTGCGCTCCCAGCTTCCGATCAGCCGCTACTGCGCCCCGTCGGCGAGCCAGGTGAAGAAGTCACCGATGGCCTTGGCGGCGTCCGATATGCCCTCGAACCCTATCTGGACGTAGTCCGCCGCCTTGGCCGGGTCCGTGATGATCACGTACAGAATGAAGACCACGAGTATGTAGACAGCGGCCCTCTTCGAATTCACCGCCACCGCGGCCTCCCCCGTGACTGTCGTGCCTGTTGGGACTCCTGTGCCGGCCGCGAGTGTAACTTCCGCACATCACATTTAAGGATCAGCGACCTGCGGTTCCGGGCTCTTCGTCGAGCCCGTGGAGCCCTGGCGGCACGCACGAAGGGCCCCGTCTCTCGACGGGGCCCTTCAGAAGCGGTAGCGGAGGGATTTGAACCCTCGGTGACTTGCGCCACACTCGCTTTCGAGGCGAGCTCCTTCGGCCGCTCGGACACGCTACCGAGAGAGACCTTACAACACGGTGGGGCGTGCTCTGAAATCGGTATTACCCGGCCCGGAAGAAGTCCGTGAGGAGCCGCGCGCACTCCTCGGCGAGCACTCCCTCGATCACCTCGGGACGGTGGTTGAGCCGCCGGTCCCGTACGACGTCCCAGAGCGAGCCGGCCGCGCCGGCCTTGTCGTCGCGGGCGCCGTAGACGACACGGTCCACGCGGGACTGCACCAGCGCGCCCGCGCACATCGTGCACGGCTCCAGGGTGACGACCAGCGTGCAGCCGGTCAGCCGCCACTCCCCGAGTTCCGCGGCCGCCCGGCGGATCGCCAGGACCTCCGCGTGGGCGGTCGGGTCGCCGACCGCCTCGCGTTCGTTGTGCCCCGCCCCGAGCACGGTCGTGCCGTCCGGGGCCAGTACGACGGCCCCCACCGGTACGTCCGGGCCGGCCCGCCCGGCCTCGTCCAGGGCGAGCCGCATCGCGGCTCGCCAGGGGTCGCGTACCGGGTCCGGGGGGCCCTCGATGGTCTCCCCGGTCAGCGGACGGTCTCCAGGACCTCCGAGGCGCCCAGGGACTCGGCGATCTCGGTGAGCGCATCCGTGGACAGGGACTTCAGCTCCTTCTCGCTGACACCCAGGTCGTCGAGGACGCCGGGGTCGCCGACCGGGCCGTGCGGCACGACCTCGGCGGAGCCGACGCTCTCGGCGTCGTCCCCGTCCTCGTCCTCACCGTCCTCGGTGCCGTCGAGATCGAGGGCGTCCAGGTCGGGTTCGTCGTCCTCGGGCTCCCTTCCGAGCAGTTCGTCGGTGAGCAGGATCTCGCCGTAACTGCTGCGGGCAGCGGCGGCGGCGTCCGAGACGTAGATACGAGGGTCGTCCTCGCCGTCGATGCGGACGACGCCGAACCAGGCGTCCTCCTGTTCGATCAGCACGAGCACCGTGTCGTCCTCGGCCGCGGCTTCCCGGGCGAGGTCGGCCAGATCCGACAGCGTCTCCACATTGTCGAGGAGCTCTGTGTCGCTCGCTTCCCACCCGTCTTCGGTGCGCGCGAGCAGTGCGGCGAAGTACACCGTGACTCTCCCACTGGTCATAGGCGTGCCGGTTGGGGGTCCCCCCGGCGGAGGCTATGGGCGGGGAGGCATTGGCTCCGAGCCCCACCCACTCGGAATCGTGGCAGAAACGGAGCGTTCAGGGGACGTCTTCGGCACCCTGTGTCCGCCCGTTTTGATCGTCCACCAGCGGGATCGTACGCGGCCCGGGCGACAGGGACGTACGCGGGAGCCCGAAGAGAGCGGATCGGCCTGCCAGTTGGCCTACCAGCGGAAGGTGCGCATGCGCATCGCGTGCCGGAGCCGGGCCGCCTTGGCGCGCCGGGGCTGGACGCGGTCGCGCAGCTCACGGGCCTCGGCGAGGTCGCGCAGGAACTGGGCGCGGCGCCTGCGGCGCTCGGCTTCGGTCTCCTGTTGTGACTCCTGGTCCGGCATAGGCTCACCACCCGGTTGCGTCTCTCCCACTTTCCCTCCGACGGGGGGTTTGATGCCAGCGGGCGGGTGAAGCGGGGTTTGCCCCAGCCGGGGATGCCGGAGGGGACGCCGGGGACAACGGGCCCGGTTAGTGTTGTGGACATGCGTCTCCATGTCGTCGACCACCCTCTGGTCGCTCACAAGCTCACCACGCTGCGCGACCAGCGCACCGACTCCGCGACCTTCCGTCGGCTGGCCGACGAACTGGTCACCCTGCTCGCCTACGAGGCCACGCGAGACGTGCGCACCGAAGCGGTCGACATCACGACCCCGGTCACCACCACCACCGGCGTCAAGCTCTCCTACCCGCGCCCCCTGGTCGTGCCGATCCTGCGGGCCGGCCTCGGCATGCTCGACGGCATGGTCCGCCTGCTGCCGACCGCCGAGGTGGGCTTCATGGGCATGGTGCGCGACGAGGAGACGCTCCAGGCGTCCACCTATGCCACGCGGATGCCGGAGGACCTCTCCGGGCGTCAGGTGTACGTCCTCGACCCGATGCTCGCCACCGGTGGCACGCTGGTCGCGGCGATCCAGGAGCTGATCAAGCGGGGTGCGGACGATGTGACGGCCGTGGTGCTGCTGGCCGCGCCGGAGGGCGTCGAGGTCATGGAGCGGGAGCTCGCGGGTACGCCGGTCACCGTGGTGACGGCGGCGGTCGACGACCACCTGAACGAGCACGGATACATCGTGCCGGGCCTCGGGGACGCGGGCGATCGTCTTTACGGCGCCGCTGAGTAAGGACGCCATTTCGCCGTAGGGGTGCGGATGCGTCGCGACCGAAGGCCGTTTGTGGCTGGTCGCGCAGTTCCCCGCGCCCCTCAGGTTTCTTCAGCAGGCCTTCTTTGACGAAGTGGGCGTCGGCTGGGGTGCGCCCAGCTTGGTCAGGGCCTTGTCCGCCGTCGCCTTTGCCGTCAGTGACTTGAAGGCTGTGCCGATGATCAGGTCCACGTCGGTGCCCTTGCGGGTGTCCGCCCGGGCCTCCGTGCCCGCGAGCTGCGTGCCGAGGACCGGCAATGACGTGCTCACGGCGGACGTGGGGCCGAGCAGCAGTCCCGTGCCCTTGACCTTCTTGTCGAACTCCGCGCTCGCGTTGCCCACGTCGCCGATCTTGAAGCCGCGCTTCTTCAGCTCGTCCGCGGTCTTCTTGGCGAGCCCCGCCCGGGGCGTGGCGTTGAAGACGTTGACGGTGATCTGGGCGGGCTTGGGATACGCCGTGGTGGAGGACGAGGCCGAGGCCGACGGGGACGCCTTCGTCGCGCAGTCCGCCTTGGAGCCGGCCGCCGAGGCCTTGTCGCCGCCGCCGGTGAAGACGTCGATGAGCTGCAGGGTGCCCCAGCCGACCAGACCGAGCGCGGTGACCGAGGCGACCAGGGCGGCCACGAGCCTGCCCCGCCGCCGGGGGCGGCGCATGCGCGGGTACTTGTCCCCCGTGATCCGGTACTTGCCGCCCATGCCTGGGGGAGTCAGCATGCTCATGGGCGCAGCGTAGTGCTCCGGGGCGGCGATGCCTACTAAATGATCATTGGATTCGGGCCGGAAGAACCCGAAAGGGCCAACCCTTTACAAGTCCGCCGCTTAGTCCAGCTCAAGCACACGCGCGTGCAGCACCTGGCGCTGCTGGAGCGCTGCCCGCACCGCGCGGTGGAGGCCGTCCTCGAGATACAGGTCGCCCTGCCACTTCACGACGTGCGCGAAGAGGTCGCCGTAGAACGTGGAGTCCTCGGCGAGCAGGGTTTCCAGGTCGAGTTGGCCCTTGGTCGTCACGAGCTGATCGAGGCGGACCGGGCGCGGCGCGACGTCCGCCCACTGCCGGGTGCTTTCCCGGCCATGGTCGGGGTACGGCCGGCCGTTTCCGATGCGCTTGAAGATCACACGGAAAGCCTACCGGTCAAGACCTTCCGGGCGCAGCCATGGCGACGGAGTGTGATGCTGGAAAAGATGCCGTAAACGGGGGCAAACCGGAACAGGTGCCTGAGATGAGTGACAGCGAGACCGTGCCGCAGGCCGCCGCTCCCGAGGCACCGGGCAGTGCGCCGGCCCTTGCGAAGGAGGCCCTGGAGATCGCCTCCGGGTACGCCTTCACCGGACCCGCCCTCGATCTCGGCGCCCTCCTGTGGGACGGGGTGTGCCTGCCGGACGCGCAGGTCAGGATCCCGTTGCCGATGCTGAACCGGCACGGTCTCGTGGCGGGTGCGACGGGCACCGGCAAGACCAAGACGCTCCAGCTGATCGCCGAGCAGCTCTCGGCGCAGGGGGTGCCGGTGTTCCTCGCGGACATCAAGGGCGACGTGTCCGGGATCTCGGCGCCCGGAGTCCGCAACGACAAGGTGCAGGCCCGGGCCGCGGACGTGCACCAGGAGTGGACGGCGACCGGCTTCCCGGCAGAGTTCTACGCGCTCGGCGGCCTCGGCCACGGAATCCCCGTGCGGGCGACGATCACGGACTTCGGCCCGCTCCTGCTGTCCAAGGTGCTCCGGCTCAACCAGACCCAGGAGCAGTCGCTCGGCCTGATCTTCCACTACGCCGACACCAAGGGCCTGGAGCTGGTCGACCTCAAGGACCTCAGGGCGGTGGTCACCTTCCTCACCTCGGACGAGGGCAGGAGCGAGCTGAAGAACATCGGCGGACTGTCCACGGCGACAGCAGGCGTGATCCTGCGCTCCCTCACCGCCTTCGAGGCGCAGGGCATGGCCGGCTTCTTCGGGGAGCCGGAGTTCGACACGAACGAGCTGCTGCGCACGGCACAGGACGGGCGCGGCATGGTCTCCGTCCTCGAACTGCCCGCCGTACAGGACAGACCGCAGCTGTTCTCGACGTTCCTGATGTGGCTGCTCGCCGACCTCTTCCACGATCTGCCCGAGGTCGGGGACGCCGACAAACCGAAGCTGGTCTTCTTCTTCGACGAGGCGCATCTGCTCTTCCACGACGCCTCGAAGGCGTTCCTCGACTCGATCACGCAGACCGTCCGGCTGATTCGCTCGAAAGGGGTCGGGGTCTTCTTCGTGACCCAGACGCCGAAGGACGTACCCGCCGACGTCCTCGCCCAGCTCGGCAACCGCGTCCAGCACGCGCTCAGGGCCTTCACACCGGATGACCAGAAGGCTCTGAAGGCCACGGTGAGGACCTTCCCCCACTCGGCGTACGACCTGGAGGAGCTGCTCACCGGGCTCGGGACGGGAGAGGCCGTGGTCACGGTGCTCAGCGAGAAGGGTGCCCCGACACCCGTCGCGGCGACCCGCCTGCGCGCCCCCGAGTCCCTGATGGGCCCCATCGACGGGGCCGCCCTCGACGCGGCGGTGCGGGCGTCGCCGTTGCACGGGCGCTATGCACAGGCTGTGGATCGCGAGTCGGCGTACGAGAAGCTGACCGCGGCGCGGGGCGCGAAGGGGCCGGACGAGATGACGGCCCCGCCCGCGAAGGCCCCTGCCAAGCACACCGGGTCCAGGAAGTCCGAGCCCGAGGAAGAGCCCTCCATGGTCGAACGGGTCGTCGACAGCGGGGTGTTCAAGTCCCTCGCCCGTTCCCTGGGGACGCAGATCGGCCGCGAGATCAGCCGCTCGGTCTTCGGTACGGCACGGCGGAGGCGGTGACCCCGAAAGGCCCCGCCTCCGCACCGGATCAGCCGCGCTTCCCTTCCTTCACGGGCGGCTTGCCCTCCCGGGCCTGCGGCTTGGGCGCGTTGCGGGAGGCCTCGGCGCGCACGAGGGCGCGCAGGACGGCGTACGGGTCGATGGGCATGGTCGTGCTCCTTGCGTCGCTGCTTGACTGACCTCTGGTGCGAGGGCCGGTCAGCAGCGCAGGACCACCGAGCGCAGGGTGTGCAGGGCGTACGGCGGCCGCGGCGGCGCCGGGAGGGGGCGGCCCGCCGGGACGCCGGGCGCCGGGGCGGGCCGGGGCGCGGGGCGCAGGGGGACGACGGGACGGTGGGCGGCGCGGGCCGGTGGCCGCAGGGCCGTGTCCAGGACGTCGTACTCGGCGACCTCACCGGCGACCGGGGTGACGGCGGTGGCGGCGTGCGCCCCGGTGTGGCCGCCCGGCACGAGCAGCGCGAGCAGCAGGACAAAGGCACGGAGCCAGGTTCTGGTGCTGCTCATGGTTGCTGGTCTGCCCCGGGGAGTACGAGGTGCATCGCGTCGTCCGTCAGATCCGCCCGCACGGGTTACTCACACCGTGCGCGGCACGTTCCGGGCCTGTCCGCGCATCCGTACGGCCGTGACGATCTCGACGACGCCCACGGCGACCAGCCAGATCCCGCCGACCACGGTGAGGACGGCGACCGACTCGAAGGGGGAGTCGATCAGCACGATCCCGGCGAGGAACGTGACGATCCCGAGGAAGATGTGCCAGCCGCGGGCGGGCATCGACGAGTCGGAGGCGGCGGCCAGGGTCTGGGTGATGCCGCGGATGAGCCAGCCGATGCCGATCCACAGGGCGAGCAGCAGGAGCGACTGCATGGGGCCGCGGAAGCAGAACAGGCCCAGCAGGATCGACAGGGCGCCGCTGACGAAGGCGAGGACGCGCAGCCCGGTCGTCCTGTGCGTGCCGAAGGCCGAGACCAGCTGGAAGACGCCGCTGACGACGAGATAGACGCCGAACAGGACGCCGGTGGCGCGGAGGGTGGAGCCCGGCCAGATCAGCACCAGGACGCCCAGGACCAGCGAGGCGACGCCGGTGATCAGGACGACCTGCCAGGCCGCCTTGGACAGTGCGTGCAGGGGGCCCTCGAAGGGCGGCTCGGGCTCATGGGCGCGCTGCTGCGTGTGGACCTTGCGGTCGTCGAACTCCCGGCCCCAGGAGGAGCCGTGCGGTGCCTCGGTCATGGTCCATGCTTGGACCGCGTACGGCCGCCCCGCGCGGCGGGCTGGGCCGATCGGCTTACGCGCCGGCCGCCTTCGCGGCCTTCGCCGCCGCCTTCATCTCCTGCTTGTGCGCCCGTACCTTGACCAGCGACTCCGGGCCGGTGATGTCGGCGACCGAGCGGAAGGACTCGGCCTCGCCGTACGCGCCCGCCGCCTCCCGCCAGCCCTTCGGCCGGACGCCCAGCTGCTTGCCCAGCAGCGCCAGGAAGATCTGGGCCTTCTGCTTGCCGAAGCCGGGCAGCTCCTCCAGCCGGCGCAGCAGTTCGCGTCCGTCGTCCACGCCCTTCCAGACCAGTTCGGCGTTGCCGTCGTAGTGCTCGACGAGGTACTGGCACAGCTGCTGGATCCGCTTGGCCATGGAGCCCGGGTAGCGGTGGACCGCCGGCTTGTCCGAGAGCAGGGTGGCGAAGGCGTCCGGGTCCTGCGCGGCGATCTCGTGCGCGTCGAGGTCGTCGAGGCCGAGCCGGTCCGCGATCGTCCGGGGCCCCTTGAACGCCCACTCCATCGGAACCTGCTGGTCCAGCAGCATCCCGACCAGCGCGGCGAGCGGGGAGCGCCCGAGGAGCTCGTCGGCCTCGGGGTCCTGGGCGAGGTGAAGGGTGACGTCCATGACCCCGATCATGCCGCGTACGGGGTCAGGCCGCCCGCCAGTACCCCAGCGCGTGCATCCGCTCCTTGGGGACGCCCAGGTCCTTGCGGACGTACGAGGACAGGGTGCGGGTCGTCCTCGTGTCGCAGGCGATCCAGACGTACGCGTCGGGATGGGCCCTGAGGAGGTCGGGGAGGTCCCTCTTCACCTCGTCGACCAGGGATGAGGACGGGCGGACGTCATGGCGGGCCGGGTCCGTGCGGAAGGGGAGGCCGTCCGTGCCGCCCTCGAACCAGACGGTCGCCGGGGACGAGTCCAGCGCTTCCAGCAGGGAGTTGATGGCGGGCAGGGACGCCGGGTCGCCGATCGCGAAGACATGGGTCGGTGCCGGGTCGGGGTTCTCGAACGCCGTGCCGTGGACCGTCGCCTCGATGGTGTCGCCGGGCTTCGCGTTCCGTGCCCAGTCGCTCGCCACGCCCTCGTGGAGGGCGAACTCCAGGCCGAAGGTGCCGGTCGCGGGGTCCGGGTCGACGAGGGTGTAGGCCCGCTGGTGCGGCTTGCCCGCGTCGGAGAACCACAGCCGGACCCACATCGTGGGGTGGACGCCGGTCGCGGCGAGCATGCCGCCGTCGGTGAGGTGGATGCGCCGGTAGTCCGGAGT
This sequence comes from Streptomyces sp. NPDC087859, assembly GCF_044742595.1. NCBI lineage: Bacteria > Bacillati > Actinomycetota > Actinomycetes > Kitasatosporales > Streptomycetaceae > Streptomyces > Streptomyces sp. NPDC087859. Next base: position 91,280 of record NZ_JBIUUU010000002.1, on the reverse strand, counting down.
GACGTCCTCGGCGTCGGTGACGGTGAGGACGTAGTCCTTGGCCCGCAGCAGTCTGAGGACCGCGCCCTCCCAGCCGTGCCCCTGCCCCATCGTCTCTCCACTCCTCGCGTACGATTTCCCCACCAGTTACTTAGGTGAGCCTAACCTAAAGCACAGGAGAGACCCAGAGTGAGCGCCGAGATCTACCGGGATGTGTGGGGTGTCCCGCATCTGCGTGCCGACAGCGTGCGCGAACTCGCCCGTGCCCAGGGCATCGTCACCGCCCGCGACCGGGCCTGGCAGCTGGAGGTCGAGCGGCACCGGGCCCGCGGCACCTCGGCATCCTTCCTCGGCTCCGACGCCCTGCCCTGGGACCGGTTCGTGCGCAGGGCCCGGCTCGACGACACCGCGAGACGCTGCTTCGGGCATCTGGAGAGACACGACCCGGAGACGGCCGACTGGGTACGGGCCTACGTCGACGGGGTCAACGAAGGGCTCACCGACGCCACCCTGCCCCTCGGCACCCCCGGCCGTTGGGAGCCCTGGACCCCCCTCGGCGTCTGGCTCGGTGCCCACATCCTCTTCGCGGGCTTCCCCGCCAAGCTCTGGCGCGAGCAGGCCGTCAAGCACCTCGGCGAGGAGGCCGTCGGGCTCTTCGCCACCGACGGTCCCGGCACCTCCGGCAGCAACGGCTGGCTGGTGAGCGGCGAACGGACCGTGACCGGCCAGGCCGTCATCGCCGGCGACCCGCACCGCTTCATCGAGGACCCCGGCGTCTACCAGCAGATCCACCTCTCCTGCCCGGAGTTCGACGTCGTCGGCCTCGCCGTCCCCGGCGTCCCCGGCATCGCCCACTTCGGCCACACCGGCACGGTCGCCTGGGCCATCACCAACGCCATGGCCGACTACCAGGACCTGTACGAGGAACGGCTGCGGCGGACCGGGGCCGGTGTCGAGGCCCTCGGCCCGGACGGGAGGTGGACGCGCGCCTCCCGGCACACCGAGACCGTCGACGTCGCCGGCGAGGAGTCCGTCGAGGTCGAGGTCATCGAGACCGAGCGCGGGCCCGTCGTCGCCGGCGGCCCGGAAGGGCTCGACGACGGCACGCCGCTCGCCCTCAGCCTCCGCATCCCGCCCCGCGTCACCGACGACCTGGGTTTCAGCACCCTGCTCCCCCTGCTGCGGGCCCGCCGGGTCGCCGACGTGGACCGGGCCTTCGACAGCTGGGCCGAGCCGGTCAACGTCGTCCAGGCCGCCGACACCGAGGGCGGGCTGCTGCACCGGGTCGCGGGCCGGGTGCCGGTGCGGTCCGAGGCCAACCGCACCCGTGTCGTCCCCGCCTGGGAGCCCGGGCACGCGTGGCAGGGCTGGCACGACATGCCCCGTGCCGGACTCACGGAGGACGGCGTCGCCGTCATGGCCAACCAGCGGGGTCCGGCGCAACCGCTCGGCGTCGAGTTCGCCCCGCCGCACCGCGCGAACCGCATCGCGGCGATGCTCGCGGGCAAGGACAAGTGGTCGGCCGGGGACATGCCCGCCCTCCACATGGACACGTATCTGGCCTCCGCCGGGCCCCTGTTGGACCACCTCGCCGCCCTCCGGGACCTGACCCCGCGGGCCGCCGAGCTCACGGACACCCTCCTGCGCTGGAACCGCCGCATGGACGCGGACAGCGAGGACGCCGCCCTCTACTCCGCGGTGCGCGGCGCCGTCGCCCGCCGGCTCGCCGCCCACCCCGCGTTCGCCGCGCTGACGTCCCCGCCCGCCTACCCCGAGGTCCTCCTCCCCTGGCTCGGCCTCCTCCCGCGCATCGGCTTCGCCCTCGAACACCTGCTGCGCGCAGAGGAGTTGTACGGCATCGACCGCCCCGCCGAGATCCGCGCGGCCGTCGAGGAGGTCGCCGCCGGGAAGCCGCCCGCGGCCTGGGGCGAGACCCACCGGCTGTACCCGTGGCGGGCGTTGCCGGACACGTCGTACGAGAAGCACGACGAACCCGGTCTCTCCGGCGACCACGACTGCGTGCTGTGCACCTCCGCCGTGCCCGGTCTGACCGACCTGGCCGCGCGCGGTCCGGCCGCCCGCTACGTGTGGGACCTGGCCCGGCGCGAGGACAGCCGCTGGGTGGTGCCGTTCGGCGCCTCGGGCGTGCCCGGCTCGCCCCATCACCGTGATCAGCTTCCCCTGTGGCTCGCCGGCGACCTCGTCCCGGTCGTCACCGACTTCGAACAGCTCAGCAAGGAGAGCGATGTCTGACACCTACGTCCATGAGCAGGAGGTCGACGGCTTCGGCACCGTCCGCGTGCGCACCCTCGACGCGAAGGCCGACGCCGAGGTGCTGCACGGCTGGGTCAGCGAGGAACGGGCCGCCTTCTGGGGCATGAACGGCCTCACCCGGGACCAAGTGGCCGAGATCTACGCCCATATGGACACCCTCGACACCCACCACGCCTATCTGCTCGAGAAGGACGGCGAGCCGGTCGGACTGCTCCAGACCTATGAGCCGGAGGCCGACCGGGTCAGCGAGTGCTACCCCGTCGAGTCCGGTGACATCGGCGTCCACCTGCTGCTCGCGCCGGCCGCAGCGGACGGCGGACGGCCCGGCTGGTCGTCGGCGCTGCTGGGCGCGGTCGCCTCGTACGTCCTGCTCGGCCTGGACCGCAAGCGGGTCGTGGTCGATCCCGACGTACGCAACGAGAAGGCGATCGCGCGGTTCCTGCGGCAGGGGTTCGTGGCCGGGGAGCGGGTCGTGCTGCCGGAGATCGACCTCCCGGACGTGCATCTGCCCGAGAAGCACGCTCAACTGGCCTTCCTGGCCAGGGAGGTAGCCTTCCCGGCGTGACTCCTGAAGACCTCGTCGCCCACTACGGACTGGAGCCGATCCCGCGCGAGGGGGGCCTGTTCCGCCGTACCTGGGCGGGCCCCGAGCGCGCGGACGGCAGACCGGAGGGCTCGGCCATAGTCGCCCTGCTCACCGCCGCCGACTTCTCCGCCCTCCATCGTCTGCCCAGCGACGAGATCTGGCACTTCTACCTCGGCGACCCCCTGGAACTCCTGCTCCTGTCCCCGGACGGCACATCGAGCGCCCCGGTGCTGGGGCCCGACGTCGTCGCCGGTCAGCACGTCCAGCTGACCGTCCCCGGCGGCACCTGGATGGGGGCGCGCACGCGGGGCGCGTGGACGTTCTTCGGCTGCACGATGGCTCCCGGGTTCACCTACGAGAGCTATGAGCACGGCGACTCCGAGGCCCTGATGGCGCGGTATCCCGCCAAGGCCGAGCGGATCGCGCGACTGTGTCGTCCATGAGACTCCTCGAAGGACAGGTCGCCCTGGTCACGGGCGCGGGCGGCGGCATCGGGCGGGGGATCGCGGTGCGGTTCGCCGAACAGGGGGCGGCCGCGGTCGTCGTGCACTGCCGTACGGCGGTGACGGCGGCGGAGGAAGTCGCGGACCGGGTCCGGGAGTCGGGCGCGCGGGCCGTCGTCCTGCGGGCGGAACTGACGGACGAGGACGCCTGCCGGGAACTGGTCCGGGAGGCGCACACGTGGGGCGGCGGACTGACCGCGCTGGTCAACAACGCGGGGGTGCAGCCGGTGCGGGAACTGCCCGGGATGACGGCCGCCGAGTGGCGGGAGGTCGTCGACACCAACCTGACGAGCGCCTTCGCGTGCACCCAGGCGGCGGCGGAGGTCATGGAGCACGGCGGCTCGGTGACGCACATCGCCTCGATCGAGGCGCACGGTCCCGCCGCCGGGCATGCCCACTACTGCGCGTCCAAGGCCGCCCTGGTGATGCACGCCCGGTCGGCGGCCCTGGAGTACGGGCCTCGCGGCATCCGCGTCAACAGCGTCTCGCCCGGGCTGATCGACCGGGAGGGGCTGGCGCGGGACTGGCCCGAGGGTGTGGAACGGTGGCATGCGAAGGCGCCCCTGGGCCGGCTCGGCCGCCCCGAGGACATCGGCGACGCCTGTGCGTTCCTCGCCTCGCCGCTCGCCTCCTGGATCACCGGGCAGGATCTGTCCGTCGACGGGGGAGTGTCGGCCCGGCCCACGTGGTGAGTGTTCCGGCGCCGGTGTCCGTACATAACCCGGAGCCGTGGGGACGGAGTACTGACGTGGAGCGTGACGGTGGACGAGGCCGGCGGCGAGTTCAAGGGCTGGTGCTGCTGGGCACCGTGCTGGTCCTGCTCCTCTTCGGCGGCGCGGGACCGGCGTCGGCCCATGCCGCCCTCCGCTCCGCCGACCCCGAGGACGGAACCGTCCTCAAGTCCGCCCCCGCGTACATCACCCTGACCTTCACCGAGTCCGTCGGTCTGCTCGACGACTCCTTCCGTGTGCTGAGCCCGAAGAACGGGCGGGTGCGCACGGGGGAGGCCGAGCATGTGCCGGGGAGTTCGGACACCGCCCGGGTGTCGCTGCCCGCCTCCGGGCTCGGCGAGGGCACCTTCACGGTGGCCTGGCGGGTCGTCTCGGCGGACAGCCACCCGGTGTCGGGGGCGTTCACCTTCTCCGTCGGGAAGCCCTCGGCGACGGCGGTGACCGTGGACCCGGGCCCCGTGGAGAACCCGGCGACGGCCGGCCTCTACAACATCGCCCGCTACCTGGCCTATCTCGCGGTGGCGCTGCTCATCGGCACGGCGCTCTTCCTCGCGCTGTGCCGACCGGCGGACGCCAACATCCTGCCCAGGCTGCTGCGGGTGGGCTGGTGGACGCTGGCGGGCGCCACGGTCGCGCTGTTCGTGCTGCGGGCTCCCTACGAGGCCGGCACGGGCCCCGCGGCGGCCTTCGACGCCGCGGCCTTCGAACGGACGGTGACGAGCCGGCCGGGACTGGTGCTGCTGGCCCGGCTGGTGCTGCTCGCACTGACCGCGGTCTTCCTCCTGCGGCTGTTCCGCCGCCGCCGGTCCTCCTACGCGATCGGCGCCGCCCTCGCCCTCGGCCTCGCCCTCACCTGGGCCGCCGGTGAGCACGCCTCCGCCGGCATCCAGGTGCCCGTGGCGATGGCCTCCTCGGTCCTGCACGTCCTGGCGATGGCGGCCTGGCTGGGCGGTCTGACGGCACTGGTCGTCACGCTGTACCGGGCGGCGGTCGTCGAACCGGCCACGGTCACCCGCTTCTCCCGCCTCGCCTTCGTCTCCGTGACCGTCCTGGTCCTCACCGGCGTCTACCAGTCCTGGCGTGGCCTGGGCTCCTGGAGCGCGCTCACCGACACGACGTACGGCCGGCTCCTCGTCGCCAAACTGACCGTGGTGGTCGTGCTGCTGACGGCGGCCGGGTTCTCGCGGCTGTGGACGGTACGCCTGGCGACGGCGGACGCGCGGACCGTCGTACGGGAACGAGTGCCGGAGCCGGCGGGCGGGCCGCCGCTGCCGGAGTCGCCCGAGGAGCCGCCGGTCGTTCCGGACCGCCGTGGTCTGCGACGTTCCGTCCTCGCCGAAGTCACCATCGGTGTCGTGGTGCTGGTGCTCACGACCGTGCTCACCGGCACCGTGCCGGGCCGTGCGGAGGCGGAGGCCGCTCAGAGCCCGGCGGCCACCGGACTGCCCGTCGCGTCCGTCTCCTACGTCCCCTTCGACATCGGCGGCGCCCGGGGCAAGGTGCAGATCACCCTCGACCCCGGCCGGGTCGGCCGGAACTCGGTGGAAGCGGTGGTCCTCGACGCCGAGGGCGGTTTCGCCATCGTCCCCGAACTCCGGCTCTCCTTCACCCTCCCGTCCCAGGACATCGGCCCGCTGGACGCCGGGCTGACCGACAAGGGCGGCTACTGGGGCACCGACGACCTCGACCTGCCGATCGCCGGCACCTGGGAGATGAAGGTGACGGTCCGCGTCTCCGAGATCGACCAGGTCAGCGTGGAGAAGCCCGTAGTGATCGGCTAGGACGGCACCGGGCAGAGCGGCCGGAGATCCTCCCCACCGAGGCACGGCCGCTTGTTCGACGGGCCGAAGGCGATTCGGACGATCGGATCGATCTTGGATGTGTCGGTCACGTTTCCACAAAGGTGACGGTCGTCTCTTGACGCATGACAGGACATACGGCTGTCATTACGCAACCGTGTTCGGTCAAGTTGATTTCTGGTCGTTTACGACGGACTTCGGCGCACTCCCCTGCCTGGCCGAACCCTGCCCCTCAGGAGCCGTTCATGCCCGACTTCTCCCTCCCCTCCGCGAGCCGCCGCTCCGTCCTGCGCGGCATAGGCGGCGCCGCCGTGCTCGGTGCCGGCATCCCCCTGCTGAGCGCCTGCGGCGGCAGCGGAGCCTCGTCCGACCCGAAGACGGTCACCCTCGGCTCCAAGGCGTCCGACCCGGTGCCGAAGAAGGCCTTCGCGGACATCTACGCGGGCTTCAAGAAGGACTCCGGGATCACGGTCGACGTGAACACCAAGGACTCCAACACCTTCCAGGAGCAGATCAACGCCTACCTCCAGGGCACGCCGGACGACGTTTTCACCTGGTTCGCGGGCTACCGCATGCAGTTCTTCGCGGCCAAGGGCCTCGCCACCCCGATCGACGACGTGTGGCAGACCATCGGGGGCAACTTCCCCGAGGCGATGAAGAAGCTCAGCAAGGGGGAGGACGGCAAGTACTACTTCGTGCCGCTGTACTCGTACCCGTGGGCGCTCTTCTACCGCAAGAGCGTCTTCCGGCAGTACGGCTACGAGGTCCCCACCACCTGGGACCAGCTGGTCGCCCTGTGCAAGCAGATGGAGAAGGACAAGCTGGTCCCGATCGCCTTCGGCGACAAGGACGCCTGGCCCGCGCTCGGCACCTTCGACCAGATCAATTTCCGCCAGAACGGCTACGACTTCCACGTCGACCTGATGGCCGGAAAGGCCGCCTGGACGGACGCCAAGGTGCGCAAGGTCTTCGACCTGTGGACCGAGATCCTCCCGTACCACCAGGAAGGCGCCACCGGCCGCACCTGGCAGGACGCGGCCCAGACCCTGGCCTCCAAGAAGGCCGGCATGTACCTCCTCGGCACCTTCGTGGCCCAGCAGTTCACCGACAAGGCCGCCCTGGACGACCTCGACTTCTTCGCCTTCCCGGAGATCGACCCGGCGTACGGCCTGGACACGGTCGAGGCCCCGACCGACGGCTTCATGATGAGCAAGAGCCCGAAGAACAAGGCCGGCGCGGTCAAGCTCCTGGAGTACCTGGGCACCCCGGCCGCCGAGGAGATCTACCTCAAGTCCGACCCGAGCGTGGTCGCCGCCTCCACCAAGGCCTCCACCGACGCGTACACCACCCTCCAGAAGAAGGCGTACGAGATGATCTCGGGCGCCAAGAGCCTCACCCAGTTCATGGACCGCGACAGCCGCCCCGACTTCACCTCGACGGTCATGCAGCCCGCGCTGCAGAAGTTCGTCCGCGATCCCAAGGGCATCGACAGCCTGCTCAGCTCGATCGAGCGGCAGAAGAAGACGATCTTCGCGTCCAGCTGACGACGATGACCACCGACACCCCCACGAAGTCCCCGGAGGCGACCCCCGAGCCGCCTCCGGGCACCGCCCCGGTCACGAAGCGGATCCCGCAGGGACACAAGCGCCTGCTCACCCGCCGCGACCGGCTCACGCTCGGCTTCATGGCCGGCCTGCCGACGATCCTGCACGTGGCCCTGGTCTGGGTCACCGCCCTCGCGTCGATCCTCCTCGCCTTCACCTCCTGGAACGGCATCGGCTTCGACTCCATCCAGTGGGTCGGGCTCGAGAACTTCAAGGAACTGTTCACCAACAACCCGCAGTTCTGGCCCGCCGTCGAGCACAACGTGATCTGGTTCGTCGTCCTGATCGCGATCCCCACGCCACTCGGCCTGTTCCTGGCCGTGCAGCTGGACAAGAAGATCCGGTTCAGCCGGGTCTACCAGACGGCGTTCTTCCTGCCCGTCGTGCTGTCGATGGCGGTCATCGGGTTCGTCTGGCAGCTCGTCTACAACCCCGACACGGGCCTGATCAACAGCCTCATCGGGGCCAACAAGCCCGGCCACTACATCGACTGGATCGGCGACCCGGACCTCAACCTCTGGGCGATCCTCATCGCCGCGTCCTGGCGGCACACCGGGTACATGATGATCCTCTACCTGGCCGGTCTGAAGGGCGTCGACCCGTCCCTGCGGGAGGCGTCCGCGCTGGACGGCGCGAGCGAGTGGCAGACGTTCAAGAACGTCATCTTCCCGGTGCTGCGCCCCACCAACACGGTCGTCCTGGTCGTCACGATCATCGAGGCGCTGCGCGCCTTCGACCTGGTCTTCGTCTTCAACAAGGGCGCCGAGGGCACCGAGCTGCTGTCGATCCTCGTGACCAACAACATCATCGGCGAGTCCAGCCGCATCGGCTACGGATCGGCGATCGCCGTCGTGCTGCTGCTGATCTCGCTCATCGTGATCATCCCGTACCTGGTGTCCACCTTCCGGAAGGAGCGGCGCGCATGAGCACCCTCGCTCTGAAGAAGCCGAGGACACCGGTGCGCCCCGCCCGGGTCCTGCTGCACGTCGTCCTGGCCACCATGGCCCTGGCCTGGCTCGCCCCCCTGCTCTGGGCGATCTACGCGGCCCTTCGCCCGTACGCGGAGACCAGCGAGAAGGGCTATGTGTCCTGGCCGGACTCCCTGAGCTTCGACAACTTCACCAACGCCTTCGAGCAGTCGGACATGACGCACTACTTCGTCAACACGGTGATCATCGCCGTGCCGGCGGTGCTGGTGACCCTGTTCCTGTCCTCGATGGTGGCCTTCTACGTCAGCCGCTTCGACTTCCGCCTCAACCTCGCCCTGCTGCTGGTCTTCACCGCCGGCAACCTGCTCCCGCAGCAGGTCATCATCACCCCGCTGTACCGCCTGTACCTCCTGGTGGACCTGCCCGGCATCACCATGTCCGGCAAGCTGTACGACTCCGCGCTCGGCCTGGTCCTCATCCACGTCGCGTTCCAGTCCGGCTTCTGCGCGTTCGTGCTGAGCAACTACATGCGCTCGCTCCCGCACGAACTGACCGAGGCCGCCCTGGTCGACGGCGCCTCCGTGTGGCGCATGTACTGGCAGATCGTGCTCCCCCTGTGCAAGCCCGCGATGGCCGCCCTGGGCACGCTGCTGTCCATCTGGATCTACAACGACTTCTTCTGGGCCCTGGTCCTCATCTCCACCGGCGAGAACATGCCGATCACCTCCGCGCTGAACAACCTCTCCGGTACGTACTTCACGGACCCGAACCTGGTCGCCGCGGGTGCGCTGCTGACCGCGATCCCGACCCTGATCGTCTACTTCGTACTGCAGCGGCAGTTCGTGAGCGGCTTGACGCTCGGCGCCAACAAGGGCTGATCGCCCTTCACTTGAAAGAGAACCACCGTGTCCCACTCCTTTGCCCCGGTCGCCTCCGTGCCCGTGGACGCGCGCACCGCCCGTGTCCACGAGGAGGGCTGGCAGTCCTGGAGCCCCAGCGGCGCCTACGCCCTCGGTGACCAGCCGTACCGTCCGACGAACGACAACTGGGCGACGGTCTGCTACCGGCCGGGCGTCACAGTTCCCCACGGCACCTTCCAGGGCGAGGGGCTGCTGGCCCTGGACCCGGGCGACGGCTCGGAGGTCCGCCTCTGGGCCGCCGTGGACCCGGTCCGCGAGGTCCCGTCGATCCGGCTGGCCGTCACCGGCGACCTGGCGGAGGTCAGCGCCGACGGGCCGGTGAAGGAGTGGACGGGCACGGACATCCAGGAGGTGCTGGGAGCCTGGGCCGCCTCCCTGGAGGTCGCGCCCCCGCGCCCGGCGCCCACCGTCTGGTGCTCCTGGTACGAGTACTTCACGCAGGTCACCGAGGACGACATCCACGAGAACCTCCGCGCGATGGACACCCTCGACCTGCCCGTCGACGTGGTCCAGATCGACGACGGCTACCAGAAGGCCCTCGGCGACTGGCTCACCCTCTCCGGCCGCTTCCGCTCCCGCCAAGGCATCGCGGACGCGATCCGGGCGCGGGGCAGGCGGGCCGGCATCTGGACGGCACCCTTCCTCGTCGACCCGGCGAGCGACCTGGCCGCCGAACACCCCGACTGGCTGGTCAAGGCCCTCGACGGCGGCTTCCTGCACGCCGGCCGCAACTGGGGCCACGACCTGAGCGTCCTGGACACGACCCACCCTCAGGCGGCCGCGTACCTCACGGACGTCTTCCGGACACTGCGGGCCGAGGGCTACGACTACTTCAAGGTCGACTTCCTGTACGCGGGCGCCCTGGAGGGCGTACGGCACTCCGACGCGGACCCCCTCACGGCGTACCGCCAGGGCATCGAGCTGATCCGCGAGGCGATCGGCCAGGACGCCTACCTCCTGGGCTGCGGCGCCCCGATCCTGCCCTCCATCGGCCTCTTCGACGCCATGCGCGTCAGCCCCGACACGGCCCCTCACCGCCGCCCCGAGGCCGACGACTACAGCCAACCGGGCCAGGATCCGGCCGAGTTCACCGGCATCGGACGCCAGTGGCAGCACGGCCGGTTCTGGGTCAACGACCCCGACTGTCTGATGGCCCGCCCGGCCGTGGAGACCCGCGAACGCTGGGCGGCCCATGTCGAGGCGACCGGCGGCCTGATGGCGTCGAGCGACCGGCTGCTGTCCCTGGACCCGTGGGGTGTGGAGACGACTCGCCGGCTCCTGGGCGGAGACGGCCGATGATCCCGCAGGGCATCGCCTACGGCGGTGACTACAACCCCGAGCAGTGGCCCGAGGAGGTCTGGGCCGAGGACATGCGCCTCATGGTCGAGGCCGGGGTGACCATGGTCAGCGTCGGCATCTTCTCCTGGGCACTGTTGGAGCCCAAGGAGGGCGAGTACGACTTCACCCTCCTGGACCGCGTCCTCGACATGCTCCACGCCCACGGCATCGCGGCGGACCTCGCGACCCCGACGGCGGCACCGCCGGCGTGGTTCTTCGTCAGGCACCCCGAGGCGCTCCCCGTGGACAAGGACGGCAGGGCACTGTCGTACGGCAGCCGCCAGACGTTCTGCCCGTCGAGCCCGGCCTATCGGGAGGCGGCGCTGCGGATGGCCCGTGCGCTCGGGGAGCGGTACGCCGGCCACCCGGCGGTCGTGATGTGGCACGTCCACAACGAGTACGGCTGCCACAACCCGGAGTGCTTCTGCGAGGAGAGCGCGGCGGCGTTCCGCGGCTGGCTGCGCGAGAGGTACAGCGGCCTGGAGGCACTCAACGACGCCTGGGGCACCCGCTTCTGGAGCCAGTGGTACTACGACTGGGACGAGATCATCCCGCCCCGCGCCACGGGCGCCGTCCCCAACCCCGCCCACCGGCTGGACTGGCGACGCTTCTGCAGCGACGCGCTGCTCTCGCTGTGCGAGGCGGAGCGCGAGGTGCTGCGGGAGGCGGCGCCGGAGATCCCCGCGACCACCAACTTCATGGTGATGCACAACTTCGACGCGCTGGACTACTGGCGCTGGGCCCCGAAGCTGGACGTGGTCTCCAACGACCACTACCTCCAGTCCACCGACCCCGAGTCGCACGTCGACCTCGCGCTCAGCGGCGACCTGGTCCGCTCGCTGGCCGGCGGACCCTGGCTGCTGATGGAGCACTCGACGGGCGCGGTGAACTGGCAGCCCGTCAACCGGGCGAAGAATCCCGGGGAGTTGCGCCGCAACGCGCTGGCCCATGTGGCCCGGGGCGCCGACGGCATCGCCTACTTCCAGTGGCGGGCGGCGAAGGCGGGCGCCGAGCAGTGGCACTCGGCGATGCTGCCGCACGCGGGGACGGACAGCCGGATCTGGCGCGACGTGGTCCGGCTGGGCGCGGATCTGAAGGCGTTGGGGGAGGTGCGCGGCTCGACCGTCCCGGCTCAGGTGGCCATCGTCTGGGACTGGGACGCCCGCTGGGCCCTGGAACTGCCCTCGCAGCCGAGCGCGGAGCTCCGCTTCCAGGAGCTGGTCCGGGCCTGGTACGAGCCGTTGTGGCGGTCGGGCGTCGCGGTGGACTTCGTCCACCCGGAGGCGGACCTGTCGTCGTACCGCCTGGTCCTGGCGCCCAGCCTGTACCTGGTCGACGACGAGGGCGCGGCGAATCTGACGGGCTTCGCGGAGCGCGGCGGCACCTTGGCCGTGGGCTTCCACAGCGGGGCGGTCGACGCCAACTGCCATGTGCGGCTGGGCGGTTACCCGGGAGCGTTCCGTGAGGCGCTCGGGGTGCGCACGGACGAGCTGTTCCCGCTGCTGCCGGGTGAGTCGGTGGAGCTGAGCGACGGCGGTACGGCGCGGCTGTGGTCGGAGCGGGTACGTCCGGCGGGCGCGGAGGTGATCACGACGTACATGACCGGCCCGCTGGCGGACGTACCCGCGGTGACCCGCAACTCCTTCGGCACGGGCACCACGTGGTACCTGGCCACCCAGCCGGACCCGGCGACCCTCGCCGCCCTCCTCGACCGTATCCGCACGGAGGCGGGCGTGATGCCGGTCCTCAGCACTCCGGAGGGTGTGGAGGCGGTGCTGCGGCGCGGTACGGACGCGGACTACCTCTTCCTGATCAACCACACCGAGGCGAGCGCGGAGATCCCCGTGTCCGGCGAGGCCCGCGAACTGCTCACCGGGAAGCCGGTGCCGGGCACGGTCACCGTCGCGGCGGGCGAGGTGGCGGTGGTGAGAGAGCCGCGCGGGCAGCGATGAGTTTCTCCGCCCGCACCGGTCATAGAGACGACACCCACGAGAGGACGTGACGCACATGACCGAACCCGTGAAGGGCCCCGCCTCCTACTTCCCCTCCATCGAGAAGAAGTACGGCCACCCGGTCGCCCACTGGCAGGACCTGATCCGCGCCTCCCCCCTGACCCGGCACATGGAGCTCGTCACCTGGCTCAAGACGGAACACGGCCTCGGTCACGGCCACGCCAACGCACTGGTGGCGCACACCCTGGCCGAGGGCAGGTGACCTGCCGGCTCCCGGGCCCAATACCACTTCCGACTGTGGTTCAGCTGTTCTGGAACCCCTAAGTCCGTTAATTCCCGGAGAACTCTTCTACAACCTTCCGTCACATACGTCTGTCTGCCTTACGCAGAGATGTTCGACAGGTTCATGGAAGAGGAGCTCAGAACGTGACCGTGCGTTCCTTTGCCCGGCGGATGCGCCCGCGAGTCGAGCGGAAGGCCGCCGAGAGCGTGTGGCAGCTGCGTACCATGCGGCGCCGCCGTCGGGCCGCGGTCACGGACCCGGTCCTGCGACCGGTGGCGGTGCGCGGCCAGCAGCTCTACGGCCGGGTCGTGACGCGGTTCAGCGCCGCCGAGGCGGCCGCCGCCAACCTCGGCCTGGTCGTCGCCGCGCTGGAGCAGGAAGGGATCCCGTACTTCCTGGTGCCGGCAGCCCGCACCCGGTACACGGTCGGCGTGAACGTCGTCGACCGGGAGCGTCTGCTCACCGTCCTGGAGGCGCAGCACGAGGGCAAGGCGGTCTTCATCGGCCGCCCCATGCCCGGCGGCAAGCTCAAGCACCCCGCGCTGTTCATGGACGGCGCGCTGCCGGCCGGGCTGCGCACCGCCCCCATCCTGCGGGTCGGGGAGAACCACCTCGGACCCTCGGGCCAGCTGCTCGCCGGGCCCGAGCTCGCCTGCGACATCGAGTTCTGGGAGGACGGCGCCGAACTTCTCGCCTCCGCCGACGGCCCCCGGCGCCTGGCCAAGGTGCAGCCGCAGGCGTCCGAGGACATCTTCGCCGACTCCCTCGTCGCCCCCCGCAACAACGGCATCACCGACGTCCTCCCAGCCGCTGAGCAGCAGCCCGCCACCGTCCGGGTCGGCGACCGCGAGCTGCCGAGCTTCGTCCCGCTCACCCTGCCGACCGTCGACGACGTGACCTTCCCCGTCGACGTCGTCTACACCTGGGTCGACGGCGAGGAGCCCGAGATGCGGGCCAAGCGGGCCCGCCACCAGGACCGCGGCACCGCCGAGATCCTGGACAAGGAGACCAACGCCTCCCGCTACACCAGCCATGACGAGCTGAAGTACTCGCTGCGCTCGCTCGCGATGTACGCCGACTTCGTCCGGCACATCTACATCGTGACCGACGGCCAGAAGCCGCACTGGCTCGACGACACGGCCCCCGGGATCACGGTCGTCGACCACCGCGACATCTTTCCCGAGGGCGTCCTGCCGGTCTTCAACTCGCACGCGATCGAGACCCGGCTGCACCACATCCCGGGCCTCTCGGACCACTACCTCTACTTCAACGACGACGTGTTCGTCGGCCGCCGGGTCACCCCGGAGCACTTCTTCCACGGCAGCGGCCTGATGAAGATCCCGGTGTCCCCGCTCAAGATCGGCGTCGGCAAGCCGCACGCCGAGGAGACGGCCACCAACTCCGCCAGCAAGAACGTCCGCCGGCTCCTGCTGGAGAGGTTCGGGCGGATGACGACGAACAACTTCATGCACACCCCGCTGCCCCAGCAGCGCCGAACCCACCAGGTGCTCGAAGAGCTCTTCCCGGAGGACATCCGCCGCACCACGGCCTCCCGCTTCCGCTCCCCGCAGGACATCGCGGTGACGGCCCCGCTGCTCTACCAGTACGCCCTGATGACCGGCCACGGCCTGCCCGGCAAGTACAGCTTCCGGTACGTCAACATCAGCCGCCCGGACGCCGACCGACGCCTGGCCGACCTGCGCCGCAGCCGCCGCTTCGACTTCTTCTGCCTCAACGACGTCGACGTACCGCCCGAGGAACGGGAGCAGGTGAGCGTCCGGATGAACGAGTTCCTGGAGGACTACTTCCCCTTCGCGAGCCCGTACGAGAAGCAGAGCTGACGGGGCCGGGGGGACAGGGACATGGGGGGCATGGACATCCGTGACCGCTTCGGAATGCCGGGGGGCATCCGAACGGTCCGGGACTTTCTCGTACGCCTGAGGCTCTGGCTGGCGGCCCGGCTCTGGGCGCTGCGCACGGCCCGGGCCCGCCGGCGCCTGCGGGCCGCCGTCCCCGGGCTGCGCCGGGTCACCTTCGGACCGGCACGGCTGTACGGCCGTACCGTCGCCGGTTACACCGCCGCGGACGCCGTCGAGGCCGACCTCGAACGGGTCTGCACCCTGCTGGACGGGCTCGGCGTCCCGTACTTCCTGGTCCCCTCCGACCACGGGCAGGGGGTGCCGCGCCAGGTCATCGGTGTGGCGGAGACGTATCGCGACACGATCCTCCAGCGGGCCGCCCAGCGCTTCGCCTCCGGTGTGGGGTACGTCGGGGCCGTGGGACCGGACGGTGGGGTGACCGCCGCGGCACTGTGGGCCGACGGGAAGCTGCCGCGGGCGCTGCTGCGGGCCGAGGTGCTCCGCACCGGCGTGGTGCGCCTGGGCCCCGAGGGCCAGGTCCTCACCGGACTCGAAACGGGCTGTGACATCGAGTTCTGGCGGCACGGCCGCGACCTCGCCACGGACCCCTCCTGGCTCACCGTGCCCGGCAGCCGGATGCCGGACGTCTTCGGCCCGGCACTGGTGGCCCCGCGCCACAACGCGGTGTCGGAGGTCCTCCCGGTGTCGGCGCAACGCCCCGCCGTGGTCGCGGGCCGCCATCGCGGCGTGCCCACCTTCGCCCCGTTCGCCGAGCCCGGCATCGAGGAGGTGCGCTTCCCCGTCGACGCCGTCTACACCTGGGTCGACGGCGACGACCCCGCGATGGCGGCCAAGCGCCGCGCCCACCAGGCGCTCTCCCCCAGCACCATCGCCCCGCGCGAGACCGGCGCCTCCCGCTACACCAGCCACGACGAGCTGAGGTACGCCCTGCGCTCGCTGGAGATGTACGCCGGTTTCATCCGGCACGTCTACCTGGTGACCGACTCCCAGATCCCGGACTGGCTGGACCCGCAGGCAGAAGGCCTGACCGTGATCGACCACCGGGACATCCTCCCGGCGGACGCGCTCCCCGTCTTCAACTCCCACGCGATAGAGAGCCGCCTGCACCACATCCCGGGCCTGTCGGAGCACTACCTCTACTTCAACGACGACGTCTTCATCAACCGTCCGGTAGGGGCCGAGCACTTCTTCCACGGCAACGGCATCGCCCGCATCCCCCTCTCCCCGCTGAAGCTGGGCATAGGCGCCCCGCACCCCCTGGAACCGGCGCCGAACTCCGCGGGCAAGAACGCCCGCGAGATCATCAGCCGCTTCCACGGCAGACACATCACCCACAAGTCCCTGCACACCCCGCACCCCCAACTGCTGTCGGTGATGCGGGAGATGGAGAGCCTGGGCATCGAGGAGCTGGACCGTACCTCGTACTCCCGCTTCCGCTCGACGGCCGACGTGGCTCCGGCATCGACCCTCCACCACCACTGGGCGATGGCAACGGCCCGAGCCGTCCCGGCCGACTACCGCTTCCGCTACGTCCAGCTCGGCACCCCGGACATGCGCCGCCGCCTGTCCCGCCTGGCGGCCGGCGAGGACGTCGACTTCTTCTGCCTCAACGACGTGGACACGCCCCCCGAGGCCAGATCGGCGGCCCAGGCGGCCATCAGCGCCTTCCTGGAACGCAAGTACCCCTTCCCGAGCCGCTACGAATCAACGCCCCGCCCCTCCGCCCACCCGGTCCTCCACAGAACGGCCCAGCACGCCGGCGACCCCCTCTGACCCGGACAACGAGGTCTGAGCACAACGACGAAGGGCCCCACCTCGCGGTGGGGCCCTTCGACATCGTGCCCGGTGAGGCACTGGCGGAGGATACGAGATTCGAACTCGTGAGGGGTTGCCCCCAACACGCTTTCCAAGCGTGCGCCCTAGGCCTCTAGGCGAATCCTCCGCGGCAAACAATACAAGACGTTGAGGAGTGCTCGCGAACTCGTTCCCAGCCCCCGACATCGGGTACTGTTTGGGCAGCCCCTCACGTGGCGCTATCTGACTGAACTCCCCCAGGGCCGGAAGGCAGCAAGGGTAGGTTGGCTCTGGCGGGTGCGTGGGGGGCGCTTGCGTTTCCCGGCAAGGGTGGTCCCTTGCGTGGGGCTGGTTGTCAGTGGGCGCCTATAACCTCGTATGCGTGTCGTCTCTCGCGCTGTACCGCCGCTATCGCCCGGAGTCGTTCGCCGAGGTCATCGGGCAGGAGCATGTCACCGACCCGTTGCAGCAGGCGCTGCGGAACAACCGGGTCAATCACGCGTACCTGTTCAGCGGTCCGCGTGGCTGCGGCAAGACGACCAGCGCACGCATCCTGGCCCGCTGTCTGAACTGTGAGCAAGGTCCCACGCCGACCCCGTGCGGAGAGTGTCAGTCCTGCCAGGACCTCGCGCGCAACGGCCCGGGTTCCATCGACGTCATCGAGATCGACGCCGCGTCCCACGGTGGTGTGGACGACGCCCGTGAGCTGCGCGAGAAGGCCTTCTTCGGACCCGCGAGCAGCCGGTACAAGATCTACATCATCGACGAGGCCCACATGGTCACGTCGGCCGGCTTCAACGCGCTGCTCAAGGTCGTCGAGGAGCCGCCGGAGCATCTGAAGTTCATCTTCGCGACCACCGAGCCCGAGAAGGTCATCGGGACCATCCGGTCGCGGACCCACCACTACCCCTTCCGCCTCGTGCCGCCGGGCACCCTTCGCGACTACCTCGGCGAGGTCTGCGGACACGAGGGCATCCCCGTCGAGGAGGGCGTGCTCCCGCTCGTCGTGCGGGCGGGGCAGGGCTCCGTGCGTGACTCCATGTCCGTCATGGACCAGCTGCTCGCGGGGGCGAAGGAGGAGGGTGTGACGTATGCCATGGCCACCTCCCTCCTCGGGTACACCGACGGCTCGCTCCTCGACTCCGTCGTCGAGGCCTTCGCCACCGGTGACGGCGCCGCCGCCTTCGAGGTCGTCGACCGGATCATCGAGGGCGGCAACGACCCGCGGCGCTTCGTCGCCGACCTGCTGGAGCGCCTGCGGGACCTGGTGATCCTCGCCGCCGTCCCGGACGCCACCGAGACCGGCCTCATCGACGCCCCCGCCGACGTCCTGGAGCGGATGCAGGCCCAGGCCGGCATCTTCGGCGCCGCCGAGCTCAGCCGCGCCGCCGACCTCGTCAACGCCGGCCTCACCGAGATGCGGGGCGCCAACTCCCCCCGCCTCCAGCTGGAGCTGATCTGCGCGCGCGTGCTGCTCCCGGCGGCTTACGGCGACGAGCGGTCCGTGATGGCCCGGCTCGACCGGCTGGAGCGTGGCGTGCACTTCTCCGGGGGCGCGACCGCGCCCGCGATGGGGTACGTCCCCGGGCCCGAGGCCCACGGGGCAGCGGCTGCCGCACCGGTTCCGCCGGGGGGCGGTGCCGCGGCGGCCCGGGCGGCGGTACGGGCTTCGGGCCCGCCGACCGGACCTGCGCCCAGCGGACCCGCGGCGAACGGACCCGCGGCGAACGGACCCGCGGCCGGGGGCGCCCCGGGCTTCGGCTCCGCACCCGGTCAGCCCGGTCAGCCCGCCCAGGACACCGCCCCGGCCCCGGCTTACGACGCCGCCTCCGCCCAAGCCGCGCCCGCGTCCACGCCCACAGGCCCGGTACCCGGCGACACCGGCATCGCTCCGCCCCAGCCTCCTCAGGCTCCCCAGCCTCCTCAGGCCCCGGCCACACCCCCTCCCACCCCCACGGCCCCCACCACCTCCACCCCCGGCGCCTGGCCCGCCGCGGCACCGGCGGGCGGCGGCCGACGCCCCGGCGGCTGGCCCACGGCGACCCCCGCCGGAGGCGGCCGGCCCCCGGCCGCCCCGAGCCAGCCCGCACCCACCACTCCCGCGGCGAGCCAGCCCGCACCCGCCCAGCCCCAGCAGGCCGCCCCCGCCGCCTACGCACCTCCGGCCGGCGGCGTCGACCCCCGCATGCTCTGGCCGAACATCCTGGAGGCCGTCAAGAACCGCCGCCGCTTCACCTGGATCCTGCTCAGCCAGAACGCCCAGGTGGCCGGCTTCGACGGCACCACCCTCCAGATCGGCTTCGTCAACGCCGGAGCACGCGACAACTTCGTGAGCAGCGGCAGCGAGGAGGTCCTGAAGCAGGCGCTGGGCGAGCAGTTCAACGTCCAGTGGAAGATCGAGGCGGTCGTCGATCCCTCGGGCGGCTCGGCACCCCCGCAGACCGGCGGCGGCACGCCCGGCTTCAACGGCGGCGGTGGCGGTTACGGCACCCCCGGTACCCCCGGGGCACCTGGACCCTCCGGTGGCTACGGCGGAGGCGGCGCCCCCGCCCCGGCGCAGCGCCCGGCGACCCCCGCTCCCAACCCCACCACCCCCGCACAGTCCCCGGCGACACCGTCCTCGGCCGCCGCTCCCGCCCCCCGGCCGTCCGCCCCTGAGCCGCCCCCGGTCTCCCCCGAGGACGACATCCCCGAGGACGACGACCCCGACCTCAATGAATCGGCCCTCTCCGGCCGTGAACTGATCGTGCGGGAGCTGGGAGCGACGGTGATGGAGGAGTTCACCAACGAATAGGGGCTCCTCGACGAGGCGGGACCCCGGTGGGGACCCCTGTCGGAACGTGTCTCGGGGCCCTTGGTTCGGAGAAACCCACAAACCCCGTTCCTCTGTCCCTTCAGCAACCCGCACAATTTGCCGAGCCCCGAGCCGGTTACGCTGACCCCGTGAAGGTCCTCGTCATCGGCAGCGGCGCCCGCGAACATGCCCTGTGCCGCTCCCTGTCCCTCGATCCCGACGTCACCGCGCTGTACTGCGCCCCCGGCAACGCCGGCATCGCCGAGGTCGCCGAGCTGCACCAGGTCGACGCCCTGGACGGCACGGCCGTCGCCGCGCTGGCCACCGAGCTCGGCGCCGAGCTCGTGATCGTGGGCCCGGAGGCACCCCTTGTCGCGGGGGTGTCCGACGCCGTGCGCGAGGCCGGCATCCCCGTCTTCGGTCCCTCCGGGGAGGCCGCGCAGCTCGAGGGCTCCAAGGCCTTCGCGAAGGACGTGATGGCGGGGGCAGGGGTTCCCACCGCGCGTTCCTACGTCTGCACGACCCCCGAGGAGGTCGACGAGGCCCTCGACGCCTTCGGCGCCCCGTACGTCGTCAAGGACGACGGTCTCGCGGCCGGCAAGGGCGTCGTCGTCACGCCCGACCTGGAGGCGGCCAGGGCGCACGCCAACTCCTGTGAGCGCGTCGTCATCGAGGAGTTCCTCGACGGCCCCGAGGTTTCCCTTTTCGCCGTCACCGACGGCGTGACCGTCGTCCCGCTCCAGCCCGCCCAGGACTTCAAGCGCGCCCTGGACGGCGACGAGGGCCCGAACACCGGCGGCATGGGCGCGTACTCCCCGCTGCCCTGGGCCGACCCGAAGCTGGTGGAGGAGGTCCTGCAGACCGTCCTCCAGCCGACCGTCGACGAGATGCGCCGCCGCGGCACCCCCTTCTCCGGGCTCCTGTACGCCGGTCTCGCGATCACCTCGCGCGGAGTGCGCGTCATCGAGTTCAACGCCCGTTTCGGCGACCCGGAGACCCAGGTGGTCCTGGCTCGCCTGAAGACGCCCCTCGCGGGTCTCCTGCTGGCCGCCGCCAAGGGCGACCTCGCCGACCTGGCGCCGCTGCGCTGGAGCGACGAGGCCGCGGTCACCGTGGTCGTCGCCTCGCACAACTACCCCGGCACCCCGCGCACCGGCGACCCGATCACCGGCCTCGACGAGGTGGCCGCCGAGGACGCACCGCACGCGTACGTCCTGCACGCCGGCACCCGGCACGACGGCGATGTCGTGGTGAGCGCCGGTGGCCGCGTCCTGTCCGTCACGGCGACCGGCAAGGACCTCGACGAGGCCCGCGAGCGGGCGTACCGGGCGGTCTCCCGCATCCGTCTCGACGGCTCCCAGCACCGTACGGACATCGCGGCGAAGGCCGCGGCGGGCGAATAGCCAGCACCACCGGAACAGCCGGAAAAACCGGCAGACCGGATGAACCCGGCAGGCCCCGAATCCGTCTCAGGATTCGGGGCCTGACGTATGCCCGGCCCCGCCACCGGCCTCTCCATCAGCCGGGAACCGCATGTCGGACGGGGGCTGAACTTGGGTCAAGAACCAAGGCCTGATCTTCGCTGTCCGTCATCCACCTTTCCCCAAAGCCATTCCATCGAGTGACCGATCCCTTTTCCTGGTGACGTGGACAGGGGCCCCAACTAGGGTGCGGCGCAAGCATTCCGGCACTTGGCCCACCGGCATTGCGATGTCAGTGGGGGGTGCCACAGTGGGGGAGTGACCAACGCCAGGACAGTCAGGCAGCCAGGACAGCAGGGAGGGGGTGACACCCGATCGTGACCGGTATGGGTGGAGAAGCCGGCGCACAGGCCGCGCGCTCCTGGGCGCTCGCCGTGCTGCGCATCCGCAGCCGGGCGCTGGCCGTCGCGCTGCTGCCGGCGGCCGTCGCCGTGGTGCTGTACGCCGGAGGCTCCACCGGCCACCTCGTGGGCCCGGGCTGGCATGCCGCCCGCTGGGTCGTCACGTCGTTCGCCGTGCTCGTCCTGCTGGCCGCCGCCGGCATCGCCCTGGTCGTCGCCCGTGCCCGCCCCGCCATGAGCCCGACGGTCCCGATCGCCGAGGAGTCGGCGCCGGACCTGTACCGCATGGTGCGCGACCTGGCCGACCGTCTCGATGTGCCCGCCCCGTCCGCGATAGCGCTCACCCCGGACTGCGACAGCTGGCTGGAGGACCGCACCCACCCGTCCCACGGCCCGCCGAAGCAGGAGGACCGCGACGAGCTCACGGGTGCCCGTGGCTCGCGGCGTACGACGGCGGCGCCCGTCCTGGTCATCGGCTCCCCGTTCCTGTGGTGGATGCGGGTCGGTGAGCTCCGCGCGGTCCTCGCCCCGGTCGTCGCCGGTACGGGCCCCTCGGCCCACCCGGACATAGCCGCGGCCCGCCGTTTCGTCCGCGGTCTGGATGCCGCGGTGGCCGTGGCCTCGACGGCCGACCGCTGCCGGATGATCCGCGTGGTGTGCGCCGGCGTCGGCTGGGTGGCCCGTCTGCTGCTGCGCAGCTGCCGGGAGCACGCGTCCAAGATGGAGCGAGGGGTCGCCGCCGCGGCGGCCGAGCGCGCCCAGGGCGTGGACTACGGCCTGCGGATCGTCGCCCAGGAGCAGGTGGGTCTGGCCTACGCCGGCTGGGACCGCCTCCTGACCCGTGTGGCGCTGCCCGCCTGGCGGATGGGCCGCTGGCCGTCCCGCCTGGACGCGGGAGTGGTGGCGGCACTCACGGAACTCTCCCGTCGGGACCGTCTGGCCGAGGGCTTCGCCTCCCGTCTGGGTGAGCGCCCCGCCTGTGACCTCCTGGAAGAACCCGGCACGATCGACGAGGCAACCTCCCTCCTGGCCGCCCGTCTCTTCCACGGCGGCCCGGCGGAGTCCGGCCCCGACTGGTCCCCGGTCGGCTGGCAGGAGTACCCCGAAGAGGTCGTCGACCGGAAGTGGCGCCTCGACGCGGCCCGCCTCCACCGAGTCCTGGACGCGCAAGGAGTACGCCGGACCCCCGAGACCACGGGCCCGGAGACGGACGCCCCGACGTTGTCCAGGGTCCTGGACTACCTTGCGACGTCGGCGCCCGACGGGGCGACGCGCACGGACTCCGGCCCGGCGTCCGTACCCCCGGCGACAGCCGAACCCGACGACGAAACCGTCATGAGTGGTGCGGGCGGGAGCACACTCGCCGAAGGCGAAGCCGAGGCCGAGGCCGAGGCCGACGAACAAGAGAACGAACGCACCGCCACCCTCGCCGCAGGCCTCACGGCCGAACTGGCCCGCGAGGAAGCCACCGCACCCACCCCCCAGGGCCCCGACATCACCCTCTGGGACGACGGCGCGCTCCCCCTCTTCCCGCCCCAGCCGCCCCGCACGTCCCGCGAACTCCTCACCGACCACGTCACGGCCATGGTCTGCTGCGCCGCGATGGACACCGCGGGAGCCACCCCCGGTCTCGACTGGCTCGACGGCCCGACGCTCCTCATCAACGGCGACCGCGCGGCCGACCTCAGCCCGGTGGTCCTCAGCCTGATCGTGGACGGCGACCCGGTCCCCCTGCGCACCTGGTTGCTGGAGTCCGGCATACGTCCGGAGAAGCCGGTCCGCCTCGTCTGAGCGAGACCCGCCGACCGGGCCGCCGCGCAACTCCCTTACCGGAAGACCTCGTTCCACTTTCGGTCAATTCGCAACGAATAGTGACCGCGTGCGTGCGTAATGTGATGTGCTGGGACCGATCGGGCGCATGGCAAGGGCTTACGACATAGGACGGGCGTCACACGTACGAACGGACGGCCGCATTCACACACGGGGGCGCCAGGGAGGGGAGCAGCCATGGGGTCGGAGCAGATCCGCCGCTGGGAGTCGGGAGCGCTGGCGCACGCGGTGACGGACCCCTTCGGCCAGGGCCCCGTCCCCTGGCTCCGCGGCGACGAGACGTACTTCGACGGCACCGGCCAGGTGGTCCCCTGGTACGTGGACGGTTCCCCGCAGTCGACCCCCGCCGGCGCCCGGACCGACACCGCTCGCGTCCCCGCCCCGCGCACCGCCGGCGGCCCCCGTGCCGCGGACGACGTACGCCGCCAGATCAAGGGCTTCACCTCGGTCGGCGCGGTCGCCCCCGGCGAGGCCATCGACTTCCACATCACGGTCGACCCGCCCCAGGAGTTCGGCGTCGACGTGTACCGCATCGGCCACTACGGCGGTGACGGCGCCGCCAAGATCACCACCAGCCCCCGTCTCTCCGGCATCGTCCAGCCCCCGCCGCTCACCGCGGACCGCACGGTCTCCTGCCACCACTGGTGGCTGAGCTGGCGCCTGCAGATCCCCTCCTTCTGGAGCGTCGGGGCGTATGTGGCCGTCCTGACCACCGCCGACGGCTACCGCTCCCACGTCCCGTTCACCGTCCGCCACGACCACCCGGCGGACCTGCTGCTCCTCCTGCCGGACGTCACCTGGCAGGCGTACAACCTCTACCCGGAGGACGGCCGCACGGGCGCCAGCCTCTACCACGCCTGGGACGAGGAAGGCGGTCTGCTGGGCGAGTCGGACGCCGCCACGACCGTCTCCTTCGACCGCCCGTACGCCGGGGCCGGCCTCCCCCTGCACGTGGGCCACGCCTATGACTTCATCCGCTTCGCCGAGCGCTACGGCTACGACCTGGCCTACGCCGACGCCCGCGACCTGCACTCCGGCCGCGTCGACCCCACCCGTTACCGAGGCCTGGTCTTCCCGGGCCACGACGAGTACTGGTCGGCGAACATGCGCCGCACCGTGGAGCGCGCCCGCGACCACGGCACCTCGCTGGTCTTCCTCTCCGCCAACACCATGTACTGGCAGGTGGAGTTGGGCCCGTCCCCGTCCGGTGTCCCCGACCGCCTCCTGACCTGCCGCAAGCGCAGGGGCCCGGGCCGGCCGGTGCTGTGGCGCGAGGTCGACCGCCCCGAGCAGCAGCTGGTCGGCATCCAGTACGCGGGCCGGGTCCCCGACCCCCACCCGCTGATCGTGCGCAACGCCGACCACTGGCTCTGGGAGGCCACCGGCGCCCACGACGGCGACGAGATCGAGGGACTGGTCGCGGGTGAGGCCGACCGCTATTTCCCGCGCACCCCGCTCCCCGAGCACGACGACCGCATCCTGCTCGCCCACTCTCCGTACGCCGACACCGAAGGCGCTCTCCGCCATCAGGAGACCTCGCTCTACCGCGCCCCCTCGGGCGCCTTGGTCTTCGCGTCCGGCACCTTCGCGTGGTCCCCGTCCCTGGACCGCCCCGGACATGTGGACCCCCGCGTCCAGCGCGCCACCGCAAATCTGCTCGACCACATCTGCAAGCGCGACTGACCCCGTACGTCACAGCCACCGACCCCCTGTCCCTGGTCAGCGTCCCGATACGGGACAATCGAGCCACTTGGACAGAACCACGGGGAGGAACCGTGTCCGGATTCGTAGAAAAGCCCGAGCCGCTTCAGGTTCCGGGCCTGGTGCACCTCCACACCGGCAAGGTGCGGGAGCTGTACCAGAACGAGGCGGGCGACCTCGTGATGGTCGCCAGTGACCGCATTTCCGCCTTCGACTGGGTGCTGCCGACGGAGATCCCCGACAAGGGCAGCATCCTCACCCAGCTCTCCCTGTGGTGGTTCGACCAGCTGCGGGACCTGATCCCCAACCACGTCCTGAGCACCGAACTGCCCGAGGGCGCCCCGGCCGACTGGGCGGGCCGCACCCTCGTCTGCAAGTCGCTCCAGATGGTCCCGGTGGAGGCCGTCGCCCGCGGCTACCTCACCGGCTCGGGTCTCACCGAGTACAACGAGTCCCGCACGGTCTGCGGCCTCGCCCTCCCCGAGGGACTGACCGACGGCAGCGAACTCCCCGCCCCGATCTTCACCCCGGCCACCAAGGCCGCGGTCGGCGAGCACGACGAGAACGTCTCCTACGAGGAGGTCGCCCGCCAGGTCGGCGCCGACACCGCCGCCCGGCTGCGCCAGGCCACCCTCGCCGTCTACTCGCGGGGCCGGGACATCGCCCGCGACCGGGGCATCATCCTCGCGGACACCAAGTTCGAGTTCGGCTTCGACGGCGACACCCTCGTCATCGGCGACGAGGTCCTCACCCCGGACTCGTCCCGCTTCTGGCCGGTCGACCAGTGGGAGCCGGGCCGCGCGCAGCCCTCGTACGACAAGCAGTTCGTGCGCGACTGGCTGACCTCGGCGGAGTCGGGCTGGGACCGCAAGAGCGAGCAGCCCCCGCCGCCGCTGCCGCAGGAGGTCGTGGACCGGACCCGCGCCAAGTACGTCGAGGCGTACGAGCGACTGACCGGCACCAGCTGGTCGTAACGCGAAAAGCCCCCGGGAAACCGGGGGCTTTCACATGGAGCGAACGACGAGGTTCGAACTCGCGACCTCAACCTTGGCAAGGTTGCGCTCTACCAACTGAGCTACGTTCGCATGCGCCGTGGCGCGAGAACCACTATACCCAACCTCGCTCCCGCGCGAGCCGTACCGCCGCATGACGGTTCTCCGCCCCGAGCTTCGACACCGCCGAGGACAGATAGTTCCGCACGGTCCCCTGCGACAGTGCGGCCCGTTCGGCGATCTCCGCGACGGGCGCCCCGTCGGCGGCGAGTTCCAGTACCTCGGCCTCGCGCGCGGTCAGCGGTGAGTCCCCGGCGGAGATCGCGTCGGCGGCCAACTCCGGGTCGACGTAGCGGTTTCCGGCATGCACCGTGCGGATGATCTCCGCGAGCCGCTGCGCGCTGACCGTCTTCGGGACGAACCCGCGCACACCGGCCCCAAGGGCTCGCTTGAGATGCCCGGGCCGCCCATGGCTGGTCACGATCAGCACCTTGCAGTCGGGCAGTTCGGTGCGCAGGGATGTGGCGACCTTCACACCGTCGGCGCCGGGCATCTGGAGATCCAGGACGGCGACGTCGGGCGTGTGCGCCTTCGCCATCGCCAGCGCCTCGGGACCGGACGCCGCCTCGGCGACGATCACGAGGTCGTCCTCCAGCGCGAGCAGCGCCGCGAGCGCGCCCCGGATCAGATGCTCGTCGTCGGCGAGCAGCAGTCGCACCGTCATGCCATGACCTCACTCACCCGCAGCGGCACCGAGGCCACCACTCTGAACACACCGTCACCCACGGGCCCCGCCTCCAACGTCCCGTCCACCGCCGCCAGCCGCTCCCGCAGCCCGGCCAGCCCCGAGCCTCCCGGGCCGGACGGCGCGGCCACCCCGTCGTTCTCCACCTTCAGCACCACGCACTCGCGGGTCACCCGCACATCCACCGCGCACCGCCCGGCATCTCCGTGGCGCAGCACATTGGTCGTCGCCTCCCGTACGACCCAGCCGAGCGCCGACTGCACGTCCACCGGCAGCCCGGCCGCCTCCCCGGACACCTCGCAGCGAATCCCCGCGGCCTCCAACACGCCCTGCGCACCGGTGAGTTCGACCCCGAGGTCGGCCTCCCGATACCCCCGTACGACATCCCGCACCTCGCGCTGCGACTCCCGCGCGATGCGCTGCACCTCAACCATCTGCTCCTCGGCCTCGGGCCGCCCGCGCCGCGCCAGCTGCACGGCCAGCTCGCTCTTGAGGGCGATCACCGCGAGGTTGCGGCCCATGACGTCGTGCAGGTCGCGCCCGAACCGCAGCCGCTCCTCAGCTACGGCGAGCCGGGCCCGGGTCTCGCGGGCCTTGTCGAGCTCGTAGACGGCGTTGAGCAGCCAGACGGAGAAGGCGGAGGTGAAGGCGAGGAATCCGCCGCCGAGGAGGACCACCACCACGCTGATCAGGGCGGCGGGACCGGGCCTGCCCGCGAACGACACGAGCCCCGCCCCGACGGCGAAGCCCGTGACGACGGAGTACATGCGCCGCCGGCTGCGCACACCGAGCGCGAAGGTGCCCGCCCCGAAGATCAGCACGACGGCGAAGACCGAGCCGGCCGCGGTGTCGACGTCGTCCCCGCCCGGCCCGTGCTCCGCGATCACGATCGCCATGACGGCGACCGCCGCGGTGAAGGCGCCGAGCGTCCACAGCATGGGGACGGGCTGCTCACGGCGGCCGAGCGTCCAGTCCAGTGCCCGCGTCGCGGTCACGGCACAGATCACGGCGTGCCCGGCCACCACGAGCGCCAGCGAGGTCGCGACCCAGGGCACCATCTCGCCGAAGAGCGGCAGCCCGATCGAGACGACCTCGATCAGCGCGAAGAAGTGGAACGACCATCGCGTGTACGTCTCCACCTTGGCCGGCGTGCTCTTCTGCCGCCACCAGCTCCCCGAACCGCTCATTTCCCCGCCCCCGTGATCAGCGCCGCGGTTCCCACCGGAACCACCGTCGTACAGCAAACACGCCCAGCGTGGCCCAGGCCAGTGCCGTCAGCGCGGCACCGAGAGCCTCGTAGACCGAGAGGTCCCCGGTCCAGCCGCCGCGCACCAGCGTGATCACCGGGGTGAGCGGCAGCAGCTCGCACAGCGAGGCCATCCGGTCGGGCAGCACCTCCAGGGGCACCGTGATCCCGGAGCCGATCATCGAGACCAGCATCAGCGGCAGGCCGGTGACCTGAGCGCTCTCCACGGTGCGGGTGAAGCTCGCGGTGACGGCGGCCAGGGACGCGCAGATCACCAGGCCGAGGAGCAGACCCAGGACGGCGAGCGCCACCGCCTTCGGTGCCGCCACGTCGAGCAGGACCGTGCAGCCGGCCACCAGGAGCAGCGACTGGAGGATGCTGGTGACGACGGCCGGCAGCGCGGCTCCGGTCAGGATCTCCGCATCCCGCAGCTCCCCGGTGCGCAGCCGCTTGAGGACGAGTTCCTCGCGCCGCCCGACGAAGACGCCCACGAGCGCCGTGTACACCGCGAAGAGCAGCGAGAACCCGATGGCGGCGGGCAGCAGCACCAGTCCCAGGGTGAGCCCCGACTTCCCGAGGTCCACGTCCTGGAGGGCCGCCTTCACGCTGAAGGGCAGTATCAGCGGCAGGAACATCGCGGAGAAGACCATGCCCCGGCTCCGCAGGAACAACGTCAGCTCGGCCCGTCCGAGCGCCGAGATCCGCCCGGCCGGCGTGCTGAGAGTCGTGCCGCTCATGCCACCCGCTCCTTCGTCTGCGCCTTTTCGGCGATCCCGAGAAACGCCTCTTCCAGCGAAGCCGACCGCACATCGAGCCCCCGCAGCTCGACCCCCGCCCCCGAAGCCCATACCAACAGCCCCGTCGCCGCCCGCTGCAGCTCCCGCGTCCGCAGCCGTACGACCCGGCCGTCGACCTGGTGGGACAGCACCCCCAGCTCTCCGAGCGGCGGCAGATCGCCCACGAAGTACCCCTCGGGCAGTTCGAAGGAGATCCGCGAGGGCTGTCCGGCCGTCACCTCGGCCGGTGTCCCGGTGACCGCGATCCGCCCCTCGTGCAGGATGGCGAGCCGGTCGGCGAGGCCCTCGGCCTCCTCCAGGTAGTGCGTGGTCAGCAGCACGGTCGTACCGCCGTCGCGCAGCGCCCGGACCAGCTCCCAGGTGTCCCGGCGCCCTTCGGCGTCGAGGCCGGTCGTCGGCTCGTCCAGGAACAGCACCTCCGGGTTCCCGAGCAGCGCGAGCGCCAGGTCCAGGCGCCGCCGCTCACCGCCGGACAGCTGCTTCACCCGTACGTCGGCCCGCCGCGCGAGCCCGACGAGCTCCAGCGCCTCCAGCGCGGGCCGCGCCCCGCTCACGCACCCCGCCCACATCCGGGCGGTCTCGGCGACGGTGAGCTCGGACGGGAATCCGCCCTCCTGGAGCATCACGCCGGTCCGCGGCCTGACGACGGCCCGCTCCTCGTAGGGATCGTGTCCGAGGACCCGCGCGCGGCCGCCGGTCGGCCGGGTGAGCCCTTCGAGGAGTTCCACGGTCGATGTCTTGCCGGCCCCGTTGGTGCCGAGCAGTGCGAAGATCTCGCCCCGGGCCACGGAGAAGCTGATCCCGCGGACCGCTTCGAACCCGCCCCCGTAGACGCGTCGCAGGTCGGTGACCTCAATCACGTTCGTGTTCATGGTTCAAGCATCTCGGTGCCCCGGGCCCGGAAGCAGTGCGCACTGTCATCGCTCGACATGACAAATGTCAGGGGTACGCCAACCACGAAAAAGCCCCCCGACAGAAGCCGGGGGACCTTCGAATCAAGAGCGAACGACGAGGTTCGAACTCGCGACCTCAACCTTGGCAAGGTTGCGCTCTACCAACTGAGCTACGTTCGCATTGCATCCGACCGGCTCTCACCGATCGGCGCGGACACCATCCTACCTGATCCACAACCGTGGCCAGATGGTGGTGCAGAGCGGGTGACAGGAATTGCACACTGCGCCTTCCCCCTGGAAGGGGGATGTTCTGCTACTGAACTACACCCGCATGTACTCCGTGGGCTGGGCTTTTCCGTCCCCGCCCCTCGGCGTGCTCCAGACTCTAGCCGACCAGGTGGGGTGCAACGCAAGTCGGTTGTCCTCAGGGTCCGCTGACGGACCCTGAGCACGCCCTGTGAGCTGTCACTGTGCCGCGGCGAACGCCTCGTAGACCTTCTTGGGGATACGGCCGCGCGCGGGCACGTCCATCTTGTTCGCCTGGGCCCAGGCGCGGACGGCCGCCGGGTCGGGGGCGACCTCCGTCTGCCGGTAGGCCTTGCCGGACTTCGACCGCTTGCGGCCGGCGTCCACGTAGGGCTCGAGCGCCTTACGCAGTTTCTTGGCATTCGCTTGATTCAGGTCGATCTCGTACGACTTGCCGTCAAGTCCGAAGGCGATCGTTTCCGCCGCTTCCGAGCCGTCGATGTCGTCAGAGAGAGTGACCACGACCTTCTGCGCCACGAATATCGGTCCCTTCATACGGCACTTGCCAATTCATTTGTACAGTGCCCGACAATGCAATGGGAAGCCCGACTAAATCCTTCCGCGTGTCTGAGCGCAATAGGTATCGGGTGTCGATCGGGGATCTTTCCTGGAAATTT
Source organism: Streptomyces sp. NPDC087859 (assembly GCF_044742595.1). NCBI lineage: Bacteria > Bacillati > Actinomycetota > Actinomycetes > Kitasatosporales > Streptomycetaceae > Streptomyces > Streptomyces sp. NPDC087859. The sequence goes on along the minus strand of NZ_JBIUUU010000002.1, from coordinate 60,965 downwards.
TCGTGAACACGGCCGTTGATACCGGATCGTGACGGCAGTCACGTAGTTTCCTACAAGTCGACGCGCGTAGAAATTTTGTGCGGGTAGTCTGAAGACACTGTTGGACAGAGACCTTCAGGAACCTTGCTCAGCACCACACACCGGGAGTGCCAGTGGCACGCGTCGTAGTCGACGTCATGCTCAAGCCGGAGATCCTCGACCCCCAGGGCCAGGCGGTGCAGCGCGCACTGCCGCGTCTGGGTTTCGAAGGCATCTCCGACGTACGTCAGGGAAAGCGATTCGAACTGGAAGTTGACGGACCGGTCGACGAGGCCGCGCTCGCCCGCATCCACGATCTTGCGGAATCCTTCCTCGCCAACACCGTGATCGAGGACTTCACCGTGAAGGTGGAAGAAGTCGCGGAGGCCGCGAAGTGACCGCTCGTATTGGCGTCGTCACTTTCCCGGGGAGTCTCGACGACCGGGACACCCAGCGCGCGATCCGCCTCGCGGGTGCCGAACCGGTCGCCCTCTGGCACAAGGACAAGGACCTCCACCAGGTCGACGCCGTGGTGCTGCCCGGCGGTTTCTCCTACGGCGACTATCTGCGGGCCGGCGCCATCTCCCGCTTCTCGCCCGTGATGGAGACGGTCATCGAGCAGGCGAAGGCCGGGCTCCCGGTCCTCGGTATCTGCAACGGCTTCCAGATCCTCACCGAGGCCCACCTCCTCCCGGGCGGAATGCTCGGCAACGACCACCTCCACTTCATCTGCCGCGACCAGAAGCTGCGGGTGGAGAACGCGGAGACCGCCTGGACCGCCGACTACGAGTCCGGCCAGGAGATCCACATCCCGCTGAAGAACATGGACGGCCGGTACGTCGCCGACGAGTACACCCTCGACAAGCTCGAGGCCGAGGGCCGGGTCGCCTTCCGGTACGTCGACTTCAACCCGAACGGCTCGCTCCGCGACATCGCCGGCATCACCAACGAGGCCGGGAACGTCGTAGGCCTCATGCCGCACCCGGAGCACGCCGTCGAGCCGCTCATCGGCTCCGGCCGCACCGACGGCCTCCCCTTCTTCACCTCGATCCTCAAGAAGCTGGTCAACGCATGAGCCGGACGCCTCTGGACACGGTCGAGCACGCGGCCGCGACCCCCGACGTCGAGCTGCCCTGGGCCGAACTCGGTCTGAAGAAGGACGAGTACGAGCGGGTCGTGGAGATCCTCGGCCGCCGGCCCACCGGTGCCGAGCTCGCCATGTACTCGGTCATGTGGTCCGAGCACTGCTCCTACAAGTCCTCGAAGGTCCACCTCCGCCAGTTCGGCGAGAAGGCCCCCCAGTCCGACGCGCTGCTCGTGGGCATCGGCGAGAACGCGGGCGTCGTGGACGTCGGCCAGGGCTATGCGGTCACCTTCAAGGTCGAGTCGCACAACCACCCGTCGTACGTCGAGCCCTACCAGGGTGCGGCCACCGGTGTCGGCGGCATCGTCCGCGACATCATCGCGATGGGCGCGCGCCCGGTCGCGGTCGTGGACCCGCTGCGGTTCGGCGCGGCCGACCACCCCGACACCAAGCGCGTGCTGCCCGGTGTCGTCGCGGGCATCGGCGGCTACGGCAACTGCCTCGGCCTGCCCAACATCGGCGGTGAGGTCGTCTTCGACTCCTGCTACCAGGGCAACCCGCTGGTCAACGCCGGTGCCATCGGCGTCATGCGGCACGAGGACATCCACCTCGCGAAGGCGTCCGGCTCGGGCAACAAGGTCATCCTGTACGGGGCCCGGACCGGCGGTGACGGTATCGGCGGCGCCTCGATCCTGGCCTCCGAGACCTTCGACGACGCCAAGCCCTCGAAGCGCCCCGCCGTCCAGGTCGGTGACCCCTTCCAGGAGAAGCTCCTCATCGAGTGCACCCTGGAGGCCTTCAAGGAGAAGCTGGTCGTCGGCATCCAGGACCTCGGCGCGGCCGGTCTCTCCTGTGCCACTTCCGAGCTGGCCTCCAACGGCTCCGGCGGCATGCGCGTGACGCTGGACGACGTACCGCTGCGTGACTCCACGCTCTCGCCCGAGGAAATCCTCATGAGCGAGTCGCAGGAACGCATGTGCGCGGTCGTCGAGCCGGAGAAGGTGGACCGGTTCCTGGAGATCTGCGAGAAGTGGGACGTCATCGCCACCGTCATCGGTGAGGTGACCGACGGCGACCGCCTGGAGATCTACTGGCACGGCGGCAAGATCGTCGACGTCGACCCGCGCACGGTCGCGCACGACGGCCCGGTCTACGAGCGCCCCTACGCCCGCCCGTCCTGGCAGGACGAGCTCCAGGCGGACGACGCGAACAAGCTGCCGCGGCCCGCTTCGAGCGATGAGCTCAAGCAGCAGGTCCTCCAGCTGGTGAGCTCCCCCAACCAGGCCTCCAAGAAGTGGATCACCTCGCAGTACGACCACTTCGTGCAGGGCAACACGGTGCTGGCCCAGCCCGAGGACTCGGGCATGATCCGCATCGACGAGGAGACCGGCCTCGGCGTCGCCATCGCGACGGACGGCAACGGCCGCTACGCGAAGCTGGACCCCTACGCGGGCGCCCAGCTGGCTCTGTCGGAGGCGTACCGCAATGTCGCCACGACGGGAGCCAAGCCGCTCGCGGTGTCGGACTGCCTGAACTTCGGCTCGCCCGAGGACCCGGCCGTCATGTGGCAGTTCGCGGAGGCCATCCGTGGACTGGCCGACGCCTGCCAGCAGTTGGGCACCCCGGTGACCGGCGGCAACGTCTCGCTGTACAACCAGACCGGCGAGGTCGCCATCCACCCGACCCCCGTGGTCGCGGTCCTGGGCGTCATCGACGACGTCGCCCGCCGCACGCCCGTCGCCTTCCAGGAGGAGGGCCAGCTGCTGTACCTCCTCGGCGACACGCGCGAGGAGTTCGGCGGTTCGGCCTGGTCGCAGGTCGTCCACGACCACCTCGGCGGCCTTCCCCCGAAGGTCGACCTGGAGCGTGAGCGCCTGCTGGCCGAGATCCTGATCTCCGCCTCCCGCGACGGCATGATCGACTCCGCGCACGACCTCTCCGACGGCGGCCTGATCCAGGCGGTCGTGGAGTCGGCGCTGCTCGGCGGCAAGGGCGCGCGTCTGGTCGTACCGGACGGGCTCGACGCCTTCACCCTCCTCTTCTCCGAGTCGGCGGGACGCGCGGTCGTCGCCGTGCCGCGTTCCGAGGAGCTCCGCTTCAACGACATGTGCGGTGCGCGCGGCCTGCCGGTCACCCGCATCGGGGTCGTGGACGGGGACACGGTCGAGCTCCAGGGCGAGTTCGAGCTGTCCCTGGAGGAGCTGCGCACAGCGCACGAGGAGACCATCCCGGCGCTGCTGGCGTAAAGCCCTTCGCGCAAACGGAGTTGAAGGCCCCGACCGTCCAACGGTCGGGGCCTTCACTCGTGTTAACTTGCCGGTCATCGATGCACGCGGGGGATGGGGACCGGTGGAGTTCCTGCGCATACCCGGCCGGGGCGGCCGGCTCAGTGACCGGCTCAACCGGCTCGTGGTGATCACCGCGGTGCTCGGCATCGGGGCGGGCGGCTGGGGGCTGTGGCTGGAGACCGAGGAGCACCTCGATCGCGCCGCCAGCCGGGAGAAGATCACGAAGGCCTGCGACGGCCTGGTCGACCCGGACCCGGTCCTCGGCCTCGACGGCGGCACGGACCGGGCGCGTCCGGGCAGCGACGAGGACGACGTGATGTTCGACCTCGCCGACTCCGACGCCCTCGGCACGCTCCCTCAGAAGTGCGTGATCTACCGGGTGGGGGAGCCGGGCACCTCGTACAACCACTTCCAGCTGTCCGTCTGGCAGACCCCGTCCGACGAGTACGCGCAGATCGTCGACGGCTGGGACGACCCGTTCGAGCGGTGGACGCACGAGGCGGACGGCACGCGGGAGGCCGCCACGTCGGCCGCGTACCCGCTGGGCGACGGGCGGCTCGGCACGTACTACGACAACGCCGTCGCCGTGAAGGCCGTCTGCGCGAACGAGCCGGACCACGTGACCTCGCTCAACGCCATGACGATCGCCCACTACGCCGAGGACACCGAGGTCACGGACGCCGACCGCCGGACCCTCGCCGCGCTGGCCCGCACCGCAGCCGAGCGCCTCGCGGCCAGGACGGGCTGCACGACCGAGCTCCCCGCCCTCCCGGCCGAACTCCCCACGCCGAGCAAGCGGTTGACGGCCGCGGCGTCGGCGAGGGGCACCTGCGCCTGGTACGCCGCGCACATCGAGGACGAGGGCCGCGGACGTCTCCCCGACCGCGCTCTCGCCACCCCGGCCGGCGCCCACGCCCCGGAGGAGAGCTGTCTGCTCGCGGTGGCCGACGAGGAGGTGGACCGCATCTGGTCCGGCCTCGGCGACAAGGAGATCGGGGACCGGGACACACCGGGCACCCCCTGGTGGCTGCGGACCGAGTCGTTCTTCGGCGACGAGGCCGGCGAGGTCGAGGCGGAGGGCCTGGGGACCGACCAGACACCCCTCGCCCCCGGCACGGCCGGCTTCGACGACACCGCCAGCGTCTGGTGGGCCTCCGCCATCTGCGCGGGCGAGCCCGCGATCCACACGCTGACCGTGCCGTACCCGTACGAGCGGTACATCCGGCCGAGACTGCGCGCGCTCTTCAAGGCATACGTCGACGATGTCGCCGCCCGCCGCGGCTGTACCGGCGTGAAGTTCCCGTCGGACCTCAGGTCCTGACCGGGGCCGGCGCGGACACCGCCACGGTCGCCTTGGGCAGTCGCAGCGCCAGCACCACGCACAGGGCCATCAGTCCCGCCCCGCACAGGAACACCGCGTCCATGGCGGAGACGTAGGACGCCGTGCCCGTCCCGTCGTCCAGCCGGGTCAGCAGCGTGCCGAAGACGGCGGCGCCCAGGGCCGTGCCCAGGGTCTGGAAGAAGCGGATGGCGGTCGTGGCGACCCCGAGCTGGTGGCGCGGGGCCGCCTCCTGGACGAGCTGGATGAGCTGTCCGATCAGCTGGCCGAAGCCGACACCGAGGAGAAGGAGTTCGGCGCGCAGCCACCACAGGGAGGTGTGGGTGCCGGTGGTGGCCAGCAGGAGGAAGGCGACGGCGGTGACGGCAGAGCCGGTGATCACGAACGTCCGCTCGGGGCGGCCGCGTTCGGCGAGCCTGCCCGCGAGGATGCCGACGGCCGTCATACCGAGCGCCATGGGGATGAGGAACAGTCCGGCCGAGGCGCTGTCCATGCCCCGGGCTACCTGGAGATAGACCATCACGTAGTAGATCGCGCCGACCATGCCCGCACCGACCAGACCCTGGATCGCGAAGCCCCAGCGCAGCTCCCGGACACGGAACATGGAGAGCGGCAGGATCGGTTCGACGGCGGTGACCTGGCGGCGCAGGAACAGCGCGAGGGCGGCGGCGGAGGCCAGCGCGAGGCCGGCGATCTGCGGTGACGACCAGGCGTACTGCCGGCCGCCCCACTCGGTGACCAGCAGGAGTGCGGTGGAGAAGGCGGAGGCGAGGGCGGCGCCCAGGAAGTCGATGCGGCGACCGCCGCCGTGCCGAGGGAGCTTCAGGACGAGTGCGCCGAGGACCAGGACGGCGGCGCCGAGCGGCAGGTTGACGTAGAAGATCCACCGCCAGCTCGCGTGGTCGGACAGCACCCCGCCGATCCACGGGCCGATCGCCATGCCGCCACCGGCGAGGATCCCGCCCATGCCCGCGCCCTTGGCGTCCCGCTGGCCGGGCCCCCTGAGCTGGGCGATCACGACCATCGTCACGCTCATCAGCCCGCCGGCCCCGATGCCCTGGACGGCCCGGGCCGCTATGAGCTGACCGATCGACTGGGCCGCGCCGCACAGCGCCGAGCCGAGGAGGAAGGCGCCGACGGCTCCGAGGAAGACGTGCTTGGCGCCGAGGACGTCGCAGAGTCTGCCGTAGAGCGGCAGGACCGCGGCCGAGGCCAGGGAGAAGGCGCTGACCAGCCACGGGATCTTGTCGATGCCATGCGCGGGGTCGAGGTCCCGGACGATCGGGACGGTCGCGGCGGACACGATCTGCATGTCCAGGACGGCCAGGACGATCGTGACGAGGCAGACGAGGAAGCCGATTCTCCGCTGGGTGTCGGACATGAGGGTCTCTGGGGTCTCGGTCATGGGCAGCACCATGCCCGAGATTTTGTACTGAGTCAATCTTTAATCTCGACCTAAAATTCATCTTGGTACAGTGATGCCATGGCTTTTGCTGAGGGGATGGGGCTGCGCGAGCGCAAGAAGCTCCAGACGGCACTGCGGATCTACCGGACCGCTGTCGAGCTGTTCGTCGAGAAGGGGTTCGACGCCGTCTCCGTGCAGGAGGTCGCGGACGCCTCAGAGGTCTCCAAGATGACCGTCTTCAACTACTTCGGTACGAAAGAGGACTTGGTCTTCAAGCCCATGGAGGAGCACTTCTCCGACCCGGCCCGTGCCGTGCGCGAACGGGCGCCGGGCGAGTCCGCGGTGGAGGCCGTGCGCCGGCAGTTCCTGGCGATGGTCGAGGGCCGCGACCCCTCGATCGGCCTGCACAGCGAACCCTTCGCCCGCCGGATCCGCACGGTCATCATGGCGACCCCGGTCCTGCGGGAACGTGCCTATCTGTCGTCCGAGAAGGGCGCCCGCGAACTGGCCGACCTCCTCACCGAGGAGACCGGCGACCGGACCCTCGCCCTGATCGCCGCCGCCACCCTCACCGCCGCCCGCCAGGCCCTGGTCGAGGAACACCACCTGCGCATCGACGCCGGCGAGTCCGTGGACGAGGTCGCCGCAGACGCCGCCGAACGAGCCGAGAAGGCCTTCGCGCTGGTGGAACAGGGACTCGGGGGATACGCACGCAGGAAGTGAACGCCCCGGGGCCCCTCAGCCTGCGATCCTCCACCCACCCGTGTCTTTCAGCCCGTCCGGTGTCCGGGGCGAGTGCCTGCTGTCCTGATCCCGCGCCGACGCGTGTCGTTCAGCCTGTCCGGTGTCCGGGGCGAGTGCCTGCTGTCCTGATCCCGCGCCGACGCGTGTCGTTCAGGCTGTCCGGTGTCCGGGGCGAGTGCCTGCTGTCCTGATCCCGCGCCGACGCGTGTCGTTCAGGCTGTCCGGCGTCCGGGGACGAGTGCCTGCTGTCCCGATCCCCGCACCCACCCGTGTCGTTCAGGCTGTCCGGTGTCCGGGGCGAGTGCCTGCTGTCCTGATCCCGCGCCGACGCGTGTCGTTCAGCCCGTCCGGCGTCCGAGGGCGAGTGCCTGCTGTCCCGATCCCGCGCCGACGCGTGTCGTTCAGCCCGTCCGGCGTCCGAGGGCGAGGGCCTGCCGTCCCGATCCCCCGCCGACCCGTGTCTTCAGCCCGTCCGGTGTCCGGGGACGAGTGCCCCCCGTCCCGACCCGCCCCACCCACCCTGTCCTTCAGCCCGTCCGGCGTTTGAGGACGAGGCCCCTTCAGGGCTGATGGGGGTCCAGGGGGCGCAGCCCCCTGGGGGCGGGGTCGAAGGGGCGGCAGCCCCTGGAGGATGGGACGGGTAGGGGCGGCGGGGGCGAGGAAACCGAGGGCGCACCCGCACGACGCCGGCGGCCCCCGCCACCGCGAGATCCTCGATGCACCCCACCACGAACCGCCGCCCCACCTAGGCTTGATCACATGCCACCGGCCAAGAAGCGCGCCCGCACCTACGACCCCGCGAAGATCCGCACCGCGGTGCTCACCCAGTTCGGGCACGTACGACAGGCCGTCGCCACGCTGAGCGAGGAGCAGCTCGCGAGCCCCACCCGCCTCGGCGACTGGACCGTCCGCGAGCTGGCCGCGCACATCACGATGGCCGTCGACGCCATCAGCCGCAGCCTCGACCGCGACGAGCCGGAGAAGCCCGCACTGACCCTCCTGGAGTGGCCCTCCACCACGGCCCCCCGGGCGGATGACATCGACGACGGCACCCGCGACCTAGCCACCGCCCACCCCGACCTCGACGTCCTGTACGCCGACACCGAGGACCGCTTCGCGCGCAAGCTCGCCGAGACCCCCGGCGACCGCCTCATCGGCAGCCGCACCGGCGCCATGCCCCTCGCCGACTACCTGGTCACCCGCACCGTCGAACTCGTCGTCCACACCGACGACCTGAACGCCGCGGTGCCGGGCCTCGACATCCCGTACGACCGCCAGGCCCTGGCCGCCTGCACCCGCCTCCTCGCCGACGCCCTCGCCGCGAAGGCCCCCGGCGGCTCGACCGAGGTGCGGATCCCGCCGTACGCCGTCGTGCAGTGCGTCGAGGGGCTCCGGCACACCCGAGGCACCCCGCCCAACGTCGTCGAGACCGACCCGCTGACCTGGATCCGGCTCGCGACCGGACGGCTGGCGTGGCCGGAGGCGATCGAGGACGCGAAGGTCAGTGCCAGCGGTGAGCGGGCGGATCTTGGCGGATTGCTGCCCCTGATGGGGTGAACCGGTCGCCGACAAGGAACCGGTCTTCCGTCCCTCCCGTCCCATCGGCATGGACAAACAGCGACTGATCCTCGTGGTCCTGACCGTGCTCCCGCTCGCCGCGGCCTGCGGCACCGACGAGGCGGGCAGCGGCTCGGTCGGCGCCGAGAAACCCGTCACCGGAGTCCACTGGAACGTCGACAGCGTCACCGTGGACGGCAAGACCCGCAAGGCACCGGACGGGGCCGATGTGGAGTTGAAGGACGGGAAGGCCGCGGGCAACTACGGCTGCAACCACTTCAACGCCAAGGTCACCACCGCCGAGGACGGCACCATCCGGCTCAGCCACGCCACGACCACCAGGATGGCCTGCGAGAAGTCGGTCATGACCTTCGAGCAGACCCTCGCCGACACCCTCGTCGGCGGTGCCCTGAAGACCGCCGTCACCGACGACCACCTCACGCTCACCACCGCGAGCGGAGACACCGTGCGCCTGACCGAGGCCGCCGAGTCCACCGGCTGAGAGGTGTGCGACACCTCACTCATATATCCGGAGGGCCGTCGATCCACCGCGCTGACCAGCCAAAACGAAAAAACCGCCAAAGCGGTCGCCGCCCGGTGGTGCAACAAAGGCACGTATCCCCAATTCGGACCAGTGGTCGACCTCGCCTACACTCGGGAACGTGCCACGTGGTGACGGTCGACTCAATCATGATCTGCTCCCCGGCGAGAAGGGCCCCCAGGACGCTTGCGGCGTCTTCGGAGTCTGGGCTCCGGGTGAAGAGGTCGCCAAGCTCACTTACTTCGGGCTCTACGCCCTCCAGCATCGGGGCCAGGAATCCGCGGGTATCGCGGTCAGCAATGGCTCCCAGATCCTCGTCTTCAAGGACATGGGGCTTGTTTCCCAGGTCTTCGACGAGACCTCTCTCGGTTCGCTCCAGGGTCATATCGCGGTCGGTCACGCCCGCTACTCGACCACCGGCGCCTCTGTCTGGGAGAACGCCCAGCCGACGTTCCGTGCCACCGCGCACGGCTCGATCGCGCTCGGCCACAACGGCAACCTGGTCAACACGGCGCAGCTCGCCGAGATGGTCGCCGACCTCCCCAAGGACACCAACGGCCGCTCGACCCGGGTGGCCGCCACCAACGACACCGACCTGCTCACCGCGCTCCTCGCGGCCCAGGTCGACGACGACGGCAAGCCGCTGACCATCGAGGAAGCCTCTCCGAAGGTCCTCCCGCAGGTCCGCGGCGCGTTCTCCCTCGTCTTCATGAACGAGCACACCCTCTACGCCGCCCGCGACCCGCAGGGCATCCGCCCGCTGGTGCTCGGTCGCCTGGAGCGTGGCTGGGTCGTCGCCTCCGAGGGCGCCGCCCTCGACATCTGCGGCGCGAGCTTCGTCCGTGAGATCGAGCCGGGCGAGTTCATCGCCATCGACGAGAACGGCCTGCGCAGCTCCCGGTTCGCGGAAGCAAAGCCCAAGGGCTGTGTCTTCGAGTACGTGTACCTGGCCCGCCCCGACACCGACATCGCCGGCCGCAACGTCTACCTCTCCCGTGTGGAGATGGGCCGCAAGCTGGCGAAGGAAGCCCCGGTCGAGGCCGACCTGGTCATAGCGACTCCGGAGTCCGGCACCCCGGCGGCGATCGGTTACGCGGAGGCGAGCGGAATCCCGTTCGGTGCGGGTCTGGTGAAGAACGCGTACGTCGGTCGTACGTTCATCCAGCCCTCGCAGACGATCCGGCAGCTCGGCATCCGTCTGAAGCTGAACCCGCTGAAGGAAGTCATCAAGGGCAAGCGCCTGGTCGTCGTCGACGACTCGATCGTCCGCGGCAACACCCAGCGGGCGCTGGTGCGGATGCTCCGCGAGGCCGGGGCGGCCGAGGTCCACATCCGGATCTCCTCCCCGCCCGTGAAGTGGCCCTGCTTCTTCGGTATAGATTTCGCGACCCGTGCCGAGCTCATCGCCAACGGCATGACCATCGACGAGATCGGCGTCTCGCTGGGCGCCGACTCCCTGGCGTACATCTCCCTCGACGGCATGATCGAGGCGACCACCATCGCCAAGCCGAACCTCTGCCGCGCCTGCTTCGACGGCGAGTACCCGATGGAGCTCCCGGACCCCGAGCTGCTCGGCAAGCAGCTCCTGGAGACCGAACTGGCCGCCGGCCCGGCGGCCACGGCGGCGGCCGACGCGATCCGTCGCCCGTAGCCCGTAATACCTGCAGTACGACACGAAAGTTCTCACCGTCATGTCTGAGACAACTGGTGCCAGCTACGCAGCCGCGGGCGTCGACATCGAAGCGGGAGACCGCGCCGTAGAACTTATGAAGGAGTGGGTGAAGAAGACCCAGCGCCCCGAGGTCCTCGGTGGCCTCGGCGGATTCGCCGGCCTCTTCGACGCCTCCGCCCTCAAGAACTACGAGCGGCCCCTCCTCGCCTCCGCGACCGACGGCGTCGGCACGAAGGTCGACATCGCGCGTCAGCTGGGCGTCTACGACACGATCGGCCACGACCTGGTCGCGATGGTCATGGACGACATCGTGGTGTGCGGTGCCGAGCCGCTGTTCATGACCGACTACATCTGCGTCGGCAAGGTCCACCCCGAGCGGGTCGCCGCGATCGTCAAGGGCATCGCCGAGGGCTGTGTCCTCGCCGGCTGCGCCCTGGTGGGCGGCGAGACGGCCGAGCACCCCGGTCTGCTGGGTCCGGACGACTTCGACGTCGCCGGCGCCGGTACGGGCGTCGTGGAGGCCGACCGGCTGCTGGGCCCGGATCGTATCCGTACGGGTGACGCGGTCATCGCCATGGCGTCGTCCGGTCTTCACTCGAACGGGTACTCGCTCGTCCGCCACGTCCTGCTGAACGAGGCGGGCCTGTCCCTGGACGCCCGGATCGACGAGCTCGGCCGCACCCTCGGCGAGGAGCTCCTGGAGCCCACCAAGATCTACTCGCTGGACTGCCTGGCGCTCACCCGCACCACCGACGTGCACGCGTACAGCCACGTCACGGGAGGCGGTCTCGCGGCCAACCTGGCCCGCGTGATCCCGGACGGGCTGCACGCGGTCGTCGACCGCTCCACCTGGACCCCGGACCCGATCTTCGACCTCGTCGGCAGGACGGGTCAGGTCGAGCGCCTGGAGCTGGAGAAGACCCTCAACATGGGCGTCGGCATGATCGCCATCGTCCCCGAGGAGTCGGCAGACGTGGCCCTCAGGACGCTGGCCGACCGCGGGGTCGAGGCCTGGGTGGCCGGCGAGATCACGGACCGCGGTGACCACACCACGGGTGCCGAGCTGGTCAGCACCTACTCGATCTAGAGCGCCCAAGAGTGTGACGCCGCAGAGATCCTGACGGCAGCGCAAAACCCGGTCCGGTGGTGTGGACCACATCGGACCGGGTGAAGCGCAGCTGGAGCGTCAAGCGCCGCGGCGTTGAGACGTGGGACCGGACTCGTCGTCCTCGTCCTCATCGTCGTCGTTATAGAGATCCGCGTACTGGGAGTACGGGTCGTCTTCGTCCTCGTCGTCCTCGAACGGTTCGCCATTCGGCGGCTGGTTCGAAGTCGAAGCGCCCAGCTCATTGGCCAGACGCGAGAGGTCAGTCCCGCCGCTGCTGTACTTCAGCTGGCGGGCGACCTTCGTCTGCTTGGCCTTTGCCCGGCCGCGCCCCATGGCTCGACCCCCTCGGATACGGGGCTCGGTGGCCCCAGAGTCTTGACACGCGTTCATGATCTGGAACGGGCTCTCCGCAGAGAGACCGGTCCGTAGGGCTTCCACGGTACCTGAGCCCACGCCCGTACGGTACGTCGCCCGCAGTACGTGCCGGGACCCTCGACCCTCAGAGTGCCCTTTCCCTGCTGGTCAACCGCGATTTTAACCACTTCTTGGCGGCCGACCCGCCGACGAACGTGAGAGTTCTCTCTAAGTGCCCGTCGGCGGGTACCGGCCAGGGGGCCTCGGACGCCGGATCAGCGCGCCCTGCGGGCCACCGCCGCCTCGTGCATCCGCTGCTCCGCGATCCGGTCGGCCGCGGCGGCCGGCGGGATTCCGTCGGCCTTCGCACGTGCGAATATGGCGAGCGTGGTGTCGTAGATCCTCGCCGCCTTCGCCTTGCACCGCTCGAAGTCGAAGCCGTGCAGTTCGTCCGCGACCTGGATGACCCCGCCGGCGTTCACCACGTAGTCCGGCGCGTAGAGGATCCCGCGGTCGGCGAGGTCCTTCTCCACGCCCGGGTGGGCGAGCTGGTTGTTGGCGGCGCCGCAGACCACCTTGGCGGTCAGCGCCGGGACGGTGTCGTCGTTGAGGGCGCCGCCGAGCGCGCAGGGGGCGTAGATGTCGAGGCCCTCGGCGCGGATCAGGGTCGCGGTGTCGGCGACGGCCGTCACACCCGTCGGATGCGCGGCGAGGATCCGCCCCACGGCCTCCTCGCGGACGTCCGTGATCACTACCTCGGCGCCCTCCGCCCGCAGATGCTCCACGAGGTGGTGGCCGACCTTGCCGACGCCCGCGATGCCGACCTTCCGCCCGGCCAGCGAGGGGCTGCCCCACAGGTGCTGGGCGGAGGCGCGCATGCCCTGGTAGACGCCGAACGACGTCAGCACGGAGGAGTCGCCGGCGCCGCCGTTCTCGGGGGAGCGCCCGGTCGTCCAGCGGCACTCGCGCGCCACGACGTCCATGTCGGCCACATACGTACCGACGTCGCACGCGGTGACGTAGCGCCCACCGAGCGAGGCCACGAACCGGCCGTAGGCGAGCAGCAGCTCTTCGGTCTTGACGGTGTCCGGGTCGCCGATGATCACGGCTTTGCCACCGCCGTGGTCCAGCCCGGCCATGGCGTTCTTGTACGACATCCCGCGCGCGAGGTTCAGGGCGTCGGCGACGGCCTCCTCCTCGGTCGCGTACGGGTAGAAGCGCGTGCCGCCGAGCGCGGGGCCCAGCGCGGTGGAGTGGATGGCGATGACGGCCTTGAGGCCGCTGGCACGGTCCTGGCAGAGCACGACTTGCTCATGACCGCCCTGGTCCGAGTGGAACAGGGTGTGCAGGACGCCGGCTGATACGTCGGTCACTGTGGTGACTCCTGGGTAAAGAGCGGCGGTTGGGACCAGCTCCCGTAAGGGTGGCGGGCGCTGTGAGCATGAGATTAGAGCCTGGGTGCCGCTGCCTACGGCGCCGTGCTCAGGATCACCTACCGGCGGAGTGCGCCCGTGGGACGATTTGCATAGATTTCCCGCTCGTTTGTGGGCGGGTTCCGCAGGTTTTCCTGGCAGTGGGCGGGGGAGGGAGCAGGCGTGCCCAAGGTGTCCTCGGTGGTCGTCCCGTACCCGACCTATCTGCGCGTGTACGAGCCGCTGGCAGCCTTCCCGGAGCCGGAACGCGGCCACTGGACGCGCTACGCCCGCCGCCCCGACCGCCCCTCGTACCAGGACGAACTGCGCCGCTCCCTGGCCGACTTGCTGCCCACCCCGCCGATCCCGGTGCCGGTACACGAGAGCGCCGACGCGTTCGTGCTGGACGTGGACGGGGTGGTCTGCGTCTGTCCCTGGCGGACCCGGCTGCGCGGCTGGCAGGCGCTCCAGGAGCTGCCCGAGGAGCTGCCGAAGCCGGTGCTGGACGCGGTGCTGCCGGAGGTCGTACGGCGCCAGGCGGGCCAGGACTACGAGCGCTGGCTGGTCCGCAACCCCGACGCCCGGCCCTGGATCCGCACCTCGACCTGGCAGGTGCCGCTGCACTGGTTCGTGCTGGTGACCGACGAGGAGCGGTCCTTCGACAAGGGCTCGGGCGAGATCCCGCCGACGCTGCACTACCGGACGCCGATGGTGCAGGCCCGGCGGCGGGTGGCGCGGGCCCTGCGGACCCTGAAGGACACCGTCGACGAGGGGCCGCTCACCGATGGTCTGGTGGACGTGGGGCGCTGGCTGGAGGAGTTCCACCCGCGCTCGCACGTCGAGCTGGACTACGGCGGTCTGGTGCACACCCTGCCGCCCGGCGAGCTCGAGGACGACCACTCGGCGGCCGACGTGGCCGCGGGGATCGAGGCCCTGCGGCTCGGCGACGGGGCGGCCGCGGGAGAGGCGTACGCGCGGCTCGTGGAGCGGTGGCGGTCGGTGCGGGACCGGCGGTCCGCGAACTAGGTCTTCCGTGAACTGAGTGTGCCCTGGGTCACTTTGGTCACGAACTGGCGTTTGACCTGACGCCCGTTTTGGGGTTTCGTCCTCGGTCAAGGTGTCACCAAGTTTCCCCTGATGCTCCGCCAACAAGGGACGTAGGTCCCGATCCGGGCGTACGCCTCACTGTGTGTCAAGCGTGACGGACCGCACGTACCCGGCTCTTGCATCTCTTCCCCCTCCTCATGCCAAAATAGGACAAGGGGCCCGGGGGAGGTTCCGCTTTGGGGGGTCTGGTGACTCCTGATCGCTCTGTGACTGATCGTCACAGTGGCGTGACTGTCCGCTATGGCATGGTCCATCGGCCTCTGTCGCCGATGAACACCTGGGGGGCAATTCCATCGGTTTGGCCGACGAGGCTGGACAGATGGTGTAGTTGTAGTGCCGAGGACAAGCCGTTCGTCCTATAACCGACTCGACTCGCGTCCGCCATTTCGGGCAACGCGGGTCAAGGTGCAGAATTTAGAGGAAAGAACCGAGAAGGTTCGGTTCTCCCGAGGAGGCCGCTCATGACCGCTCGCACCCCTGATGCCGAGCCGCTGCTGACCCCGGCTGAGGTCGCCACGATGTTCCGCGTCGACCCCAAGACGGTCACGCGGTGGGCGAAGGCTGGGAAGCTCACGTCCATTCGTACGCTCGGCGGGCACCGCCGCTACCGCGAGGCGGAGGTCCGCGCACTGCTCGCGGGCATCCCCCAGCAGCGCAGCGAGGCCTGAATCAACTGAATAACGGACAAACCGGTAGGTCCCCCAACGTGCCGAGGCGTCCGTAGACCAAGCTCCAAGCGACGCGGGTACTGCCCCAACAGAACCCACGCCCAAGCTCATCCCAGAACGTCACAGGGTGCGTCGTCGATCGCGCTGGACTCCGCCGAGTCCAGCGCGATTTTTTTGTGCGTTTCACGTGCGGATGTGGGTCGGCGCGCGGCGCTGTGAGTGGGCTTGTCGGAGTCTGGGGAGGGGTGTCGGATCTCCTGTGGGTGGCTGCCGCCGTACCGACTGGTCGGCCCTCCGGGCTGGTGCAATTGCACATATTAAATTGACCAGTTGTAGGTGAGGCGTAAGTACCGCAGTTTCAGAAACTCATGCGGTGACACCCGTCACATGCCAGGGTCCTTGTTGCCTCTGGCGCATGTGCGCTAGAGGAGGCTCGCGTTCCACCGTCCCACGTGCGTACGGCCGTTGGGGCCGCCGGTGGTCAGGCGGGCGAGGGGCTTTCGTCCTCGGCGACCTCTCCGCCGGCCTCGTCGGTCTGTGGGGCGGAGTCCATGGCGAGCCGCAGCAGCTGATGGCAGATCGGGCAGTGCCGCGTCAGATGGCGGCGATAGGAGGTGGCGGCCGACGACAGATGCGCACGGAGCAACGCCCGCGTCTCGTGCCTGGCCGAAGCCGCCATACGCCACCTCCAGGGGTCACACAGGGGAACAGGCCCTGGTTTCTGGAGTACCGAGCGAATGTGACGCCGTCAAGACGGCACAGGCGGCAGGCGGCGCAAACGAGCCCGGATCCAAAGACCCGGGAGGCGGGCACGAAGAAGGCCCGCACCTTTGATGGGTACGGGCCTTCTTGCTTCACTGCGGTCCTGACGGGATTTGAACCCGCGGCCTCCACCTTGACAGGGTGGCGAGCACTCCAAGCTGCTCCACAGGACCAGGTTTCGCGGCGCTTATTGCTGCGTTGCGCTGCGAGAAGGACTGTACAGGAGGGTGAGCCCCGTGCGCGAACTCACCCAGCGTGCGGGGGTGGTTACGGGACGGCCGCGTCGATCGCCTTCACGATCCGCTTGTCCGAGACCGGGTACGCCGTGCCCAGCGCGTGGGCGAAATAGCTGACCCGCAGCTCCTCGATCATCCAGCGGATGTCCAGCACGGAGGAGGGGACCGGGCGGCCCTGGGGCATCTGCTCCAGGAGCCAGGCGTACTCGTCCTGCATCTCGTGGACCTTCTCCATGCGCGTGGTGTCCCGCTGGACGTTCGTCGGCATCTGCTGGAGACGCCGGTCCGCCGCGACCAGGTAGCGCATCAGATCCGCCAGACGACGCAGACCCGTCTCCGTCACGAAGCCCGGCTTCACGAGGGCGTCCAGCTGCTTGCGTACGTCCTGGAGGTTCGCCAGCAGCGCGGGGCTCCGTACGGCCTTCAGGCGGCGCTCACAGGCCTGCCAGGCGGCAAGGACCTGCTGCACCTGGCCGACCGTACGGACCGTCGTGTCGACGATCTCGGCACGCACCTTGTCGTAGAGCTTCCGGTACGACTCCTCGTCCCACGCCGGCCCCCCGAAGTCGGCGATCAGCCGGTCCGCCGCCGCCATCGCGCAGTCGTCGAACAGGCCCTGGATGGAGCCGTGCGGGTTCGCCGAGAGCGCCAGCTTCTGCGGGTTCGTCAGCTTCTCCGACGCGAACTTCGCCGGGTTCACCGGGATGTTGCGCAGGATCAGCCGCCGCGTGCCCTTCCACATCGCCTCCGCCTGCTCCGCCTCCGTGTCGAAGAGGCGTACGGAGACCGTGTCGCCGTCGTCCACCAGCGCCGGGTACGCCTTCACCGGCTGGCCGGCGCGGCGGGTCTCGAAGACGCGGGTGAGGGAGCCGATGGTCCAGTCGGTGAGGCCCTTGCGCTCCAGGGACTCGCCGCCCTGGCGTTCCGCCGTCGCCGCGGCCGCCTGGGAGAGGGCCTGGCGCGCCTTCGGCTTCAGCCGGAGCTTCAGCGCCTCCAGGTTCTTGTCCTCGGCGAGATTGCGGCGCCGCTCGTCGACGATCCGGAAGGTGATGCGCAGGTGGTCCGGGACCTTCGACCAGTCGAAGTCCTCGGCGTCGAAGGGCACCCCGACCATCCGCTTGAGCTCACGGGCCATGGTGAGGGTCAGCGGCTCCTGGAGGGGGACCGCCGTGGCCAGGAAGCGCTGGGCGAAGTTCGGCGCCGGTACGTAGTTGCGGCGGATCGGCTTGGGGAGGGAACGGATCAGCTCCGTCACCACCTCTTCCCGCAGTCCTGGGATCTGCCAGTCGAAGCCCTCGTCCGTGACCTGGTTGAGCACCTGGAGCGGGATGTGGACCGTCACACCGTCCGCGTCCGCACCCGGCTCGAACTGGTACGTCACACGGAACTTGAGCGGCCCCTGCCGCCACGAGTCCGGGTAGTCGTCCTTGGTGACCGCCTCCGCCGACTCCCGGATGAGCATCTCCCGCTCGAAGTCCAGGAAGTCCGGCTGCTCATGCCGCTTGTGCTTCCACCAGGAGTCGAAGTGGGCGCCGGAGACGACGTGTTCGGGCACCCGCTGCTCGTAGAAGTCGAAGAGTGTCTCGTCGTCGACCACGATGTCCCGGCGCCGCGCCCGGTGCTCCAGCTCCTCGACCTCGCTGAGGAGTTTGCGGTTGTCGGCGAAGAACTTGTGGTGGGTGCGCCAGTCGCCCTCGACGAGCGCGTTGCGAATGAAAAGCTCGCGGGACGCCTCCGGGTCGATCCGGCCGTAGTTCACCTTGCGCTGGGCGACGATCGGGACGCCGTACAGCGTGACCTTCTCGTACGCCATGACGGCCGCCTGGTCCTTCTCCCAGTGCGGTTCGGAGTACGTCCGCTTCAGGAGGTGCTCGGCGAGCGGCTCGACCCACTCCGGCTCGATCTTCGCGTTGACGCGGGCCCACAGACGTGACGTCTCGACCAGTTCGGCCGACATCACGAACCGCGGCTGCTTCTTGAAGAGCGCCGAGCCGGGGAAGATCGCGAACTTGGCGCTGCGGGCGCCCAGGTACTCGTTCTTGTTGCCGTCCTTCACGTCCTTCATGCCGATGTGCGAGAGCAGACCGGCGAGGAGGGAGACATGGACGCTCTGGTCGGGCGCGTCGTCCTCGTTGAGATGGATGCCCATCTGCTTGGCGACCGTGCGCAGCTGTGTGTAGATGTCCTGCCACTCGCGGATGCGCAGGAAGTTCAGGTACTCCTGCTTGCACATCCGGCGGAAGGACGAGGAGCCGCGCTCCTTCTGCTGCTCGCGCACGTACCGCCACAGGTTGAGATAGGCGAGGAAGTCGCTGGTCTCGTCCTTGAAGCGGGCGTGCTGCTGGTCGGCCTGGGCCTGTTTGTCGGCGGGGCGCTCGCGCGGGTCCTGGATCGACAGGGCGGCGGCTATGACCATGACCTCGCGGACACAGCCGTTCTTGTCGGCCTCCAGCACCATGCGGGCCAGGCGCGGGTCGACGGGCAGCTGGGCGAGCTTGCGACCGGTCTCGGTGAGCCGCTTGCGCGCGTCCTTCTGCGCCGGATCAAGGGCGTTGAGCTCCTGCAGCAGCTGCACGCCGTCGCGGATGTTGCGGTGGTCCGGCGGGTCGATGAAGGGGAACTTCTCGATGTCGCCGAGGCCGGCCGCGGTCATCTGGAGGATGACGGAGGCCAGGTTCGTACGGAGGATCTCCGCGTCCGTGAACTCGGGGCGGCCCTCGAAGTCCTCTTCGGTGTAGAGCCGGATGCAGATGCCGTCGGACGTACGGCCGCAGCGGCCCTTGCGCTGGTTGGCGCTGGCCTGCGAGATCGCCTCGATGGGGAGCCGCTGGACCTTGGTGCGGTGGCTGTAGCGGCTGATCCGGGCGAAGCCGGGGTCGATGACGTACTTGATGCCCGGGACGGTCAGCGACGTCTCGGCGACGTTCGTAGCCAGAACGATCCTGCGCCCCGTGTGCTGCTGGAACACGCGATGCTGCTCGGCGTGCGAGAGCCGGGCGTACAGCGGGAGGACCTCGGTGAACCGGTAGTTCTTCTTGTTGAGCGCGTCCGCGGTGTCCCGGATCTCCCGCTCACCGGAGAGGAAGACCAGGATGTCGCCCTTGCCCTCGCCCTGGAGCTCCTCGACGGCATCGCAGATCGCGGTGATCTGGTCGCGGTCGGAGTCGTCGGAGTCCTCTTCGAGGAGCGGGCGGTAGCGGACCTCGACGGGATAGGTGCGGCCGCTGACCTCGACGATCGGCGCCTCACCGAAGTGCCGGGAGAACCGCTCGGGATCGATGGTCGCCGAGGTGATGACGACCTTCAGATCCGGCCGCTTCGGCAGCAGCTGGGCGAGATAGCCGAGCAGGAAGTCGATGTTGAGGGACCGCTCGTGCGCCTCGTCGATGATGATCGTGTCGTAGGCGCGCAGCTCACGGTCGGTCTGGATCTCGGCGAGCAGGATGCCGTCCGTCATCAGCTTGATGAAGGTGCCGTCCTGGTTCACCTGGTCGGTGAACCGCACCTTCCAGCCGACGGCCTCACCGAGCGGGGTGTCCAGTTCCTCGGCGACCCGCTCGGCCACGGTACGGGCCGCGATACGGCGGGGCTGGGTGTGCCCGATCATGCCGCGGACGCCACGGCCCAGTTCCAGACAGATCTTCGGGATCTGGGTCGTCTTGCCCGACCCGGTCTCACCCGCGACGATCACGACCTGGTGGTCACGGATGGCGTCCGCGATCTCGGCCTTCTTCTGGCTGACGGGCAGCTGCTCGGGATAGCTGACGGCGGGCACACGTCCGCGCCGCGTGGCCATCCGCTCCTCGGCCTTCGCGACCTCGCCCTCGATCTCGGCGAGCACGGCGGCCCGTGCTTCGGGCTTGCGGATCTTGCGCGCGCCTTCGAGCCTGCGCCCGAGTCGCTGCGCGTCGCGCAGGGAGAGCTCGGTCAGGCGAGGGGCGATTGTGCCGAGGGCCGGGGCACCGGGGGCAGGATGCGTAGACATACGCGATCCAGGATCTCATCCCGCACAAAGAAGGGGCGAACCCTTTTGGGCCCGCCCCCTCTCGCGCTCCCCGCGTACGTCACCGCACGTCGACGTAGTCCTCCGTGCCGCTGCCCACGAAGTGCTTGCTGTCGGGGTACAGGAAGACCGGTACCCAGGTGCCGTCCTGCTGGGCCGTGAAGCCCTTGCTGAAGGATCCGCTCGTCTTCGTGGTGACGGTGGCCATCAGGTACCAGGTGCTCTTGCCCTTGGGCCGGAAGAGGATCCGGACCTTCTTGTCGCCGTACGCCGTCCAGGACGTCGAGCCGGCCTTGCGCTCCTGGAGCACGCCCTTCACGGTGATCGTCCGGCCCTTGTAGACCGGCTCCGGAGACGCGTTGGCGTCCTTGACCCGGGTCAGGGCGCGGTTGCGGCGCAGGCTGTCGCTGACGGTGCCCTTGATGTCCTTGGCGGCGGAACCGGCGTAGCGCAGCCGCCAGTAGCCGTCGGTGTAGCCGGGCAGGTCCTCGACGATGAACTGGTGGTCCAGCTGGGTCTTCAGGGTCTTCTTCGTGGTCCAGCTGGTGCGGCCATCCGCCGAATACTGGAGGTCCACGTTGAGGCTGTCGCCGGTGTCCCGGCCGCGTGCCGCGACGATGCCGGTGACGTCGAGTCGGGCGTACTCGTCGAGCCGTGCGGTGAACTCGGTGAACTCGGTCGTCGCGGTGGTCCGCACCGGGACCTCGACCTTCGCGCTGCGCTCGATCCAGGGGTTGTGGGGGTACGGCGTGAAGCCCACCTCGTAGACGGTCTCACGGCCGTACGCGTACTTCTCCAGGGTGAAGCGGCCGTCGGCGTCGGTGGTCGCCTCGGTGGCGTCGCTCGTGCTGCCGTCGCGGTAGTCCATCTCGACAGGGATGCCGGCCAGCGGCTTCCACGCGTCGCCGCTGAGGTACTGGAGCGTGCCCGTGACGGAGACCTTCTGGCCCGCGGTGACGTGGAAGCTCCTCTTGTCCTTGTCCAGCACGAAGCGGGTCTTCGCCGTCTTCGGCGTGATGTCGAGCCACGGGTAGACGGTCGCGTAGCCGAGGTCGCCGTCGTAGGTGGCCCAGGCCCAGCCGCCGCCGTCCGTCAGCTCACGGGACGCGGAGAAGTGGCCGGCCTCGTCGGTCGTCACGGTCAGGTCGCCGCTCTGGCCGAGATGGAGGTCGACGCTCGCGCCGGGCATCGGCACGGTCTCCCGTGTGCTGGGGTCGCGCAGGACCAGGTCGCCCTCGCCCGTGACCGTCCTGTGCTCGATGTCCGGCGTGAGCGGTGTGACGGTGAAGCCGTCGACGACGGGCTGCTTCCGGTACCGCAGCGTGCCCGCGTTCTTCTGGACCGTTGTCTCGCCCGCGGTGTTCGTGGCCTCGACGTCGATCGTGTAGTCGCCGAGGGTGTCCAGGTGGACGGGCTGGGAGGCCCAGACGCCCTCCCACGAACTGGTCCAGTACTTCTGTGTGAAGCCGGTGACCGTGGCGACCGGCGCGTCCGTCTCGCTGCTGCCGACGGGGCGCAGCGACGCGGTGACCTTGTCGATCGTCCCGCTGTAGTGGAGGCGTACGTCGATGACCGACCAGTCGGCCTGGTCGCTGTACGCCTCCTCGACGGTCGGCCCCGCGGCGTGGGCCGTGCCGGGTATCGCGAGTGTGGAGACCAGGACGGCACCGGCCGTCACCAGGCCTCGGACCATGCGTCTCAAGAACCCCCCAGGCTCTCTGCGAGCGACGAAAACCCCCTCCGGTCGCCCGGAGGGGGTTTTACGTACTGAGTGGCTGGGGCCGGGGTCGAACCGGCGACCTATCGCTTTTCAGGCGATCGCTCGTACCAACTGAGCTACCCAGCCACGAGGTTTCCGAGGAAACCTCAGCGGTCCTGACGGGATTTGAACCCGCGGCCTCCACCTTGACAGGGTGGCGAGCACTCCAAACTGCTCCACAGGACCTGGCTTTGTGTGCGAACAGTGTCGCACACGGTGTTGCGTGCCCCCAACGGGATTCGAACCCGTGCTACCGCCTTGAAAGGGCGGCGTCCTAGGCCGCTAGACGATGAGGGCTATCGGCCCGCCTTGCGCTTCGCAGCGCGTCGGGGACGTGAGAAGCATATGGGATGCCGGGAGGTATCGCCAAAACGGTTTAGGGAGCGCTGTCGGACGGGCTGGGGGACGGCGTCGGGGCGGGACTCGGGGTGGGGCTGGGGGTGGGAGCCGCGCCCGGCAGGTTCTCCTCCGGCAGGTGACGGCTGACCTCGGCCGTCGTCAGGCCGAGCCCGCCGAGTTTGATCTCGTCCCAGGCCTGCAGGCGCCGGGAGTCGCGGTCGAAGTAGAGGATCGAGGCCTCGATCGGGTCCGGGTACTTCCCCTCCACCGCGCGCAGCCCGCTGCCGCCGGTGGAGCCCTCGACGCGCAGCCGGGTGCCGTTGCGCAGGACCTCCATCTCCTGGTGGTGCAGATGGCCGGAGAGCACCAGCGGCACCGAGCCGTCCACCTCCCGCGCGGCCGACGGCTCGTGCGCGACGGCGACGTCCACGGGCTTTCCGGCGGTCGTCCAGTCGCGCAGCGCGGCGGCGAGGCGGGCGCCCGCGGCCTCCTGGGTCTCCTCGGCGCCGGGCCCCTCGCTGCGGTCGGGGGTGAACTGCGGGTCGCCGATGCCGGCGAAGCGCAGGCCGGCGACGCTCTGGGCGCGCCCGTCGTCGAGGACGTGCACGTTCTTCAGGCCCTCCATGTAGCGCTGGGTGACGCCGGAGTCGTGGTTGCCGCGCACCCACACGTACGGCGCCCCGAGGTCCTCGATCGGGTCCAGGAAGCCGTTCTCGGCGGCCGTGCCGTGGTCCATGGTGTCGCCGGAGTCGACGATGACGTTCACCTGGTACTGCTCCACCAGGGAGGCGACGATCTTCCAGCTGGCCGGGTTCAGATGGATGTCCGAGACGTGCAGGACACGGATGGTGGTGGGGTCCGGCTGGTAGGCGGGGAGGGTGGAGGTGACGTCGTACAGCTTCGTCACGTTGGTGACGAGCCGCGCCAACTCCTGCTGGTAGACGTCGAATTCGGTGACGATGTTGCGCGCGTTGCCGACCAGGGACGGGGCGGAGGAGAGCAGTCCGGAGAACTTCGGCTCCAGGACGGAGTCGGGGTTCCAGGTGGCGTACGCCGTCCCGCCGGACGCGGCGAGCATGCCGAGGGCGAGGCCGCCGGCGGCGAGGGCGCGGCGGGGGCGGCGGTAGACGGCGAGGCCGAGGGCGGTGGCGCCCACGACAACGGCGACGCAGGACCGTACGGCCAGGTCGAGGGTGCCGTGCTCGACGTCCTCGGCGACCTCGTCCTGGAGCCCGGAGAGGCGTTCGGGGTGGTCGACCAGGGCCTGGGAGCGGACCGGGTCGAGCTGGTCGACGTTGACGTCCAGGCGGACGGGGGCGTGGTGGCTGTCCAGTTGCAGGGCGCCCAGCGGGGAGACGTTGATCTTCGTGCCGCCGGTGAAGGACGGGCGCAGGGTCATCGTCGTGTTCATGGGGCCGACGGGGGTGCGGACATTGCCGACGACCAGCAGCCCCAGCCATGCCCCGAGCAGCACGACGGCCACCAGCCCGACGGCCCGGGCCCACGGATGCGGCTGGTGGACGAGTTCCAGTGTCGGCAGGGGGCGGCGGGTGCGGTAGTGGCGGGCGAGGGTGCGGGGTGAGCGGCGTAGGCGGATCAGGACGTTCAGGACGGCGGCGGGGACGCGAGCCATTGGTCCCGTATGCCCAAGTCCGGGGGTGGGTATGCGGCTCCGCCGCGGCGGGCGGCGGGGCCGGTGTTCTCGGTCAGCCCCAGCCCAGCTCGTGGAGGCGCTCGTCGTCGATGCCGAAGTGGTGGGCGATCTCGTGGATCACGGTCACGGCGACCTCGTGCACCACGTCGTCCTGGGTCTCGCAGAAACGCAGGGTCGGACCCATGTAGATCGAGATGCGGTCGGGGAGCACGCCGGCGTACCACTCGCCGCGGTCGGTGAGGGGGGTGCCCTCGTAGAGGCCCAGCAGTTCGGGGTCGTCGGCGGGAGGTTCGTCCTCGACGAACACGGCGACGTTGTCCATGACCCGGGTCAGTTCGGGCGGGATCCGGTCCAGGGCCTGGCTCACGAGTTCTTCGAAGGCTTCGCGCGTCATCTCCAGCACAGGGCCATTGTCGGGGACGGGGTGCCTGGAGAGGAGGCGGGTGCGGGCGGGTCTCGCGCGTGTCCTCTTGTGGGCGGCGGGAGTTGAACGGGTTGACTCCCTCAACCGCCCTCGGAGGTGGCTGCCCGTGCGCCCCATGTACGTACCCGTCCGTCTGGCCGCCACGGTGATGGCGGTCGCCGCTGCCGCCGGCTGTATGAGTGTGGGCGACGACGACGGTGGCAAGAGCGCCAAGCCGTCGCACTCCGCCGGTCAGCGGGGCGGGGACGCGCCGGACGGCGGATCGGCGGTGTCGGGCGGGGGCGGTGGGTTCGGGGCCGCCGAGGCCGACGGCAAGCACGGGAAGAAGAAGGGCAAGGGCAAGGCGGGGGAGTCGGCGTCGCCCTCCGCCTCGGAGTCGGCCGGGGAGAGCGCGTCGCCCTCGGCGGACGTCAAGCCCGGGAAGCCGGACAAGCCGCAGCCGACCCCGACGAAGACCCAGCCCGCCCCGACGAAGACGCCCGATCCGACCCCGACGCCGACTCCGACCCCGGACCCGCCCACCCCGACACCCACGGTCGCCGAGCCGTCCTCGTCCGCCCACCAGGAGGCCGAGCCGCAGCTGGCCCAGCGTGAGCCGGCACCCGCGGCGGGGACGCCGGCGTAGGGCGGATGGGCGGGCACTCCTCCGGGCGCGAACGCCCTCGGGGGCCGGGTGTGACGTACGTCAATGGGACCTGGTTTGCCTTCCGGGGGGATGGGTGCGTAAGGTGGTAGATCGTTTGATCCCATTTGCCCGGCGCCAAAATAGAGCGCGCCGTGTGGCGCGTTCTCTCCCTTGCCGTGGCTGACCGCATAGAGGCGGTCGTATTGCGAATCACGGAGTTGACGGGCGCGTGCCGACGAGACTCCGGAAGGTTTCGCATACGCATGTCCATTTCCAGTTCTGATCACGCCGTCATGCCCGAGAACGGCGAGAACGAGATCGTCGAGGAGACCCCCGAGGTCACCTTCGCCACTCTCGGTCTCCCCGAGGGCGTCGTGCGCAAGCTCGCGCAGAACGGCGTGACCACCCCCTTCCCGATCCAGGCCGCGACCATCCCGGACGCCCTGGCCGGCAAGGACATCCTCGGCCGTGGCCGCACCGGCTCCGGCAAGACCCTCTCCTTCGGTCTGCCGCTGCTCACGAAGCTGTCCGGCGGCCACACCGACAAGAAGAAGCCCCGCGGCATCATCCTCACGCCGACCCGTGAGCTCGCGATGCAGGTCGCGGACGCCCTCCAGCCGTACGGCGACGTCCTCGGCCTGAAGATGAAGGTCGTCTGCGGCGGAACGTCGATGAGTAACCAGATGTACGCCCTGGAGCGCGGCGTCGACGTCCTCGTCGCCACCCCGGGCCGTCTGCGCGACCTCATCAACCGCGGCGCCTGCTCCCTGGCCAACGTCGAGGTCGCCGTCCTCGACGAGGCCGACCAGATGTCCGACCTGGGCTTCCTGCCCGAGGTCACCGAGCTGCTCGACCAGATCCCCGGCGGCGGCCAGCGCATGCTGTTCTCGGCCACGATGGAGAACGAGATCTCCACGCTGGTCAAGCGCTACCTGACCAACCCGGTCACGCACGAGGTCGACAGCGCCCAGGGCAACGTCACGACCATGTCGCACCACATCCTCATCGTGAAGCCCAAGGACAAGGCGCCGGTCACCGCGGCCATCGCCTCCCGCAAGGGCCGCACGATCATCTTCGTCCGCACCCAGCTGGGCGCCGACCGTATCGCCGAGCAGCTCGTCGAGGCCGGTGTGAAGGCCGACGCGCTGCACGGCGGCATGACGCAGGGTGCCCGTACCCGCGTCCTGGCCGACTTCAAGGACGGCTACGTCAACGCGCTGGTCGCCACCGACGTCGCCGCGCGCGGCATCCACGTCGACGGCATCGACCTGGTGCTCAACGTGGACCCGGCCGGCGACCACAAGGACTACCTGCACCGCGCCGGCCGTACGGCCCGCGCCGGCCGCACCGGCACCGTCGTGTCGCTGTCCCTGCCGCACCAGCGCCGCCAGATCTTCCGCCTCATGGAGGACGCGGGCGTCGACGCCGGGCGCCACATCATCCAGGGTGGCGCCGCCTTCGACCCCGAGGTCGCCGAGATCACCGGCGCCCGGTCGATGACCGAGGTCCAGGCCGAGTCCGCGGGCAACGCCGCGCAGCAGGCCGAGCGCGAGGTGGCCTCCCTCACCAAGCAGCTGGAGCGGGCGCAGCGCCGCGCGAGCGAGCTGCGCGAGGAGTCCGACCGTCTCGTGGCCCGCGCCGCGCGTGAGCGTGGCGAGGACCCGGAGGCCGCGGTGGCCGAGGCGCAGGCCGCGGTGGCCGCCGAGGCCGAGGCCGCGTCCGTGCCGGAGCAGCCGGTGGCGCAGCAGGCCGAGCGTACGGAGGGTTCCTCCTCGTACGAGCGTCGTGACCGTCGGGACAACGACCGTGGCGGGTTCCGTCGCGACGACCGTCGTGACGACCGCGGTGGTCGTTCCTTCGAGCGTCGGGACAACGACCGTGGCGGGTTCCGTCGCGACGACCGTCCGGCCGACCGTGGCGGGCGTTCCTTCGAGCGTCGTGATGACCGTGGTGGGTTCAACCGTGACCGTGACGACCGCGGTGGTCGTTCCTTCGAGCGTCGGGACAACGACCGTGGAGGCTTCCGTCGCGACGACCGTCCCGCCGACCGTCCGGCCGGCCGCTCCTTCGAGCGTCGTGACGACCGTGGTGGGTTCAACCGTGACCGTGACGACCGCGGTGGTCGTTCCTTCGAGCGTCGGGACAACGACCGTGGAGGCTTCCGTCGCGACGACCGTCCCGCCGACCGTCCGGCCGGCCGCTCCTTCGAGCGTCGCGACGAGCGCGGCGGTCACCGTGGCAGCGACCGCCCCTTCAACCGTGACCGCCGCGACGACCGCCCGGGCTTCCGCTCCGGTGGCCACGACCGCCCCGGCTTCCGCCGCGACGACCACCGTGGCACCGGTTCCGGCTCCGGTTCCGGTTCCGGCTCCTCCTTCGGACGCCGTGACGACAAGCCGCGCTGGAAGCGCAACGGCTGACGTCGGCTGAACCGACCTTGAAAGGGCCCCTGCGACTTCGGTCGCAGGGGCCCTTTTGCGACCCTTCCGCGAAAGGTTCTAGCCAAGTTGTGACGTGTGTCACGCCCTTGGTAAGGGAATTGCTGGGGGCATGACAGATGACGACATAGCGAGTGGGCAGTCGAAGGTCTCCGGACTCTCCGACGAGGAACGCCTCGCCCAGCTCGGCTACACGCAGGTCCTGGCCCGCCGCATGTCGGCGTTCTCCAACTACGCGGTCTCCTTCACGATCATCTCGGTGCTGTCGGGCTGTCTGACGCTGTACCTGTTCGGGATGAACACCGGCGGCCCCTCGGTGATGATCTGGGGCTGGGTCGCGGTCGGCCTGATGACGCTGTTCGTCGGGTTGTCGATGGCCGAGATCTGTTCGGCGTACCCGACGTCGGCGGGCCTGTACTTCTGGGCGCACAAGCTCGCCCCCAGCCGGACCGCGGCCGCCTGGGCGTGGTTCACGGGCTGGTTCAACGTGCTCGGCCAGGTCGCGGTGACCGCCGGTATCGACTTCGGCGCCGCGTCCTTCCTCGGCGCGTACCTGAACCTGCAGTTCGACTTCGAGGTGACACCGGGCCGGACGATCCTGCTGTTCGCGGGCATCCTCGTCCTGCACGGTCTGCTGAACACCTTCGGCGTACGGATCGTCGCCCTCCTCAACAGCGTCAGCGTGTGGTGGCACGTGGTGGGCGTGGCGGTGATCGTGGGCGCGCTGACCTTCGTACCGGACAAGCACCAGTCCGCGTCCTTCGTGTTCACGGAGTTCGTCAACAACACGGGCTGGGGGAGCGGGGTCTACGTCGTCGCGCTGGGCCTGCTGATGGCCCAGTACACCTTCACCGGCTACGACGCCTCCGCCCATATGACCGAGGAGACGCACGACGCCTCGACGGCCGGCCCGAAGGGGATCGTGCAGTCGATCTGGACGTCGTGGATCGCCGGCTTCGTGCTGCTGCTCGGCTTCACCTTCGCGATCCAGTCCTACGACGGCGCGCTGAACTCCTCGACGGGCGCGCCCCCGGCGCAGATCCTCCTGGACGCCCTGGGCGCGACCGCCGGCAAGCTGCTGCTGCTCGTCGTGATCGGGGCGCAGCTGTTCTGCGGGATGGCCTCGGTGACGGCCAACAGCCGCATGATCTACGCCTTTTCGCGTGACGGCGCGCTGCCGTTCTCGCACATCTGGCACACGGTCAGCCCGCGCACCCGGACGCCGGTCGCGGCCGTGTGGCTGGCGGCTTCGGGGGCGCTGGTCCTGGGGCTGCCGTATCTGATCAACTACACGGCCTACGCGGCGGTGACGTCGGTGGCGGTGATCGGGCTGTACATCGCGTACGTCATCCCGACGCTGCTGCGGCTGCGCAAGGGCGAGGGATTCGAGCGCGGGCCGTGGCATCTGGGCCGCTGGTCCGGGGTCATCGGCGTGGTGTCGGTGGTGTGGGTCGGCGTGATCACGGTCCTCTTCATGCTGCCGCAGGTCTCCCCGGTCACCTGGGAGACCTTCAACTACGCGCCGATCGCCGTCCTGGCGGTCCTGGGCTTCGCGGCGGCCTGGTGGCTGGCCTCGGCCCGGCACTGGTTCCTGAACCCCGAGCACGAGCGGACGCGGGCCCGCGAGGCGGCACGCAAGGGGGCGCCGGAACCGGTTGATCCGTGATCTTTGGGTCGACTTCCCCTCGCCCCGTCACTTCCGGCGCGGCCGTGTCACCGATACCCGATCGGAGACTCGGCCGCGTCCGGCTATGCTCGGGGAGGCAACATCGCCTGGGCCCTTAGCTCAATTGGCAGAGCAGTGGACTTTTAATCCATTGGTTGTGGGTTCGAGTCCCACAGGGCCTACCCGGGAGCCCCCGCGTCAGACTGTTCTGAGGTGGGGGTTTCGGCGTTCCCGGAGACCTGCCGGGCGCTACGGACCCCACGGCGGCGGGCCGGTGCGGGTGGCCCAGGCGGCGAGGGCGGCCTCGTCGAAGAGGCGGATCCCGGTGCCGGACGCGTACCGGGCCGCGGGCTTCGTGAACACGGACGTGGTGACGACGGCGGCGACCTGGGCGCCGTGGACGCTGTAGCAAGTGCCGCCGAACCGCTGGAGGTCCGGGCTGCCCACCTTGGTGGTCGGGCCGTAGCGCTTGCACTGGATGACGACGCGACGCCCGTCCGGGGCGTCGGCGACGACGTCGGCGCCCAGGTCCCCGGCGCCCCCCACGACTTGGACCCCGAGACAGCCGTCGCGTTCGCAGAGGAACGCGACGGCGTGCTCGAACTCCCTTGAGCTCATGGCGTGGTAGCGCGCCACCTCCGCGGACCGCAGGGTGCGGACGCGATGGAGCTCCGCGGCCTGCCGGGCCCGGCGCTTGCCGAGTGCGAGGCCGCCGCCCATGAGGAGCAGGAGGATGAAGAAGGCGCCCGCGCCGTTGCCGTCGGCCCAGGCGAGGAGCGCCGCCGGGAGCAGGACGAGGGCGGCGACCGCGTAGAGGCAGCCTGCGACTCCGATCGGTTCGGACGGCCGGACGAGGTCGCGTGTGGGCGCGCGCATGGATCCCCCCAAGGTGTGCCAGGTGGAGAGATCTACCACCGGGGCGGGTGGCGGGTGGCCCTTATGCCGGTGAACAGCCCGTTCCGGTGTTCTCTCACGCCTGGGGCGTGCGCCTCCCCGCCGCCCCCAAAGGGTGGAGCGGGCTGCACCCTGGCAGTGGAGCCCGCACCACCGTGTCCCGGCACCCTGGTCATCTAGCCTGCCCCCATGTGGAAGACCGTGCGGCGGGCCGCGAGGGCCACCGGCCACCTCCTGCTGGCCGCCGCGATGGCGTTCGGTGTGTGGATCTTCGTCTGCGTGCTGCTGATCGCCGCCATCGGCACGCTCGTGGTGGTCGGCGCCTGGCTGCTGCCCGAGACGGTGCTGCTCATACGGCGGATCGCCGGGGCCAAGCGGCAGCTGACGGCCTCCTGGACGGGCGTGCGGATCCCCGAGGCGTACCAGCCGCTGACCGGGACCGTCCGGGAGCGGTTCCGTACGGCCGTCAGGGACCCCGGCACGCTGACCGACTTCCGGTGGATGGTGGCGTACTACCTCTACGGCGCCCTGCTCTTCGTCGCGCTGCCGCTGTGGCCCGTCGGGCTCGTCGTCGACGGTGTGTGGAGCGGGCTGCTGCGCCGGGAGCCGGTCGTGCTGCCGCTCATCGCGAAGGTCGCGGACCTGGAGGCCGACTGGTCGACGGCCCTGCTCAAGCCGTCCCCGGAGGCGCGGCTGACCCGACGGGTCGAGGAGCTGGCCGCCACCCGTGCCGACGCCATCGCCGCGCACGGCGCCGAACTCCGCCGTATCGAGCGGGACCTGCACGACGGAGCCCAGGCCAATCTCGTCGCTCTGTCCCTGCGCATCGGGCTCGCCAAGCGGGCCTACGACCGTGATCCGCAGACCGCCCGCAAGCTGCTGGACGAGGCCCAGGACCAGGCCGAGCAGGCGCTGACGGAGCTGCGCCACGTCGTGCGCGGCATCCACCCGCCGATCCTGACCGACCGGGGGCTCGTGGGCGCCGTGCGCGCGCTGGCCGCCGGCAGCGGGCTCCAGGTCACCATCGACGACGGCGGGATGGACGAGGGCGTACGCCCGCCCGCCGCCGTCGAGGCCGCCGCCTACTTCGTGGTCGCCGAATCCCTCACCAACGCCGCCAAATACAGTGGCTCGTCCCGGGCCGACGTCAGGCTCGGGCGCACGAAGCGCGGGCTGCGGGTGCGGGTCAGTGACGTGGAGGGCGGCGGCGGTGCCGACGAGTCCTCCGGTTCCGGACTGCTCGGCATGCGGCGCCGGGTCGCCGCGCTCGACGGGACCGTGGACGTGTCGAGCCCCGTCGGGGGGCCGACCGTGATCGAAGTGGAGCTGCCGTGCGTGTGGTGATCGCCGAGGACAACGCCCTGCTGCGGGAGGGCCTCGTCCTGTTGCTGACCTCGGCCGGGCACGACGTGGTGGCCGTCGTCGGCACCGGGCCCGAGATCATGCCGGCCCTGCGGGAACAGCGGCCGGACGTGGCCGTCCTGGATGTGCGGATGCCGCCCGGTTTCCGCGACGAGGGGCTGCGGGCCGCGCTGGAGGCCCGCGAGGAGTTCCCCGGGCAGCCGGTGCTGGTGCTCTCGCAGTACGTCGAGGAGTCGTACGCGGCCGAGCTGCTGGGCGGCGGCACCAGCGGGGTCGGCTATCTGCTCAAGGACCGGGTGGGCCGGGTCGACGAGTTCCTCGACGCGCTGGAGCGGGTCGCGGGCGGCGGTACGGCCCTGGACCCCGAGGTCGTCACCGAGCTGCTGACCCGCCGCAGGAACACCCCGCTGGACTCCCTCACGCCCCGCGAGCGCGAGACCCTCGCGCTCATGGCGGAGGGCCACGACAACGCGACCATCGCCAAGACCCTGGTCGTCACCGAACGCGCCGTCCACAAGCACATCGGCAACGTCTTCCTGAAGCTGGGCCTCCCGCCGAGCGACAGCGGCCACCGCCGGGTGCTGGCCGTGCTGGCGTACCTGGCACACACACCTCAGGCATAGCGCTCGCCGTATCGCGCGTCACCGCATCACCGCGTCGCCACGGGCTCCGGTGTCCGCTCGGCCGTCTGTGCGGGCAGTTCGCGGTCCAGCTTCTCGCCCTCGACGTCGAGGTCCGGGAGCATGAGGTCCAGCCAGCGGGGCATGGACCAGGCCCTGCGGCCCAGCAGGGCCAGGATCGCCATGCGGAAGACGATTCCGTCGGCCGCTCGCCGTCACGAGGGAGTGCTCACCCGGACCGGGGTGGAGCGGGCTACACCCTCAGCCGACGCTGAGCTCCGTCAACTCGCCCAGGGGCAGCGTGTGCTGGGTCTGGAGGACCTTCGCACGCAGGTAACGGACGTTGTGGGCGGTGGTGAAGACGCCGGTCGGCACCCGGTCGTGGACGTCGATGCCGAGGTCGCGCAACTGGCCGGCCTTGTCCGGGTTGTTGGAGAGGAGGTCCAGCGAGCCGATCCCCAGGGACCGCAGCATCTGCGCGGCCGCCGTGTAGTCGCGGTCGTCCTCGGGCAGGCCCAGCGCGGTGTTGGCGGCATAGGTGTCCAGGCCCTGGTCCTGGAGGGCGTACGCGTCGAGCTTGTTGTAGAGGCCGATGCCGCGACCCTCCTGGCGCAGGTACAGCAGGACGCCGCCGCGCTCGGCTATCCGCTCGACCGCCTCGCGCAGCTGCGGGCCGCAGTCGCAGCGGGCGGAGCCGAAGACGTCACCGGTGAGGCACTCGGAGTGCAGCCGCACCAGCGGGACGCTGCCGGGGGCCGGGTCGCCGAGGACGACCGCCACGTGCTCCTGGCCGTCAGCCAGCCCGTGGAAGGTGACCAGCTCGGAGTCGACGCTGTAGCCGTCACCGAAGCGGAGCGGCACGCGGACACGGGAGCGCTGGGTTGCGGCGGGGATGTCGGTCATGCGGGTACTCCGGTCCTCAGGCATATCTGCTTCAGATTTGAAGCAGGTCTACGAGGGGAGACCCTACCTCATGCTTTAAATTTGAAGCAACGGGTTTGTGGGGTGGCTCATGCGGTCCCGGAGCACGTCGACGACGAGCGCCGACGCCACGGCACCTCGTCACCCGTGTCCTCCTGGAGCCCGTCCGAGATCGCCCTGGAGATCTCCTCCAACTGCTCCACCTGCTCCGGAGTGAGCCGGTCGAAGAGGGCGGCGCGGACCGTCTCGACATGTCCCGGCGCCGCCCGCTCCACCTCCGCCATGCCCTCGTCGGTCAGTACGGCGATGCTTCCGCGCTTGTCCCAGTGACAGCTCTCCCGCCGCACCAGCCCGTCCTTCTCCAGCCGGGTCACGGCATACGTCAGCCGGGGCCGCGTGATCTTCAGGCCCTCGGCGAGGTCCGTCATCCGCAGCCGTCGCTCCTGCGCCTCGGAAAGGTTGGCCAGGATGGAGTAGTAGAGATGCGGCATGCCGGCGTCCTGCTGGAGCTGCCGGTCGATCGCATCCTCCAGAAGGTGTGACGCGGCGATGTACGCGCGCCAGGCGCGCTGCTCCTTCGGAGTGAGCCAGCGAGTCGTCATGCCACCAGTGTAGGTTTGTTTCAAACTTGAACCAAGCCCCGCCCGTCACAGCGAGAGGGACCGCACCCGATGTCTCACCCGTACGTCCTCCTCTCCGCGGCCGTCTCCCTCGACGGCTACCTGGACGACACCGGCCCCGACCGCCTGCTCCTCTCCAGCCCGGCCGACTTCGACCGCGTCGACGAGGTCCGAGCCTCGGTCGACGCGATCCTCGTCGGCGCCGGCACGATCCGCGCCGACAACCCCCGGCTGCTCGTCAACTCCCCGCAGCGGCGCGCGGCCCGCGTGGCGGCGGGCAAGCCGGAGTACCCCCTCAAGGTCACGGTCAGCGGCTCGGGCGACCTGGACCCCGACGCGAAGTTCTGGCACACCGGCGGCGACAAGGTCGTCTATACGACGGACAAGGGCGCGGAGCGGGCCCGTGCGGCGGGTCTGGCGGCCGATGTGGTCTCCCTGGGCGCCGACCTGGACTGGCCCGGCCTCCTCGCGGACCTGTCCGCCCGGGGCGTACGGCGCCTCATGGTCGAAGGCGGCGGCAAGATCCACACCCAGCTCCTCCAGCAGGGCCTGGCGGACGAGCTCCAGTTGGTCCTGGCCCCCCTCTTCGTCGGCGACGCGACCGCCCCCCGCCTCTTCGGCCCCGGCGCCTACCAGGGCGGACGCCTGCGCCTGGTCGAGTCCCGGCAGATCGAGGACGTCGTCCTCATGCGCTACGAGCCCACCGCACCCGGCGTCCCCGCCGCCGACCGCCACTGGCTCCGCCTCGCCTGTGAACTGGCCGCCCTGTGCCCGCCGTCCCGGACCGCGTTCAGCGTGGGCGCGGTGGTGGTCGCCGCCGACGGTACGGAACTCGCGCGCGGGCACTCCAGGGAGGGGGGCGACTCCGTGGTCCACGCGGAGGAGGCGGCGCTGGCGAAGATCGACGCGGGGGATCCGAGGCTGGCCTCGGCGACGGTGTACTCCAGCCTGGAACCGTGCGCGCGGCGAGCCTCGCGCCCGGCACCCTGTGCCCGGCTGATCCTGAACGCCGGGGTGCGACGGGTGGTGACGGCCTGGCGGGAACCCGACACCTTCGTGGAAGGAGCCGACGGGAGCGGGCTCCTGGCGGCGGCCGGCGTGTCCGTCGTGGTGCTGCCGGAGTTCGAGGAGCAGGCCAGGAGGCCGAATCTTCCCCTGCTGGAGTGAGCGTCACCCGGCCGTCCGGCGAGGGAGGGCGAGACCCGCTCGGACGCCGGGTGACTGACCGATCAGCCCAACATTTCCTGCGCGCCGCTCCCCGCAGGGTGACGCTGCCACCATGAGGTCAGCCCGATTCCGTGCCGCCGTCGCGCTTCTGCTCGCCCCCCTTCTCGCCACCGCCTGTGGGACCACCGACGCCGGTACCCGCACCATGGCCCGTGCGCTGCCCCCCGACGCGGCGTTCACACACCCCGGTGTGCTGGTGAGCGAGGCCCAGCTGGACGCCGTACGGGAGAAGGTCACCGCGGGGAAGCAGCCGTGGCTGAAGGCGTACTTCGACATGAGGGACAGCAAGTACGGGGCGTACAAGTACCGGGCCGAGCCGTACGCGAGCGTGGACTGTCCCGGTGGGGAGCACGCCGACCGGCCCGCGCACGGGTGCGTCGAGGAGCGCGAGGACGCGATCGCCGCCTATACGCAGGCGCTCCTCTTCCGCGTCACCGGCAAGCAGCGGCATGCCGTCAAGGCCCGGGAGATCATGGACGCCTGGTCGGCGAGGATGCGGAAGCACACCGAGGAGGACGCCGGGCTCCAGACCGGGTGGGCCGGGGCGACCTGGGCGCGGGCCGCGGAGATCGTGCGGCACAGCGCGGGCGCGGGGTGGCCGCAGGACCGGGTCGCGCGGTTCCAGGACATGCTGCGGACCGCGTATCTGCCCGCCGTCACCCGCAAGGTCCCCGACTACAACGGCAACTGGGACCTCGTCATGACCGACGCGGCCATCGGCATGGCCGTCTTCCTCGACGACCACAAGACCTTCGACCACGCGCTCCAGCGCTTCCGGGAACGCGTCCCTGCCTACTTCTACCTGGAGGAGGACGGGCGGGTGCCGCTCACCCCGGCCGGGTCGGGGGTGAACACGCCGACGAGGCTGACGACGTACTGGTTCGGGCAGAAGACGTACAAGGACGGCGTCTCCCAGGAGACCTGCCGCAACTTCAAGCACGTCGGCTACTCCATCGCCGCCACCGCCCACATCGCCGAGACCGCCTGGCACCAGGGCGTCGACCTGTACGGCGAGGTCAAGGACCGGCTGAAGTCGGCGCTCGCCTTCCACGCCCGGTACCAGGCCGGCGAGCCCGCGCCCGCGTGGCTGTGCGGCGGGAAGGTGGACCGGAACATGGGCCCCGACCTGGAGGTCGCCCTCAACCATCTGGAGAACCGCCTCGACGTCTCCGTCCCGGCCGCCCACAAGCTCGCCGAGGAGACCCGGCCCGCCGGTACCGACAATCTGTTCGTGTCCTGGGAGACCCTGACCCACACGGGCAACCCCGGCAGCTGAAAAACGCAGGTCAGCGGCGGCGCGACTTAACTGTGGTGCTGAGCGTCCCGCGGATGGCGTATGCTGGTTTCACCGACGCGGGGTGGAGCAGCTCGGTAGCTCGCTGGGCTCATAACCCAGAGGTCGCAGGTTCAAATCCTGTCCCCGCTACTCATGGCTCAGGGCCGGAGTCCAGTTCGCTGGACTCCGGCCCTGAGTGTTTCCCCCGGTCGGGCCACACGGCTCGCCGCCCGTGCCCGGTCCGGGAAACCTGGGCATGTGGATCAGGAGGCGGTGGCGGGACGGCGTGTCTCCGCCCTCTTACGGGCGCTGCCCGCCCTGCTGATCGTCGGTGGCGTCCTCTACGACGTCCTGACCCCCCGGGACTTCACCGCGATCCCCTTCTTCACCGCCGCCCCCCTGGTCGCCGCGCCCCTCTATCCGCTGCTCGGCATCGTCGCCACCGGCGCGGTGGCCCTGATCGCCGCCTTCGCCGTCCATATGCGGTTCGGTTTCCGGCTGGACGCCGACAACCTCACCGAGGCGCTCACCGTGGCGGTGGTCGCCGTGCTGGCCGCCGTCCTCAACCGGGTCGTGCTCCGCGGCGACCAGCGGCTCGCCTCCCAGCGCCAGATCGCCGAGGCCGCCCAGCGGGCGGTGCTGCCCGAGCCCGACGACCGGATCGGCGGGTTCGACATCGCGGTGCGGTACGAGGCGGCGCAGAAGGACGCCTTCATCGGCGGGGACCTCTACGCGGTGCAGGACAGTCCGTACGGGGTGCGGCTGGTGGTGGGGGACGTGCGGGGGAAGGGCATGGGGGCGGTCGCCGCGGTCGCCGTCGTCATCGGGGCGTTCCGGGAGGCCGCCGAGCAGGAGCCGACGCTGGAGGCGGTCGCGCGGCGGCTGGAGCGGGCGCTGGCGCGCGAGGGCACGCGGCGCGAGGGGCTCGACGCCATCGAGGGGTTCACCACCGTCGTACTCGCCGAACTGCCGCACGGCGACGGGGTCGTACGGGTCCTCAACCGCGGCCATCCGCCGCCGTTGCTGCTGTGTCCCGACGGCACCGTGCGGGCGCTGCCCGCCGTCGAGCCCGCGTTGCCGCTGGGCATGGGCGAGTTGGGGAGCTGGCCCGACCGTGCGGAGGAGGCGGTTTTCCCGGGCGGGGCCACGCTGCTGCTGTACACCGACGGGCTGTCCGAGGCGCGGGACCGGTACGGGGAGTTCTACGATCCGGCGGCGCGGCTCGCGGGACGCGCATTCCGGGTCCCCGGGGCGCTGCTGTCCGCGCTCGCCGTGGAGGTGCGCCGGCACACGGGGGGCGGCATGACGGACGACATGGCGCTGCTCGCCGTACGACGGCCGTGACCCTTGGGGAGCTTTATCACGTGGGGTGACCGGGTGAGTGCCCTCCGCATAACAACTGACATACAGTCAATACCTGTGAGTTTACCGGAGCGCGGTCAACTCGCCCGTTTTTCACC
This sequence comes from Streptomyces sp. NPDC087859, assembly GCF_044742595.1. Taxonomy (NCBI): domain Bacteria; kingdom Bacillati; phylum Actinomycetota; class Actinomycetes; order Kitasatosporales; family Streptomycetaceae; genus Streptomyces; species Streptomyces sp. NPDC087859. The sequence goes on along the minus strand of NZ_JBIUUU010000002.1, from coordinate 23,382 downwards.
GCTCATGGACCCGTACGTCCAGGGGAAAAAGGTTAATGATCAAGCGGAACAGCTTGGAATCCATGGTCCGGGTCTATTAACGTTCGATAACGCAGCGCGGTCGTCCCAGCCGTCACAAGAGACGGCTCCGTGCTCACGCGCTTAATCCCGCAAGGGAGCCGGGGAACCACCACCCTGGGGTGAATCGCGCGGATGCCACCGTGAACTCACGGCCGGTATACGCGCGTAGGAGACCTTCCTGCTCCGAACCCGTCAGCTAACCCGGTAGGCGAGAAGGAAGGAAAGGAGCACGCCCACGTGGCGTCAAACCGGCCTGCCCCCGAGGCCCCGTACGTGCCGAGCCAGCGCAGCACCACCGATGTCTTCGGCTACGGCAGCTACCACCACGACGAGGGTCCGCGGGAGGAATGGAATCCCACCGAGGAGTCCATCCGACCGGCACGTGGCAAGCATCGGGTCGCCAAGCAGCGCAGCGGGGGATTCGCCCGCAGCTCCACCGTCCTGGGCGTCGGTGTCATAGCCGCCGTCGGCGGGGCCGGCATGGCCAGCGCCAACACCGGCAAGCCGCCGGTCTCCATCTCGATGCCCGACCTTCCGTTCGTGTCCGGCGAGGAGGAGGCACCGCAGGGCTCGGCCACCGCGCTCAGCGACCTCGCCGCGGCCCCCACGGCCGCCGCCACGGCTGTCACGGACAAGACCCAGATCAGCGTCTCCGACTCCGGCGCCGGCGAGACGCTGCGCAACCGGATCATGGCGCAGGCCGAGAGCCAGCAGACGCAGGTCGAGAACAAGACGCAGCTCGCCACGCAGAGCGCCCTCGCCGACGAGGCCGCCAAGGCCGAGGCCGCCGCGCTGAAGAAGGCCGCGGACGACGCAGCCGAGGCGAAGAAGAAGGCGGAGGCGGAAGCCGAGAAGGCCGCCGAGGCCAAGCGGCTCGCCGAGCTGGCGAAGCAGTACACGCTGCCGACCTCCTCGTACACGATCACCTCGACCTTCGGGCAGGCCGGCTCCCTGTGGTCCTCCGGGTACCACACGGGCCTCGACTTCGCCGCTCCCACGGGCACGCTCATCAAGGCGATCCACAGCGGCACCATCACGCAGGCCGGCTGGGACGGGTCGTACGGCTACAAGACCGTCCTCACCCTCGACGACGGCACCGAGCTGTGGTTCGCCCACCAGTCGTCGATCAGTGTCAGCGTGGGCCAGAAGGTCAACACCGGTGATGTGATCGGGCGCGTGGGAGCGACCGGCAACGTCACGGGCGCGCATCTGCACCTCGAGGTCCACGCGGGCGGTGCGTCCACCGGGATCGACCCGATGGCGTGGCTGCGGAGCAAGGGGCTCACCCCCTGAGGTTCTCCTGATCCACCGGCGGCCCTGACGCACACCCCCCGACGTCACGGCCGCCGGTTTTTGCGTCACCGGGCACGGAATGTCAGCCTCCGCTTGTTTACGGGAACTTTGCGGCCGTTCCGGAAGAGCGGTCTTCGCACCGGCGTTGACCCCGTACATGACTTCTCTTCGCAAGCTGGGCACGTCCGACCTCGAGGTCTTCCCGCTCTCCCTCGGCGGCAACGTCTTCGGCTGGACCGCCGACGAGACACAGTCCTTCGCCGTACTCGACGCCTACGCGGCCGCGGGCGGCAACTTCGTCGACACGGCGGACTCGTACTCCGCGTGGATCGACGGCAACGTCGGCGGTGAGTCCGAGACCATCATCGGCAAGTGGGTCAAGGCGCGCGGCAACCGCGACGACGTCGTGATCGCCACGAAGGTCAGCCAGCACCCCGACTTCCCGGGCCTGACGGCCGCGAACATCAAGGCGGCGGCGGACGCCTCCCTGCGCCGTCTCGGCACCGACCACATCGACCTCTACTACACACACTTCGACAAGGTGGAAGTGCCGGTCGAGGAGATCATCGGCGCGCTCGACGAGCTGGTGAAGGCGGGCAAGGTGCGGCACATCGCCGCGTCCAACATCTCCGCCGAGCGCCTGGAGGCGTCCCTCGCCTTCTCCGAGCGCGAGGGACTGGCCCGGTACGTGGCGCTCCAGCCGCACTACAACCTGGTCTCGCGCGAGACGTACGAGGGCGAGCTCCAGGACCTGGCCGCACGGACCGGACTGGCCGCCGTCCCGTACTACGCGCTGGCCTCCGGGTTCCTCACCGGCAAGTACCGCGAGGGCGAGGTGGTGGAGGGCGCCCGCGCCGCCGGTGCCGGCAAGCATCTGGAGACGGAGCGCGGCCGCAAGGTCCTCGCCGCCCTCGACGACATCGCCGAGGCCCACCGCGTGCCGGTGGCGACGGTGGCCCTGGCGTGGCTGGCGTCCCGGCCGACGGTGGCGGCGCCCATCGCGTCCGCACGGACGGTGGAGCAGCTGCCGGCGCTGGTGAAAGTGGCGGAGGTGCGGCTGACGGAGGACGAGGTGACGCGGCTGACGGAGGCGTCGGCCTAGTCTTCGCGGTCCGGTGGTCCGGCAGGGCGGCTCGCGGGGGCGTGTCGCGGTTCTGTCGGCGGGGCGGGCGGGGCGTCGGTGTGGTCCGGCGGGGCGCTCGTGGGGTGTGTCGCAGTGCCGTCGGCGGGGCGGGGCGGGGCGTCGGTGTGGGTTGGCGGTGCGGCTCGGTGGTGTGCTGCGGTTCTCAGGTCCGGTACGGGTTGTAGCCGGGGTGCTGCACCGCCGGGTATCCGTGCACGGGCCAGTGCGTCGGCGGGATCACGACCGGGGTCGGCGGTGCCGTCATCCGGGCCGCGTGGTCCAGGGCCGGGCGCGCCGCCTCCCGCCGTACCCACAGCTCGTGCAGCAGCTCCCGCTCCCGTACGACGAAGTCGGCGCCGGCCCGGCCGCGGCGCCCCCGGTGACGGAGGAACGCCAGAGACGTCGCGTACGCCTCGTACTGCGCCACCGCCCGCGCCGCCCGCTTCCCGGCGTGGGCGCGGGCGTACTGGCGGGCGATCCGGCGGGCCCGCATCGAGCCGAGGGCGAAGGGTTCGGCGGGGGTGAGCCAGCCGGCGACGGCGTAGGCGGGCAGTTCCTCGCGCACGGTGCGCAGTTCGCGCTGCCGGGTCCAGATGACGAGCCAGGTCAGCAGGCCGAACGCGGGGACCATGAAGGCCGCGTACACGGCGAAGAAGCCGTACTCGCCGAAGGTCGACGAGCCGTTCCAGACGGCGTGCATGCCCATCGCGAGCAGCAGGCCGGAGAGCGGCAGCAGCACGCGCCGTACGTGATGGCGGTCCGCCGACAGTGCCGCGATGCCGAAGCCGATGCCGGTGAGGACCGTGAACAGCGGGTGCGCGAACGGCGACATGATGACGCGGACGAAGAACGTGGCCGCGGTGACGGAGGCGATGCCGCTGTCGCCGGTGAGCTGGTCGGTGCCGAAGGCGGTGCCGAGGTAGAGGATGTTCTCGGTGAAGGCGAAGCCGGTGGCGGTGACCCCGGCTATCACCACACCGTCGACGATGCCGGTGAAGTCCCGTCTGCGGAAGAGGAAGACGAGCAGGACGGCCGCGGCCTTGGCGGTCTCCTCGACGACGGGCGCTATCACGGTCGCGCCGAGGGTGTCGGCGCTGGACGGATCCGCGGTCGCCGTCGCTATCCATCTGGTCGCGAAGCTGTTGGCGACGATGGCTATCAGCGCCGCCGCGCAGGCGCCCCAGGAGAACGCGAACAGCAGATTGCGCCAGGGGCCCGGCTCGACCCGGTCCAGCCAGCGGAAGGCGGCTATCAGCAGCGGCACGGGCAGGATCGCGAGGCCGAGCCCGACCAGGAAGCCCTCGGTGCCGGTCTGTTCGCGCACCAGGGCGAGGATGACGAGCCCGGAGAGCGCGAGCAGGGTGATGAGCGCGCCGTAGCGCACCCACTTGCGCTGCCACCAGTGCGCGTGCCGGAGCGCACCGCCGCCGGGGGGACCGGTGGGATGCGTCGGGTACGGGGGAAAGGTGGCCACGGCATCGACCCTAACGAGTCAGGGGCGCCGCCCGCAGGTGGGCGAGGTGGTCTCGGGCGCCGGTGGGGGGTTGATCGTCGTGCGGTTCCTGCTCCCGCCCTTACTGCTGTCCTTACCGCTGTACGCGGCGGAACAACAGGTCGTTCACGACATGTCCCTTGTCCAGTCCCTGGCCCTCGAAACGGGTCAGCGGCCGGTAGTCCGGACGCGGCGCAAAACCGCCGTCGGCCTGTGTGTTCTCGAAGTCCGGGTGCGCCGTGAGCACCTCGAGCATCTGTTCGGCGTACGGCTCCCAGTCGGTGGCACAGTGCACCACGGCCCCCGGCTTCAGCCGGGTCGCGGCGAGGCTGAGGAACTCCGGCTGGATCAGCCGCCGCTTGTGGTGCCGCTTCTTGGGCCAGGGGTCGGGGAAGTAGACGCGCAGCCCTTCCAACGAGTCCGGGGCCAGCATCTCGCGCAGCAGGATGATCGCGTCGCCGTTGCCCACGCGGACGTTGGAGAGGCCGTTCTGGTCGGCGAGGTTGAGCAGGTTGCCCTGACCGGGGGTGTGTACGTCGACGGCGAGGATGTTGGTGCCGGGGTCGGAGGCCGCCATCCGCACGGTGGCCTCGCCCATCCCGAACCCGATCTCGAGCACGACGGGGTTGTCGTTCCCGAACAGCTCGGCCAGGTCGAAGACCTGCTGCCCGTCGATGTCCAGACCCCACTTGGGCCACAGCCGCTGCAACGCGTCGGCCTGCCCCGCCGTCACCCGACTCCGCCGCGGCTGAAAACTCCGGATCCGCCGCTCGAAGTGCGACCCGGCCGGATCGGCCTTGGGCCCGTCGGGAAAGCGGGGCTCGCCCTTGGCCCGGGTGTGCCGGACGGGCACGCCGGGGGTGTGGGCGGACTGGGACGCGTCGGGAGCGTTGCGGGAGTCAGACACAGTGAGGTCGATTTTACGGGGCCGGGGCGAGCACATCCCCGGGGCGGCTGTGCCTCTGGATGCCGGCCCAGCCATTTCAGCCCGTCCGGCGTTTGAGGACGAGGCCCCTTAAGGGCCGATCGGGGTCCGGGGCGGAGCCCCGGCGGGGTCGAAGGGGCGGAGCCCCTGGGGACGGGACGGGTAGGGGCGGCGGGGGCGAGAACCCCTGGACCCGGGGGCGAGACCCCCCGGACCGCAACCACCCCGCACCGTCATACCGCCCCCAGCGCAGCCAGCGCCCTCCTCGCCACCTCCCGCCCGATCGGCAGCGAGGCGGTCGCGGCCGGAGACGGCGCGTTCAGCACATGCACGGTCCGCGGCCCCTCCTTGATCAGGAAGTCGTCGACCAACGTCCCGTCCCGCAGCACCGCCTGCGCCCGCACCCCCGCGGCAGACGGCACCAGATCCCCGTCCTCGACCGCCGGCAGCAGCCTGCGCACCGCATCCGCGAACGCCGCCCTGGACACCGACCGCCGCAGCTCACCCGCCCCGTACCGCCAGTGCCGCCGCGCTATCCGCCACGATCCTGGCCAGGCCAGCGTCGCCACCAGCTCCCGAGGCCGTACGACCCCCCACCCGTACCCCTCCCGGGCCAGCGCCGGCACCGCGTTGGGCCCGATGTGGACGCCGCCGTCGATCCCGCGTGTGAGATGCACGCCGAGGAACGGGAACGCCGGGTCGGGCACCGGGTACACCAGCCCGTTCACCAGCTCGGGGCGCGCCAGCGTGAAGTACTCACCCCGGAACGGCACGATCCGCATCCCGGGCTCGTCCCCGGTCAGCCGCGCCACCTCGTCGCAGTGCAGCCCGGCACAGTTCACCAGCACCCGCGCCCGCACGATGTCCCCGTCGGCCGTCCGCACGGCCACTCCGAGCTCCGGCCGCCGGTCGACGCGGACGACCCGGGCGCCGTACCGGATGTCCGCCCCCGAGGCCTCCGCCAGCTGCCGGGCGACCCCCACGAAGTCGCAGATCCCGGTCGTCCCGACGTGTATGGCCGCCAGGCCGCGCACCTCGGGCTCGTACTCCATGATCTGCGCGGGCCCCAGCTCGCGCACCGGAATCCCGTTCTCCCGGCCTCGCTGGACCAGCGCGTGCAACCGGGGCAGCTCCGCCTGCTCGGTCGCGACGATCAGCTTGCCGGTGACGGCGTGCGCGATCCCGTACTCCGCGCAGAACTTCACCATCTCGGCCGCGCCCTTGACGGCGTACCGCGCCTTCAGCGATCCCGGCCGGTAGTAGATCCCGCTGTGGATGACCCCGCTGTTCCGCCCGGTCTGGTGCCGGGCCGGCCCCTGCTCCTTCTCCAGCACGATCACACGCGTCCCCGGCGCGGACCGAGTGATCGCATACGCGGTCGACAACCCGACGATCCCGCCCCCGATGACGAGCACGTCACAGTCGTAAGCGACCTCCGCCCGCACCTGCACCACCTCCCGCTTCCGATAGTGCACTGCGCCACTGACAGTGCCTTCAAACGCGGGGATGCCGGCGGACCCGGACCCACTCCTAGGCCGGAGCCATCAGCAGAGGCCGTGCGCGCTCCCGCAGCTCCACCACACGCGGCTCGTCACCGTACGGCTCGAGCCGATGCAGCAGATCCTTGACGTACTCGGTGGTGCGGGCCGACGAGATACGCCCCGCGACCTCCACCGCCCGCACCCCCTGCTCGCACGCCGCGTCGAGATTGCCCGACTCCAGTTCCGCGACCGCCGAGACGACCAGCCGCAGCCCGTGCGACCGGACGAACTCCTCCGTCGGCTTCGACAGGGCCTGTTCGGTGAACCGCCGCACCTGGCGAGGCGCCTTCAGATCGCGGTAGCACTCCGCGGCGTCCGCGGCGAACCGGTCGTAGGAGTAGAAGCCCAGCCACGACGGGTCCTGGTCCCCGTCCCGGGACCGCTCCAGCCACCCCTCCGCCGCCTTCAGCGCCGCCCCCGCCGCCTGCGCGTCACCCGCACGCGCGTGTGCACGTGCCTCGACGAGCCGGAAGAAGCTCATGGTGCGGGCGGTCGCCAGCCCCCGGTTCCGCTCCAGGGCGGCCTGCGCGAGGTCCACGCCCTCGTCGCCGAACCCGCGGTAGGTCGCCTGCAGGGACATCGACGCCAGCACATACCCGCCGAGGGGTACGTCGGCCGCCGCGCGGGCCAGTCGCAGCGCCTGGATGTAGTACCTCTGCGCGGCCTCCTGCTGACCGGTGTCGAAGGCCATCCAGCCCGCGAGACGGGTCAGTTCCGCGGAGGCGCCGAACAGCGCCCGGCCCACCTCGTCGGAGTACGAGCCGAGCAGCAGCGGTGCCGCCTCCACCCGTAAGCACTCCGGCACCATGGACGAACGCCAGTCGCCGCCTCCGTACTTGGAGTCCCAGCGCCTGGCGTCCTCGGCGGCCTCCCGCAGCTTCTGCACATCGCTGTGGCCGACTTTGAGCGGTGCGCCGGATGCCTCCGCGGAGTTCATCTCGCGCGCGACCGAACTGTCGGCCGGGGTTATCAGCCACCGTGAGGCGGGCGTTGCGTATGCGCTTACTGCGAACGATCCGGCCAGCGACTGCCAGATGCCACCGGCGCCCGAACGGCGGCCGGCGAGGTCGAGCCGGTACAGCTCCGTCGCCGAGCGGACGGCCTGTCCGACGTCCCTGGGGAAGGCGAGGCCCACCTCGGGTGCGGGATCCGCGTCCGCCAGACCGATCTCGTGGAGCGGCACCGGGCGGCCGAGCTTCTGGCCGATCGCGGCGGCGATGAGGTGCGGCGCGGCGCCCTGCGGCACCATGCCCTTGGACACCCAGCGCGCCACCGAGGTCTTGTCGTAGCGAAGAGTCAACCCGCGTTGAGAGCCAAGATCGTTGACGCGTCGCGCGAGCCCTGCGTTGCTGATTCCCGCGAGGGCGAGAACGGCGCCGAGTTTTTCGTTCGGCCCGCGTTGCTCCCTGGACATGAGCCACCCCTCGACACAGACGGCTGCCGCGCTGGCATAACCACGCGGCATTCGTAAACCCAGCGTAGTTCGCCGCATCCCATGCGTTAAGAGGCATTGTTCCGGATGGCGGGATTGTGGTCCGTACGCACGTACGGGCTCCCTACGCACCGTCGCGGCGTGCCCCCGTTGTGTGGCCGTGCGCCCGTGCGTGCGCTCTTCTCCGGCCATCGGGGGAGCGGTTCCATGGATCGTGCGTGGGTCGGCCCGCTGTACTGGATCCAGTGGGCTGGGGGATTCCGCCACCTCCATCCCCGCGGGTGGCGGAACGGTCCGGGGGGCGAACTCCGTTCCCCGGACTGCGCGTTACCGATGCGGTGCGCAGAGCCTGTACGGAGCGTGCGCGAGCCTGTCTCCGCTCCGCCAAGTTGGCTGAAAATAGACCCCGCATCTCCAGGGCAATTACCGCTCCTACCATGGAAATTGACGGCGCGAAGGGCGTCTTGGGGGAGCGTATCGGGGGCGCATTCGCGCCGCACTCGCCTTGACCTGTACGGGCGTTCGCTTCTTCCTGGGCAGGTGTACGGGGGCGCATTCGACGGAGCCCAAGCGGCTCCGCCGCCTCTCCGGTGCGCCTCCTTCATGGCAGCATGGGGAACCGGTTCGTACGGTGCACTGGTTGTCCACAGCCTGTGGAGGCGTCCATGCGGTGGTTGGTGGGGTGGAGCAGCACCGCAGCGGGAGCAGCCGTGATCGGCTCCGCGGGGGCGACCGGAGGCGACGGCGAGACCGTGCATCCGGTGGGTTCCCAATTGCTGTGGGGCGACCCTGATCCGCTGTGGGCGGTGGGGGACTGGCGCCCCGACGAGGTGCGGGTGGTGAAGGCCGACGCGCAGAATCGCATCGCCGTCCTCGGTACCTGCGGAGCGACGGACGAACAACTGCGGGTCGGTCTCTTCGCCGCGCGCGGAGGCGCCCTTCGGCATCTGACGGCCTGGTCCGGCAGTTACACGGCCGTTGTCCAGGTGGGTCGCCGGATCACCGTCAGCGGCGATCTCGCGGGCGCCCGCCCGGTGTTCTACACCCCCTGGGCCGGCGGCACCGCCTACGCGACGGCGGCCCTCCCGCTGGCCGACCTCATCGAGGCCAACCTCGACTTCGGACATCTGGCGGCCCTCCTGGCGGCCCCCGACGTCCCGGCCGCGCTGCACGACTCCACTCCGTACGACGGCGTACGGCGCATTCCGCCGGGGCACGCGCTGATCCTGCGCAACGGGGCGCGCGAGATCGCGGGGTACGAGGCGGTCGCCTCCCTCGCGGTGGCGGCACCCTCCGCCGACCCGGACAGCGCGGTGGACGCGGTGCGGGACGCGCTGGTGGAGGCGGTACGCGCGCGTCTGTCGGCGCCTCGGCACGTGCCCGGCGCCGACATAGACCCGGGCCCGGTCCCGGGGATGGGGCCCGCCGAACGCCGTGCCGCGCGCGGGATGCCGGTCCCGGGAATCGGGGCGGACCTGTCGGGCGGGCCGGCGTCGGGAACGCTGGCGCTGCTGGCCGCCGGCCTGCCGGGCATGCCGGGGACGGTGCTGGGCCACGGCACGGGTGCGGGCGAGCGACTGCTGGCGGTCACCTTCAACGACCTGGCGGTGCGCGGGCGGGAGGCCGAGGTGGAGCGGGCGGGCTCGCTGGCTGCCAACCCGCGGCTGCACCACGTGGTGGTGGCCGGCGGCGAGGAGACACTGCCGTACGCCGACCTGGAGGGCCCCCTGACGGACGAGCCGGCCTCCTCCCTGGTGACGGCGGCCCGCCACCGCGCGCGTCTGGCGTCGGGCAGCGCGGACCACTTCACGGGATACGGCGCCCGCCAGGTCCTGGACGCACACCCGGCCCGCCTGGCCGACCTCCTGATGGACCGCAAGCGACGCCATCTGGTCCGCCCGGTGGCGGCGCTGGCGAAGGCGGACGGCTCGGTGATGGTCCCCGCGCGCGTGTACGGAGCGGCACGCCGCCTCGCCCGTACGCCGTACCGGACGGGCCTGGAGGTCCTCGCCGACCGGCTGATGGACCGCCGCTTCGACGAACCGGGGGGTGCCGTGGGGGCGTCACTGGCCGCCCTCTCCTGGGCCAGACCCGGCCCCGCGGCGCGCTGGCTGACGGGGGAGGCGCTGGCTGAAGTATCGGTTCGCCTCCAGGGTGCGACGAGCCGCTCCGGGGTCGGCCCGGGCCAGCGACCCGGCGACTACCGCGCGCGTGCGGCCCTGGCGAGGACCGCCGCCGATGTGCGCATCCTGGAGCAGGCCGCCGAGATCCGCTTCCAGCGCCTGCACGCCCCGTTCCTCGACAACCAGGTCGTCCGGGCCTGTCGAGCCCTTCCGGAGGCGTTGCGGGTCCAACCGGGCGCGCGGGCCGCGATCCTGCGCACGGTCCTCCAGGGCGCGGGCATCACCGACCTCCCGCCCGGCTGGGGCGCACCGTCCCACGCCTCGGCGGCGGTGGCGGCCCGCACCGGCCTTCGCGTGGCGGCGGACTCCCTGATGTCCCTGTTCGGCACACCCCTGCTCGCCGAGGCGGGCCTGGTGGAGGCGAGGGTCGTCCGCAAGGCACTCCGCGCGGCGGCGGAGGGCGAACCCCTCCCCCTGGACGGCCTCGCCGACCTGGTCTCCCTGGAACTGTGGCTCCGCCGCCTCCTGGCCCGCCGCGGAACCTGCTGGACAGGAACCCCGGCACGCGCCCGCGCGGTACCGGCGGGGATCACACCTCAGCGGGGAGCACTGGGGGCGGGGGCGACGGCACGGAGGGGGTAGGAGCGAGCGGCTCGATGCCGGTCCGGCGTCCGAGGCCGAGGGCGCACTGTCCCGAGCCCCCGCCCACCCGCTGGGACTTCGCCCCACGATGCGGGCCCGTGTTTTTCAGCCCGTCCGGCGTTCGACGACAAGAACTCCCGTCCCGAGCTCCCACCCACCCGCCGGGGGCTTCGCCTCTCGACGCCGGTCCGTGTCTTCGTTTTCAGCCCGTCCGGCGTTTGAGGACGAGGCCCGTTCAGGGCCGTAGCGGGGGTCTGGGGGCGCAGCCCCCAGGGATGGGACGGGTAGGGGCGGCGGGGGCGAGAACAGCCCGGCGCGCACCCCCACCACCCCGCACCCACCCACGCCCAGGTCCCGAAAACCTGTGCCCCCCAAAGCCACCCCGGCGACAATGACCCGGTGCGGTACAGAATCCTGGGCGTCACCCAGGCCGAGGACGACCACGGCACCGCCGTCCCCCTCGGCGGCCCCCGCCTACGTGCCCTGCTCACCGCCCTCGCCCTCCGCCCAGGAACCGTCACCGCCCCCGACACCCTGATCGCCGACATCTGGGCCGACACCCCGCCCCAGGACGCCCCGGCCGCCCTCCACGCCCTCGTAGGCCGCCTCCGCCGCGCCCTCGGCAAGGACACGATCACCTCCGCCCCCGGCGGCTACCGCCTCACCGCGACCCACGACGACGTAGACCTCTTCGTCTTCGAACGGCTCACCCGCCAGGGCACCGCGGCCCTCCACCGGGACGACCCCCGAGCCGCCGCCCACGCCCTGGACGAGGCCCTCACCCTGTGGCGCGGCCCCGCCCTCGCCGACCTCCCCGACCGCACCCCCGCGACCCGCCCGGAGACACGACGCCTGGAAGCGCTGCGCGCCCGAGCCGACGCGGCCCTGCGACTCGGCCGAGCCCAGGACGCCGTACCGGAACTGACGGAACTGACCGCCGCGCACCCGTACGACGAGCCGCTGCACGCCCTCCTCATCCGCGCCCTGCGCGACACCGGCCGCAACGCCGACGCACTCGCCGCGTACGAGTCGGCCCGCCGCACCCTGTCCGAGGGCCTCGGCACCGACCCGGGCCCGGAACTTCGCTCCCTGCACGCCGAACTGCTCGCCCCGGCACCCACGCTCCCTCCCGCACCGGCCCACCCGGATGCCGTGAGCCCCCACACCCCGGCACCCGCCACCCGTCGCGGCAACCTTCGTCCGCGTCTTACCTCTTTCGTGGGCCGGGAACCCGAACTCGACGCCATCCGTTCCGAATTGCACAGGGCCCGTCTCGTCACTCTCACCGGTCCGGGCGGCTCCGGAAAGACCCGTCTCGCCGAGGAGGCCGCCGCCGGGCGACCCGAGGCGTGGCTCGTCGAGCTGGCACCGCTCGACCGGCCGGAGGCGGTGCCAGGGGCGGTGGTCAGCGCGCTCGGTCTGCGGGAGACCAAGCTGATCACCACCGAGCTGACGGACCGGCAGGACGACCCGCTCGCCCTGCTCGTCGAGTACTGCGCCCCGCGCAGCCAACTCCTGATCCTTGACAACTGCGAACATGTCATCGAAGCGGCGGCCCACCTCGCCGAGACCCTGCTGACCCGCTGCCCCGGGCTCACGATCCTCGCCACCAGCCGTGAACCCCTGGGGGTCCCCGGCGAGTCCGTGCGCCCGGTCGAGCCCCTCCTCCCCGACCAGGCGCACCGCCTCTTCACCGAGCGCGCGACGGCGGTCCGCCCCGACGCGGACGCCGTCCTCCGCGACACCGAGGCCGTCACCGAGATCTGCCGCCGCCTCGACGGACTGCCGCTCGCCATCGAGCTCGCGGCGGCAAGGCTGCGGCTGCTCACCCCCCGCCAGATCGCCGACCGCCTCGACGACCGCTTCCGCCTCCTCACCTCGGGAAGCCGCACGGTCCTGCCCCGCCAGCAGACCCTGCGCGCGGTCGTCGACTGGTCCTGGGACCTGCTCGACGAGCGGGAGCGGACGGTGCTGCGCGAGGCGTCCGTGTTCGCGGGCGGCTGGGACCTCGCCGCCGCGGAGGCCGTGTGCACCGGCCCCGCCGCCGAGCTGATCGGGGCGCTCGTCGACAAGTCCCTGGTCGTCGCCGCCCCGTGCGAGCGGTCCGGCGGTGACGTCATGCGTTACCGCATGCTGGAGACGATCCACGAGTACGCGGTCGAACGCGCGGCCGAGGCCCCTCACGCGCGCGCCGACGCCCTGCGCAGGCACCGCGCATGGGTGCGCGCCCTCGTCGAGGAGGCCGAGCCCGAGCTGCGTTCCGTCGGCCAGCTCCCGTGGATCTCCCGCCTGGAGACGGAGCTGGACAACATCCGCGGGGCCCTCCACCGCGCGGTCGAGGCCGGCGACGAGGCGGAGGCCGGTGCCCTGGCCGTCGCGATGACCTGGTTCTGGTGGCTGCGGAACTACCGCAGGGAGGGCGCGGACTGGACCGGCCAGGTGCTGCGGCTGGGCGCGGCCCTCGACGCCGCCGGGGGCACGCTCCCGGCGGAGCAGGACGCGGCGTGCTCCCTGATGACGTCCCTGGACCCCGTCGACACCTTCCTGGCCGACCCGGACGGCGAGAGACACCACCCGCTGCACACCCTGCGGATGGACCTCCGGATGCTGCACCTCTTCCTCATGGCCGAGGTCGACCCGCCCCTGGACGGGCTGGACGAGCGGATGCACGGGTACGTGGCACGGATCCGGGACCACTTCGGGAGCGGCGGCCCCCACGCGGCCCGCCTGCCCGGCCTCGCCTGGCCGGTGACGGTCTTCCTCCCTCCCGCCCCGAGGGAGGACGCCCGGCCCGTCCTGGACAGGGCGGTCGCCAACTGCCGGGCTCACGGCGGCGACTGGGAGACCGGCGTCGTCCTGATGTTCCGCGCGCACATGGTCGTCGACTCCCCGGGCGGCATGCCCGGCATCGACGGCGACCTGGCGGAGCTGCGGGTGCTGAGCCGGCGGGTCGGCGACCGCTGGCTGCGGGCCCAGGTGTGCAGCGCCGCAGGGGAGGCGGCCATGGCGCGGGGCCGCTTCGAGGAGGCCAAGGGGGAGTACGAGGAGGCCCTGCGGCTCGCCCACGAGGTGGGGGCCCACACCGAAACGCCGTTCCTCCTCGCCCGGCTCGCCGAGATCGCCTACCGCGCGGGCGACCGTACGACGGCACTGGCCACCCTGGACGAGGCGAGCGCCGCCGCCGAGCGGTACGCCGTGGCGGACTCCCGGGCGTTCGTGCTGCTCCAGCTGGCCCTGATGGCGCTGGACGAGAAGGACATCGACCGCGCCCGCGACCTGTACGAAGAGGCGCGCGACGCCGTCGGGCGGGCGACGCCGCCCCCACAGTTCAGGGTGATGCTGCTGTCGGTCGACGCCATGGTGTCGGCGGCGGTGTCCGGCCCCGGGACCGCTCTGCCCAAGCTGGCCGAAGCGTTGCGGACGGCGGTCGAGACGCGCTGCTCCGACGCGATGAAGGCGGCGCTCGCCGATGGCACGGCGGACCTGATGTCCCGTCTGGGCGACCATGCGCGCGCCGCCCGCCTGCTCGCCGCGGCCACCCGCTGGCGCGACGGTCTCCCGCGCCCCATGCCGGAGGGCGTGGCCGCCGAACGGGCCGAGGCCGACGCCCGCGCGGCCCTCGGCGACGAGCGCTACACGGCGGAGTGCGCCAGGGGCTCGGCGCTCACCCCGGACGACGTCCTCGGCGAACTCGACGCGGCCCTGCGCACCCACTCCGCAGGTACGGCGGCGTCATGAGGCGAAGCCCTGCGCGTCCACCCGGCACCGGCAGTCCGTCCGGCGCTACGAACACCTGAACTTCGACTCCGCCCAGTCGGCGAGCGCCAGGTCGTCGAAGGAACTGTGCGGCTCCACCACCAGCCGCACGGTCTCGCGTCCGGCGAGGTTCACATGGACCGGCACCGCCGCGTCCCCGCCCTCGACCAGCCCGGACTTCCACAGCCGGACCCCGTCCGCGTAGACGGAGAAGTAGACCTTGCCGAGCCCCAGCGCCATGTCGTCCACGCCGACCGCCGCGTCGTAGGAGGCGCACTCGCGGTTGAGGTCGATGGTGACGGAGGACCGGCCGTGCACGGTGACGCCGTGCTCGTACCGCGTGCCGCCGACCGAGACACCCCACCGCTGCCACACCCAGCTGCTCTCGGAGATCCGCATCTCGGGCTCGGTGCCGTCGCCGTTGATGTCGTACGCCAGCTCGCTCCACTGGTAGACGGCCGGCGCGGGCGGGGGAGGCGGTGTCGGCGTGGGGGTGGGCTTGGGGGTCGGCTTCGGCGTCGGGGTGGGCTTCGGCGTCGGGGCCGGGGTGGGGGTCGGGCTGGGCTCGGGGGTCGGTGTGGGGGTGGGCGTCGGTGTCGGCGTCGGCTCGAGCGCGATGACCGGCGGCGCGGGAGCGGGCTCCTTCTTCGGCGGCTTGGGGATGTTCTCGGCGGGCTTGACCACCGGTGTGGTCGCGGGGGGCTGGGCCACGGGTTTGTCGTCGGCCGGCTTGTCGTTGCCGGACAGGGCGAGCGCCACCACGACACCCGCCGCGACCAGCGCACCGGCCGCGATACCGACCTTCACCGGCATGCCCACGCCCTCCGAGGCCGCCGCACCGCCCCCCGCGCCCGCGCCGCCCGACGAGCCGCCGCTCGCCACCGCCGCGCCCGCGACACCCGCCGCGCCCGCTCCCGTGCCACCGGCGATGAGCGCGGCGACCTTGGCGTACCCGGCGGCACCGAACCAGCCGATGACCGCGACCGGCACGACGGCGGGGATGCTGCTCGCGACCTCGGCGATCTGGCTGGCCGCGAGGCGGCACTTGGCGCACTCCTCCAGGTGCTTGCGCAACCCGCGTTCGGCACGGGTGCGCAGCCGGCCGCGGGCATAGGTGCCGAGCTGGTCGGCGTAGCGGGCGCACTCCTCGTCGTCGGCGAGGGCGGCACTGACGTGGGCCTGGAGATAGGCCTGCTTGAGGCCCTCGCGGGCGCGGCTGGCGAGCACGCGCGTGCCGTTGGCGTCGAGCCCGAAGAGCGTGGCGACATCGCTCGGCGACTCGTCCTCGACCTCGGTGTGCCACAGCACGGCCTGCCAGCGTTCGGGCAGCGAGCGGAAGGCCTGCATGGCCATGGACTGCTCGGCCACGTGCATGGCGCGCACATCGGCGCCCAGGTTCAGCGTGTCGTCGTCGGAGACGTCGGTCACGCGCGCGGACTGCGCGGCGAACACCGCGAAGTCGTCGACCAGTTGCTCCCGCTTGGCTGACTTCGTCCAGTTCGCGGCGACGCGCCGGACCGTCGTCAGGAGATAGGCGCGTACGGCGTGCTCGGGGCCGGAGCCACCGCGCACCGCCTGGAGCATGCGGGCGAAGACCTCGGCGGTGAGGTCGTCCGCGGTGTGGGCGTCGCGACAGCAGGTGCGGGCGTACCGGCGGACCGCGTCCGCATGGCGGCGGTACAGCTCCTCGTAGGCGGTGTCGTCGCCCGAGCGCATCCGGCCGATCAGGTCGGCGTCACCGGGCGGCAGCTCGATCGGCGGCGGCAGGACGCTGTCCTCGCGGCGGTCGCGCTGGGTCGGGACGCTGCCCTCCATCGGGTCACCGCCGACCGGCGTGCGGCCCGCCCGGCCCCCCTGGCTCGGTACCTGGGGGGACGCCAGGCCGCTGGCCTCCGCGTCCCCCTCGCCCTGTGACTCGTCCCGCCCGTCAACGCCCATCGCGGAAAGCCCCCGCCGCCTGCCCACCAGTCACGAACACCGGGTCAGCGTGCCATATTGGCTTTTGGTCAGGACCCGGCTGTGCGGGGCTTCCACTCGTCCGTGGGGTTTTGCCGCACCGCAGTACTAGCCGTCACCCATCCGGGGAAGGCTCAACCGTCGTGGGTTGAGCGGGAGTTGGGGACATGCCGGGAAAGCCGGGCATGCGAACGAGGCGCGGGCGGCGCAGCACCCACACCTCGTCGTCACCTGATCGAGGCACCGCGTCAAGCGGCCTTTACTACGGCCGCGACCGCAGACCCTCCAGCAGGATGTCCAGCAGCCGCGCCGAGGCCGCCGCCTGCTGCGCCGCATCCGGCAGCGAGGGCGCCGCCGTCGCGATCACCAGCAGCACGTCCGACACCGACACATCGGCCCGCAGCTCACCCGCCGTCCGCGCCCGCTCCACGAGCTGGCCCACCACGTCGAGCAGCGCCGCCGCCCCGGAGTCGTCCTCGACCGCGTTCCCCGGGTTCTCCGACACCAGCCGCAGCTCACCCGAGCCCGGCTGCGTCCGCTGCTGCGGCACCCGCGCCTCGTCGTACCCGGCACCGTCCTCGTGCTCGTCGGCCACCCCGACCCGCAGCACCTGCGGCGGCAGCAGCCGCCCGGCACCCGAGGCCACCGACGTCCGCAGGAAGCGCGACAGCGCCGACCACGGCTCGTCCTCCTGACCGAGCGCCGTACGCGCCTGGTCCGTCAGCCGGGAGGTCTCCTCCTCGGCTATCCGGCGCACCAGGACGTCCTTGCTCGGGAAGCGCCGGTACACCGTGCCGACACCGACCCGCGCGCGTCGCGCCACGTCCTCCATCGGCGCGCCGTACCCCAGCTCGCCGAACACCTCGCGCGCCGCACGCAGTACGTGCTCCAGATTGCGCTGTGCGTCCACGCGCAGCGGCGTCGAACGCGAACCGTCGCGTCCGTTCCCCACCGCCGCGCTCATCGCTCCGCCACCTGGCCCGATGGCAGACGCGGAAGACCAATGAGAGTCCTGAACATGCATAAGCGATCCCCCGGTAATGACGTCTCCCCCCGGAGACTTTCCCCGCCACTGAAAGCCGGAGCGCTATGGGGAACAAACCGCTTCACGGACCGCCCGTCGCGGATCCGATGAGTGCATCCCCCTACACCCCGTCGACACACGAACATAGTTGAGAGGGGGTCAATTCAGAAGGGGCAGGTTCCGCACGGAGCGCCCCCCGATCGGAGTACGGGTCGTATACGTCCCGATTGCACCCCCTCAGGACCCCCGGCGCACACCCCCTGACCTGCAAGCCTTCCCCGCACGCCGCCGATTCGGCCAACCCCGCTCGCGCAAAACGCGCGGTCACACAAATTGCCGGGGCTGTGGACAAACTCAAGCGTCGGGTGCGTCATGGGGTGGTGAAGGAACGCGCGCGCATTCTCGTTGTCGGTGGCGGCTACGTCGGGATGTACACGGCCCTGCGTCTTCAGCGGAGGCTGAAACAGGAACTGAGCCGCGGCGACGTCGAGATCACGGTCGTCACCCCCGACCCGTACATGACCTATCAGCCGTTCCTTCCCGAGGCGGCCGCCGGCTCCATCTCCCCCCGCCACGTGGTCGTCCCCCTGCGCCGCGTCCTGGACCTGTGCCATGTCGTCATCGGCGAGGCCACCGCCGTCGACCACGCCAAACGCACCGCGACCGTGACCACCCTCGCCACCGAGGAAGAGGGAACCGGCGCCCGGCAGCTGACGTACGACGAACTCGTCCTCGCCCCCGGCTCGATCTCCCGCACCCTGCCCATCCCCGGCCTCGCCGACCACGCCATCGGCTTCAAGACCGTCGAGGAGGCCATCGGACTGCGCAACCACGTCATCGAGCAGATGGACATCGCCTCCTCCACCCGCGACCCCGCGATCCGCGACGCGGCCCTCACCTTCGTCTTCGTCGGCGGCGGCTACGCGGGCGTGGAGGCGCTCGGCGAACTCGAGGACATGGCCCGCTACACCGCGCGGTACTACCACAACATCCAGCCCGAGGACATGAAGTGGATCCTCGTGGAGGCCTCCGACCGCATCCTCCCCGAGGTCGGCGAGGAGATGGGCCGCTACACCGTCACCGAGCTGCGCCGCCGCAACATCGACGTACGCCTGGGCACCCGCCTCGAATCCTGCGCCGACCGCGTGGCCGTCCTCAGCGACGGCGCCCGCTTCCCGACCCGTACGGTCGTGTGGACCGCCGGCGTCAAACCCCACCCGATCCTCGCCGCCAGCGACCTCCCGCTCACGGACCGGGGTCGGCTGAAATGCACCCCCCAGCTCACCGTCGAGGGCGCCACGCACGCGTGGGCGGCCGGAGACGCCGCCGCCGTCCCCGATGTGACGGCCGCCGAACCCGGCAGGGAGACCGCCCCCAACGCCCAGCACGCGGTACGCCAGGCCAAGCTCCTCGGCGACAACATCGCGCACACGCTTCGGGGCGAGGAACTGGAGACGTACTCCCACAAGTACGTCGGCTCGGTGGCCTCCCTGGGCCTCCACAAAGGTGTCGCACACGTCTACGGACGCAAGCTGAAGGGCTACCCTGCCTGGTTCATGCACCGTGTCTACCACCTCAGCAGGGTGCCCACCTTCAACCGCAAGGCCCGCGTCCTGGCCGAATGGACGCTGTCCGGGCTCTTCAAAAGGGAGATCGTCTCGCTGGGTTCCCTCGAACATCCCCGAGCGGAGTTCGAACTCGCGGCCGGTGGAAAGCCTCCTCAGGACCCCACGAACGACCCGAAGGGGTCGTCCTGACCGGACCCAGGAACTCCACCGGCAAGGTAGGCGTCTGACGGATGTCGACCCGGTCGGCCACACTGCCACACTGATCCCCGACCCAGGACGGGTGGACGCCCGCTCTCCGCACCCACGAGGACCCAGGCCGGGTCCGGAGCCGGCCGAAGACGACGACACGAGGCAAGGATTCGTGAACTTCACGCGCTGGAGCGCCCGGCTCCCCGGAACACAGCGCCGCGCCGCAGCGCGGACCGACCACCCGGTCACCCCCGACCGACTCGGGGAGGGCGCCGTACCCGCTGCCCGCGCCGAACAACTCACCGACGAAGCACCGCACGTGCCCGCCGTCGACGAACTCCCCGTGCGCGAGGTACTCGACCGCGTCCCGGCCCTCGTCGCCCTCGTCCACGGCACCGACCACCGCCTCGCCTACGTCAACGACGCCTATATGACGGCGTTCGGCGTAAGACACCCCGGCGCCCCCGCCCGCGAAGCCCTCCCGGAGCTCGACGAGATCGGCCTCCTGCCCCTCCTCGACCAGGTCCTGCGCAGCGGCAAGGCACGCACGGTCAAGTCCCGCAAGGCCCCCG
The DNA here is from genome assembly GCF_044742595.1 of Streptomyces sp. NPDC087859. Taxonomy (NCBI): domain Bacteria; kingdom Bacillati; phylum Actinomycetota; class Actinomycetes; order Kitasatosporales; family Streptomycetaceae; genus Streptomyces; species Streptomyces sp. NPDC087859. Next base: position 3,686 of record NZ_JBIUUU010000002.1, on the reverse strand, counting down.
ACGGCCACTCCTACACCTTCACCTGCACCCCGGTGACGGAGGGAGACACCGGCGGCGTCCTCGTCTTCGCGACCGACGTCACCGACCACGCCGAAGCCGCGGAACGCCTCAGAGCCAGCGAACGCCGCCAGCGCGAGACGGCCGTGACCCTCCAGCGCTCCTTGCTCCCCCAGGTCCTGGAGGAACCCGACGACCTCCGCATCGCCGCCACCTACCAGCCAGGCGGCACCGAGGCCGCGGTCGGCGGCGACTGGTACGACGTCATCACCCTCGGCGGCGGCCGCACGGCCCTGGTCATCGGCGACGTCATGGGCAGAGGAGTCCGCGCGGCAGCGGTCATGGGCCAATTGCGTACGGCGGTCAGGGCCTACGCCCGCCTCGACCTCCCCCCGCACGAGATCCTCCAACTCCTCGACGGCCTCGCCGCGGAGATCGACGCCAACCAGATCGCCACGTGCGTGTACGCCATCCACGACCCCAACGAGGGCCGACTGGTGTACGCCAGCGCCGGCCACCTCCCGATCCTCGTCCGCGACGAGAGCGGGGCGGTGCTGCGCGCCGACGAACCGACGGGCCCCCCGCTGGGCACCGGTGGCTGGATGCACGCGTCGGGTTCGATCCCGCTCGGCCCCGGCTCCACGGCCGTCCTCTACACGGACGGTCTGGTCGAACGCCGTGACGAAGACCTGGACGAGGGCATCGCCTCCCTGGAACGCGCCCTGTCCGGCGCGACCGGGACACCCCAGGTCGTCTGCGACCGCCTGGTCCGCTCCGCGGGTGTCACCGCCGACCACGACGACGACGTGGCGGTCCTGGTCCTCCAGCACCCCGCCCGTACGGGCCCCGACAGCGACCTCTTCCGCAACGCCGCACTGGAACTCCTGGGCGGCATCGAGGCGGCACCACGCGCCCGTGCGTTCGCCTCCGGCGTGCTGACCAGCTGGCGGTTCCCTGCGGAGCTGCATGACCTGGGAGTACTGGCGGCGAGCGAACTGGTCGCCAACTCGCTTCAGCACGGCACGCCCCCGATGCGGTTGCGACTGCGCCGGACGGACCGACGGCTGATCATCGAGGTGACCGACGGGGACGATCACCTGCCCCGGCGCCGGCGAGCCGAACCCGGTGACGAGTCCGGTCGGGGCATCGCCATCGTGGCGACGATCGCCTCGAACTGGGGGTCTCGTCGGACGCCGGGGGGTGGGAAGGCCGTCTGGTGCGAGTTCGTGCTGCCCAAGGGATAGGGGCGCAGGGGTCGCTTGGCGGCTGCGCGTGCGTTGTGGCCGGTCGCGCAGTTCCCCGCGCCCCTAAAGGGGCGCTCCGGTTACGCGGCGATGGACTCCACCGTCGCTCCACCCTTCGCCACCACTCGACTCCTTGCTCGCCACGGGTGGTCCTGTACCGCGGTGAGCTGCCGTCCGAGCCTCAGGCCCAGGAACGTGATGCCCACCGAGAACACCAGGAACGTCACGATGTACGGCGCGTGCAATGAGGCACCCATCGGGCCGCCCACCGCCGGGCCTACGGCCAGGGCGAGCTGCTTGACCAGGGCGAAGGCCGAGTTGTACTGACCGGCCATCCCGCTCGGGGCGAGATCGGCGACCAGGGGAGCGACGGTCGGGGACAGCATGGCCTCGCCCAGCCCGAAGAGGGCGTACGTCGAGACGAACGCGGCCGTGGCCATGGCCTGGCTGGTGTGACCGAGGCCGGCGTAACCGGCGGTGATCCACGCGACGGCCCAGATGACGCCGACCGCGGCGATCACCCGGGAGCGCCGGCGCCGCTCGACGAACTTCAGTACGGCGAACTGCGCGATGACGATCATCGCGGTGTTGGCGGCCAGGGCCGACCCCAGCGCGGACGTGGAGATCCCGGCGGCCTCGACTCCGTACGCGGCCAGGCCCGACTCGAACTGGCCGTAACAGGCGAAGAACAGCACGAAGCCCAGGACGCACAGCTGCACCATGGCCCGGTTCCCCAGGAGCTGCTTCCAGCTGCCCTTCGCCGAACCGGCGGGCGCGTCCCCGATCCGCGGCGCGTGCGGGATCCGTACGGTCGCCATCACCACGGCCAGCAGCAGGAACATCGCCGCCTCGATCGCGAAGAGCAGGGTGAAGGAGGAGGCGCTCGTCGTGTCGACGAGGTGACCGCCGATGAGACCGCCGACGCCCAGCCCGAGGTTCTGCAGGAAGAACTGCATCGCGAAGGCACGGGAGCGGGTCTCGGCGGTGGAGCAGTCCACGATCATCGTGGCGAGCGCCGGCTGCATCACGGCCTGCCCGGCGCCGAGCGCGGCCGCCGACAGCAGAACGGTCGTCGCATTGCTCGCGAGCCCCAGGCTCAGCGCACCGATCGCGGCGGTGACCAGGGCGGTGAGCAACACCGGAAGCGGGCCCCGCCGCACGATCGCCCTGCCGGCGAACGGCAGCACGATCAGCGCGGCCACGGCGAAGACGGCGAGGACGAGCCCCGCCGTCATGGCTCCCAGTCCCCGCACCTGCGCCACATAGACGTACAGGTAGGGGACGGTGAAGCCGAGCCCGAACGCGCTGAGTGCGTTACCCACGTGAATCCGGCACATCGCTGCGCCCATCGCCCTGGTCACGTTCACCTCAATCAGGTAGTTGGAGTCCTTCAGTACTTAGAACCGAAGACTTCAAAGCTAAAGTTAGAAGCTAAACAGTACACCTAGAAGAACTTAAACGCCAAGCAGCCCCGTGCGATACTTCCGCCCATGGGTGACACCCCCGGCAGCAGCGGCATCGGCAGTGAGCCGACCCTCGAAGAGCAGATCGCCGCGTACCAGCGCGAGTTCCAGGACCTCGATCCCCAGGTCGAGCAGATCGTCTCGGCGCTGTCCCGGCTGAACCGCCGTATGAACGTCGCCTACGGCCGTCAGACCTCCGCCCTCGGCATCAGCAACGCGGAGTGGGAGGTGCTCAAGGCCCTCGTCCTCTCCGGCGCCCCCTACCAAATGGGCCCCAGCGACCTCGCCAAGGGACTCGGCCTGACGCCGGCCGCGATGACCCACCGCATCGACCGGATGGTCGCGGAGGGTCTGGTCACCAGGGAGCGGGACGAGTCCAACCGTGTCCGCGTGATCGTGGAGCTGACGGACGAGGGCCGCGAGAAGTGGCTGGAGGCCATGCGGCTCGCCACGGTCTTCGAGGAGGATCTCCTCCAGGACCTCTCCCCGGAAGAGCGGACCAGCCTGGGTGACGTCCTCACCCGTCTCCTGCGGCGGGTGGAGCATGCCCAGCCGGACGCCGGTGGCCGGCTCAGTGACCTGGACTGACGCGTCACCCGAAAAGATCTTGACAGGCTTGGTTGACAGCCCCCTGTGTGATCCGTAGAGTTCTTCGGGTTGCCGCAGAGCCGTAACGGTTCTTCGACAGCACCTCCCGCCGCATCAGCGGCACACAAACCATCAGCACGATCTCCCAACGGGATCGAATTCGGCGTGCCCGAATTCAATTCGATTTGGGTCGGCAGCTCGATTAGGAGCTGCCGAGAGGATCCGCTAAGGTTTGAGACGTCGGAACGGCCCAACAGCCGGGAAGGCAAACCCCCTCTGACTGGGAGTCAGGCCCGAACGGATCTGATAGAGTCGGAACCGCCGGAAAGGGAAACGCGAAAGCGGGAACCTGGAAAGCACCGAGGAAATCGGAACCGGAAACGGTCTGATAGAG
>NZ_JBIUUU010000001.1:691730-818333 GCF_044742595.1 Streptomyces sp. NPDC087859 | reverse complement strand
GTGCGCCCCGGCCGGCCCCCCGGTGCCCCGGCCACGGCCCCACTGTAACTGGCGGGGGGGGGGGGGGCCCCCCGGCCCCCGGGGGGGGGGGGGGGGGGGGGGGGTGGGGCGCGGGCGCCCCCCCCCCCCACCGCCCGGAGCGCCACTGCCCGCACGACCGGCTCAGCGCCCCCCGCTCACCCGCCGCCCCCGCCACTCCACCACCGTGTCCGCGAACGCCCGCGCCGGCGGACTCAGCGCATCCCACCGCCGTACGGCCCACCCCACCGGCAGCGGACGCAGGTCCGGCAACGGGATCAGCCTCAGCTCACCCGAACCGGTCTCCGCCAGCCCCGGCAGCACCGGCACGACCGCCCGGCCCACCCCCAGCTCGGCCAGCAGCAGGGCCGTGTCCCAGTCGGCGACGCTCGTGTCGTAGGCGAGCCGCACCCCCAACTCCGCGCAGGCCGCGTCCAGATGGGCGGCGGAGGCGGAGTTCGGCGGCAGCCCCGTCAGTCGTACGTCCGTGAGGTCGGCCGCCGCCTCCAACCGCTCGTGCCCCGCCAGCGGATCGTCGGAACGCACCGCCAGCACCCACGGCAGCTCGGCCACCATGCGCTGCTCGATGCCCCGCACCGGCGGTCCGAGCGTGATCCACGCCAGGTCCAGCGTGCCGTCCGCCAGCGCGTCGAGGCTGCCGCGCCCCGAACTCACCGTACGGAACTCCAGGTTCACGCGCGGATAGCGGCGGCGGTACTCCACGACCGCGTCCCCCATGAAGTGCCGTACGGTCGTCGCCCCCGTGGCCACCCGCACGAATCCGCTCTCGCCGTCGGCCAGGTCGCGCAACTGCCGTACGGCGAGGTCCAGTCCGGAGATACCCTCCGCGGCCGCCCCCTCCAGCAGACGGCCCGCCGGTGTCGGCGAGACGCCCCGCGGCTGCCGCTCCAGCAGCGCGACCCCCGTCTCCCGTTCCAGCCGCTTCACATGCTGACTCACCGCGGACTGCGTACACCCGAGCTCCCGGGCGACCGCGCTCAGGCTCCCGGCCCGGCACACCGCCACGAACACCCGCAGGTCGTCGAGGGTCATGAAACCCAAGCTAACACTTGGGTCCAGCGACAAATCCCAAGGATTGACTGGCCTCAACAGGTGTACGACGATCAACCCAGGGCCCAACGGGCGGCAACCCGCTCCACCCCGGGACGGAGCGGGTGCCGACCCACCCGGTTGAAGGGACGTCCCATGGCCTACGACCCGATGGCTGAAGCCGAGTCGCTGCTAAGGGAGTTGGGCGCCGAGGGCATCCCCCACCCCGGCGGCACGCTCCTCACCCACCTCCACCGCGTCCGCACCCGCCTCGCCACCTGGAACGCCCGCCCCGTCCTCCAACTCGCGGGCCTGTGCCATGCCTTCTACGGCACCGACGGCTTCCCGCAGGTACTGCTCCCGCTCGACCGGCGTTCCGATCTCGTGGCGGCGATCGGCGAGGAGGCGGAGGCGATCGTGTACTGCTACGCGAGCTGCGACCGCAAGGCCACGTATCCGACGCTCGCGGCTCCCGGCTCACCGTTCCACGACCGCTTCACCGGGCGCGCACACGCCCCAGGTCCCGCCTGCCGCCAGGACTTCGCCGAGCTCACCGCCGCCAACGAAATCGACCTCGCCGCCGAGGACCCGGCCTTCCGGGACCGTTACGGTCCCGACCTGCTCGCCCTCTTCACCCGCTTCCGCGCGCTCCTGAGCCGACCCGCCCACGAGGACTGTCTCGCCGTACTGCTCGGCCCAACCCCCCTGCAAGGCCCTTGACTTCACATGGTCCCCGCGTCACATTCCCCTTTCTGACACACCCTCAGAAAACCCGATACCGGGCGGGAGTGACCATGACGACCACGAGCGCGGACCCCCCAGGACCGAGACCCACCCGCAGGCAGCTCCTCGGCACCACCGCGGCCGCCGGACTGGCCGTCGCGACCGGGGTGCAGCAGGGCGCCGACGCCGCCGACCTGCCTCTCCTCGGGACGTACGACGTCGTCGTCATCGGCTCCGGTGCCGCCGGCATGACCGCCGCCCTCACCGCCGCCAAGCGGGGTCTGAGCTGTGTCGTCCTGGAGAAGGCGCCCACCTTCGGCGGGTCCGCGGCCCGTTCCGGTGCCGGGATCTGGATCCCCAACAACTCCGTGATCCTCGCCGCCGGCGTACCGGACACCCCCGCGAAGGCCGCCGCCTATCTCGCCGCGGTCGTCGGGCCCGAGATCCCCGCGGCCCGGCAGCAGGCCTTCCTCGCCAACGGTCCCGCCATGATCTCCTTCGTCATGGCCAACAGCCCGCTGCGGTTCCGCTGGATGGAGGGGTACAGCGACTACTACCCGGAGCTGCCGGGCGGTCTGCCCAACGGGCGTTCCATCGAGCCCGACTACCTCGACGGCCGCATCCTGGGCGCCGAGCTCGCCCACCTGAACCCGCCGTACATGGCCGTCCCGGACGGCATGGTCGTCTTCAGCGCCGACTACAAGTGGCTCGCCCTCTCCGCGGTCAGTGCCAAGGGCCTCGCCGTCGCCACGGAGTGTCTGGCCCGCGGCACCAAGGCGCTCACGCTCGGGCAGAAGCCCCTCACCATGGGGCAGTCGCTCGCCGCCGGACTGCGCAAGGGGCTGCTGGACGCGGGCGTGCCGGTCAGGCTGAACACCCCGCTCACCGACCTCCTCGTCGAGAACGGCACCGTGGCCGGGGCGGTGGTCCCCGGCGGTCTCTACCGGGCGCGCCGAGGCGTCATCGTCGGTTCCGGCGGGTTCGAGCACAACCTCGCCATGCGCACCCAGTACCAGCAGCAGCCCATCGGCGTCGACTGGACCGTCGGCGCGAAGGAGAACACGGGGGACGGGATACGGGCGGGGCAGCGCGTCGGCGCGGGCGTCGCGCTGATGGACGACGCCTGGTGGGGGCCCGCCATCCCGCTCCCGGGCCAGCCGTACTTCTGTCTCGCCGAACGCACCCTCCCGGGCACGCTCCTCGTCAACGCCGCCGGCCGTCGCTTCGTCAACGAGGCCGGTCCCTACAGCGATGTCGTCCACACGATGTACGAGCGCAACCCCACCGACCCGGACATCCCGGCCTGGCTGATCACCGACCAGAACTACCGCAACCGGTACCTCTTCAAGGACGTCGCGCCGACCTTCGTCCTCCCCGACGACTGGTACAGCTCGGGCGCCGCCAAGAAGGCCTGGAGTGTCGATGCCCTCGCCACCGCCATCGGCGTCCCGCCGGCGGCGCTGCGCACGACCGTCGACCGCTTCAACTCCCTTGCCCGGCAAGGCACGGACACCGACTTCCACCGCGGCGACAGCGCCTACGACCACTACTACACCGACCCCTCCGTCCTCCCCAACTCCTGCCTCGCCCCCCTCTGGCTGCCTCCCTACTACGCCTTCCGTATCGTCCCCGGCGACCTCGGCACCAAGGGCGGCCTGCGCACGGACGCCCGGGCGCGGGTGCTGAGGGAGGACGGCTCGGTCATCTCCGGCCTGTACGCCGCCGGGAACGCCAGCGCCGCGGTCATGGGCCGCAGCTACGCCGGCGCCGGCTCGACGATCGGCCCGGCGATGACCTTCGGCTACATCGCGGCCAGGGATCTCTGAGCGGGCCGGGTGGAGTCGACTGCGGTTCGGCAACGCCCTGAAGGGGCGCGGGGCTGTATCGATATGCGGCTACCGCCGCGTGGGCGCGACCAGCCACGACGGATCCGCAGACGACCGACGGCATATCGCGGCACCTCCAGCGGAGCGCTCAGGCGGGCCTGCGGGCGATCAGGAACGCCTGCTGCGTGGACTCCCACTCGTGGCCGGGCTCGCGCACCGTCCGCGAGACCATCGCGAACCCGGCCGCCTCCAGCAGCTCCACGATCGCCTCCGGGCGCCGCCGCTGGAAGTCGAGGATCACGTCATGGCCGAACGGCCGGTCGTGCCGCTTCGGTTCGTCGCCGACCTGGAAGGCGACGAGCAGATGGCCGCCCGGGACCAGGACCCGTCTGAACTCGGCGAACAGGGAGGGGAGTTTGTCCACAGGGGTGTGGATGGACGAGTACCAGGACACGACCCCCGCGAGCGACCCGTCGGCCGCGTCCAGCTCCAGCATCGACCCCTGCTCGAACCGCAGCCCCGGGTTCTCCCGCCGGGCGATCGCCAGCATCGACGCCGACAGGTCGAGCCCGAAGACCGACAACCCGAGGGAGTCCAGATACGCGGTCACCCGCCCCGGACCGCACCCTAGGTCGGCCACCGCGGCGCCCTTGCCCACGAGTTCGGCGAAGGCGTCGATCAGCCCCCGCTCGATCGGCGTCACCGTCAACTCGTCACGGAACCGCTCGGCGTAGTCCTCGGCGATGGTGTCGTAGAACGCCCGGGTACTGGTCAGGAAATCGGAGTCGGTCATGCTCCGGGACCCTAGCCACCCCCACTGACAACGGCGGGTCGGCAGAGACCTGTTGCCCGGCGGCCGCCTACTCGCCCTGCCGCCGCGTCAGCCCCACGCCGACACCCGTCCCCACGGCCGTACCCAGCCCGATCCCCAGGGCCAGCCCGAGTCCGAGGTCGTCGAAGACGTCCATCCCCAGCAGCAGGCCGAGAGCCGTGCCGAGCGAGAGCCCGACGGATATGCAGAGCGCCCAGCGGCTGTCGGCCGTGGATCCGCCGCCCTCTTCGTGTTCATGCTTCCGCACTGATCGTCCCCCTGAGATCCGTTACGCCATTCCGAACGTCCGCAACACCGCCGCGGTTCCCGCCGCCCCCAGCACCACCACCACGAACGGCGCCTTCCGCCAGGCCAGCACACCCCCGACCAGCACCCCGATCGGCCGCGCCCACCCGGCGAAGCCGCCGCCCTCGGTCAGCGCCCCCGTGGCGAGCAGGGCGGTCAGGAGCACGACGGCACCGGCGGAGAGCAGCTCCTGCACGCGCGCGGGGAGCTCGACGCGTCCGTGCAGGGCCGGGCCGACCAGCCGGAAGGCGTACGTCCCGACCGCCAGCGCCAGGATCATCGCGACCGTCGCGCTCATGCCGACCGCCTCCGGCCGAAGGCCAGGAGTCCCGCCAGGGCCAGCAGCACGGGGACGCCCGCCGGGGCGACGGGAGCCAGGGCCAGCGCCACGCAGGCGCCGAGCACCGCGGATCGACGTACGGCCGCGTCCCTGCGCAGCACGGGCAGCACCAGGGCGACGAGGACGGCGGGGAAAGCCGCGTCCAGGCCGTACCGGGCCGTGTCGCCGAGGGCGTCGCCGGCGAGGGCTCCGGCCAGGACACCGATGTTCCACACGGCGAACAGGCCGAGCCCCGAGACCCAGAACGCCGTACGGCGTCGTACCGGATCGCTCTGGGCGAGGGCGAAGGCGACCGTCTCGTCGGTGACGAGGTGCGCCCCGACGAGCCGTGCCGTCCGGCTCTTGCCGAGGATGTCGGCCACGGCGAGGCTGAAGGCCGCCGTGCGGGTGTTCAGGAGCAGGCCGGTGGCCGCCGCGGCGAGCGGACCGCCGCCGGCGAGCAGTACGCCGACCGCGCTGAACTGGGCGGAGCCCGCGTAGACGACGAGGGACATCACCACCGGCACCCACACCGGCAGCCCGCCGGCGACGGCGATCGCGCCGAAGGAGACGCCGACGACGCCGCTGGCGAGCCAGACGAGGGAGGCGTCCCGGATCAGATCCGGGGCGAAGGGGAAGCGCGGTGTTCGCTCTGCCGTACGCATGTTCTCTACAGTGGACAGGAGAGGCCGCGTTCGTCAAGGCGAACGTTCGTACCGATGGAGCGAACAGCATGTCCGACAGCCAGCCGCCCGCCCGACTGCCCCTGGAGTGGATCGCCGCCTCGCTGCGGCGGGAACGCGCCCGCGTCGGGCTCTCACTGTCCGAGCTCGCCAAGCGGGCCGGGATCGCGAAGTCGACCTTGTCGCAGCTGGAGGGGGGCGGCGGGAACCCGAGCGTGGAGACGCTGTGGGCGCTGGCGGTGGCGCTGGGGGTGCCGTTCAGCGCCCTGGTGGAGCCACCGGCGCCGTCGGTGCAGGTCATCCGGGCGGGGCAGGGGCCGTCGGTGGCGTCCGAGCAGGCGAACTACGTCGGCGCGCTGCTGTCCTCCAGTCCGCCCGGGGCGCGGCGGGACATCTACCGGATCACCGCGGAGCCCGGCGCGGCCCGTGACTCGGAGCCGCACATCCCCGGCTCGGTCGAACACCTGATCGTGAGCACCGGGCGGGTCAAGGCGGGGCCGAAGGGCGAGGAGGTCGAGCTGGAGCCCGGGGACTACATGGCGTACCGCGGGGATGTGGCGCACTCCTACGAGGCGCTGCTGCCCGGGACGACGTTCGTGCTGGTCATGCAGCACATGTAGGGCCGTGCGGGTGCCGTACGAGCGCTGTACGAGCGCGGTACGGGAAAAGGCAGGAGCCCCGTTGCCTTGCGGCACGGGGCTCCTTGGGTACTGCACTCAGGTCCGGATCAGAGACTCAGGAGTCTCAGACGGGGGTGACGTTCTCCGCCTGCGGGCCCTTCGGGCCCTGGGTCACGTCGAAGGAGACCTGCTGGTTCTCCTCCAGCGAACGGAAACCGCTCGCGTTGATGGCGGAGTAGTGGACGAAGACGTCCGGGCCGCCGCCCTCCTGGGCGATAAAGCCAAAGCCCTTTTCGGCGTTGAACCACTTCACGGTTCCGGTAGCCATAAGCCCTCCTTGGGCCCAAAGGGTTGCCCTGCTCCAGAACCTGCAAGTGTGAAACGGTGCCGCACAACTGCATACGTCTGAAAACGACTAGAGCCCGCGGTCACATGCTCCGCAGGCTCTGTACTGCAAGGGAAACCAAACTGCAACTTGCGGCGAGCCTAGCATGTGGGCAGCCGAAAGCAACAGAGGCCAAGATCACGTCACCCGGACGTTTGATCTCGCTCGTGTCGGGTTGACGGTGGGGGTGCCCATCGTACGGCAGTCAACAGGGTCTAGCCTCACGATGTGGACAATTCACGCACCCGGCCGCGCGTCGGCCACATCCAGTTCCTGAACTGCCTGCCCCTGTACTGGGGGCTCGCGAGAACGGGCACACTCCTCGATTTCGAGCTGACGAAGGACACCCCGGAGAAGCTCAGCGAGAAGCTGGTGCGGGGAGATCTCGACATCGGTCCCATCACCCTCGTCGAGTTCCTGCGCAACGCCGACGACCTCGTCGCGTTCCCCGACATCGCCGTCGGCTGCGACGGCCCGGTGATGTCCTGTGTGATCGTCTCGAAGGTCCCGCTGGACGAGCTGGACGGCGCGAGGGTGGCCCTCGGGTCGACCTCCCGTACGTCGGTCCGCCTCGCCCAGCTCCTCCTGTCCGACCGCTACGGCGTACGCCCCGACTACTACGCCTGCCCGCCCGACCTCAGCCTGATGATGCAGGAGGCCGAGGCGGCGGTCCTGATCGGCGACGCGGCACTGCGGGCGAACCTGCTCGACGGCCCGAAGTACGGCCTCGAGGTGCATGACCTCGGCGCGCTCTGGAAGGAGTGGACCGGCCTGCCGTTCGTCTTCGCGGTCTGGGCGGCGCGCAAGGACTATCTGGAACGCGAACCGGTGATCACCCGCAAGGTCCACGAGGCCTTCCTCGCCTCCCGGAACCTTTCGCTCGACGAGGTCGGCAAGGTCGCCGAACAGGCGGCACGCTGGGAGGAGTTCGACGAGCAGGTCCTGGAGCGGTACTTCACCACCCTCGACTTCCGCTTCGGGGGACCGCAGCTGGAGGCGGTCGCGGAGTTCGCGCGGCGGGTGGGGCCGACGACGGGTTTCCCCGCGGACGTGAAGGTGGAACTGCTCCAGCCCTAACCTGCATCTGAACCTTATGGGGGAGGCAGCATGCAGCCGCTCGCAGTCGACGAACCGACCAGCGTCGGGCCCTACCGCCTGCTCGGCCGGCTCGGCTCCGGCGGTATGGGCCGGGTCTACCTGGGGCGCAGTGCCGGCGGCCGTACGGTCGCCGTCAAGATCGTGCATCCGCACTTCGCCCTCGACGAGGAGTTCCGCGCCCGTTTCCGGCGCGAGGTCGAGGCGGCCCGGCGGGTCGGCGGCGCCTGGACGGCACCGGTTCTGGACGCGGACCCGGACGCGGCGGTGCCGTGGGTGGCCACGGCCTACGCGGCGGGACCGTCCCTGTCGGCCGCGGTGGCGGACGGGGGCCCGCTGCCCGAGCACTCGGTACGGGTGCTCGGGGCGGGGCTGGCCGAGGCGCTGGCGGCGGTGCACGAACTGGGTCTCGTGCACCGGGATGTGAAGCCGTCGAACGTGCTGCTGACCCTGGACGGCCCGCTACTGATCGACTTCGGGATCGCACGGGCCGTGGACGGCACGGCGTCCCTGACGTCGACGGGTGTCTCCATCGGCTCGCCCGGCTACATGTCGCCCGAGCAGATCCTCGGGAAGAAGATCACGGGGGCGGCCGACGTCTTCTCGCTGGGCGCGGTGCTGGCGTACGCGGCGACCGGCGAACCGCCGTTCCCCGGGGACTCCTCGGCGTCCCTGCTCTACAAGGTCGTACACGAGGAGCCCGAACTCGGCGCGCTGCGCGGAGAGCTGCGGGAACTGGCGGCGGAGTGCCTCGCCAAGACGCCGGGAACCCGGCCGACCCCGGGCGAGCTGGCCCGACGGCTGGCCCCGGAGGGCGCGGCACGGCTGGTGGCCGGCGGGTGGCTGCCGGGGGCACTGGTGGAGCAGGTGAGCCGGGGCGCGGTGCGGTTGCTGAACCTGGAGGCGTCCGGGGAGGCCCCCTCCGGCCCCGTGGGATTCAGCAGCGCGTCGGTGGGGGAGGCGGCGGGAGCCGTGGCTCCGACGGCCGGGGCCGCCGCCGGTGCGCCGACGGCCGGGGAGTTCGGGCCGCCGCCGGTCATGCCGGGGGCCGTGTCCGGGCCCGCCGCCGTGGTCGCGCCGTCCTTGTCCACGCCGGCGCCACCCGACTTCGCCCCCGGGGGCCATCAGTCCGGCGCCGTGCCCGAGCCGCGCGGGCCCGGACCCCATGACGCCGTTCCGCCGTCCGACGCCCGCCCGGGCAGGCTCACCGTCTCCGTGGCGGCCACCTCGGCGCCCGGGGTGGAAGGCCGCGGCCGGCGGATGAGCTGCACGGTCGCGCTCGCCGTGGCGGGGGCGCTGGCGGCGGTGACGGTGGGGTCGGTGCTGGTGTTCGACCTGATGCCGGGCGGGCACAACGACGACGCGGGCAGCGCGGGTTCGGACTCCTCCTACGCCACGCCCGGCACCTCGACCTCGGCGCTGCCCTCGGCCGAGGACTCCGGCACGGCCGAGCCGCCGGAGCAGGTGGTCCCGGACGCCTACCTCGGCACGTGGGAAGGGCAGGGCAGCGGCTCCGGCATTCCCATGGGCACCTTCCGGCTGACCGTCGAAGAGGCCGCCGTGGGCGAGGAGTTGGGCAAGCTCAGGCAGACGGACATCTTCGGCGGTGTCTGCAACGACGTACTCACCCTGAAGGAAGTGACGAAGACCGGTCTCGTGGCGACCTCCGTGGGCGCGAAGGGCAACCACGGCGGCTGCAACCCGGCGGCTCACACGGTGCGGCTGGAGTCGGTGGGGGGCGATCTGAAGTACGTCTCGGAGAGCGCGGCGGAGGGGAACCCCGAGGCGCGGATGTCGAAGGTCGGCTGACGGCGGGCTGAGATGTCCGAGAGCGAGGGCTGTCCGGAAAGCCGAAAGGGCCGCGGGACGGTGATGCGTCCCGCGGCCCCTTCGCGTCCCCGGTTCGCTACGTCGGCGTCGTGACGGTCATGTGCTCCCCGGTACCCAGGTGCAGCATGCCCTTGCCCGGTGTGATCTGGCCGCCGACCATGCTCCGGTTCGTGCGAATGCCGATCAGCTCGCCCGCGGAACTGTCCTGCGGGGACAGCAGGATGCCGCGCCGGGCCTTCTTCATGTCGACCTGCCAGCCGGAGAAGCCGTCACAGATCTCCTCCTCGTCACCGGCGATGACGACGGCGAGGCCCTCCTCGACGCCGCGCTCCACGATGCGCTTGAAGATGTCCTCGGCGTCGCAGTCGTCGTGCACCTCCGCGTCGTCGACCAGGGTGACGATCGGCTGCTCCGGGCTGGCCGAGCCGATGAGCTCCTCCATCTCGTCCTCGTCGATGTCCCGGCCCGTGAAGACCTTCAGAACACCTTCCTGCCCCTCCAGTTCCCGCAGCGGGGACGGGCGCGGGGCCGCGAGGATCAGCCGTACGCCCTGGGCGAGATAGGACCGCGCGATGTTCAGCAGCACCGTGCTGCGTCCGGACTTCGCGGGCCCGCCGATCACGAACGCCGGGACGCCCTGGGAGAGATCGGGGCCGAAGGCGGTGAGCTCGTCGCCGCCGACACCCACCAGGGACCAGAGCGGCGAGGCACCGGCCGCCGGGTCGCGCATCGCCCAGGCATCGGCGAAGGAGATCCGGCTGGGCAGCACGTCCACCCGGAACGGGCGGCGCGAGCGCGGCAGTTCGGCGTCCCGCGCGGCCGCGGCCTCGCCGATCGCGACGAGCGCCGCGGCCTGGCCCTGACCGGTGGTGTCCTCGGCCAGCAGCGCGAACTGGGTCTCCGTGGCCGTCTCGCTGGCGTACCCGCGGCCGGGCGGGATCTCCTCGGGGATCTTGCGGGCGTTGATGTCCAGCATCGAGAAGTCGCCGCGGTCCGCCAGACGCAGACCGTACTTGTCCTCGGTCAGGGAGGAGATCCGCCCCGTCAGCAGCTGGCGGTCGCCGGTGATCACCAGATGCAGGCCGACGCTCGCGCCCTCCCGCATCAGCGCCATCACCTGGTCGGTGAGATCACCGTGGTTGTACTCGCCGAGCGTGGGCAGCCAGCCCTCCCAGCGGTCGAGCAGCACCACGATGTGCGGCAGCCGCTCGTCCTCGGCGGCGAAGGAACGCTGCTCGCCGATGTCGGCGTAACCCTTCTCCGCCAACAGCTCCTGGCGGCGGTTGAGTTCACCGGTCAGCCGGCTGAAGAGCCGGATGACGCGCTCCTGCTGGTTACGGCTGACCACCGCACCGCAGTGCGGCAGGCTGGTCAGCGCGTTCAGGGCGCCGTTGCCGCAGTCGATGCCGTACAGATGGACATCGGCGCTGGACAACGTACGGGCCAGGGAACCGGCGATCGTCCGCAGCACCTGCGAGCGGCCGCTGCGCGGGGCGCCGGCGACGAGCAGGTGCCCGAACGTGGAGAAGTCGACCACGACCGGGCGGCGGGCCTGGTCGGACGGCAGGTCCTCGATGCCGTACGGCGCCGCCGGCAGCGACCCCCGGCCCTGCACCGCGGGAATCTCGTCCAGCAGCAGCGTCTCGTCCAGGGCGGGCAGCCACGGGGAGTGCTGAGCCGGGATGCCCAGCGCCTGGTTGGCCTCCCGTACGGCGTCCACCAGCACCTTGAGGTCGGTGATCTCGTCGTCCTCGCGGGCCTCGGACTTGGGCTTGCTGAGCCCGGCCCGGCCCAGGTCCTGCCAGGCCAGCTGACCGGCCCACGGCGCGAGCGCGGTGGGATCGGCGGCACCCGGGCGGCGGCCGCCGACGCGGCCCGACTGGAAGGGGACGAGAGAGGCGTGGCCGAGACGGACGTACGCGCGACCGGGGGTGCTCTTGGCGATGTGACCGGCGTCGGGCGCGTCGATGACGTCGGTCGACTCACCGGCGTCGGTCACGCGCAGCGCGATCCGCAGGTTGGTGTTGGCGCGGATCTCGGGCGACACGACACCGCTGGGCCGCTGGGTGGCCAGCAGGAGGTGGATGCCGAGGGAGCGGCCTCGCTGGGCGATGTTGACCAGGCCGGTGACGAAGTCGGGCAGGTCACGGACCATGGACGCGAACTCGTCGATGACGATGAGCAGTCGGGGCACATGCGCGTGGGACGGGTCCCGGCGCACCAGGTCCTGGTAGTCCTCGATGTCCTTGGCGTCGGCAGCGGCGAGGATGTGCTCGCGCCGCTTCAGCTCCGCGCCCAGCGACTCCAGGGCGCGCTCGACGAGGTGGGCGTCGAGGTCGGTGACCATGCCGACGGTGTGCGGGAGCTTGACGCAGTCCTTGAAGGCGGATCCGCCCTTGTAGTCCACGAGGACGAACGTCATGTTCTCGGGGGTGTTGGCGACGGCGAGCGCGGCCACGATCGTCTGGAGCAGCTCCGACTTACCCGAACCGGTCGTACCGGCGATGAGTCCGTGCGGGCCGTCGCGCCGCAGGTCGATGCCGAAGGGACCGTCGTACGACTCGCCGATGACCGCCATGGTGGACTGCCCGCCCATGCGCCAGCGCGCGGCGATGTCGTCGCGCGTCGGCGGTTCCAGCTGGAGCACGTCGAGGAGCCGGCTGGAGGACGGGAGCGCGGAGTCCTCGGTCTCGCCGCTGATGTCCCGCAGCGGCGACAGCGACCGGGACAGCCGTGCGCACCAGGCGGCGGAGACGAAGTCGGGCCGGACGTCGGTCCTGCGGCGGGAGCCGGTCTGCTCGACCCGCAGCCGCAGTTCGAGGGCCTGCTCGGTGTCCTGCCGGTCCTGCCCGGCGCCCTGGTGCCAGGCCTGGAAGGAGGGGAAGCCGCCGGCCGAGGCCTGCGGCACGCCCATCGCCGAAGCGGCGGCGGTCTCCTCGAGGCGCCGCGGTTCGGCGACGACGTACGCCTGGCACTCGCCGGGCAGGAACCGCTCCTCCTCGTCCAGACAGATCGCGTAGACGGCCACGGCCGGGCCCTCCCGCAGCAGCCGTACGACACCCGGCATCGACCGCAGCCGCCGCGACCCGTCCCATACGACGACGATGTCCGGGTCGGAGAACGCGGGACCGCCGCCGCTGTTGTTGTTCTCCTTGAGGGCCTTCTGCCGGGCGTCGAGCAGCTGGGTCAGCTCGCCGACGCGCGCGCCGACGGTCTCGGCGTCCGTCCCGATCAGGACGTTGACGTCCTGGCCACTCGACGGACGGGCGTGCGGCAGCCAGCGCACCCAGTCCCAGCGCGGGTGTGCCTCGTTCTCGGTGAGCACATAGAACTGCACGTCCATCGGGCTGTGCAGCACGGCGGTCTGGGCGACGACCCACCGCCCGAGCGCCTGGGCGGAGTCACCGGGACCGGCGATACCGACGACCCCGAGATCCCGCAGCGGCAGGGCGACGGGCGAGTCCTGGATCTTCCAGGTGACCTGACGCTTGTGCTCGTCCTGTTCGGGGTCGTCGAGGACGACCTCGGAGCGGACCCGGCCGGTGCCCACGCGCAGGAGCAGGTGGTCGGCGTCGGTACGCCGCCGCTCCCACAGCCGGGTACGGGGCCCGGTGCCGAAGGCGAGGACGGCGGCCGGGTCGGGGATGGCCCTGCGCCGGTCCAGCCGCTCCAGACGCAGCGCGTCCTCGGCGTCCTTCTCGATCCGCTCCTTGGTCTCCTTGTACTCCTTGACCTGCTTCGCATGGGACTTGCGCCCGTGCTTCTTGTCCATGAAGTAGTTGCCGAAGAGCATCAGGGGGCTCATCAACGCCATGATCATGTAGTACCAGCGGCCGAAGATCATGACCGAGACCACGGCGCCGACCAGCGGGAACAGCGCCATCAGCCAGGGCAGCGGCCGTGCCTCGTAGTCCCTGGGAGGAGAGGGCAGCCGGAACTGTGTCTTGCGCTCCGCCGGGCGCAGCCGCGGAGGCCGGTTGTAGTCGAGCCCGGCGCCGTCCTCCGACCACTTCAGCGCCGCGTTCGGCGGGCTGTAGCCGTCGATCTCCAAAAGGGTGTTGCCGAGGGCGAGTTGGGAACCGAGGGGCCAGGAGCCGCCGTCGAAGTCCTCGCCGTCGAGACGGGGACGGTCGCTGTCGTCGTCGTCCTTCTTCTTGGAGGCGTCCTTCTTGTCGACGCCGTGCAGGGTGACATCGCACGCGCCGTCGATGGCGATGGACAAGGTGGCCGCGCGCGCGGCGAGTTCGGGATCCTCGATACGCAGGGGCGCGGCCGGACCGCTGCCGATGTCGTACCGTCCCACGCCGAGCCGGTGCACGGCGCCCGCGGCGGGGCCGCCGGCCACCCGGAACTCGACGATCCCGGTCGGCTCACCGAGCAGACAGCCGGCCGGATCGTGCAGGCTGACGACGGCGCCCTCGCGCAGCGCGGAACCGACGATGTTCGCGTCGGGGTCCAGGGGATAGCCGTCGACGTAGGCCAGCGGTGCGCCCCCGGGGTTCGCCTGCCCGCCGACGTGTCCGCCGATGGGGATGATCTGCGCGCCGCCGTCGAGACCGACGTGCCGCGCCAGCTCCCGGGTGATGTCGCCGACCGACGACTCCGGATCGGCGTCGAGCACCACGTCGGCGCCGGCCCCGCCGATCGGGTCGACGACGGTCAGACTCAGGCGCACGTTCGTCCTCCTCGCTGGGCTGAGGCCGCCCCCGCAACGCTGAACACAAGGTGAGTGAACACAGTGGGAGTGACCTTAACCGGCGCTCCTTTCCCCTGCGCAACGGGCTGCACACGGGCTTCACAGGACTGGGACGCTCCCGGGATGTGCAGTGGTTCACGCTTCCGTTGCCGGACGTCCCTGTCATCCCAACAGCCCCACCCGTAAGATCTTTGCTCATGCGGACGGCCGGTGATGTCCGGCCCGATCGCATCAGTCGAGCCACGGGGATGGCCCTGCGGCGACCGCAACGGGAGGGAGAGCCGTCATGGCCAAGGACACAGACCTTACTTATTCCGAGATGGAGAAGAAGGCCAACGACCTCATCAAGGCGATGGGCGACATGGAAGACATGTTGAAGTCCATCGAGAAGGGTGTCGAGGAGCTCGTCGCCAACGGCTTCACCACCACGAAGGCCTCGGGCGCCTACGACGAGTCCATCAAGGACTTCACCAAGGGCGCGGCGAAGACCGTCAAGGGTCTGGAGGGTCTGTCCAAGTTCCTCACCAACGCGAAGAAGGCGTACGAGGACCTGGACGACCAGCTGGCGAAGAGCGCCAAGGGCTGAACCCGCCTAGGGCGGCACAGCTCGGTGCGACGGGACATGAACGTCCTGTCGCACCGGGCTGTCTGTCGCCGGGCTGTTTTCAACGGGGTGCCGGCTCGGGCCGGCGGATCGACATGATGGGGGCGCCGTGGCGGGCGAGAGCGATCAGCGGCTCGACCTTGAAGTGATCAAGGAAATGGGCAAAGGGCTCGGCAATATCAAGAAGGCGTTCGACGGCCTGGAGGATCTGGGCGGCAAGTACGAGGACGACTTCGGGAACGGCGATCTCGCCGACAAGTTCGGGGACTTCGCCGACAACTGGAAGCTCAGCCGAAAGAGGCTGACGGAGGAGATCGACGTGCTGGCCCAGATAGCCAAGGCCGCGGGGCAGGCGTACGAGGACATCGACCATCAGTTGGCCCAGGCACTTCGTGATGCCCAGGATCCGAAGAAGGGGAACTGACCGATGGCTGGACGCCCACGCGACTGGCACCCGGTCGCGGACAGTGACCCCATACCCGGAGACGCCGACCGCATGGCGTCCCTGGGCAAGACGCTGCGCAAGACGGCCGACGAGGTCGAACGGCAGATCCGCAACCTGAAGGCCGTCGCCGAGGTCGAGGCCTGGGACAGCAAGGCCGGCAAGGAATTCCGCGAAAAGGCCTCGGGCAACGTCAAGAAACTCGAGGCGGTTTTCAAGAGGTACGACACCGCCGCCACGGCGATCGGCAGCCGGGTCGACGAAGTGGGCGGTGGATACCAGGACAAGGTGACCGCCGGCGCGAAGAACTACGCCTCCGACCTCAACCGCGCCCAGGAGATCGCCGACGCCGCCCTCAAGGACGCGAAGGAAGCCGACGAACGCAAGAGCGCGTCGCAGAAGAGCATCGACGGTCTGTCCGGCAAGGACCGCAAGAAAGAGGACGTCGACAAGGACCGCAAGGACCTGGAGGCGAAGCGGAACGCGGCCGGTGACGAGATCGAGGCCGCACGGGAGAAGATCAACGAGGCCAAGAGGATCCGTGACGCCGCCGCCAAGCGCGCACGTGAGTCCCTGGACGCGGTCATCAACCATGACTCCCTGAAGGACGGGTTCTGGGAGACCCTGACCGACAGCATCGCGGAGATCACCTCCTGGGTCGCCACGGTATGCGGAATCCTCTCGCTGATCGTCGGCTGGATCCCGGTGATCGGACAGGCCCTGGCCGGTGTGCTGGGCGCCATCGCCATGATCGCGACCCTCATCAACTTCATCGCCACACTCGTCCAGGTCGCCCAGGGCAACGCCGACTGGATGGATGTCGGAATGGCGGCCCTCGGATTCCTGATGATGGGTGTCGGAAAGGGCTTCTCCAAGATCGCGGGCAAGTTCGCGAAGGGGACTCTGGGAAGGCTCGGCAAGGCCGGAGTCGCGCGCACCGCACGTCAGGTCAGCCGGGCCAACAAGAATCTGCGGCGGGCCGCCGGAAAGGACTTGAAGCTCGGAAAGGGCGACATCCTGAAGTCGCTCAAGGAGCCCTTCACGGAGCCTTTCTCGAAGGCCGCGTGGGCGAAGAACCTGAAGACGCTGAAGCCCGGCGGTGGAAACTGGGCCGCGGCCAAGAACGAATTGGGTCTGCGTGGTGGGGGAAGCGCGCTCAAGGGACTCCCCAAGTCATTCTCCATGGCCGATCCCGGTGTCGCGTCCGACCTGAAATCGATCAAAATGGGAACCGCGGCCCTGGGCAGCCAATTCGATGCCAACGCCATCAATCAGATCTCCAAGTCGGCCAGCCGTCTGTCCATCGTCGGGGCCGGTATTACCCTGGGCGGGCTGAGCCTGGACGGAAACCTCCAGAAGATGGTCGGTATCGGTGGCTGATCCCGTGCTCGACGGAGCGTCCATACCCGCACGAAAGGACCGAGCATGACCGCACCGGAGGATCCGGCCCCGCTGGACGAGACTTTCGAGTGCACCTTTGAGTTCCAGCCGGGCTGGATCGATCTGACGCTGCGCGAAGGCACCAAGGCCGAGGCCAAGGCGCTGGCAACGGAGGTCGTGAACCGGCTCAACCCGCTCGGTCTGGAGATCGAGAAGAGCGCGGTCTTCGACGACATGGTCGAGCGGGCCGTCGACCTCAACGACGACGTGCCCACCCTCGCGGCGGCGTACTACTCCGAGGCGGGGGAGGCCCTGGCCAACCTCATGGTCGACTCCTACGGCGACGAGGGCGTGCCGCGTCCCGGCGCGGACGAGGTCATCCCGCTGCTTCTGGAGTGGGGAAACGCACAGGTCACAGGCACCCCCGAGATCACCCATCTCGAACTGGCCGCCGGACCCGCCGTACGGATCCAGGCCATGCTCCAGGCCAAGCGCATGCTCGGCTTCGGCCGGAAGCTGACCGAATTCATCAAGTACGCCGTCTTCCCGCCCGACATGCAGAGCCTCATCGTCGTCACGGTGACCTGGGAGAAGATCGCCGTCACCGAGCAGATCGCCGAGCTGGCCGACGAGGCGGTCCGGACGATGCGGATCACCCCGCTGCCGACGGGTCCCACCGAGGGGGGTACGGCATGAGGACGGCCGACCAGTTCTCCTCGGCACCCACGGACTACAACGTCGTCGTCCCGGACGGCTGGTTCCAGCTCTCGCTCGACCCGGAGGAGCGCGACCGGGGCATCATCGCCCTCGCCGAGCTGACGTTCCGCGGTCAGGACAACGCCCCGCTGCTGAAGAAGCAGTTCATGCAGGACCTCCAGCGCAAGGCGAAGGACGCCTACCAGGTCGGCGGCACGGAGCTCTACCTCTCCACGATGGCCGTCGGTCCCGTTCCCCTGGCGTCCTCGCTGCTCATCAGCGTTCCTGGCCCCGACGAGTGGCCGGAGACCTCGGACGCCGAGGCACTGGCCGAGCACCTGGCCGACCGGAGCCGCGGGAACAACGGCGAGATCGGCGTGGTGGACCTGGCCGTCGCCGGCAAGGCGGTACGCCAACGCCGCCGCGAAGTGGCCGACCCCGCACGCCAGTTGGGCAACACCCTGCCGACCACCACCCTCACGTACTACGTGCCCATCCCGACCACCACACGCTGGCTGCTGCTGAACTTCTCCACGCCCATCGATCAGCTCGCCGACCAGATGGTGGAACTGTTCGACACGGTCGCGGGCACGCTGCACTGGAAGTGACCGGGGATGAGTGAGCCGGAGGCGGAGTTCCGTGTCCGGGACGGGTTCATGTTCGCCGGAGTGGCGCTGGCCCTGATCGCCCTCGGATTCGTGTTCGTCGTGACCATGGGCGCTTGGAAGTGGTTCGTACGGACCTCGGCTCCGACAGTGCTCAACTGGCCTGGTGGAGCACGAGGGTTCGGCGTGGCTTGCGGTCTGCTCGTGGTACTCGGCTCACTCGGTGCCCGGCAGCTCTTGGAGCGCCCTCGCAGCGAGTCGCTGCCGGCGCGTGCGGGACGCATGGCCGGCCTCACGGTGTGCGTCGGCGCGGCATTCGGTGCGGTGCTGTACATCATCGCTTCCCTGCCCGGCAGGAACTGCCCTTCGTACCGTGACGGTTGCGAGTACATCCCGGGGACGGGCAGCGCGCTCGTCACCTGCCTGGGCACTGCGGCGCTGGTGGGCTACGCGCTGTATCGGGTCCGCAGCGTGCGCGCCGAGCGACGCCGGGCCGGTGAGCGGGAGCGGCTGCGGAGGCTGCGCAAGAAGGGGAAGGGGAAGAGCCGGGCGGCTCGGCGGGGATAGCGGGACCGCGCGAGGAGACGACCTACGACGTTCGCTGTCGGCGGTTGTACAAGACCAGGGCGCAGGCGATTGCTGCCAGCGCGGCGACGGTGCCGAGCAGACCGACTGACCAGAGCCAGGGAAAGTTCCGGAACACCCAACTGGGCGGTGTGTCGCGTCCCCTGCCCCACTTCCCGGTGTCCTGGGCGTTGAAGACGAGGGCCACGTAGGGCACGAGCGCAGCCAGGCTGACGATGGCCGCCCCGGTACTGAGCACGGTGCTCCCCGGATGCACCCGCCAGGACCTCCACCGCATCCGGCCCAGACAGAACAGCGACAGGCCGAGCACGCACGGCCCGACCACACCGACGCAGGCCGCGAAGCCGTACGCGCCGCCAGGCCAGGACCTGGCCGCCCACTGCCATGTGCCGTCGCCCCAGAGCCGGTCAAGGACGGCCAACAGGACGATGATCGCCACGAAGCCGAGGAACAGCAGACAGCCGAAAGCCCATTCGCCCT
Organism: Streptomyces sp. NPDC087859; assembly: GCF_044742595.1. Lineage (NCBI taxonomy): Bacteria > Bacillati > Actinomycetota > Actinomycetes > Kitasatosporales > Streptomycetaceae > Streptomyces > Streptomyces sp. NPDC087859. The sequence goes on along the minus strand of NZ_JBIUUU010000001.1, from coordinate 799,179 downwards.
TCGTCTCATCCCTGCCGGCGGAGCCCGGTTTGCCGGATCGCCGTTCGTAGCGCAGCGCGGGTGCGGATGCTCTGCGGCGTCGGGGCTTGGTGGACCCTGCCATGTCTGTGTCTCCGTGTGGCTTAGAGCAGTGGGGTCGCGGGAGGCCGGCTCAGGGGGCCGTCCCGGGAAGCCGGAGCGTTCGCGCGAAGTCGTCCAGGGCCTCCATTGCGGCGGCGATCACTTCCGGATCGTCGTGGTGGCCGCGGAGCAGGACGTCGGGGAGGCCGGGCGGGGTGTGCCAGTGGTACGTCACCGAGGTCATCATGATGGTGCTGTCCGCAGGGTAGGAGCGGGTGACGCGGACCCCGTTCGCGCCAAGGTGCGGAGAGGTGAACGGCACGCTGCCGGTTCGCTGTTGCCACTCGGGGATCTCGGGGTGCGGCACCGTGAGCCCCGTGACTCCCTCGCAGGAGGCCGCGTCACGCGCCTCGCAGTGGAGGCGGGTGGCGTGCATCACCAGCGGCATGTAGGTCAGTGGGACGGGGTGGTAGACGAACGCCTCGTCGGCCTGGAGCTTGTCCCGGAGCGTGGCGATCGTCTGCTCGTAGAAATTCTTGTGGAAACGCCGCAGTTTGCGGGTGAGTTCGACGTCGTGGACGGCGGCCAGGCCGGTCAGATGCAGGTCCAGCCATTCCTTGAAGGTCTTCTTGTCGATCTGGAGGTGAAGATAGCCCCAGAGGTCTGGGTCGGCATCCGTGTCGATGTGGAGCGGGGCGCCGAGGTCGGTGCTCCACAGGGTGCCTTCGGACATGGGTGGTCTCTTTCTTCGGGGGCACGGCGGAAGGGAGCCTTCAGGCGTAGCTCCAGCGGAAGGTGCCCATCACGGCATCGAACAACTCCACGAGGGTGTCGTAGAAGGCGGGATCCGAGCCAGGGGCGATCAGGGCGCTGAAGGAGAAGGCGAGGTACTGGTCGGGGGCGCTGTCCGGGACGGGAACGAAGTACTCGACCCGGCGGTGAGCGACGTCGACGCCCTGCGCCGCGTTGGCGGGTACGTCTCGCTCCGAGCGCAGGGCCGCGGTGTCGTCGAGTTCTCGCGTCTCGGCACCGGGGATCTCGGAGGCGAGCGCGGCCAGGACCGCTTCCGGGCCGTTGTTGGGCCTGACCCGGGGGATCTCGATCGGCTCCGAAGCCACGAACGAAACCGGCAGCGCGATGCCGTGGAGGCGTTCGGTGGGGAGATAGAGGGTCATACCCCCTTTGGCGCTGGCCCGGCGGACGACCTTCTCCATCTCCTGGGTGAGCTTCAGCCGGGCCTTCGGAATGTCGTCCTTGGGAAAGCCGACCGGCAATTGTGCGACGGCCTTTCGGACGATGCGGTCCATCGCTTCCTTCGTGCCCCTGCGCAGGGGAATCACGTCCCAGCCGGGCGGCGGCACCAGGTTGAAACCGTTCGGGGGCCGGCGGTGCTCAGCGGTGGCCATTGCGCCCCCGCTTCACTTCCAGGGCGTAGGCAACGCCCACGAAAAGCGCCCACGCCGGAGCAGCGATCATGCCCGGCCAGAAGCCGAAGAACAGCGAAGGCAGGAAGAAGCCGCCCCCCATGGCCAGATCCCGGGTGAGGTAGGGCGGACGGCCCGCGTGCCGCGGGTACTTCACGAACACCCAGACGTAGTGCAGGAGACAGCCGACAATCCCGGCCTCATAGACGTAGAGCACGTCATTCATCAGGGACTTCGGCACCAGGATCATGATTCCCAATACCGGCAGGAACAGCGGCATCCCGATGATCAGTGTCAGCCGGAGCCGCCGGTTTGGGCCGGTGCCGAGCCCGGTGCGGGCGGCTTCGGCCTCGGCAATGCGATGCGCCGAGTTCAGGTCCATGGTCATTCCTCACCAGTGGGTGTCGGGGGCGGGCTTCAGGGTGTTGTCCTTCCAGTCCGAGTACGCCGCGTTGTACGGCTTCTCGCCGGTACCGGCGTTCTCGTGGGTCCAGCTTGTCAGGTCGCTCTTTCCGAGCGTCTTGTCCATGACGTCCATCCCCATGCCGGTCCAGGCGATACCGAGGCTCGCCTGGTAGGACCTGTACGCCTTGTCCGCCGCAGCACCCGCGGCCGCCGGGAAGGTGGCCTTGTTCGCCTGCAGCATCTTCGCCATGCCGGCCATCTCCTTGTCGCCGAGGTGCACCAGCGTCGACAACGGGCTGACCCTCAGCGGCCCCTTGGCCACCAGGCCGACATTCTGGGAGATGGACTTGCGCATCGCGTTCCGGGCCGCTCCGAGAGCCTGCCGCCCAGCCCCTTGCGGCAGTTTGGTCATCAGCCGCCCCGTGTCGTCCAGGATGCCCTTGACGCCCCCGAGCCCTCGGCTCAGGCCAGCGGTCCGGGCTGCCTGAGCGGCACCCACGGTGGCCTTGGCGCCACTCGCGAGCTTCGCGGCAGCCCCGAGGCCCCCCACGACGAGCAGCCCACCCACGACGTCGAAGATGACATCCGTCCAGGTGGCGTCGCCGGATGCCACCAATAGGAGTCTGAGTCCGATGGTGAGCGCCGCGATGCCAAGGACGAGCAGGTTCAAGCCGGGAATGGCGAGCGCCAGGAAGCCAGCGACCGTCGCGACCCAGCCGAGAACATCCATGAAGGCCTTGATGCCGTCCGCGTGGTCATGGACCCAGCCCTTTACGTCGTCCCACCACGAGTCCTCGATGATGTCTTCGATTTCCGCGCGGATCTTGCCTTCATGGTGGTCGGCCCGGCTGTCGCGATCACCGGTGATCGTGTTCAGCTGATTCCGGTACGTCACATACGGATCGTGGTCGGTTCCGCTGACGGAGGGCTTGGGGGTGCTCTTGTCGCCGGAGTCGGACTCCTTGGCCTCCTTGGCTTTTTCGGCCTCGAGCTCGTCCTGTCGGTCCTTGGCGCGGCGTAGGACTTTGTCGGCCTCGGTCTGGAAGTCCTCCAACTCGTTGGACCAGGTGGTGAGATGACTATGGACGCGCTCGTAACGGCTGGCCACCTCCCGCATGTGTTTCTCCAGTGTGGAGGATTCCTCCCGAAGGCCCTTGGCGTATTTACCCTTGAGTTTGTCCTCGTGGCTGATCGTCTGGAGGTTCTTGGCTTGGTCTCTCAGTTTCTGGGCGACCGACACCATGTGGGTGACCTCGGCGCGGATCTCCTCCGGGTCTCCGGGTACCGGGTCGGACTCACGTAGCGGCTGCCAGTCCAGCGGGCGGCGCTTGGATGTAGGCGTCACTTCTTCTGCTTCTTCTCGCGCTTGGCCAGCTGGTTGTCGAGATCCTCGAATGCCTTCTTGGTGCCGGCCACCATTTGACCGACGGTGTCGATGCTTTCGAGGAGCTTGGTGCGGTAGTCGTCCCAGTTGTCGACAAAATCTTCCATGACGTCGGCAATTTTTCCGGAACCCCAGTGCTCGCGCATATCGTCGCGACGGTTCTCAATGTCCTTGAACGTCTTCTTGAGCTGGCCGAGCTTTTTCTCGGACTCGGCGAGAAACTCGTAGTCGACCGTAAGGTCTGAGTCGGACATTCAGGCCCCTCCCCCCGGCGTGTGGCGGTTCTGTGATCAGCGGTTGACGGCCTGGATCTCCTGGACGGTGACGGCCTGTTCGTTGCCGAACGTGCCGTTGGGGAGGTCGCCGCCGGCGCCGCCCGTGCCGGTCCAGGCGATTTCCCAGGTGATGGTCGCGCGGAGCTTGTAGGTGCCGTCGCCCGAGGAGCGGAGGTACTTGAGGCCGCAGGGCGGGGTCTGGTCGGCCTTGCCCTTGGCGTAGGGCTCGCCGATGGAGCCGTCGGCGTTGATGGTGCACTCACCGGAGGCCGGGTAGGTCTGGGCGTCCTTGGTACCCGGCTCCAGCTTCAGAGACACAGGCTTCGCGGTGGTCGTTGCCTGGATGTTGAAGCCGGGGACGTTGATGGCCGCCGTCGCCTGGACCTCGTCGAAGACGGCCTTGTCGAGCCAGGCCCAGGTCGGCAGGTTCACCTTGGTGACGGCCTCGGGTGCGAGCGTGACCTCGGTGTCGGGCAACTCCATGTGCTGGTACGCGAGCGCCGCGAGGATCTCCGGGGTGATCGCCTCCTCGTACTGGGGCGGCGGGGCTTCGCCGTTGTCGACCCAGAACGGGATGTCGTTGCACGAGCTCCGCTTGAGGATGTCCGGCTCGTTGGGGTTCTCGACCGCGGCCCAGAACATCCCCTCGCCGTCCTTGTCGACGTTGTAGTCCTTGTAACCGGGGGTGTCGGTCCAGCCGTACTCGTCCTCGTAGTGGTTCTGCAGTTCGTTCAGCGCCGCGCCCGCGTGACCGCCCATACCGGGGGTGTTCATCTGGCTCTCGATGTCCTTGGACATCTTTGCCTTGAAGTCCTTGGCGCCGAGGTAGGGGGCGTACCAGCAGGGCGGGGGCGTCCAGTTGACGTCCGAGGACGTTACGTTGCCCGCGCCGCCGCCCTTGGCGACGGAGCCGGAGTACTGGATCTTCGCGGCGGCGTAGATGGTTTTGCCGTTGCCGCCGCCTGACTGCTCCGTGGACGCGCCCTCGTCCTTGCCTGCCGGCCCTGCCGCGTAGGCAGGTTCCGTGAGGACGAGGATGCCGAGAGCCAGGAACACGGCCGTGGCGCCGAGCCGTATGCGTCGCGATCCGCTCACTGGCACTTCGCCGCCTTGGTCTGGACGTACACCTTCGATGCCTGCCACAAGCTGTCGGCCGTGGGCGCCTTGGTCATGATGATCTTGAAGTAGTCGAAGTCGGCGAGGCTGGGCTCGGTCTTCAGGACTTTCCCCGTCTTGATCTCTTTGCCATAGAACTTGCTCGAGTCCACGCAGAACGCCACCTCCACGGCCTGGCTGTTCGTGGTGGACCGGGTGTTGACGTCGTAGTGGCGCTCCGTGCCGGTCGCCGTCCAGCCGCCCTTGATCCAGGTGTTGATCTGGGTCTCCGCGTAGTGAAGCCCGTCACCTGTGGCGTACATGACGACGGCTGCGTCCTTGGTCGTGCGTTTGTCGATGCCCCGGTAGATGGCGCGGAGGAAGTTCGCGGCATCCTCCATCGCCGCCGCCTCGTTCTTGTCTTTCGGCTTGTCCCAGTCAAAGACCATGGTCAGATCCATGTCCTTGGGCAGCGACACATCCACCCCGTCCGGCTTGTCCTCCGCCGGTGCTCCCGAGGCTGACGCCGAGGCCTTCGGTGACTCCGATCCCTGGCCCGCGCCGGCGATCTTGTCGTTGTCGCTGGCTTCGTCGTCCCCGCTACCGCAGGCGGTCAACAGCAGTGCCGCCGTCGCCGCCAGCGCGGCAGCAACGGGCAAAGAGCGGCGCTTCACAGTGAACTCCCCGTGAGAAATAAGTTCAGTCAAGAGGTCTGACGGTATCGGTGGGGTTCCGGGTTTCGCCAGAGCGAACTTGCCTGTGAACGGGGGCAATTCCGGTCGTATGGGGGCGCTTGTGGATGTGACCTGTGTCCTGATCGTGCCCGAACGGGCGACGCCCTCGGACGCGTTGGGGGAGGGGCGTCCGAGGGCGTCGGGGTGTCGATGTGTTTCGCTTTGCTATCGCCGGGTTCTGCATCTCGGGCACGCGCACGGTGGATGCGCCGACGTGCATGGCAATGACTCCGGCCTTCCGCCGGCCAGGAACTCGAGTACGTCCGTCGGCGGCGGGTAGTGCACCGCGCAGTCCGGGCAGGCGTACACATTGAAGCCAGGGCCCGTCGGCGCGTGGACCTCGTGGACCAGGACCGGTTCCTCCGTGGTGCGTTCGCAGTGGGCGCACATGCGGAGCGCCGGGCGGGTCATCGGGTGGCCGCCGGGAGTCGTACGCCGTGGATATGGGTCGGGCCTACGTCGATGCCGAGGGTGGCCAGGTAGGCGGCGCGGCGGCGTGCGCGTTGGAGGCGGGGAGTTGGCGGGGCGGGGAGGTAGCGGAGGGGTGGCAGGGTGCCGAGGCGGTGGCGGCCCCTCGGGCGGGGGGTGCAAAGAGTCAGGATCCAGGCGAGGGTCCGGACGGTAAGGTCCAGCATGTTGACGCTCCTTCGAAGCGTTGGCCATGCCCCGGGACGGCTCCACCCGTCGCCGGGGTCTTCGTTTTCCGTCGATCAGCCTACATTGCTGCGCATGTCAGTGCATAGCAGTGCGCAGCAATGCGTCCATCACTGCAGCTCACGGCTGTTTTACGGTGGTGGTTATGGCAGCAGACAGAGGCGATTCACCGATCGACCCGAACAAGATCGCGTACGTCTATATGCAGGTGGCCGACCACATCGCTGCCCGCATCGCGTCCGGAGAGCTGCGACCGGGGGCGCGGCTGCCCGGCGAGCGGGATCTCGGTTCCGAGTACGGCGTCGCCTACCTGACCGCCCGCCGTGCCATCCGCGAACTCCGCGAACGCGGCCTCGTCGTCACCCTTCCCGCCAAGGGCACGTTCGTCGCGTACCCCGCTGAGCCGGACGGCTCCGCAGAAAACGAAGGTGGTCAGTGATGGTCGTGTGTCCGGGGTGCGGCAGCACCGAGGTGGCGACGGTTTCGCAGGCCCGCAGCAGTAAGGGCGCGATGCGCGACGATCTGTTCGGTCGGCTGGCGCCAGGGCCGGACAAGACCGGCGACGGATGGCTGCACTTCCTGGAGGGCATGGCGATGACCGCGATCGGTATCGTCGTCGCGTACACGGGAGTTCAGCAGGACAAGCCCCTGTACATGGGCGGCGGTGCGCTGCTCGCTCTCGTCTGCTTCCTCGGGACCTTCGTGGTCGTTCGCGACGACCGGCGTGAGAAGGCCGCTGCCGAGGCCGGGATTCCGCGCGCGGAGCGGCTGTGGCGGCCCGCTCACTACTGCTACGGCTGCACCTCGGTGTTCTGCCCGGGAGGCACCCCGTGGCAGGGGCTGCTCACCCCGGAGCAGTTCAAGAAGCTGGTGTGGACCGAGGCCGGTTACGCCGACCAGCTCGTGGTGGGGGACAAGGCGAAGGACGTGGAAGTGCCGTCCGGTGTCCTGTCAGGACGGTTCCAGGATCCCCGCGGATAGCGGCGGGTCAGGCGCGCTCTGGCTTCCTCTGGCCACTGGTGGGTGCGTGAGACTTTCGGCCGGACCGCCTTCCCGTGCGACGCTGCCGCCGCCGGCGCGATTGGCCAAGGCTCTGGACGCGTCGCGGACGTTCGATCCGGCCAGTGACTCTGCGGCATTTCGCCAGCCACAGTGCCCGTAGGAGGTGAGCTGCGGTGACTGTCATGAGCGACTTGATCGAGCGGGACGGTATCCCTGAGGGCTGCAAGGCCGAGGTCTTTGACGGAAGCGTGATCATGGCCCCGCAGAGCCCGGAGCAGGACTGGACTGTCTCCGGTGTGAAAGACGCGGTGAAGGCTGCGGGCATCGCCCGGGAGCGCGTCTTCGGGAATGGCTCATCACGTTCCCCGGCGAGAACGGCGCGGCGCCGGGTCTGACGATCGTCGGCTTTGACGCTGAGCGACGGAAGAACAGCTATTCCCGGCTCGATGTCCTGGCCATCATCGAGGTCCCGTCCGAACCTGAGGACGAGAAGGGCTACGTCCGGAACGTCCAGAGGCTCCGAGCGGCACGGCGAAAGAGTCAGGCCTCCCCGCCACTCCGCGTGGGAGACGTACCCGTGTCGATCTTCACGCGCTCACCGGTGGCCAGAGTGAAACTGGCGGGCTGACCGTACGGGATCTCGACGACCCGCGCGAAACCGGTGGCGTACGGTTCCGACTAGAACGCCGACGAGGACTCATGCACGATCGACTCTGGGGAACGTAGTAGAGGTCTGACCAACCTGACAGATCCCCCACGGCGCCGATGCACTCACAGCCGTCTCGCACCCCAGAATGCTAAACGGAAACGATCGTCACACCTTTCTCGACAAGAGACACCCCGCCTCCAGAAAAGTGGACCTTTGCGCTGTGGGGCGGGTCGATGAAGTCCACTCTCCGTTGGTATTGGTCAATCCAATCAAGCGCAATCTCGCTTGGATTGCCAGAAAGGGGCTCGGGATTAAACAGTTGACCGGGTCGCACAACCCCACCCACGCAGCGGGCAATGCACGTGGCCGACATGGAGTCCACCTCTTCCACCGCGTAGATCTGCAGCTTCCCCGGGTCGTGATCATTCATGCTTGTAAGCTTCCACTACACTTTTTCTGCTGGCGTAGGGCTTATGAGTCGCTTATTTCCCCTCGCAGGTGAAGCGTCGTCCGGTTCTCCATCAGTGCCACTGAAGGATGTGAACCAGTACTTTGCATGATATTTGGCGCATGTCCGACTCGAAAACTTCTTAGGGAGATTTCTGAATCACCCTTGGAGGATTTCTTTGTGTTCGTGCGTGGGGTCTGCCGGGCAGGTGAAGATGTTGAGTGATCCACCTCTGCCGACAATGACCTGCGTAGGGGTATTCGCCTCGGATTCGTTGATGAGTTCGCGGTCTTCCAAGGGTACCCAGCTGGGAGTTCCGCTGTCCCACTCCCTGCTGTCGATCTTCAGTAGAAGTTGCATGGATTCACCGCAAGAACATTTCACTTCGGACGGCCCTGTCACGTTCCATGACGCGTACCCGCCGATCTTCCAGCCTGGCGCGATGGACAGATCGTGATGGTAGGTGATGAATTCGGACTCGTCGTCATAGGATTCTTCAGCCGCTTCTTCGGCTTCCGCTTCCCAGGCCTCGATCTGCTCCTGCAGGACCTCACTCAGGAGTTCCTGGTATTCGTGTTCGACGACTTGCTCGGGATTCAGTAGGCAGGGTTCAGGAACGTACCCGGCATCGCCGATCACCTCCGGGCGGGGTGGTTCGGCAAGCGTTGCGCCAATCCCGGACGAACTGCGCCACCGCACGAGCACCCCGGGGCTGGCCTGCGGGCCATGAGAATCGAACGGACACCACAGCACTTGCAGGAGGTCGCATCCCGGGGGTGCTAGGAGACCCGGGATGTCCCTGACGAACAATTGGGCCACGGGTAGGAGCGGGACGGGGGCGGTGTCACCGAGCCCTGGAACGTGATGCACCTGCTCGAGGGTCGACAGGGTGTCACGCTCCTCCTGTGAGGGCCCTGCGTCGGGGTCTCGTCGCCATGCTTCCGCCAGGACCCTGCGCCACTCGTGGACGTCCTCGACGCGTCTGCCACTGTTCCGCGGATGCGGTGCCCGGCACGTAGGCCAGGGTTCGTCCTGGGGCCACAGGAAAGGCCCTCCGACCGAGCTCTCCTGCCGCCCGGCTGTTCCGGGCCTTGGGTGGAGTCTCGTGCACACCTTGCGGTAACCGGACAGATCAGGGAACTCCGCCTCGATGTCCACGGGGCGCGGAGGTGTGGTGCGAGTCATGATCGTCCTCGTGGTTGTGGCGGCTGCGTCACAGTTTAGGAATCGCCGTCCGAACGCCCGAGGCGGGGTTCTGCAGCGTCTCCGTCAATGAGAATCCTCGGTTTCCGTGTGCGGATATCTCCAGTCTGAGCGGAACCGGGTTGGTCCCTCCGTACACGGGCTTCACGGAGTATTGAACAATTTCGCCCTTCTTTACGGCTTCGAAGACCTTGGCCTCGATCTGCTTCATCACTGGTGTGTTCACGGGATTCTGAGTCAGCGTGACTAGGTTGTGGCGTGCCAGGGGGCCCTTACCGGGGCCGCCCAGGATATTGGCGAGCAGATGGCCGCGCGCTTCATTGAAGGCCGTTCCGTCACCTCGCCAGCCGGGCGTCCGCGTCGTGCCCGCTTCACTTCCCGTGCGCAGCATCTCCTTGCGCAGCGACGCCCAGACCCCTGTCGGGCGGTTCAGATCGTCAAGTTTACCGAATCGAACACTTCCATCCCATTTGTACCGATCCATTTTGCAGGCTTTCGGTACCAGCCCCAGAGGATCGCTCCACGTCTGGGGATTGTGGACGTAGGCCATGGGGTTGGGTGCCGGTGCCAGGCCGAAGGGGTCAGGCGTGGTGTAGCGGGCGACGTCCGGGTCGTAGTGCCGGAAGAAGTTGTAGTGAAGGCCCGTTTCAGGGTCCGCGTACTGGCCGGGGAAGCGAAGCGGCGTGTAGGCGTTGGCGTCCCGGTTCCAACTCGTGGTGCCCCACAGGGTGGTGCGGGTATGCCAGGCGATGTCGCCGTGTTCGTCGACGAGTTCCGTGGGCGCGCCGACGAGGTCCGTGACGATCGCGAAGAACCGGGTGTCGACTTCCTCCTGGCTGAGCCTGCCGCGCGACGGACATGAGGTGGTGGGCCGTTGCTCGAGCTGGGCGACGGGGTGGTCGTCGTCGTACTCCCAGGTGGTGATGACGCCGGTTCTGGTATCGGTCTGCTCGGCGAGTTCGGTCGCGTCCCAGGTGAAGTGGATGGTATCCGCCCGGGTTTCACCGTCAGCGCTCATGCGGTGCTTGGCGCTACGGCGTCCGAGCGGATCGTAGCTGTAGGTCCATACCGTGCCGTCGGGTGTGGTGCAGGAGGTGAGGCGGTCTTCGGCGTCGTAGACGTAGCGCCAGGTGTCCGGTTTGCGGGACAGGCGTGTCTTCTGGCGGAGGGTGGTCCGCCCTGCGGCGTCGTACTCGTAGCGGATGGCACCCGCCGTGCGTACGCGTGTGCCGGTGTAGGTGCGTTCCCCCCGGGCTTCGCCGTGCGGGGCGGTCTCCGGCCAATGCGCGGTGGTCTGGTTGCCGGACAGGTCGTAGGCGTACGACTCCCTCCAGCCGTCGGCCGTGACGGTCACCGGGCGTCCGACGGCGTCCACCGAGATACGGAGCTGCTCGCCGGTCAGCTGGTCAAGAATGCCGGTGAGGCTGTTGTCGGCTCGGTACTGGTAGACGCGGGAGCGAAGGGTGCGTGAGCCGGCGGTGACGCGCTGAGCGGTCTGTCGGCCGGCTTCGTCGCATGCGCTACTGATGGAGACCGGCCGGGAGGAGTCGCCGAAGGTCCACGTCACCTCGCGAGTGTGTGGGGCACGAGTGATGGAGAAGGCGTGGTTCGCCAGAGACAACGCAGTGGGGGCGCCACTGGGGTCGAGGGTGAGCCGGGTGACGATGCCGCTGGGAGTCCTACGAGTGGTGCGGCGCCCCAGTGCGTCGTACGTGTACCGGGTGGTGCGGCCGTCGATGGTTTCGGCCAGGACCCGGCCCAATGCGTCGTGTTCCAGAGTGAGAGTCGACGATTCTGTGGCGGCCCTATGGAGGCGGCCCGCATGGTCGTAGCTGTAGATGGTGCGGTGGCCGTCGGCGTCCTTGGCGAGGACGTTGCCCATCGGGTCGAGCTCGTGCCGGATGGTCTGGCCGAGCGGGGTCGTCCGCGAGATGAAACGGCCAGCCGCGTCGTAGGCGTACGTGAGCGTGCGGCCGTCGAAGTCCGTTTCCGAGACCAGGCGTCCGGCGGGGTCGTACTCGTAGCTCCACTTCAAGCCCTGCGGGTTGGTGACCTGGGTCAAGCGCAGTTCCGTGTCGTGGGCGAAGGAATAGCGAGCTCCGTCCGGGCTGGTGCGGCCGGTGAGCATGTCGAAGTCGCCGTGCTCGAAGTGCGTGACACCGCCCAGCACATCGGTGTGCGAGGTGCAGTTGCCTTCGCCGTCGTAGATCCACGACTCACTGCTGCCGTCCGGGCCTGTGTGACGGTTCAGTTGGCCTTCCGGGGTCCACTCCAGGTGGCTGGCGTTGCCCAGAGAATCCGTGACAATGGTCTGCCGACCCAGGAAGTCATATGTGTACGACGTGACAGTGCCGAGCGAGTTGGTCACCTCGATCGGGAGCCCCGCGTTGTTGTACCGGAAGCGCGTGGTGTGGCCGAGCACGTCGTCGATGGCGCTGAGAAGACCCTTGGCGTTGTATGTGTAGCGGGTGGTAGCGCCGACCGGATCGGTGACCGAGGTCCGGTTGCCGTCCTCGTTGTACTCCTGACGCCAAATACCGCCGTCGGACCCGGTGATGGAGACGGGCAGGCCCCGGTCGTCGTATTCCGCGCTGGCCTCGCTGCCGTCCGGGTGGACGACGGAGATGAGACGGTCCTGCTCGTCGAAGCGGTGGCGGGTGGTGTGGCCGAGCGGATCGATGTGGGCGATCAGACGGCCAGTCTCATCCCATTCCTGGTGGATGGTGTTGCCGAGGGGGTCGGTCTCGCGGATGAGTCGGAACGCCTCGTTGTGCTCATAGCGGGTGCTGTGCCCCAGAGCGTTGGTGACCGTAGTGGTGCGGGTGCTGTCGTCGTAGCTGAGCGTGCCGGCGAGGAAGCCGCCGCTGCCTTCGGTGCGCACAACGCGACCGTGTTCGTCGTACGTGTACGAGTAGGTGTTGGCGTTCCTGTCCGTCCAGGAGGTGATACGGCCTTCTGGATCGTAGGTGAAGCGCAGTGGCTGACCTGAGGAGTTGCGGACTTCGGAGAGGTGGCCCGCGTCGTCGTACCCGTACGAGACCAGTACCGTGCCCCGGGCATCGTGGTGCTCGGGGTCGAGTGCGCGCAGCGCCACGATGCGGGGAAGGTCGGGGTGGCGGTCGATGGCGATGCGGTAGCCGCCGGAGTGAGAGACCTCGACGGGGGAGCCGGTGTCACCGTAGTGGACGGTGATTCGCTGGCCGTGACGGTTGACGATTGCCTGCAGGGGCAGGTCGACCGCGCTGCCGTCGGTGGTGGGTTGTGGAGTGTGGAAGATGTACGACAGCCCGGTGCCGACGTTGGTGAGCCTCATCGCGCCGTCGGTCTCGGTGTCCCAGGAGAGCGGTATTCGAGGGCCGGTTTCCGGGAGGACCGGTTCGTCCGTTTCGGGATCGAGGCGGGGATACACAAGCCTGGAGCCGTCGGGAGCGGCGTAAATGATGCCGTCGTCGTCTGCCTGGAGGCGCTGGTCGAGCGTGGAGGCCCAGGTGGGACCGAACCAGCCGCCCCACCGGTATGACGACGAGTGGATGCGTTCCAGGATCAGAGGCAGGGCGGCGGGCAGTTCGATGTCGGTCTGCGGCAGGAGCATCGCGCCGGTGGCGACGTCGATCGGGTCGAGCTTGCACTCCTTCTCCGCCGCCTGGATACCGGCTTTCAGTTTCTCGGCCTCGCCGGGGCGCAGTTTGAGCCGGGCCACGTCGTTTGCGCCGAGCTTCAATGCCGCGGCCAGCTTGGCAAGTTCGCTGGGCTTGAGTGCCTTCAGTCCCTTGCCCAGTGCCTTGCCGAGCGCGCCAAAACCGATACCCAGCGCGGCACCCTCGGCAAGGATGCCCGCCAGTTTCTCCGGGTCCTTGAACGCGGCGGGGTCCTTGAGCAGCGTGTCGAACGCGGAGAACTTCATGCCCTCCTTGGCCATCCGCCCCGCCGCCGCAACCCCGCGAATCTCCCTGAGCGCCTTCAACGCCCGCTCCACCGCCCGGATGACCTCCATCACCCCACGGATCGCGGACGCGAGCGCGGTGCCCTCCTTCTCGATCCTGGTGACCAGCGCGACCACCTTGACCGCCCGTGAGCCGGCCATGAGGGAGGAGGCGACCGCGGAGGCGCCGCCGGTCAGGACGGACAGGGCCAGGCCCGCGATCTCGAACTCGGCTATCTCCGCGACCAGTACGCCCATCTCGGTGAGCAACTCGTGTGCGGTGTCGGCGAAGTCGTCCAGCGCCTTGGCGCCGTCGCGCAGCGCGTCCGCCATGTCGATGGCCTGCTTGCGGGCCGCCTTGGAGCGTTTCTGGAACGCCTTGGCGGCCTCACCCTCCCACTGCACGTCCGCGAGTGCCTTGCGGGCCGCCTCTGCCGCGTCGTCAAGGCCGGTCGCCAGATGCCGCCACTTCTTGGCGATCTCGCGTATGCCGTCCGGGTCGACGGCAGGGTCGGTGATGCCGAGGAACTCCAGGCCACTGGCGAGGTTGTCGCCGAACATGTGGTTGAACTTGTTGACGTAGTGCAGGGGGTTGAGGTCGACCACGCCCGGCTCAGTCCTTCTCGGCGCGGGCCGCGGCCGCCAGCAGGATGTCCAGCAGGGTGAAGGCGTCGGAGACGTCGCCCACGAACGTGGCCTCCGACTCCCACTCCTCCTCCAGGCCCCGGGTGAGCTTGGCCAGGGTGGTCATGCCCTCGCGTATCTCCTCCGTCGCGCTCAGCAGGGAGCCGAGCGCGCCCAGCGCCGACAGATCGTGAGACTCGGCCTTGAACTCCTGCAACGGCTTCGCCGTGTGATGCCCCACCGCCCGCAACCCCGTGGCCGCCTTGTGCAGTGACGTTGCTTCCTTCTTCAGGTCCGACACGCGAACCGACCCCCGTACTTCACTCTGTGCACATGCCAACCCAACGACCGTAGTTAGGGCGGTTCACGGGGAGGTATGGCCGGCTTCAAGGGCGGGCAAAGATGCGGCCGAGCAGCTGAAGGTGACGGTCCACGCCAACCGCCCCGCCCCCGAACGGACATCAGCCCATCCAGGAACGGGGCGGCGGCCCGAACCCTCAGTCGATCACATCAGTCGGTCACCTCGGCCGGTCACCTCGGTCGGTCAGTGGCCCCGGCACCGGCTCACGTCGATGCGCACAATCTGCGGATCATGATCGCTCGCCTGGTCCGCGAACTCCGCGTTGATGTGGACCACGTCGTAGTCGAAGTGGGTGACCGCGGGGGTCGTCAGGGTGTGGTCCAGGGTCTGGGAGTTGCCGTCGTAGACGTAGGTGTAGCGCTCCGCGGGCGGGAGGGTCGTGATCAGGGGGCGGAGGACGCCGCCGGACGTCAGCGTCGTCACCGTCGGGGAGAACTCGAAGTCGTTCAGGTCGCCGAGGACCACCGCCTTGGCGTCCTTGTCGGCCGCGAGCAGGGACTTGACGAAGGTGTTCACCTCGGCCGCCTGTGCCGCGCGCTGGGTTTCCGAGCTGCGGGCGGGCTGCTGGTAGCGGCCGTGGAGGGGCTGGTCGCCGCCCTTGGAGGTGAAGTGGTTGGCGATGACGAAGACCGGTTCGCCGTGGAAGAGGAACTCGCCCACCAGCGGCTTGCGGCTGCTGTCCCACGCGTCGCTCGTCGGGTTGATGCGGCCCGGGGAGTACGTGAGGTGCGCGCCCTTCCTCGTCTTCACCACGCTCGTCGCCGTCGTCGCGTCGCCGCCCGCGCGGTCCGTGAAGGAGACGCGCTTGGGGTTGAAGAGGAACACCTGGCGGATGTTGCCGCCGGGCTCGCCGCCGTCCTGGTTGTTCTCGGGGGCGATGTAGCGCCAGGAGTAGCGGGGGCCGCCGGCCGCGCGGATGGCGGTGGTGAACTTCGTCAGCGTCGCCTCGGACGTCAACGTGCCGTCGTTCGTCGCGCCGTTGTCGTCCTGGATCTCCTCCAGGGCCACGATGTCGGGGGAGTTGAGGTTGACCGCGACGCCTGCCGCCAGGCGGTCGAACTTCTCCTGGGGGTCCAACGCGTCCAGGTTCTCCACGTTGTACGTCGCCACCGCCAGCTCGTCGCCCTTCTGGCGGCGGGTCACCTCCTGCTTCAGGCCCTTGGAGGCCAGCGTGCCGAGCTGCGTGGCCTGGAGGATGTAGCCGCCGTACGTGGAGTAGTCGAGCGGGCCGGTCGTCGTGCCGGACAGTTCGTCGCCGACGTTCGCCACCGGGCCCGTCGTGTCCAGCGACGCCACCTTCACCCGTCCCGTGTTGGGCTCGTCGTAGGAGGTGTAGAGGGTGCCGCCGCGCTTCGTCGGGTGCTCGTCGGGCTTGACCGTGACCCACAGCTCGTCGTACGCGTCCGTCGCGCCGACCACGCGCGCGTCCGTGAACGTCGTACGCATGCCTTCCAGGGACTCGTAGAAGTCGAGGGCGTACGAACCCGGTTCGAGAGCCAGCGCTTCGATGCTGCCTCCGTCCGCGTCGGGCGTGTACGCGTCCGGGACCGTCGTTCCGTCCAGCTTCACCGGCTCCGGGAGGGCGTTGCCGGACGAGACGACCGTCGTCGTCGGGCCCGTGATCTCCGTGACCGACTGGCTGGTGCTGCTCGGGTGGTACTCGGTGACCCGGCCGGTGACCAGGACCGAGTCGCCGACCGCGACCGTGGGGGTGGCCGAACCCGTGTAGACGAAGACGCCCTCACTGGTACGGGCGTCGGTGTCGGCCTGCGGGTCCTGGATCCAGTAGCCCTTCGAGCCGCTCGTGCGGACGCCGGTCACGATGCCGGGGACGCGGGTGACCGCCTTGCCGGCGTACGGCGAGAGGCGCGTGGTGCCCTGGATGTCGTGAACGCGGACGGTGCCCGGGTCCGTCGTACCGCCACCGCCACCGCCTTCGCCGCCGCCCGAATCCGGAGTCTGGCCCGCCGAGTTGACCGGAGTCGGCGTCCCCGCGGTGAGGTCCGTCGCATTGTCGTCCGTGTCGGCCAGGGAGTCGGCGCGGGCGACCGAGGCGGTGTTGGAGGCGCCGGTCGCGGGGCCGCTGCCCTCGCGGACGACCGCGGTGCCGTAGCCCACGACGTCGAGGACCCGGCTGTCGGCCGCGCAGTCCACGGCGGTCTTGCAGGTCAGCGCGGTGGTGCCGGAGACGAGGGCGATGGTGCCGGTGGTGGCGCTCATCGCGATGGAGCCGGCGGCGTCGGGGGTGGGCAGGGCCGTCGTACCGCCGCTGCCGGTGCCCTCGCCGACCAGGTAGTGGCCACCGGCGGCGAGCGAACCGCTGAGGGCGGTGACCTGCCACTGCGAGCTCGCGGAGGCGGCGCCCGGCAGGTACTGCACGCTGTAGGCCGACAGGTCGAAGACCTCGGAGCCCGCGTTGGCGAGCTCGACGAAGTCCCGGGTCAGGGTGGCTCCCGAGTTGCCTCCGCCGCCGTACACCTCGGAGATCACCGCGGTGGCCGACGGGGCGGCGACGGCGGTCCAGGCGGGGAGGGCGGTCAGGGCGAGCGCTCCCGCCGCGCCAACGGCTATCAGCGGGTAGGCGGCGCGGCGGGCGCGGGGGCCTCGTTCCGCGTGCGGGCTGCTTCCCCCGTGAGAGCTGCTTTCCTCGTGGGGTCTTCCTTCGGGGCTGGACACGCTGGCGGTCTCCTCGGATCGGGCGTCGGACGGCGGGTGCGGCAACGCGCCTTCGGTCGGCGGTACTTGTGGCGCAGGCGTGGGGGGACCGTGGGGAGTCGGCTCAAGTTACGCGCGTAGAAGTGGGGGCGCCAAGAGGGCGGAGGTTAAATCCTGGGAACAGGTGGGTGCGGCGGAGCCCATGGGATCGGGAGTACGGGGCTGAGATGGCAGGCAGTCGGTTTCGGGTGAAGGACGGGTTCGGGATCGCCGGGGGTGTCCTCTTCCTGGCGGCCCTCCTGGCCGTATTCCTGCTTGTTCTCGGAGTCGGGCGGGGGCTCGCACGGGAGGTGGTCCCGGTGCTGGTGGACGTTCCCGGTGGGGCGTGGGTGGCCGGGGGCGCGTTGGGGATCCTGAGCGTGCTCGGCTGGATCGGCGGGGCCCTGGTCTTCGGGGCCGGGGCCGCGAACAAGGCGAGGGAGGGGCGGCCGTTGCGGGTCGCTCGGGCCGTCGGGAGCGCCGTCTGCTGGGTCGCGGCGATCGGGCCCGTCCTCCTGCTGTTCAGCGGGCTGCCCAGCAGGAACTGCCGTTCGTACACGTGCGAGTACCTCCCGGGGACCGGCACCGCCTTCCTCGCCTACGCCGTCACCGCGGGCCTCCTCGGCCTGCTCTGCCACCGCCGGCGTCGGGCCCTGGTCGAGGCCGGGGAGGCGGAGCGGCGGGAGCGGCGGCGGGCGCTGCGCAAGAGGGGCAAGGGGAAGGGCCGGGCGGCGCGGCAGCGGTAGCGGGCCTTGGGGCGATGCCACGTGGCGTCCGGCGTGCGCTAACGTCCCCCGCCATGCGTATGCACAGGGTGGGGTGCGGGGCGGTTGGTGTTGGTGCCGGGCGCCTAGTGGGGTGGTGGGGGCTGTTGTGCGGCGGGTGCGGGTTCGTCGTGGCTTGTCGCGCAGTTCCCCGCGCCCCTGAAGGCAAAGGGCGGCTGCGCCGGCCTTTGCCTTCAGAGGCCCACCGCGGATCGGGACGACGGCCGCTGGTGCGAGTGAAGTGCCCCCACGTCAGCCCTGCCGCCGACAGTGCGGTACGTCTGGCAGTACGCCGGGAGAGCGGCACATCTCGCGTCAGTGGGCGAGTGTCGACTCCCGCACCGTGCGGGCGAGCTTGGTGTAGCCCTCGGGGGCGGTGGAGAGCAGGTCGTCCTCGTAGTA
Source organism: Streptomyces sp. NPDC087859 (assembly GCF_044742595.1). NCBI lineage: Bacteria > Bacillati > Actinomycetota > Actinomycetes > Kitasatosporales > Streptomycetaceae > Streptomyces > Streptomyces sp. NPDC087859. The sequence goes on along the minus strand of NZ_JBIUUU010000001.1, from coordinate 781,079 downwards.
CGGGGTGCGTTGCGAGTCGTCGTCCGGGGCCGGCAGGGTCAGGAGCAGGGCGGGATAGTCGTTCGGGGCCGTGTCGTTGAGGCAGCGGTCGCAGAGCGGGAGCATCTTGCGGCGGTTGCCCTCCGGTGACACCCGGACGTGGCGGCTGGACTTCGCCGGGCCGTGCAGGGGGTTCACGCCGCACCAGCGGGTGGCGTCGTCGCCGGTGAGGGCGGCGCGGGTGGCCCGGGCGAGGACGATGAGTGCGACGAGGGCGGCGGGGCGGAGGCCGTCGATGCCCTCGTCCGCGAGCAGCGTCGTCGCGTCGTAGCGGTTGCGGGCGCGGGTGTCCGCGGTCTCGCCGGTGCCGAAAGCGGTGGTCATGGCGCGGGTCTCGATCTCCGCCGTCTCGCGCAGATACGACAACGATGGCGCCGCCGGGGAGACGTGCGGCAGCGTCGAGGTCGCGAGCGGCTCCGGATTGCGGCGCCGCAGCAGCACGCGGACGATGCCCAGGACGGCCGCCGCGAGGCCGAAGAACAGGAGCGCGGCGAGGACGCCCAGGAACAGGCCCGACCAGAAATCGCCGTAGTAGAGCGGGCGCAGCTCGTCCTCGGCGATCGGGTCCGTGACCGGGTACGGGTCGCCGGGGGTGGTCGGCTCGTCCGTGCGGGAGGTCTTGGCGAGGATGACCATCAGGTCGTCGAGACGTTCGCCCAGGAGGTGGTCGTCGGCCTCGTCCGCCTTCGAGTCCCCGTACGCGATGGACTCCGGGAGGTCGAAGAAGGCGCTGTAAGTGTCCAGTGCCAGGCCGTAGTTGAAGACGTTGATGTAGCCGTCCAACGGGTCGGCGACGATGTAGACGCCGTCCCTGCCGCCGAGCTTGTCGCGGACCGCCGCCGTGAACGCCTCCTCGTCGCCCTGGGACTCGTCCTCGTAGATCTGCGGGACCAGCGCGACGAAGACCGGGCCGCCGCCCTTGGAGGAGCCGAACTTCTCGATGCGGTCGTGGAGTTGGGCCAGCTGGGCCGGGTCCAGTACCCGGGGGCTCTCCGGGTCCGCGTACACCGGGTCCTCGGCCAGGCCCTTCGCGACGCGGTCGAGGCGGGCGTTGAGGTCGATCGCCCGTGGCGGGGGTGAGGCGCTGGACCGGGTCTGGTCGAAGAGGAGGGGGGCGGTGAGGGTGATCGCGACGGCGGTGCCCAGGGCGAGCGCGGCGAGGATCCAGCCTCCGGGGGACTTCGACCTGCCCTTCGCCTGCTTGCCCTGCTTGCTCTGCTTGCCTTGCTTGCGGGGGGCCGCTCCGGGGCGGCGGCGCCACCATCGCCGTACATAAGGAACCAGCAGCAGCATCAGCAGGGGTACGCCGGTGATCGCCACCCCCGTGAGGGTCGACTGGTCCTCGCGGTCGGACGGGCCGATGTACAGGTCGGCCGGTTCGTCGCCCGCGTTGTACTTCTCGCGTGCCGCCTCGGCGCGGGCCGCGGCCTTCTCGGCGCCTTGCGCGATGGCGTCGGCGAAGCGTCCGAAGCTGCGCAACGGGCCCGCGTCGTAGGGGAGTTCGTAGAAGGCGACGGTCGCCGCGTCCTTTGCCGGGGCCTGTACCCCGTACGCCTCGGCCTCCGTGACCGTCGACTCGTCGATCAGCACATACAGACCGTCCTTGCCGAGGCGGTCGTGCACCGCGTCGAGCAGGTCCACGCCGGTGGTGGCCTGGGCCGGGAGGACGAGGACGTAGGTCGGTACGCCGGTGCGCTGGGCGACTTTCGCGAAGTCGCGGGCGGTGGACTGCGGTATCTCGCGCGGGAGTTGGTCGGTGACGTAGACCGGGTCGGTGCGGAGCCGGGCGGCGAGGTAGGCGGCCTGGGTGTCCGTGGAGGTGGCGGACGGGGCGGCCTGGGCTACGGGGGTGGCGGTCGCGAACGCCGTGACGAGGAGAGCGAGAAGGGTGAGAAGGCCGGCTCTGATCGCGCCGTTCGTCTTCGCTGCCGCCCTCATTGCCGTGCGCCCCCGTTCCCCGCCTGTTGTCACGCGCGGCACTCTACTGGGGGGCTTCGCTAGTGCGAAACGGTGTCCTGCGGCGGCGGGAGGTGGGCGAGCGAAAGGCGGTTGAGCAGTCGTTCGGCGTCGGGGGAGGTGAGCCGGCACCAGGAGCCGTCCGTGAACTCGATCCGGAAGTCGCGTCGCGCGGTGCTGAACCTTCTGCGCTCCACGGAGGCGATGCCGCTCAACTCGGTTTCCCACAGCACCTCTTCCCAAGGCTCCCTCGGATCGTCGAGGGCGCCCAGGACGAGGAGGCGGCGGTCGGTCAGTACGGCGTGGGTGACGTCGGTGTCCGGGCGGCGGGCGGGGTCGAGCTGCCAGGGGAGGGTGCGGGCGAGGGCGCCGGGGGCGGCCCACAGGACGGGGAAGTCCCGGGTCTCGTTCTCGGGTTCCTCCGGTTCGCCGAGGGGCTCGGACGCGCTGGGGCCCACTCCGGTGCCGCCGAGCACCGCGGCGAGGGCGATGAGCGCGAGCGCGAAGACGACCTGCGCGGTGGCGCCCAGCGCGATGATCACCCTTGAGCGAAGCCGGTACGTCGGCCCCGCCGGCCAGCCCGGCAACTCCCCCTGGATGTCCTGGCGTTCGGCATCGCGGAACCAACGTCGCCCTGCCACGCGGTCGGCAGCGCCGGTGGCGAAGGAGACCGGCGCGCGGGCGAGTTCGTGCTCGCCGGGGGCGGGTTGCCAGCGGTGGGTGGCGCGGGAGGGTGCTGTCATCGGGACTCCTCGGAAGACCCCGGTGCAGGGCTCGGGCTCGGCGGGCGTGCTCGGGTTCGTGACCGTGATCCTAAGCAGGGGAATCGCGCTGGTGAGCGGGGTGGAGGAGGGGTGGGCCGGACTTGGGCGGGGCATGGACGGGTGTTTGCCGGAGCGTGGTGGTGCTGTGGCGTCCCCGTGATCCCGGGGCGGGCCCGGAGCGCCTCAGCGGCACAGCTCCTCGATGTCCTCGCTGAACGTCGGGAACTCCGTCCGGGCCTCGGTGATGATCGTGCGCGCGGGACGGCGTGGGGTGGTGGCGTGGGCCTTGGCGAGCGCGGTCAGCGGTGCGTTCGGGCGGGAGACGTGCTCGTCGTACTCGACGGCCTCCATCGGACCTGTGCCGTCCGCCAGGACCCAGAGGAAGTCGGAGAGACAGCCCGCCACCACACCGGTCGCGCCCTCCGAGCCGAGGAACACGATCGGCTGATCGACAAGAGGACGGTCCACGCGCACGCACCACACGGCTGCCGTACCGCCGGTCCCATCCTGCCCGAACGGCAGATAGGCCCCTGCGTCGAACTCCTTGTTGCCGGTCCAGCTACGCAGCCAGTCCGCGGTGTCCTCGGCCGTGAGGAACGCGTCGTACGGCTCGAAGTCGATGCCGTCGCCGTCGGCGTAGTCGAACTCGGCCCGGGACATGGCGGCCAGGGCGGGCGGGAAGGGTATGGGCTCGATCACGTGTGCAGCGTAGTTGTGCCGCGCTGTACGTGATCAAGCCCCGGCTTCCGTGAACAGGTCCTCGGCGGCGTCGGCCGTCACGGCGCGGGTGAGCCAGGTGCGGAGGGTGTCCAGATCCGTGCAGGTCGTGATCCGCTCGCGTGCGGTGTCCGGGATGGCGAGGCCGCGTTCGTTGAGGATCAGGAGGATGTCCTCGGCGCGGCTCTCTGCACGCAGTCGTTGTGAGGTCTCGGAGCGGAAGAAGGAGAGGTCGACGGCCATCAGTTGCCTCCAGGTCTCGGCGGCCAGGGCTTTACCGAGGCCGAGTTCGGTGAGCTCGGCGAAGATCCTCGCGGTCTCCTCGTCGATGGTCTTCAGGGCGACAGCCAGGGCTTTCAGTATGGCAGGGGCGTTCGGGTCCTTGGCGTGCGTGATGGCGCTGAGTGTCGCGAGCGGGATGTCCCGGGCGGCGGCGGACGGGTCCGTGATGACGGGAACGTTGTGCGGACCGAGGACGAGGGGGCGGAGGGTGAGCGTGGGCCAGTACGCGGGTCCGATCGTGTAGGGCCTCGCGGCCCACTCGGCCGTGCTCCTGTCCTGGCACGTCACGAGGAGGACGGGCGGAATGCCGTACTTCTCGCGCAGGTGTGCGACGTAATAGGCCCAGCTGCTGGGCTTGCGGGGATCCTTCTTCCCCTGCGCCTCGACGATCAGGAGATGACTCTCGCCCGACGCCGTGTCGATCCTCAGGAGGGTGTCCACGCGCCGTTCCGTGGGCTGGATCTCGGTGAGGTCCGTGGGCATCAGGGACACGGCGACCGGGTCGGGGAACGGAAGGTCGAGACGCCGGAAGGTCCGGGCGAAGACGCCCGGATCCTCCTGGAAGATGCGATGCATCGCCTCGTGGGATGAGCTGACCATGTGGTGGACGGTAGTGGGACGCGTCCATCGTGATCCCGCGTAGGGCGTCGGATCACCCGGTGGGGTGAAGTGTGATCAGCTCAGCTTCTTGTTCTGGGCCTTGACCAGGTCGGTGGGGACCTTGGCGGAGCCGGACCGGCCCTGCATGAAGCCGCTGGTGTCGATCGAGAAGTAGTTGACGATCGTGTCGCCGAAGCGGAAGGTCTGGGTGCGCATGGTCTGCGTGCCCTTGTAGCTGACGGCGGACGCGGTGGCGATCGACTCGTCGGCGGCCGTGTCCGGGAACGGCGTCTCCTTCTTCACCGAGGTGTAGGGGGTGCTCGCCTTGTCGGACTTGGCGGTGTAGCCCGTCGTACAGGAGGAGACCGCCGCGGCCAGGCCCTTCATCGCGGCCTCGGCCTTGCCCTCGGTGTAGGTGGCGAGGGTGATGTAGTTGTACGCGAAGGTTCCGTCGCTGGCGAGGCGGACCTCCGAGGCCTCCGGGTCGCCGAGGGGGAGGTAGTTGGTCGCGTACGCCAGCGGGGCACAGGCCGGCTTGTCGACGCGCATGTCCTGCTGGGTCTCGGCCATGGCATCGCCCTTGGCGGGTTCGTCGACGTTGTAGTCGGCGACTTCCGCTTTCGTGACGAACCGCTTCGTCAGCTCCTTCACCGGGTCCACCGCGGGCTTCGCCTGCGAAGCCGTCGTCTTCGGCCCGGCGGTGGTCTTCGCGTCCGAGCCGCCGTCGCTTTCACCGCCGCCGCACGCCGTCAGCGTGGTGAGGGACAGCAGGGTCAGCAGGGGCAGGGCGAGTGCGGCGCGCTTCATGGTGGGGGCTCCTTGGTGGGGGGTGCTTGGTCCTCGGTGGGGGTGGGGAAGGCGCGCCGACGTGCTAGTCGTTCAGCAACTTCCGTAGGGCCGGTGACAGTTCGGGCACCCGCGCCCCGGCCGCCTGCGCTGCGATGACCGTCCGGACGTACTGCACCGCCTCCGCGCGCAGCCGCGTCTCCTCGCTGCCGTGGTGGCTGCCCGCCAGCCAGACGCCGATCGCCACGGGGATCAGCACGAGGGCGGCGTAACCGATCGGCTCGGTCTGCGACCAGGCCCAGGCCGCACCACCACCGCCCGCGAAGAGCAGCAGCCAGCCCGTCTCGTCGTGCCAGCCACCGGAGGACGCGAGGCGTTCGTACTCGGTGACCGCGCCCGGCTTCGCAGGCACCGCGGCTCCGGTGGCACCCTGCGGGGCAGAAGCAGAAGCAGAAGCAGGGACAGCACGCTCCGGATACGCAGCCTCCGGGTACGACGGAATCGGCGTCGCCCCCTTCCCGCTCCCGCCCTCCGCCTTCCCCTCCAGCCACGCCGGCACATGCGCCGCCGGCATCCCGTGCGCCCGGGCCACGCCCAGGACCTCGCGGTAACCGGCGAGGGCGGGGTGCAGCAGTTCACGCTTCCAGTTCGCGCGGACGCGGGTGAGCGCGGCCACGGCCAGGATCAGGAGAGGGCCCGCCGCCAGTGCGGCCTTCGGGCCGAGCGAGGGCGTCGACACCGCCCCGAACGGCCACACCACGCACGCCAGCAGGGCGATACCGCCCGCCCACGCCAGCGGCCCGTGCTGCGCCGCCGTCGCCGCCCGGCGCCGCTCCGCGAGCAACGCCGTCACCTGCCGGTCGTCCGTGTAGTCCACGCCGGTCCGCGCCCCGATCGCGCGCACCGCCGCCGCCACCCGGGGGTCCGACGCCAGCGCCGCCCCTCCGATCGGAAGAAGGACCGCTTCCGTGCTCGCCATCGCCGTCATCCCGCCCCGTGTCCGTGAATCGAGCAAAGATCATGGCACGCCGGTTTCCCGCCCTCGTGAGCGAATCGTGCAGGCCTCATGGGCGGACCGTGACGAAAACCCCCGCGCGTGCAGGATGAGGCGGCTGTAATCGGTTCGCTCCCGCACAGTCTCCGGCCCTTCTCCGGCTCCCGCACAACTGGGCAACATGCGCCCGAAGTTGCAGATGAATAACGAGGAGCAGGGTGAGAAGCGTGACTCCGGACGCGCCTTGAGGGGCTTATGTGCGGCTGATACGGTGCCATGGCTTGACACTCACCCCAGCGATGGCTATCCGCGCAGATCGAGCAGCGGCGGGTGAAGTGTCCTAATTTGCAGAGAATTTGGCAGACAATTTTCTTGGGTGTACGGGGAGCGGTTGCGTGAAGATCCAAGAGCGTACGGGGGCGGGTCAGGGTCGTTCCGCCGCTCCTGCTCAGCCGTCGGTCGGCGACCGGCTTCCCACGCCGCCTCGCGAGCGCAAACCGGCGCTGGCGGCGCTGGCGGTGCTGCTGATTCTGGTCGGTGCGCTGGGGGCGACGATGCTCGTGCTCCAGGCCGGTGACCGGATCGAGGTCGTCAAGGTGACGAAGGAGATCCCGGCGGGCGGGTCGGTCACCAACGACAACGTGACCTCCGTCATGGTCGCCGAGGACAGCAGCATCCACTACGTCAAGTGGTCACTGCTGGACGACCTGAAGAAGCTGAAGGCCGTCAGCACCATCCCGGCGGGCGCGGTCGCCGTCGGGGAGATGTTCGGTGACAAGGTCGCCGCCTCCGACGGCAAGACCCTCGTCGGTCTCTCCCTCAAGGCGGGTCAGTTCCCGGCCGGCATCAAGCGAGGCGACACCGTCGCCGCCTACCGGGTCACCGAGGGCGGCTCCGGCACCGGCAACAGCTCCGCCTCGACGTCCGGCAGCGGCAACTCCCTGCTCGTCGACAAGGCCGTGGTGGCCGACGTGCCTACGGCGAGCGGCGACGAACTCGTCGGCAGCACGAACTCGTCGTACACCCTCGCCGTCGACAACGACGAGGCCGCCGCCCTCGCCCAGGCCGCCGCCAACAACGAAGTCGTCCTCGTCCTCGTCCCCAGCAGCAACTAGAAGGCGGCTCCCGACCCATGGCGCTCATCGCTCTCGCCGCCGACAAGGGTTCCCCCGGCGTCACCACCGCGGCCGTCGCCCTCGCGGCGGTCTGGCCGCGGCGGGTGCTGCTCGCCGAGACCGACCCGGCGGGCGGCGACCTCGTCTACCGCAGTGCCGCCGCGCACGGCGGGCCCCTCAACCCGAACACCGGCATGCTGTCCATCGCCGCCACCGCGCGCCGCGGACTCGTCCCCGACCAACTCTGGGACCACGTGCAGCCGTTGAGCGGCGGGCTCGAAGTGCTCGTCGGACTCGGGAACGCCGAGCAGGCCGCCGGTCTCGCCGGACTGTGGCCGACCCTCGGACACTCCTTCGCCTCGCTCGCCGAGTCCCCGCACGCCGCCGCCGACGTCATCGCCGACTGCGGCCGGATCGCCGGGGACACCCCCGCGGTGGACCTGTTCCCGCACGCCGCCCTGGTGCTGCTGATCAGCCGTACCGAGCCGGAGGCCATCGCCCGCGTGCGCGACCGTGCCGCCGCCCTCGGCAACAAGCTGCACGGCGGCGCGCGCGGTGCCGCGAGCCTGGGCACGCCGATGATCGGGGTCGTGCTCATCGCCGACACCAACAGCGCGGCGAAGATCGCGGGCCAGGTCAACGACATGCTCGTGCACGCCCAGACCGGCGCCCGCGTCGTCGGCACCATCGCCGACGACCCCACCGGCGCCGACCAGTTGGCCGGCCGCAAGCGCGGGCGGCTCGACAAGTCGCTGCTCATCCGCTCGGCCCGCAAGGTCACCGCGGACCTCTACCAGCAGTACGGCGCCGCCTGGACCGTACCCACGCAGGCCCAGCACGGTCAGATGCACGGCGAGATGAACGGCCATGCCGGAGCCGGCCGATGACCGCTGTCGACCATCAACTGGTCAAGCGGTTCCGTCAGGAGGCCGGCGACCGGATCTCGGAGCAGCGGCGCCAGGACCAGGTGTCCGGCGTCACCCCGATGTCCCCCGAGGACGAGCGGCACTACGCCCGCGCGGTCATAGCCCAGATCCTGGAGGACCACGCCCGCACCGAGATCAACGCCGGGCGCACCCCTCTCGACGCGGAGACCGAGGAGCAGTACGCCGCCGCGGTGCACGCCGCGCTCTTCGGCGTCGGACGGCTCCAGCCGCTCCTCGACAACCCGGACGTCGAGAACATCGACATCAACGGCTACGACCAGGTCTTCGTCGGCTACTCGGACGGCCGTGAGGTCACCGGTGACCCCGTCGCCGAGTCCGACGAGGAGCTCATCGAGCTCATCCAGGTGCTCGGCGCGTACTCGGGTCTGTCGTCGCGCCCCTTCGACTCCGCCAACCCCCAGCTGGACCTCCGGCTCCCGGACGGTTCGCGTCTGTCGGCCGTCATGGACGTCACCCGGCGCCCGGCGCTCTCCATCCGTCGCGCCCGCATGGGCAAGGTCTTCATCTCCGACCTCGTCGGCAACGGCACGCTGAGCCCGGAGGTCGCGCACTTCCTCGCCTGCGCGGTACGGGCCCGCAAGAACATCATGATCGCGGGCGCGACCAACGCCGGAAAGACGACCCTGCTGAGGGCCCTGGCCAACGAGATCCCGCCGCACGAGCGACTGATCACCGTCGAACGCGCCCTGGAGCTCGGGCTCGACACCTTCGCCGACCTCCACCCCAACGTCGTCGCCTTCGAGGAACGCCTGCCCAACTCCGAGGGCCAGGGCATGATCTCGATGGCGGAACTCGTCCGCCGTTCCCTGCGTATGAACCCCTCCCGCGTCATCGTCGGTGAGGTCCTCGGCGACGAGATCGTGACCATGCTCAACGCGATGTCGCAGGGCAACGACGGCTCGCTGTCCACGATCCACGCCAACAGCTCCAGCGAGGTCTTCAACCGTATTTCCACGTACGCGTTGCAGGCCTCCGAGCGGCTGCCCATCGAGGCCAGCCAGATGCTGATCGCGGGTGCCGTGAACTTCGTCGTCTTCATCCAGCGGCGCAACAACTTCCAGTCGGGCGGCCGCCTCCAGCGCTCGGTCACCTCCATCCGTGAGGTCAACGGTGTGGACGGCCGGGTGCTGTCCAGCGAGGTGTTCGCCGAGGCGCACGACGGCCGGGTCGTGCCGCACGCGCCCATCGCGTGCGTGGAAGACCTGATCGCACAGGGCTACCGGCCCACCGGAGCGTGGGGGTGACCATGACGACTCAGGCCATGACGGCTCAGGCCATGACGGCCCGGACGCAGACTCTTGCCGCACTCGACTCGCTCGGTTCCATGGGCGGGCTGTTCTCCACCGAGGTCCTGTTCTCGATCGCGTCCGGGGTCGCCGTCGGCGGTGGCCTCGCGCTGTTCGCCATCGCCGTACGAGGGCTTCCGGCCAAGCCGGACCACGAGAAGCAGAAGGCCGCCGAGCGGGCGAGCGAGCTGATCCGGTTCGCCGGGCAGCGCGGTTCGCTCGCCGCCATCGTCGGCATCGTCGTCCTGCTGCTCACCCAGTGGGCGGTGGCCGGTATCGCGGCCGGTGTGCTCGTCTTCTTCTGGGACCGGCTGTTCGGCGGTGCCGGTGAGGAGCGCGCCGCGATGAAGCGCGTGGAGGCACTGGCCGGCTGGACGGAGTCGCTGCGCGACACCATCGCCGGCGCGGTCGGCCTGGAGCAGGCCATCCCGGCGTCCGCGCGCGCCTCGGCGCCCGTGCTGCGCCCGCACCTGGACGCGCTCGTCGACCGGCTGCGTGCCCGCACGCCGCTGCCCGACGCGCTCCAGCATCTCGCCGACGAGATCGACGACGCCTCCGCCGACATCATCGTCGCGGCCCTCATCCTCAACGCCCGCCTCCGCGGCCCCGGTCTGCGCCAGGTGCTCGGCGCGCTCGCCAAGTCGGCGCGCGAAGAGGTCGACATGCGCAACCGCGTGATGGCCCAACGGGCCTCCACCCGGCGCTCGGTGCAGATCGTCGTCGCCGTGTCGGTCGCCTTCGTCCTCGGACTGTCCGTGTTCAACCGGGAGTTCGTGGAGCCGTACGGCACCGCGATCGGCCAGGTCGTCCTCGCCATCGTCTGCGGGCTGTTCGCCCTCGGCTTCTGGTGGCTGCGCAAGCTGTCGACGATCGAGACGCCCGAACGCTTCCTGGTCAAGGACGACGCGTCGGTCCAGTTCGTCCGTCCGCGCACACCGTCCGCGCAGCAGCCGGTCCAGCCGTCGCAGGAAGAGGGGGTACGCCGATGAGCGACGTCACCATGCCGGTCGCCGTCGGCGCGATCATCGGCCTCGGCATCTACGTCCTGGTCCGCGCCCTCATGCCGTCGAAGCGCAGCGCGGTCTCGCAGGTCGCGCGGATCGACGCGATGCGGGCCCGGGGCACGGCGTACGAGTCCGCGCGTACCGCCTCCGACTCGGGCCGTCTCGGCTCGGTGCGGGCCGAAGTCGGCCAGCGTGTCGCCGAGTTCTATCTCCAGCAGGGCTGGGAGCAGCGCTCGCTGCGGGCGGACCTCGCGGTCCTGGACCGCAGCTGGGAGAAGTTCCTGGCGACGAAGGTGCTGCTGGCCACGGCGGGCCTGTTCTTCGGCCCGCTCATGTTCGCGATCGTGTGGACGCTGGCCATCGCCGACAGCCCGATCATTCCGGTCTGGCTGGCGCTGCTGTTCGCGGGCGTCTTCTTCTTCCTCCCCGACCTCGAGGTACGTCGGGACGCCGCCGAGAAGCGGCGCGACCTGCGACGCGTGATCGGCGCCTATCTGGACCTGGTGTCGATGAGTCTCGCCGGCGGCCGCGGTCTGCCGGAGGCGCTGATGGCGGCGGCCGAGGTGTCGGACGGCTGGGCCACCCAGCGCATCCGCAACGCCCTCGCCGACGCCCGTATCACCGGCACCAGCCAGTGGCAGGCGCTGGGCCAGCTCGGTGAGGAACTGGGCGTGGAGGAGCTGAAGGACCTCTCGGCCTCGCTCGCCCTGGTGGCGGACGACGGCGCGAAGGTCCGTGAGTCGCTCGCCTCCCGCGCCGAGACCATGCGGCACCGCGAGATGGCCGAGATCGAGGGCAGCGCGGGCGAGAAGTCACAGTCGATGCTCGTCGCCCAGCTGCTGCTGTGCGCCGGCTTCCTGGTGTTCCTGATCTACCCGGCCGCCATGCGGGTCTTCCAAGTCTGACGCCGCCTCAACCCTCGAAAAGCCTCTGAAAGGACAACTGACCATGAACGAGCGGAACTTCAGCACGGGGATCCCGGCGGTGGACTTCCTCGTCACCTTCCTCCAGGGCCGCGTGCAGCGTGCCCGCTCCGGCGAACTCGACCGCGGTGCCTCCGCCGTCGAGTGGGTCATCATCTCCGCGGTCGTCGTGGCGATCGTCGGCGTGGTCGCCGCGATCATCAACCGTGCCCTGGAAGGTGGCGCCGAGAAGGTCGAGAACTGCATCAACGGCGCCAACCAGAGCGGCACCTGCTGAAGCAGCGGAATCGAAGAAGGTACGGGGGTCTGGTGCAGCGCATGCGGGCATGGGTACGCCGGCGACGGGAAGCCGCGACGGGCGGCGACTCCGGCATGACCGCGATCGAGTTCGTGCTGCTCACCCCCGTCCTGTTCTTCATGATCTTCGCCACCGTGCAGTTCGCCCTGTACTTCTTCGCCGACCACGTGGCCCAGGCGGCCGCCCAGGCCGGCGCCCGCAAGGCCCGCGCCACGGCACATGACGAGCCGGGTGCGTGGCGGGGCAAGGCGCGGGACGTGGTGGACGACTACATCAGCCAACTGGGCCCGAGCCTGGTGCTGTCACCGGACGTGGAGATGGTGCAGCCGGAGCAGAACACGGTGGGTGTGGAGATCACGGCACGTGTCCCGTCGGTCTTCCCCGGCCTGGATCTCACCGTGCACGCCCAGTCGGTCGGCCCGGTGGAGCGGTTCGTGACGGAGGACGGCAACTAGATGTCCTCTCTCAAGCGCCGCCTGGACGACGACCGGGGGCTGTCCGCCATCGAGGTCGTGATCCTGGCCCCGGTGATGATCCTCTTCATCCTCGTCCTGGTCGCTTTCGGACAGATGGTGGAGGGACGCGGCGCCATCGACGGCGCCGCCCGCGACGCGGCCCGCGCGGGCTCGCTCCAGTGGGACGTCGGCAACGCCATGGCGGAGGCGCGGAAGGCGGCCGAGGCCGACCTGACGGACGTCTGCGTCGGCCCGGTGACGGTGGACAAGACCAGCGCCGGCTTCGAGGACGCCGAGCTCTTCACGGTCGAGGTCAGCTGCCGGGTGAAGGGTCTGGCCATCGTCGGCCTGGACATCAAGACCACGATGTCGGGTTCCTTCACGGCCCCGCTCGACCCGTTCAAGAGGAAGGCGGGATGAGGAACTTGAGCGTTCCTGCCGCTGTCCGCGCATGGCTGGACTCCCGCCGCGCCCACCTCGACGACCGCGGCTCCGGCGCCGGCGCGGTCATCATCTTCGCCCTCGTCTTCATCTCCCTCTCCGCCTTCGTGATCGACGGCGGCCTCTCCATCTCCAAGCGGGAACGCGCGGCGGACATCGCCGAACAGGCGGCCCGCTACGCCGCCCAGGACATCGACACCGACGCCCTCTACGAGAACGAGGGCGGCGAAGCACCGATCAACTACGAGAACTGCGACGCCCGCGTCAAGGCCTTCGCCCGCGAGATGGACATGTCCGGCGCGGACATCGCCGCCACCCACTGCGTGGCGGCGGACGTCGACCAGGTCCAGGTCGAGGTGCAGCTGACGTACTCGCCGGTGTTCGTCGGCATGTTCTACAGCGGCGACGTGGTCGTCCACGGGCAGGCGGTGGCGGAGAACGAGGTCGGCTGACGCCGTCGTCGTACGTACCGCGCCCCGTTAGGGGCGCGGGGAACCGCGCGACCAGCCCCCACCGGCCCGCAGGTCCATCACCGCACTTCCCCAGCAGAACACTCAGCCGCTCGGCGTGGGGCCCGCGCAGTCGTCCCCGGGGGATACGGGAGCGGGGCCCGGGTCGGTCGTGATGGGCGGGTCCGCGGGGTCGGGGGCGGTCGGCGCCGGGTCCTCGACTGGCGGGGCGACCGGCGTGGGGTCCGGGTCGGCCGGTGCGGGGCTCGGGTCCTCAACGGGCTGAGGATCCACCGGAGTCGAGGGGCCCGGGTCCGGCGTGGGGTCGGGTGTCGGCGTGCTCGGGGTCTCAGGTTCGGGAGTGCCCTCGGCGGGAGGCGTCGGTGCCTCAGGGGAGTCGTGGCCGGGCTCCTCGGCGGGCGGGGCCGGTGTGGTGGGGGGCTGCTCGGTGGGCGGTATCGGTGTCTTCGGCGGTTCCGCGACGGGAGGCTCCGGCGTCTTCGGAGGTTCCGCGACGGGCGGCTCCGGTGTCTTCGGTGGGTCCTCGGCAGGGGGCTCCGGTGTCTTCGGAGGTTCCTCGACGGGAGGTTCCGGCGTCTTGGGGGAGTCATCGGCAGGCGGTGCCGGAGCCTCCGGGTCCTCGCCCGCCCCTCCGGTCGTCGGCGGTGCCGGATCCGTGTCCCCCGGCGTCGCGCCCCCAGTCTCCTCCGGCGGCGCGGTCCCGGCGGGCGACGGCGTAGCGGCCACCGGCCCCTCCTCCGCCTCCGTCACATCGGTTACGCCCCCACTCGCGCCCTCGGCCCGAACCCGCACACTGGGCTGAACGTCGGCCGCCCCCTCCGCCGTACCGCCGCCCTCCACTCCGTCACCCTTCGCCGGCGCCTCCGCCACCGGAACCTGGGCCACCGGCGCCTCGGCAACCGGCCGCCGCTGAGCCGGAATCGAACCGGACTCGACGGGCCCGAGGGCGAGGAACACGGCGGCGGCCCCCACCACCACGACCCCCGCGGCGGCAGCGGCCTTGGACACCCCGACCGAGCCGTGCCGCACTCCGTCCAGCAGCCCGCCACCGGACCCACCGAAGGCGGTCGCCGTACCCGCGAACCCCAGCAGGTACTTGCCGGTCCCGCCCACCGCGAACACCAGCAGGGCGGGCCCGACCAGCGCCGGCAGCCGGTTGTTGGCGCTCATCAGCGCCGCCAGCCGCGCCCGGCAGTCGTCGCACGCGTCCACATGCCCGAGCAGCCGCTCGGACTGTCGGGCGGTGGCGGAACCCCGTACATAGGCAGGCATACGAGCCCAGTGCACCTGGCACGCGGGATCGTCGGGCGCACCGGTCTGCGTCCGCAGGAACGCCAGCCGCATCCCTTCCCGCGCCCGGTGCAGCAGTACGGCGGTGGCGCCCTCCTTGGTCCCGAGCTGCGGCCCGATCGCCGCGAGCGGCTGCCCCTCCGCCTCGGCCAACCACAGTGCCTTGACCCACCGTTCGGGCAACTGCCCCAGCACCCGCACCACCATGTCGACGGAGGACACGTGCTCGGCCGGATCGTCCCCGTGCCGCCCGGCCTCGGCCTGCTCGCCGGCCTGCGGATCCAGCGGAGTCTCCCGTACGGCACTCCCCGCGGCGCTCGCCAGATGCCGCAGGGTCGTCATCAGATACGCCGGCACGTTGTCGATCCCGTGCCCCGCGGCCAGCCGCCGCCACACCCGGAAGTGCGCCTCGGCGACGAGGTCTTCGGCGGTGTGGGCATTCCGGGTGAGCGAGCGGGCATACGCGACGAGACGCGGCTGCTGCTCCTCGTAAATCCGGGCGTAGTCGGCGGTGGAAACGGCGGTGGAAACGTCGGACATGGCGAAACGCTCCAGGGGCCTGCTCTGAGCGGGGAAGTATTTGTAAGGCTAGATGGCAAAATATTCAAACAAAGTTTCAGCCTTCACAGAAAGTGACGCACGTCACTCCCGTAACGACGTAATCAGAGACCCCTCCAGTCGCTCGTACACACGTATCGGCCCAACCAGCCCCACATCGGAGCCCGTCCATGTACTTCGCCCTGGAACAGCCCACCGGCGCCCGTCTGCTCACCGAGGACGACGAGGAGCTGGCGGTCCCCGTGACCCTCCGCTACACCTCGGACGACCCCCTGGCCGTCCACTTCGTCTTCCCGCCCTGGATCTCCCTCGACGGCGAGGAGGTCACCTGGACCTTCGCCCGCGGCCTGCTGGAAGAGGGCCTCGGCTGCCCGGCCGGAGTCGGCAACGTCCACGTCCACCCGTACGGCCCGTCCCGCACCGCCGTGGAGTTCCGCGCCCTGGAGGGCGTCGCGCTGGTCGTCTTCGAGACGGCGGCGCTGCACCGGTTCCTGCTCCGCTCGTACGCCGTCATGGAACCGGGCGGCGAGCCCCTGGAACCGGCCCTGGACCGTGGGTTGGCGTCTTTGCTGGGCGGGGTGTGAGCTAGGTTCACGGCATGGTCGACTGGAAGACCGGCGAGGGGGTGTCGGGTATCGCCGACCCCGCCGAGGTGGACGCCGCGTTCGAACGGGGTGAGTGGCCGCTCGGTACGGCCGTGATCGCGCTGGCCTTCAACTGCTCGCTGGAGGAGGCGTCGCCGCGGATCGTCAGGGCGACGCGGTTGCCCGACCGCGATCAGCGGTGGTTCGCGTTCACGGCGGTGGCTGTGGCGGCGCGGCTCAACGGGGCGCTGACGCCGGAGCTGTACGCCGTGCTGCGGGCCGCGGGTCTGCAGGGAACCGCCGAGGACGCCATCAGGGACACGCTGACGTTCGTGCCGTACCGGGATCTGCCGCCGTGGCTCAAACGGATGCGGGTACGGCTGCGAGTACAGGACAAGTTGGAGGCGTGGTGGCTGAGCGCCACGTACGCGGCCGAGGACGCCTGGAAGGCGCTGCGCAGGCTCCGTTCCTGAACCCCGCTCGTCTCAACTGCCCTTGGAGCCCTTCTCCTCGGTCTGCACCTTGCCCTCGAGCCCCTTGGCCAGTTCGTCCTCCAGCTTCTTGAACTCGCGGACGACGGCGTCGGACATGTCGGCCAGTGCCCCGAGCTGCTGGGTGATGTCCTCGCGACCGTCCTCCCAGTTGGACTCGAAGTCCTCGAGGGCGTCATTGACGCTGCCGTCGCCGATGTCCTCCTTGTACTGGGAGAACAGCTTCTTGGTGTGGTTCAGGCGCGTGTTGATCGAGCGCAGCCGGCTGCCGTAGCCCTCGAGTTCGGCGAGCGGGAGCGAGAGGTCCTTGCCCTTGCCCATGATTTCAGTCCCCCGGACAGGTGTTGGGTCAGATGAAGCGGAAGGTGCCGGTCACCGCGTCGAAGATGTCGTGGAAGGCCTCGGCCAGGTCCAGCACGGGACTCGCCCCGGAGACCAGGACGACCTGGTCGGTGGTACCGGGGACGGGGATGTACGTCTGCGTCATCACCATCCGCAGCGTACGGCTGTCGCCCCGCTCGACGGGCACGTCCTCGACACCGAACGTCCGCGCAGCGGTGCCCACTTCGGGAATGTCGACGGTGGTGACCTTGCGCCACGCGTCGCCCTCGCGGCGGGGCGTGACGGTGGAGAGGCTCTCGGCGATGGCGCGGGGGTCCGTGGACAGCGCCACACCCTGCTGGTTCTTCGCCCCCACCACGGAGACCGTCACGGTCGCGGTGAGCGGGACACCGTCGAAGTTCTCCGCCATGCACCCCAGATAGATCGCCCCGGACTCCTGCGCGTCCTTGGCCATCTTGCGGAGCATGGCGGTCAGGTCGGCGCGGTAGGGCTCCAGTTCGGGGGTGTCCCGGACCCGTTCGTCGACCAGGGTGCGGATCGTGGCCTCGCGGCCTTCGGGGCGGATGTCGAACTCCCACCACGATTCAGGGACCGACAGGGAGATTCCGATGGGAGCCGGTTCCCTGGCAGCGTCCCGGGGTTGGGGTTCGTCCCCCGAGGGGGTGGTGGCGCGGTGGGAGCCGTCGCCGGCGGGCAGCCAGTCCAGCAGGTCTTCCGAATGCTCGGAGATCTCCACGTCGGTCGTGAACGAGAGCGGCAGACCCAGCGTGGCCACCCGGGCCATCAGGGTCGGCGAAAGGGCGACCTGAGTGCGGGGGCGCACAAGACCGCTGAGGTCGAGTTGTACCGTCAGTCCGGAATCGCGCAGATCCTGAATTCGCTCCAGAGCGCCGGAGATCTGATTCCCCAGCTCGTCCAGTGAGTACTCCGGGCCCTGCTCCTCGGTGCCGGTCACTTGGACGGCCCAGAGGCCTTCGCCGGAACGGAATGGAGCGGGAGATCCGGATTCCCGGGAAGTCGTCGGAGAAATCCCCAGCCGGCGCGTGACGTCTTCCGGTACCAGATCGGCTCCTGTGATGAGCAGGGTAGCCGTGGGGCCGGACCAGGAGTTTGCCGAGGTCGACATGGCTCTCGCTATCGTTCGCTGGTGCTGGGGGAGACGATGAAGGGAATGTTCAGTGCCGCCACCTGCGAAATGACATCAGGGGTCAAGCTGAATGTGCTGCCGCGGCCGACGAAACCCGAGACATTGATCGAGACCTCGTATCCCCGTTCCGTCAGGGAGGAGATCGACGGGGCGTGCGGGGCGATGTGCTGAAGCAGTTCACGGAGTTGGTCGTCGATCCCGCCGGGCAGCCTTTTGTGCACGGCCAGCGACCAGACACCCTCGTCGGGGAGGCCGAGGCGTCGGGATTCGTCGGTCGGAAGACTTACGGCGGTGGGGGTCAACGGAAGCTCGCGCGCGAGGAGATCGGGGTCCAGATCGGACTTCCGGATGAGGAGCTTGACGTCGGTCTCGACCCAGGCTCCCTCGGTGTAGTCGTACTGCATCTGTCGTCCGGCTCCTTCAGAAGATCTCACGGCAGGCGGCCCAGTGTACTTCTCCCATACCGGGCTTCAGTAGATCGGACAGCTTTGTACGTTCGGCGACCGTGACTGAATTCTCCATGACGCTGAAACTCATTCCACCCGATCCTGCCGGTGCTGCCAGTGTGTAGTTGGGGATCTCCTGATTGGCGTGGGCTATGTCAAATGCTTTTCCGGGGTACACACCGGCCTCCACGGCCACACCGTGCAGGCCTCCGAGTTGATCGCCGTGGTCTACGTAGAACGAGACCGACGTGCCTTCCGGAACCTTTATCGTGCCCGCGCCTTGCTCCAGGAATCCGTGACCGGCGAGAACCGTCCCATCGGTTCTTCCTCCCTGGAATACGCGAGTCGCGTAATAGTGGCCCTGCTCGGCTGTATAGGTCTTCTTCGACATTTGGAGGCCGGCGTTCATGAGCGCTTGTTTGACTGCGCCCACATCAGGGATGGAACCCCCGGATCCGCGGGATGCCATGCCCTTGAGCCACGATCCGTCGAAACCGCGGAAGACGTTCCGCGCGCTTCCGCCGAGGTTGCGGATGCCGTTGGCGAGGTTTTTGAGGCCGCCGCCGATGCCGCCCATGGCTCCGGCTCCGAGGGCTCGGAGGCCTCCGGCTTTCCAGAGTTTGCCGAGTTTGGCGATGCTGGTGAGGCCTTTGGTGGCGGGTATGCAGTCGAGGAGGGCCCAGGCGAGGTCGCCCCAGCCGGCGGTGCCGTTGAGCATTTTTCGTACGGTGTCGGCGAGGACGACGAGGGCGGCGGCGAAGACGAGCCAGCCGAGGGGGCCGCCGATGATCATGACGATGATGCCGACGATGGCGACGACCCATTTGCAGACGGTGACGATCTCGTCCCAGTGGTCGGCGACCCAGTCGCCGATCTCTTCCCACCAGTGGCGGTTGGGGATGCCGGCGTCGGAGGCTTCTTTGAGTTTGGTGACGGTGCGGCGGGCGGCTTCCTCGCGCAGCCCCTTGGCCTGGTCGGCGAGTTTTTTGGCGGCGTCGAGGGCGTTCTGTGCGGTTTCGACGTTGCGTTCGGCGGTGGCCTGGCGGGTTTTGGCGTGCTGGGCGTCGCGGGTGGCGCGGCGGACGTCGGCCTCGTCGGGCTGGGGGATGTCTTTGCCGGGGTTTTTGGCCGGGTCGTAGGAGTCGGCTTTGGCGGTGGCGGTGTGGACCCAGTCGTTGGCGCCGGTGAGGGCGGTTTGTGCGGTGGTGAGTTCGTCGCGGGCTTTGCGGCCGTCGCGTAGGGCTTTGTCGGCTTTGGTCTGGGCGATTTCCAGGTCGGGCCAGAAGGAGGCGAGGGCGTCGCCGGCGAGGTCGTAGGACTTGCGGAGTTTGCGTAGTTGCTTGGGGGCGTCGCCGAACTGGTCGGCGAAGGTTTTGGCGGTCTTGCCGGCCCAGGAGAGGATCTCGTCCTCGGTGGCTATGCCTTTGAGGTCGCGCAGGGCGTCGGCGACGTCGTCGGCGAAGTCGTGCAGGGTGCCGGCGAGTTTGCGGATGCGCTGCGGGTCGCCCGGGGTGGGGTCTTTGTCCAGGTCGAGTATGTGCCAGTCCGTCGGCCTGTGTGACATGTGTTGCCCCCGTAACACCTGCAACGCTTACATCAGAACTCGCGTGTGAATCTAGCGCATGGGGCGGCGATACCGGAGGGACCGGGCTCTCGTTCACCGTGGGTTGCGCCTCACCCGAAGTACTTGCGGATCTCCTGGGGAGGGTGCCCGTGCCTCTGCCACTCGGCCGCCAGATGGGCGGCGAGCAGGGGGAAACCTCTGACCGCGTCCCGTTCCTCCGAGGAGCCCGAGAGGCTTTTGCCGCTCAGGCTCATGCGGAGGGTGGCGATGGGCGTTCCGTGCGAGTCCGCGGGGCGGATTGAGTCGGACCGCTCGTCGAGGACGAGGAACACCTCGTCCATGCCGTCGACTTCGCCTCTGTAGAGATGGGCGGGGGAGTGGGCGTCAGAAGTGCGGGCGAGTTGGAAGAAGTAGGTCACCGAGGCTCCGAGGGAGGAAAGAGGGAACGATATGGGCTGGCTGGCAGGATCTGCGGCATGAGCCTCACCCCGACCCCCACCCTCACAGAGCGTCGATCGCCATGGGTTGTCTTCACGCGCTGTGGCGACCCATGGGTGTACGTCGAGACCGCCGAACTCCGGAAGGCGGGCGGGCGCGTCTTCCGCCTGGATGGATGGGAACTGCTGGAGCCGAAGGCCCTGTTCGCCGCGTTTGCCCGGGAACTCGGTTTCCCCGGCTACTTCGGCCATAACTGGGACGCGCTCGTCGACTGTCTGCACGACCGGCACGACACGACGGACAGTGTGGTCCAGATCGAGCATGCCGATGGTCTGCTCGGTGCCGACTTCCTGGGGGTCTTCGTCTCCGTGCTCTGCCAGGCCGCGTGGCGGGCCAATCTGCAGCTGGACGCTGACGGGGTGCCGGATCCGGACTGGACGCCGTTCGCACTGCACTTCGTCCTTCTCCTCGACGACACCCTGCCCGCCGACTTCGCCGAGGCTTCCGGGGGTGGGTTGGACGTGGAGGTGTCGCTGGGAGAGGGCCGGCTGGTGGCGACCCTCTCCGGGGAGGACTGGCCGGAGGTGTAGGGGATGGTCGGCGGGAGTCGGCGTGCTGCCGGCCGAGGGCGGTGATCCGGGCGGCCTTCGGTGTCAGCTCGGCCGTGCCCTGTCCCTGGAAGACATCAGTGATCAGGTCGCCCCTGATGGCACCGAGAGCGGCCTGCTCCTCGCTGGGGACGAGCGAACGGCTGTAGCGGTAGGCGGGCTTCACCAGGATCTCCGGGTTGTGCGCGGACGGGAACAGGGCCAGGACGCCGCCGTCCGCGGCGCGTACACGCTCGGGTCGGCCGGGGGGTTGGCGAAGAACACCCAGCAGCTTCTCGTCCAAGGACGCGTCGGCTTTGTTCTTGACCTTCTCGTAGGTGGCGAACACCGCGGCGGCGGCCTTCGCCGTCATCAGGCTCTCTCTTCTCTTGTCACCGTGGAGAGTTGGCGGACGGACCGTGACGCCCGTCAGCGGTTGATCGACTGGATCTCCTGGACGTTCATGTCCTGCGTCGTCTCGAAGGTGCCGTCGGGCAGGTCGCCGCCGGTGCTGTTCGCGCCCTGCCAGGTGATCTGCCAGGTCACCGAGGCGGACAGACGGTGGGGCGTGCCGTCCGTGGCCTTGAGGTAGCGGATGCCGCAGGGCGGGGTTCGGTCGGCGGCGCGCTTCTCGTACGGCGTGCCGATGCTGCCGTCGGCGTTGATCTCGCAGTCCCCGGAGGCGGGGTAGGTCTGCGCGTCCTCCGTGCCCGGGTCGAGGTGGAGGGCGACGGGCTTGGCCGTGGTCTCCGCCCACAACCCCGTGTTCGGGAGCTCGGCGCGGACCTTGACGTCCTGGAAGGTGGCTTTGTCCAGCCAGACCCAAGTGGGCAGGTTCACCGTGGACTTGGTGGTGGGCTTCAGGTCGATCTCGGTGCCCGGGACCTTGACCTTGTTGTACGCGTACTCGGCGAGCGTCTTCGGGGTGGGCGCGTGGGCGATCTTCGGGATCTGGCCCGCCGGCTGCCAGAACATGATGCGGGTGCAGTCCCAGGAGTCCGGGTCGGAGATGTCCGGTGCGACGCTGCGCCAGAAGTAGCCGTTCTGGCCGAGGTTGTAGTTCTTGTAGCCCTCGACGCTCGCACCGTTCTCGAAGATGTTGGTCGTGGGTTTGTCGACCCTGTAGTGGTCCGTCCAGAGTCCCTTGCCGGCCCAGTACTCGTGGATGCCGACGTCCCCGACCCCGTTGGTCTCCGAGAAGTCCTTCAGTGCCGCGGGGGTGAAGACCGGCTCGTACCAGCAGGCCGACGGCTTCCAATTGACGTCCATGGACGAGACGGCGCCGCGCTTGCCGCCGGTGGGACCACTGACCTGGGTGACCTTGATCCGGGACTGGCCGGCCGAGGCCAGCAGGGTCTTCCCGTCGGCGCCGCCCTCCGTGGTGTCGTGGCCGCCGGGCACGGGCTTGCCTGCGTACGCGGTGCCCGCGGTCCAGACGAGGGCTCCTGTGGCGAGGGCCAGAACCCACGCCGCGCGCCGGGGGAGATCACTCCTGGCATTCCGTCGCCTTCTCCTTGACGGTGATCAGCTGGGCGCGCCACACCGGCGAGCCCTTCGCGGACGCCATGACGAGGTTGAACTTGAGGAAATCGTCCGGGCTTTCCTCGGTGTGGAGGACCTTCCCGCTCTTCACTTCCTTGCCGTAGACCTTCGAGGCGTCCTCGCAGAAGGAGACGCGCACGAGCTTCACCGACTTCGAGTCGCCGGCCGCGCTGGTCTCCGCCCGGTAGTAACGGTCCTTGCCGGTGAGCGTCCAGCCGCCCTTCACGTACTCCTTGATCTGCGTGTTCGCGTACCGGGCGGCGTCCCCGGCGGAGTAGTACTGATAGGCGGGATCGGAGGGGTCCTGCCGCGTGATGCCGTGGTTCAGCGCGCGGACGTAGTTCTCCGCGTCGGCGCGTGCGGCCGCGTTGTCCGCGTCCGACGGCTTCTCGAAGTCGAAGACCAGGTCCAGGTCCTCGGGAAGGCTCACATCCGGTCTGTCGGCAACGGGCGATGCCGACGCGGAGGCGGAAGCCGACGGGCTGCCCGACGCCGTGCCCGCCCCCTTGATGTCATCCCCAGACCCCCCGTCACCCCCACCGCACGCGGTGAGCAGAAGGGTCGCCGCCATGGCGAACGCGGCGGCGGTGACGGGCAGGGCGCGGCGGGCCACGATGGATCTCCCCCGGAGGTCGGCGTGTGCAACGGGGAACGAAGCTATCAGGGGCAGGTGAGGGGTCCTTAACTACCTGCGGGGGATTGTGCAGAGAGCGTGAGGGTGTGGCGTGGCGATTGCGAACGGCGATACGAGTGAGAGGTCAAAGGGGCGTCAACTCGGGCATGTCCGGCAGGTCGTGAGGAAGTGATCCGAGAGGTTGTCCACAGGGCCCTGCCCGACCTTCGACGCCGTACATAAGATCTCTGTAGGCTCAGTACACCCCTCAGCACACCCACACCCACTCCCTTCACACACCACCCAGGACACCCGCCATGTCCAGGCCTCGTACCCCTCCAGCGCCGTCAAGGAAAACGTCCCGGCCAAGCTGGTGAGGCTCAAGATGATCAACCACAAGAAGAAGCAGAAGGTGCTCCCGCCTCCGTGCGACGGGTGAGGGACGAAAGAAGGAAGACGACCAGTCATGCCGTCCGAGTGGAACTGGGAAAGCGGCGAGGGTCTGCTGGGTCTCGACGACCCCGCGGACTGGGACGCGGCGTACGAGCGCGGTGAGCAGCACCTCGGCACGGCGGCGATCGGACTGGCCTTCAACTGCTCCCTGGAAGAGGCATCGCCGCGCATCATCAAGGCGATGGGATTGCCGGACCGCGGTCAGCGAGGCTTCGCCTACACCGCGGCCGGCACCGCGGCCCGCCTCAACGGCACGCTGACACCGGAGCTGTACGCCGCGCTGCGGGCGGAGGGGCATCACGGCATCGCCGAGAACGCCATCGACGACACCTTGGACTATGTGCCGTTCCGGCAACTGCCGACCTGGTTCAAGTGGCGGAAGATCGCGTCAAAGGTGCAGGACAAACTGAAGACCTGGCGACTGACCATCACGTATGCGGCCGAGGACGCCTGGAATGCCGTACGCGGTCGTCGTGAACGGTGACCCCTGAAGAGACCTTCCGCAGTTCACCGGCGGAACGCGTGGCGAGGCTCCTCCTCGGCGTCGGCTACATCGGCCCGGGAAAGAGCGTTGAGGTGGTGAGGCAAGTCATCCGTCCGTCGGGACACGGCCGGAGGTGGCGTCGGTCGGCCGAGACCGAACGGGTGCTGCGCAAAGCGGGATGGCAACCAGGGCGTTCCGTGGCGACGGAGACGTGGGAGTGGATCCTGCGTGAGCGTGGCGCCTTCGTGGTCCACGAGGCTGCCCGTCAATTCCTCGCCGAGTTCGGTGGTGTGGGCGTCCCGTTCCGGGAGCCGTGGGACTCCATGCCGTGGGGAGAGTTCCGACCGGAGCCGCTCCTGGCCCTGTGGGACGATGAGATCTTCGACGACCTCAGCGAGCAGGTCGGCACGGTGTACGTGGGTATGGACTCGGTCGCGCTGCTGGCGCCGACACCGGACGAGGCGATGCAGTGGCCGACACGGAGGGCCCGGTGACGAAGGGCGCGGGCCCGCGCCTGGGACCTTCCCTCACTCGGCGCCGGCCGCCCTGGGCCGTCTTCACGTTGCGGAACGACCCTTGGCCGGCTGCCGCGACCGCCGAACTCCTGGAACGGGACGGACGCGTGTTCCGGCTCGACGGGCGGGAGTTGCTGGAGCGGGGGACCCTGTTCACCGTATTCGCCCGCGAGTTGGGCTTCCCGGGCTACTTCGGCCACAACTGGGACGCGCTCGTGGACTGTCTGCACGATCGGCACGACGAGCAGGACACCGCTGTCGTGATCGACCATGCCGACGGTCTGCTCGGAGTCGACTTCCTGGGGGTGTTCGTCTCGGTCCTGTGCCAGGCCGCCTGGCGGGCCAATCTTCGGCTCGACGCAGACGGAGTGCCGGACCCGGACTGGAATCCGTTCGCCCTGCACTTCGTCTTCCTGCTCGACAGCGCCTCACCCGCGGCCTTCGCCGAGGCCGTGTCCGCCGGTATGGATATGGAGGTGTCGCTCGACGAGGGGCGCCTCATGGCGACCCTCGCCGGGGACGACTGGCCGACGTGCGGGTCAGGGAAGCCTGAGTGAGTGGCGTGTCATCCCTGTCTCGGATGCGGTCCGTGAGCGGGCGACGGGCTGCACTGATCTGGCCGGAGACTCAGGCGTGGCTCAGCGCGAATCGACGTGCTGGAAGTCGACGGCCGTGATCCGGGCGGCCTTCGGGGTCAGTTCGGCCACGCCCTGGCCCTGGAACGTGTCGGTGATCAGGGGGCCCCTGGTGGCGCCGAGGGCGGACTGCGTGTCGCTCGGCACGAGAGAGGCGTTGGACCGGTAGGCGGGCTTCAGCAGGGTTTCCTGGGTGTGCGAGGCCGGGAACAGGGCGAGGACGCCGCCGTCGGCGGTGCGCAGGGCGTACACGCTGGGGTCGGCCGGGGTCTTGGTGAAGAACTTCTGGGTGGCGGCGCCGTCGGCCGCGCCCTTGGTGCTGCTGTTCTTGTAGGTCTTGAGGGCTTCCTCGACCGGCCCCGTGGCGGCGAGGCCCTTGCCTTCCTTTGTGCCGCCGGTCTCGAGAAGGTCCTCGTAGGCGGTGGCCACGTCGGACGGGGCGAGTTTGCCGACCTTCGTGCCGGGGGCGACGGCCTGGGCCAGACCGCCCTTGCCGACGGCGAGCTTCGGGAACGGTTCCCCGCTGTCGGCCCACAGGGACAGCACCATCTTGTACGTCCCGCCCACCTTGTCGAAGACCAGCAGCACCGAACTCTTCTCGTTCTCGCTGGAACCGGCCCGGACGGCGAACCAGTCACCGGCGCCCTTCTCCGGGATCACGTACTGGCGGTCCGTGTAGGAGAAGGGCTTGGCGTAGGCCTTCCGGTCCTTGGCCGAGAAGGTCGGGACGAGGGTGTAGTTCGCCTTGTCCATCGCGTGGACCTGGCCGCCCTCGACCGTGGCGAGGAGCTTCTCGTCGAGCGCCGCGTTGGCCTTGTTGTTGACCTTCTCGTAGTTGTCCATCACCGCGGCGGCGGCCTTCTCCGTCACCACGCCCTGGGGTGCGGCGCTCGCGGACTCCTCGCCGTTCGCGCCGTCGGAGCCCGTGCCGCCACCGCATGCGGTGAGGGCGACGGCCGTGGCCACGCCCAGCGCGGTCGCGGTGAGGCGACGGCCGGGCAGGGAACGGGTGGTGCGCGCGCGGGGCGTCATCAGGCTCTCTCTTCTCTTGTCACGGTTGTCACGGTGGCGAGTTGGTGGGGAGGGGCGGAGCCGGCGGATCAGCGGTTGATCGACTGGATCTCCTGGACGTTCATGTCCTGCGTCGTCTCGAACGTTCCGTCGGGCAGGTCGCCGCCGGTGCCGTCCGAGCCCTGCCAGGTGATCTGCCAGGTCACCGAGGCGGACAGGCGGTAGGGCGTGCCGTTCGTGGCCTTGAGGTAGCGGATGCCGCAGGGCGGGGTCCGGTCGGAGTCGCCTCTTTGATAGGGCGTGCCGATTGATCCGTCCTCGTTGATCTCGCAGTTGCCCGAGGCGGGGATGGCCTGCGCGTACTCCGTGCCCGGGTTCAGGTGCAGGGCGACCGGCTTCGCGGTGGTCTCCGCCCACAGACCGGTGTTCGGGAGCTCCGCGCGAACCTTGATCTCCCTGAAGGTCCCCTTGTCCAGCCAGACCCAAGTCGGGGCGTTGACCGTGGACTTGGTCGCCGGCTTCAGCTCGATCTCGGTGCCCGGGACCTTGACCTTGTCGTACGCGTACTCGGCGAGGGTCTTCGGGGTGGGGGCGTTCGGTACGTCGGGGATGTCGCCGGCGTTCTGCCAGAACATGACGCGCTCACAGCCGAACGAGTCCGGGTCGGAGGGGTCCCGGGCCACACCGCGCCAGAAGTAGCCCTTCTCGCCGATGTTGTAGTTGTCGTAACCCCCGCGGGACACGAGCGCGTCGTCCTCGTAGTTGTACGCGACCTTGCCGTCCCGGTAGTGGTCCGTCCACAGCTTCTGGCCGCCCCACATTTCGTGGGGGCTGACATATCCGAGCGGATTGTCCCCCTCCGAGAACGCCTTGAGCTGCTCCGGTGTGTAGGCGGGCTCGTACCAGCAGGGCGGCGGCTCCCAGTTCACGTCCGTCGAGGAGATGCTGCCGGTCTTGCCGCCGGTGGGACCGCTGACCTGGGTGACCTTGATTCGGGATACGGCGGCTGACAAGGCACCGTTACTGTCGGCGTTGCCCGACGTCGGGGGAGGAGTCGTGTTGTCGGCGGGCCCGTTCGCGTGTGCCGTGCCGCCGGTCCACAGCACCGCTGCCGCTCCCACGAGACCGCACCGGCGCAGCAACCGTCGCGAGGGCGTCACGGTCGGCACTCCTTCGCCTTGCCGATCACCTCGATGGTGAAGGCTCTCCATACTTCCGAGGAGCCGGACGGGGGGATCATGCGCAGCCGGAACGTCTGGTAACTCGCCAGGTTCTCCTCCGAGGAGAGGACCTTCCCGCTCTTGATCTCCTTGCCGTAGAACTTGGCCTGGTTCCGGCAGAACTTGACCAGGACGCCCTGGCCACCACTCAGGGTGCTGACCTCTTCGTCGTAGTACTTGTCCGTCCCGGTGACGGTCCAGCCGCCCTTCTTCCAGGTCTCGATCTGCGACTTGGCGTACTGCGCGGCCTGGTTGAGCGAGTAGTAGCGGTACGCCGGGTCGTTCGGGTCCTGCTGATCGATGCCGTGATCCAGCGCACGGATGTAGTTCTGCGCGCCGACGAGCGCCGCCGCGTGCTTCGCGTCGGACGGTTCGTCGAAGTCGAAGACCAGGTCGAGGTCCTTCGGAACGCTGATGTAGGGTGCGCCTGCCGGCGTCGACGCCGAGGCCGAAGCCGACGGACTCCCCGCCCCCGTGCCCGCCCCCTTGATGTCATCCGGAGACCCCCCGTCACCCCCACCGCACGCGGTGAGCAGAAGGGTCGCCGTCATGGCGAACGCGGCGGCGGTGACGGGCAGGGCGCGGCGGGCCACGATGGATCTCCCCCGGAGGTCGGCGTGTGCAACGGGGAACGAAGTTATCAGGGGCAGATGAGGGGACTTGAACTGCCTGCGGTGGATTGTGCAGAGAGCGTGAGGGTGTGGCGTGGCGATTGCGAACGGCGCTGCGGGTGGGAGGCCAAAGGGGCGTCAACTCGGGCATGTCCGGCAGGTCGTGAGGAAGTGATCCGAGAGGTTGTCCACAGGGCCCTGCCCGACCTTCGACGCCGTACATAAGATCTCTGTAGGCTCAGTACACCCCTCAGGACACCCACACCCACTCCCTTCACACACCACCCAGGACACCCGCCATGCCGCGACGCCGCACTTCCAGCTCGTCAAGCTCGACGGGAAGCTCGACGGGCAGCCCGAGCACCCCGAGGAACCGGACCCCGCAGGCCGTGCGGATCCGGCGGCGTTCGTTCGGGGACTTCGTCAAGGCGTTCTTCGCGTTCGTCGCGCTGCTCGTTCTCGTGGTGGGAGTGCCGGGGGCGCTGGCCGTCGCCGTCGGGTGGCCGTTGCCCAACGGGGTACCCAGCCTCGACTGGCTGCAGAAGCCGATCACTACCGGCACCTTCCTGCACATCCTGACCGTCATCGTCTGGCTCGCCTGGGCCCAGTTCACCGCCTGCGTGCTCGTCGAGATAAAGGCCGCCGTCTCCGGCATCGGCGTACCCGGGCGCGTTCCCGGCGGCGGTCCGAGCCAGCTCCTCGCCCGCCAGCTCGTCGCCGCGCTGCTCCTCGTCGGCGCCACCGCCGCCAGCCTCACCCCGGGGCTGTCCCAGCTCGGGCACAGCTTCGACGAGAACCAGCGTGGGACCGTCGCCGCCGCACAGCAGACCCCCGGCGGCGGCCTCTTCGCCCAGCAGCAGGAGCAGGCCGCGAGCACCGCCGCCGCCCTCGCCGAGCAGGCCGCCGGCGCCGCCGCGCACGCCGACGCCGGGGGCAGCGCGTCCAAGGCCGACGACACGAAGTACTACCGGATCCAGCCGCCCGAGGGCCGTCACCACGACTCCCTCTGGGAGATCGCCGAGCGGCACCTCGGTGACGGGCGCCGGTACAAGGAGATCTTCGATCTCAACAAGGACCGGGTGCAGCCGGACGGTTCCAAGCTGTCCGAGGCCAGCCTCATCCGGCCCGGCTGGATCATGGAGATGCCGGGCGACGCCCGGGGCGGGGACCTCGTCGAGATGCCCGAGGCGTCCGGAGGCTCCGCCGCCCAGCAGCAGATCCACGACTACGGCAAGAGCGGCGACCACGCCCAGGGCGGGGGAGCCCAGCAAGGCGGAGGTGCACAGCAGGGCGGCGGCGCCGACCAGGCCTCCCTCCCGGAGCAGCGCCCCGCCCCCGACCAGCCGACCGGCCACCAGGAGCAGCACCAGCAGCACGCCACCTCCACGAACGCCGCCTCCGACGCCTTCGGCCTCCCGCAGGCCCTCATCGGCGCCCCCCTCCTCGCCGCCGGACTCCTCGGCGCCCTCGGGCGTCGCCGCCGGCAGGCCCTGTGGCAGTCGGCTTTCGGTGCCGTCGGCGGCCGGCGCGGCATGGAGCCGCCCACGCCGACCGGGGACGCCGCCGACGCGCAGGACGCCCTGCTCGTGGGCGCCGACCCCGAAGGCGTACGACTGCTGGACCGCTCCCTGCGCGGGCTCGCCGCCTCCCTCGCCGCCGAGTCGCGCCCCCTGCCCACCGTCTACGCGACCTGGCTCAGCGGCAACGGTGACCTTCACCTCCAGCTCGCCCAGCCGTCCGGAAACCCGCCGGCCCCCTGGCAGCTCGGCCAGGACCAGACGTTCTGGATGCTCGCGCGCACCGACGCCGAGCGGTACGAGGACGTCGACGCGGCCGCCCCCTACCCCGGCCTCGTCAGCCTCGGCACCCTGGACGACTCCCGGCTGCTGCTCAACCTGGAGTCGGTGCCCGGCATCGTGTCGCTGAGCGGCAGCGAGGCCGACCGTGCCGCCGTCTTCGCCTCCGTCGCCGCCGAACTGGCCACCAACGGCTGGTCGGACCGCATGACCATCACCCTCGTCGGCTTCGGCGAGGACCTCACGCCCCTCGCGCCCAACCGGCTGCGGCACATCGAAGGCATCGACGACCTCGTCGAGACCATGGAGGCCGAGACCCGGCAGCGGCGCGGCGCGCTGGGCGCCGCCGGACACGACTCGGTCCTCACCGGGCGTACCGGCCCCGCCCAGCACACCCGTTGGGCCCCGCACCTCGTCCTCCTCGCCGCCGAGCCCTCCGCCGACGACGCGATGAAGCTCGCCGAACTCGCCGCGGACGCCGGCCGGCTCGGCATCGGCTACCTCGTCGGCACCGAGAGCGGCGATCTGCCCGGCGCCGCCTGGGAGATGGAGATCACCGGCGAGGGCAAGCTGCTCGCCCCGCTGCTCGGCCTCGAACTCGACGCCCAGCTCCTGCCCGTACCCCTCCAGCGCGCGGTCGTCGAACTGTTCGTCGAGTCCGACCCGGAGCGCGAACCGCAGGGACCGGCCACCGCACCCCCGTTCCTCGTCGACGTCAGCGAGCAGGGACGGCCCGCGGTGTACGCGCGGCTCGTCGGACCGTACGAGATCATCGGTCTGGACACCCCCGACGGCGACCGCAGCGCCCTGCTCCACGAGGCGCTCGCCCTGCTGCTCCTGCACCGCGAGGGTGTGCACCCGCGCGTGCTGTCCTCCGCGCTGTGGCCGCGCGGCGTCACGGACGATGTACGCGAGGCCCTCCTCGACCGGCTCCGCGCCTGGCTCGGCACCGACCCCGACGGCTCGCCGCGCCTCAAGACCGACAGCACCGGGCGGCTCACGCTCGCCAAGACCGTCGTCTCCGACCTGGACGTCCTGCGCTCCCTCTACCACGAGGCCACGCAGGGCCGCGGCGTCGACAGCCGCGCCGTACGCGGCCGGCTGCTCACCGACGCGCTCGTCCTCGTCCGCGGCCCGCTCCTCGCCGACCGGCCCGAGGGGCGCTACCGCTGGCTCACCCACGAGATCATCGACGCCCAACTCCCGCTCCTCGTCGCGGACATCGGCCTCGCGCTGTCCGAGTTCCACCTGGTCAAGGACCGCGCGGAGAAGGCCATCGAGGCCCTCCGCGCCGCCCTCAACTCCGCGCCCGGCGACGAGCGCCTCTGGCACGAACTGCTCCGCGCCACCCACGCCACCGGCGACACCGACCGGCTCCAGGCCCTCGCCGCCGACCTCATCACCCGCAGCGGGGCCCGCGGCCTGCCGCCGCGCACCGAGGCCCTGCTCGACGAGCTCCTGCCGACGTGGCGCAACGGCGTCGCGGCCGTGGGATGACCACCCTCCTCGTGATCGCCGCCGCGCTGTGGGGCGCGGCGGCGGGTGCGTTCCTGCCGAGGGCCGCCTATCGGTTCTCCGTCCCCTCGGGGGAGGAGTGGCGGACCACCTGCCCGGGCGGGCATCCCCTCGGGGGGTGGCTCGGATGGGCGCGCTGCAAGCAGTGCGCACAGCACGAACAGTCCTACGGCCCTCCCGTGGCCCTTCTCTCCACCCTCACCGCCGTCGTCTGCGCCGCCCTCGCCGCCGCGACCGGCACCCGCCCCGAGATCGCCGTCTGGCTAATGCTCGCCCCCGTCGGCGTACTGCTGGCCGTGGTCGACCTGCGGGTACAGCGGCTGCCCGACGTCCTGACCCTGCCGCTCGCGGGCGCCGCCCTCGCGCTGCTGGGCGCGGTGTCGTTCGTGCCCGAGCACACCGGGGACTGGCTGACAGCGCTCCTGGGCGCCCTCGCGCTCGGCGGCGGCTACTTCGTGCTGTTCCTGATCAACCCCGCCGGCATGGGCTTCGGCGATGTGAAGCTCGCGCTCGGGGCGGGGGCGGTGCTGGGCTGGTACGGCTGGCCGACGGTCATGCTGGGGACCTTCGCCGGATTCCTGCTGGGGGCGCTGTACGGCGGTGCGCTGGTCGTCGCGCGGAAGGCGGGGCGCAAGACGTCGATCCCCTTCGGACCGTTCCTGATCATGGGAGCGTTCGTCGGACTGCTGATCGGCGCGTACGCGGCCTGACGTCGGTGCCGCATATGGGCTGGCGTAGGCTGGCCAGGTCCGTCCAATACGGATGGTTCCGTCCACAACCCTTGACGAAAGGGACGCTTCGGTGACCGAGAAGGCCGACCTTCAGTCCGTCCTCGACCGCGCCGCATCTGGTGGGCGGATCACTCCGGAGGAGGCGCTCGACCTCTACCGCGACGCCCCGCTGCACGCGCTCGGCGCGGCCGCCGACGCGGTACGACGCCGTCGGTACGCCGGGACCGAGCACATCGCGACGTACATCATCGAGCGGAACATCAACTACACCAACGTCTGCGTGACGGCGTGCAAGTTCTGCGCGTTCTACGCCCCGCCCACGGCCAAGGACAAGGGCTGGACCCGCGACCTCGACGACATCCTGCGCCGCTGCGCGGAGACCGTCGAGCTGGGCGGTACGCAGATCATGTTCCAGGGCGGCCACCACCCGGACTACGGCGTGGAGTACTACGAGAAGCACTTCGCGGCCATCAAGAAGGAATTCCCGCAGCTGGTCATCCACTCCCTCGGCGCGTCCGAGGTCGAGCACATGGCCCGCATCTCCAAGGTGAGCGTGGAGGAGGCGATCCAGCGCATCCACGCCGCCGGTCTCGACTCCTTCGCCGGCGCCGGCGCCGAGCTGCTGCCCGAGCGCCCCCGCAAGGCCATCGCCCCTCTCAAGGAGTCCGGCGAGCGCTGGCTGGAGATCATGGAGACCGCGCACAACCTGGGCGTGGAGTCCACCTCCACGATGCTCATGGGCACTGGCGAGACCAACGCCGAGCGCATCGAACACTTGCGGATGATCCGTGACGTACAGGACCGCACCGGCGGCTTCCGGGCCTTCATCCCGTACCTCTACCAGCCGATGAACAACCACCTGAAGGGCCGCACACAGGCCACGATCTTCGAGTACCTGCGGATGATCGCGATCTCCCGGCTCTTCATGGACAACATCGCCCACATCCAGGGCTCCTGGCTGACCACCGGCCAGGACGCCGGCCAGCTCACGCTGCACTACGGCGCGGACGACCTCGGCTCGATCATGCTGGAGGAGAACGTCGTCTCGGCGGCCGGTGCCAAGCACCGCTCCAACCTCCAGGAAATGATCGACATGATCCGTACGGCGGGCCGGGTCCCGGCCCAGCGCTCCACCACGTACGAACACCTCGTCGTCCACGACGACCCGGCGAACGACCCCGTCGACGAGCGGATCGTGTCGCACATCTCGTCCACGGCGATCGAGGGCGGCACGGCCCATCCCGAGCTGAAGATCCTCGCGTCCAACTAGCGCGCAGATGGAGACGATTCACGCCGCCGACGAGGTCCGGTACACCTGGACCTCGGAGCCGATCAAGGGCGGTGCCGTCCTGGTGGGCCGGGACCGGGTCGGCGCCGTGGGGACGCTGGAAGAGCTTCGCGAGCGGTTCCCCGATGCCCGGGTCCGCAGGTGGCCCGGCGTCCTGGGCCCGGCCCGCATCCACGAGGGCCCGCTCCCGGACGCCCCGAGCCCACGTGAACGCATCCACGCCGTGCTGAAGTCGGGTGCGGTGGCGGTCCTGGAGGAGTACGCCGACACGCCTGAACTCCGCGCGGCGGCCGAGCGGAACGACGTGGTCGTGCTTCCCGGCGTGCAGTCCACAGGGATCAGGGAAGTGGGCCGTGCGGATCTGGCCGTCTTCGACGAGAGCGGCGAGTGCATCGCGACGGTGTGCGCGGGCCGGCTGGTCCACAGACGCCGTTAGCCGGAGCGCCCCGCAGCCGACCCCCTACTCCGCGAACGCCTCCGCGAACGCACCCGAACTCTGCTCCACCCCGCTGCAGTTGGTGAGCTCGTCACCCTCGTCGTCACACTGCTGATCCCGGAACGTCGACCACATCGACACCCACCCGATCTCCTTCTCCTCGGCGAAGGAACGCACTTGGGCCGCGTCCGACAAGGTGAACGTCTCGTTGTCGACGTCGTTGACCCCGATCATCGACGTCAGCGCGATAGCCCGCCACGCGACGGCGTCCGACGTCCCGAAGACATCCTTCAGCTGCGTGTGCGCGGCTTTCGCCGAGGTGATCGCGTAGTCGCCCATGTCCTCGTCGTATGTCTCGCCGTAGTTCATGGTCATGAGGTTGATCGTCGAGACCTGTACGGCACTGTTGTTGGCGGACTCCAGGAGCGCGAGGCTGTCGTCGTCGAGCCCCGACGGCATCACGGGCAGCGTGAACGACACGGTGAGGTCGCTGCGCGACTTCTGAAGCAGCGCGATCGCCTCCGACCGCAGCTCGACCGACGCGGAGTCCGTCAGCGCGTCCCCCTCGATGTCGAAGTCGGCCTGGGTGGAGCCGGCCGCGTCGAGGGCCTCGCCGTACGCCCGCGCGAGCGCCGTGGCGCTGCCGCAGCTCTCCGCCAGCTCCTTGCCCGACGCCCCGCCGAAGGAGACCCGCACACTCGCGCCGTCCTCCTTGAGCCGCGAGATCCGGGAGGCCACCGAGGAGTCGCCGATGGCGTGCGAGTCGTTCCACGTCGGCGTGCAGTCGCTGCCGTCCGCGATCACGAAGGCCAGGTTGTACGTCGTCGGAGCGCCGGCCGAGTCGTTGGCGGAGGCTTCCGTGGCGCTGACGTAGGGGGCGTACGACGTGCTCGACGTGGTCTCTTCGGACGCCTCGGCGGACTGGGCCGGCGTCGCTTCCGAGGTGGTGTCGGTGTCCGCGGAACAACCGGCCGTGGCCAGGGCAAACAGGCAACTCAGCCCTGCCGCCGGCCTCAGGAAACGCCGCATTCGGCATGCACCCGCTCTCGTGATTTCTGTCTCAGGATGGAGACAAAGTGTGTTGGGCGAGTGGAAATGTCTCACACGGGGCTGGGCTTCATGAGGACAGGATTCCCATAGGGGGCGCATGGGCATGCGCGGACAAAGCGGGTGATCCTGGCGCCCGGAGCGGACAATCAACCCCTTTCCCCTCCATGGGAGTTACGCAGCCGTTCCGGCGAACTCTCAGAGAAGAGACAGGTTAAGACGTTTCTCATACACGCCTCACATGAATTCCTGAGTTTCGGACACATAAAGACTCTCTAACGTCCGGGGAATGCATTCCGAGCCTGCCATCGAAAACCGCGCCGAACGTGGTCGCCGCCGCAAACGCCGCGGCAACGGATCCGCCGACGGGCCCGTGTTCGTTGACAACTCCGGACGCCGCTCCAAGCTGCTGCGCCGGATCGGTCTTCTCGTCGGTGTCCTGTGTGTGGGGTACGCCGTCGTCCTGGGCCTCGCCTTCATGGGCATCGGCACCTCGAACCCGTCCTCGCTGCTGCCCTTCGGGGGCGGCCAGGGCCAGGGCGGTCCGGGCGCCCAGAACGGCAACGGACCCGGCACCCAGCCACAGGGCGGCATCGGCGGCAGTGTGCGGCCCAGCGGATCGCCACCCGCGCTGCCGTCGGGCGTGCCCACGCCGTCCGCCTCCGCGACCGCCGACTGACCGGAGCGCAGCCACCCTTATGACTACGACGACTCCCTCCCGTGGCCGCCGCCGCGCCCCCTCCCGTCTGGGGCGGGCGGCGGGCAAGGCCGCGGCCCTCCAGAAGCCGCGCGTCCTCCTCGCCGCCCTGCTCCTGCTCGCGCTGACCAGCGTGATGCTGCTCGACGGCTATCTGCGTGCCGAGGTCGGCGGCGACGAGCGGGTCCGCGACGGGGCCAGCTCCAGCAAGGTGCCGGACAAGATCCTCGACGGCGGCCCGATCGTCAGCTTCCGGGGCGGCTCGGCGACGAGCGTCTCCGTCCCGGACAAGACGATCGCGCTGACCTTCGACGACGGTCCCAACCCGACGTACACGCCACAAGTGCTGGAGATCCTGGAGAAGTACGACGTCCCCGCCACGTTCTTCGTGGTCGGCTCGATGGTCTCGCGCTACCCGGGCATCGTGCAGGACATGGTCGAGCAGGGCAACGAGGTGGGCATCCACACCTTCACCCACGTCGACCTCTCCTATCAGAGCGACGCCCGGGTCAACCGCGAGATGCAGCAGACCCAGTTGGCCCTCGCGGGCGCGGCGGGCATCACCACCACGCTGTTCCGGGCGCCGTACTCCTCGGAGACGGACGCCATCGACAACTACAGCTGGCCCGTCTACGAGAAGCTCGGCGAGGACGGCTACACCAGCGTCTTCGTCGACACCGACAGCGACGACTGGAAGAAGCCGGGCGTCTCGAAGATCGTCAAGTGGGCGACACCGGACGGCGACGACGGGGCGTCCGTGCTCTTCCACGACGCCGGTGGTGAGCGCTCGCAGACGATCAAGGCGCTGCCCGAGTACATCGAGAAGATGAAGGCGAAGGGGTACACCTTCACCACCATCAGCGGGGTCATCGAGAAGGAGCAGTCGGCGAACGGCCAACAGGCCGGCGGACCGGCGGCCGCGAACGGCCGGCAGCCCGGCGCCGGCACGGGTACCGGCAACCTCCAGGCCGCCCACCGCGAGGCCGGCGGAGCGACCCTCTACGAGGGCAAGGCCCTGCTCGCGGCCGTCGCCGTCGCCGAGTACGCCGTACCCACGCTGTCGGTCGGCCTCATGGTCGTCGGCGTCGCCGTCATGGGGCGGTTCGGGATGATGCTGATCCTCGCCCGCCGCCACTACAGACAGCGCAACAGACGCCGCTTCAGCTGGGGGCCGACGGTCACCCGGCCGGTCAGCGTGATCGTCCCGGCGTACAACGAGAAGGAGTGCATCGCCAACACCCTCAAGTCACTGGCGCGGAGCACCCATCCGATCGAGATCATCGTCGTAGACGACGGTTCGACGGACGGCACGTCCGAGATCTCGCTCAACGCGGCCCACGAGCTGGGCATGACGAACGTCCGGGTCGTCCGGCAGGAGAACGCGGGCAAGCCGGCCGCCCTCAACAACGGGGTGCGCCACGCCAGTCACGACATCGTCATCATGATGGACGGCGACACCGTCTTCGAGCCGGACGCCGTGCACCAGCTGGTGCAGCCCTTCGCCGACCCGGAGGTCGGCGCGGTCGCCGGCAACGCCAAGGTCGGCAACCGCGACACGATCATCGGCGCCTGGCAGCACATCGAGTACGTGATGGGCTTCAATCTCGACCGCCGTATGTACGACCTGCTGCGCTGCATGCCGACGATCCCCGGCGCGATCGGCGCGTTCCGCCGCGCGGCGGTGCTCGAGGTCGGCGGTATGAGCGAGGACACGCTCGCCGAGGACACGGACATCACCATCGCCATGCACCGCGCGGGTTGGCGGGTCGTCTACCAGGAGCACGCCAAGGCCTGGACGGAGGCGCCGGGTTCCCTGAAGCAGCTGTGGTCTCAGCGCTACCGCTGGTCGTACGGCACCATGCAGGCGCTGTGGAAGCATCGCAAGTCCCTGACCGACAAGGGTCCTTCGGGCCGCTTCGGCCGGGTGGGGATGCCGCTGGTGGTGATCTTCCAGATCGTCACGCCGGTCTTCGCGCCGCTGATCGACGTCTTCACCGCGTACTCGATGATCTTCATCGACTTCCGGGCGGCGCTGCTGGCCTGGCTCGCGGTGCTGGCGGTGCAGCTGGTCTGTGCCGCGTACGCCTTCCGGCTGGACAGGGAGAAGTACCGCTACCTGCTGATGATGCCGCTCCAGCAGCTGGCCTACCGGCAGATGATGTACCTCGTCCTCATCCACTCCTGCATCACGGCCCTCACGGGCGGCCGGCTGCGCTGGCAGAAACTGAAGCGGACCGGCGAGGTCGGGACGCCGGCGGGGGCGAGCCGATGAGCTGGGAGCAGCAGGGGTACCAGCAGCAGGGGTACGGCTACGGATACGGGGACGGGCAGGGGTACGGCGGCTCTGAGCAGCCGCACTACGCACAGCCGCAGTACGTCCGGCCGACGTATCCGCAACAGACGTATCCGCAGCAGCAGTACGTGGACCACGGGCAGCCGGTGGCCGTGGAGGAGACGGCTCCGCTGCCGGCGGTCGAGCCGGAACCCGAGCCCGAAGTAGCGGTCGCAGGGGAAGTGCCGGCGGCGGAGGCGGCGGAGGAGAAGCCGCTGCCCGAGCCCGCCGGCCGCGACCGCTACTTCGACACCCTCCGGGCCGTCGCCCTCGTCCGGGTCGTCACCTATCACACCTTCGGGTGGGCCTGGTGCGGGATGGTCTTCCCCTCCATGGGGATCATGTTCGGCCTGGCCGGCACCCTGATGGCGAAGTCGCTGGAGCGGCCCGCGCCGCAGGTCGTGAGGAGCAGGCTCCGCCGGCTGCTGCCCCCGTTCTGGTTCTGGGGCTTCTTCGTGGTCCTCGCGATGCTGGTCCACGACTGGATACCGCGCTGGGAGATCGTCTACTGGATCGTGCCGTTCGGCGATCCGCCGGGGAACCAGTGGGGCGTCCAGGCCTGGGAGATCCTCTGGTACCTGCGGACGTATCTGTGGTTCGTGCTGCTGTCCCCGCTCCTGCTGAAGGTGTTCCGGCCGGCGCCCGTCCCGGTGCTCTTCCTGTCCCTGGCGCCGATCCTGGTCCTCACCTTCGTGTGGTCCGGGCCGGAGGGACGGCTCGGCAACGAGATGTGGGACTTCTCGACGTACCTCTTCTGCTGGATCCTCGGCTTCGCGCACCGCGACGGCGTGCTGCGGAGGATGAGACCGGCGCTCGTGGTCGTCCTGTCCTTCGCCGCGATCGGCTACGGCGGCTGGTACGCCTTCTCCCACCAGGGCGAGGTCGGCACCTACGACCTCGACGAGATCCCGCTCGCGCAGGCCTTCTGGTCGGCCGGGTTCGTGATGCTGCTGATGTGGGCCAAGGCGTACTTCGGGATCGACTTCGCGTGGCTCACCCGCTTCCGGCGGCTCGACCGGGTCGTGACGGTCTTCAACGCGCGCGCGGTCACGATCTACCTCTGGCACGAGATCGCCTTGATCCTCGCCGTACCGCTGATCGACCAGTTCTGGAACGTGCCGGCCTTCGAGAGGTACCTGCCGCTGGAGAGCCAGTGGTTCATGTTCGGGATCGGGTGGGTGCTGATCGCGGTGTTCGTCCTGGCCTGCGGCTGGGTGGAGGACGTGGCGGCGAGGAAGAGGCCGAAGCTGCTGCCGTGAGCGGGGCCTCGGCTGTTTCCGCGGGGGCGGCTGCAAGAATGGGCCCGTGACCCGCGCTTCCCTGAACAAGCAGCCGCACGAAGTCGCCTCGATGTTCGACGACGTGGCGGAACGGTACGACCTGACGAACGACGTGCTGTCGCTCGGCCAGGACCGGGCGTGGCGCAAGGAGGTCGCCAAGGCGGTCGACGCCCGGCCCGCGCAGAAGATCCTGGACCTGGCGGCCGGCACGGCCACCTCGTCCCTGCCCTTCGCGCAGACGGGCGCCTATGTCGTCCCCTGCGACTTCTCGCTGGGCATGCTCAAGGTCGGCAAGAAGAACCACCCGTGGCTGCCGCTGACGGCGGGTGACGCGACGAAGCTGCCCTTCAAGGACGACACCTTCGACGCGGTCACGATCTCCTTCGGGCTGCGCAATGTGCAGGACTTCGACGCCGGGCTGCGAGAGATGTACCGGGTGACCAAGCCCGGCGGCCGGGTCGTGATCTGCGAGTTCTCGCACCCGACCTGGGCGCCCTTCCGCACGGTCTACACCGAGTACCTGATGCGTGCCCTGCCGCCGGTGGCCCGCGCGGTGTCCTCCAACCCCGACGCGTACGTCTACCTCGCCGAGTCCATCCGCGCCTGGCCCGACCAGCCCGCGCTGGCCGAGCGCCTGCAGAAGGCCGGCTGGTCGAAGGTGGCGTGGCGGAACCTGACGGGCGGGGTCGTGGCCCTGCACCGCGGGTTCAAGGCGGGCTGAGGGCTCAGGGCGGGCCGATCCCGACAGTGCAGGGGTCGCCCGGTTCGTCCAGCTCGCGCTGGAGCCCGCCGCCCGACGGGTTCGGCACGCGCGGCTCGCGCATGCCTCCGCCGCCCTCGCCCGGACCGAAGTCGAACCACACGTAGACCATCGACTCCCGGGGCACCTCGGCGCCGGGCTGCGGGTACTGGCGTACGACGTAGTCGACGACGGCGAGGTGGAAGTCCTGCCGGTCCGGCGCATTGATGAACAGGCCCTGTGCCCTGGCCGTCTCGCGCGCGTCGACGGCCATCAGACCGACCAGACGAGGGACGCGCACTTCGGGCGTTTTGGGTGTTATTCGCACAGATGTCACCCCCAGCGATATGGGCAGGGTAACCGCACTGGGGTGCTACCTGGAAGCGCTGAGTATTTTTCTGTAGCCGATTATCACTCTGTGTCACAGATCAAGGCGGAAGCACAGCGCGTCCTCCGGCAGCCGCGGATGCGGGAACGTCTCCGCGAGCTCCATGCCGAGCCGCCGGGTCACCGCGACGGACCGTTCGTTGCCGGGTCTGACCAGCGCCACGACATGGGTGACGCCCGCCGCCCGCAGCCGTTCCAGCGTCATCTGCGCGGCCGCGGTGGCGTACCCCTTGCCCCAGTGCGCGCGCCCGAGCCGCCAGCCGATCTCGATCTCACCCTTGGGCCCCCAGTCCTGCGGCCACGGCTGGGCGCCGGTGAACCCGATGACCTGCCCGTTCTCGTCGACCATGGTCCACAGGCAGAACCCCCGCTCGGCGTCGTGCCGACGCTGGCGGGCGGTGAGCTCCTCGTAGACGTACAGCTCCGCCGACCTGCCTCCGTGGAACTCCATGACGTCCCGGTCGTCGAAGATCCGGTGCCAGGCGACGGCGTCCTCGTCGGTGGGGACGCGCAGCCTTACTACAGGGAGAGCTCGGTTCACGGGGCAGCCCTTCAGCCGGGTGATCAATCGTGCTGAATAGACTGCCCATGTCCAGTGCCGGTCGGCACGCAGATTGCGAACTTGGGGAGATCCCGCCGTGACAGCCGTGACTGAGCCCCTCTCCGAAAACACCGCCGATGTCATCGTCGTCGGCGCGGGGCCGGCCGGCTCCACGACCGCGTACTACCTCGCCAAGGCCGGACTCGACGTGCTTCTCCTGGAGAAGACGGCGTTCCCGCGCGAGAAGGTCTGCGGCGACGGCCTCACCCCGCGAGCCACCAAACAGCTGGTGGCCATGGGTATCGACATCTCCGAGGAAGCGGGCTGGCTGCGCAACAAGGGCCTGCGCATCATCGGCGGCGGCGTCCGCCTCCAGCTGGACTGGCCGGAGCTCGCGTCCTTCCCGGACTACGGCCTCGTCCGCAAGCGCGACGACTTCGACGAGCAACTCGCCCGCCAGGCGCAGAAGGCGGGCGCCCGGCTCTACGAGCGCTGCAACGTCGGCGCCCCGATCATCGACGACCGCACCGGTCGCATCACCGGCGTGCACGCCAAGCTCGGCGACACGGGGGAGAAGCGGGAGGTCACCTTCCACGCGCCGCTCGTGGTCGCGGCCGACGGCAACTCCACCCGGCTGTCCCTGGCGATGGGCCTGCACCGCCGCGAGGACCGTCCGATGGGCGTCGCCGTCCGCACGTACTTCGAGTCACCGCGCCACGAGGACGACTACCTGGAGTCCTGGCTGGAGTTGTGGGACCGCCGCGGCCCCGAGCCCCGGCTGCTGCCGGGCTACGGCTGGATCTTCGGCATGGGCGACGGCACCTCCAACGTCGGCCTCGGCGTGCTCAACACCTCCGACTCCTTCAAGGAGCTCGACTGGC
This sequence comes from Streptomyces sp. NPDC087859, assembly GCF_044742595.1. Lineage (NCBI taxonomy): Bacteria > Bacillati > Actinomycetota > Actinomycetes > Kitasatosporales > Streptomycetaceae > Streptomyces > Streptomyces sp. NPDC087859. Next base: position 739,801 of record NZ_JBIUUU010000001.1, on the reverse strand, counting down.
GCGAGGTGCTGAAGGCCTGGTGCGCGTCGATGCCGGAGGAGTGGGGCTACACCCCGGAGAACATGACGGGCCCGATCCGCGGCGCCGCCCTGCCGATGGCCTTCAACCGCCAGCCGCACTACACCAAGGGCCTGCTCCTGGTCGGTGACGCCGGCGGCATGGTGAACCCCTTCAACGGCGAGGGCATCGCCTACGCCATGGAGTCCGGCAACATCGCCGCCGACGTGATCGTCCAGGCCCACGCCCGGGCGACGCCGGCCCAGCGGGAGATCGCGCTCCAGCGCTACCCGCAGGTCCTCAAGGACACCTACGGCGGCTACTACACGCTGGGCCGCGCCTTCGTGAAGCTCATCGGCAACCCGAAGGTCATGAAGATCGCGGCGCAGCGCGGCCTCACCCACCCCCTGCTCATGAAGTTCACCCTGAAGATGCTGGCCAACCTCACCGACCCGTCGGGCGGCGACGCGATGGACCGCATCATCAACGGGCTGAGCAAGGTGGCTCCGAAGGCGTGAACCGGGCCGAGCGCCTCGAAGGTGGCGGCCCGGTGTGCGAAGACCTCGCGCCGGTCCGCCATCTGTCGTAGGGCGCCCTTGCGCGCGCTGGGAGAGCCGGTCCTGACGGGCCTGGGCGGCCCTGAGCCGGGGAACGGCGGGCAACTCCTCATCCGCCCCACGGGCACGCTCCGCAGCCGCTCCACGGCCCGCACAAGGGCGCCGACGAGTCCGCGTGGCCGTGCGGCCGGGCGTCAACGCGCTGCCGGATGTGGACAATCCGGGGGAAAAGGCGGAAGGGCCGCTGCCCCCGAGCGGCTGCGGCCCTTCCGACGTCCGTGACGCGTGTGCGTGCTCGTCAGAGTACGCGCACCGCGCCCGACGCCGGGTATCCGGACAGGTCCTGGATGACGACACCCTTGGAGGGGTTGGCCGCGTCCAGGTACTGGCCGTCACCGATGTAGACGCCCACGTGGTAGGCGGAACCCTTGCCGCCCCAGTAGAGGATGTCGCCGACCTGGATCTGCGACAGCGGGATGTCGGTGCCCTGCATCGACTGGTCCTGAGAGACCCGCGGCAGCTCGACGCCGACCTGGTTGAACGCCGCCTGGACCAGGCTGGAACAGTCCCACGCGTTCGGTCCGGTGGCGCCCATGACGTAGGCGTCGCCCACCTGTGCCTTGAGGAAGGCGATGACGGTCGCGACGCTGCCGCTGGCGGGCGCCGAGGCGGTCGTGGTGGTCGAGAGGGTGGTCCGCTCCGAGGAACGCGAGACCGCGGCCTCCGCGGCGGCCTTGCGGGCCTCCTCGGCCTTCTTCTTGGCCTCGGCCTTCTTCTTCGCCTCAGCGAGGTCCTTCTTGGCCTCCTTCGCGGCAGCGGCGGCGGCCGCGTCGCGCTCGGCCTGGAGCTCGTAGTTCGCGGCCGCCTGCTGCGTGGCGTCCGCGGACTCGGCGACCTGGACAGCCAGGTCGGCCGTGAGGGTGGGCAGTTCGAGGGTCTGCGTCACCGGCTCGGCGGCGCTCGCCGAAGCCGACGCGCCCGCCGCTGCCATGCTGAGGACGCCACCGGCAACTCCGGCGCGCATCGCCATGGATGTCGTCGCGCTGCGGCGCGGCTTCCGGTGGCTACGTATGTGAGCGGTGTGGGACATGAGACCAAGCGGTATCAGGGGCTCCTCCATACCTTCAAGAAACGTGTGCTGCGCCACAGTTGTTCAATGGGCGCCCCGAATTCTTGTTCCGCCGCTCCTTATTGACGCCGTAACGGACATTGCGGACGCGACCCAACAAGGCCTTGATCACGTACTTTCGTGTTTACGCCCGAATTGCCCCGCGCCTACCACCGGTTGGGACAGGTGGCCAAGCCCGGTTCTCAGAGGCCTCTCATCAATGTGGCGGAGGTCACGCAACGGTTACAGCGGCGGCTGCGTCTCGCGCACACATCCCGCCCTCATCCGCTCGTGAATGTGTGCACGCGTCCACATCGCGCCTCGCGACTCCCCCTGATGTGTGAACGCGGCGCACTACCAAGCAGTCGGGTCCAGCACCAATTTGCATGCAAGGGAACTCTCTTGATATGGAGACGCCTGCTCCCAGCTGCGCCGACGAGCCAAAATGTCACCTCTGGTGATCGCTCGGACGCTTCACGTACGAAGATCACCGCTCATCCGGCTTCATGATCCTTCGTCAGGTGGTGGAGATCACAAAGCTTGTGCAATACCCCGTGTCGCAGATCACAGACCGGCGGGCATAAGATGCGGGTCAGTTGGGCTTGTGACCTGCTTCACATGTTCGCGATCTTCGCCGGGACGGGCGGGACTTGCGGGACGGGTGGGGCGGCAGCGAACTCAACGCCATCGCCAGCAGTCAGTGCCGACTGAGAGGAGCGAGGAGCGGTGAACGCGTATGCGCCCATCCTCGTACTGGGAGCCCTCGGGGCAGGCTTTGCGATCTTCTCCGTGGTCATGGCCACGCTGATCGGTCCGAAGCGGTACAACCGCGCCAGGCTCGACGCCTACGAGTGCGGGGTCGAGCCAACCCCCACGCCGGCCGGCGGCGGGCGCTTCCCCATCAAGTACTACCTGACGGCGATGCTCTTCATCGTCTTCGACATCGAGATCGTCTTCCTCTACCCCTGGGCCGTCACGTTCGACGCCCTGGGTGTTTTCGGGCTCGTGGAGATGCTGCTCTTCGTGCTCACCGTCTTCGTTGCGTACGCGTACGTGTGGCGGCGCGGCGGCCTGGAATGGGACTGAGGGGCCTCTAACTCATGGGACTCGAAGAAAAGCTGCCGAGCGGCTTCCTGCTGACCACCGTCGAGCAGGCCGCGGGCTGGGTGCGCAAGGCGTCCGTCTTCCCCGCCACCTTCGGCCTCGCCTGCTGTGCCATCGAGATGATGACCACCGGCGCCGGACGCTACGACCTGGCCCGCTTCGGCATGGAGGTCTTCCGCGGCTCACCCCGCCAGGCCGACCTCATGATCGTCGCCGGCCGGGTCAGCCAGAAGATGGCCCCGGTCGTCCGCCAGGTCTACGACCAGATGGCGAACCCGAAGTGGGTCATCTCCATGGGCGTCTGCGCGTCCTCGGGCGGCATGTTCAACAACTACGCGGTCGTCCAGGGCGTCGACCACATCCTCCCCGTCGACATCTACCTCCCGGGCTGCCCGCCACGGCCCGAGATGCTGCTGGACGCCATCCTCAAGCTCCACGAGAAGATCCAGGGCTCCAAGCTCGGCGTGAACGCCGAGGAGGCGGCCCGCGAGGCGGAGGAAGCGGCGCTCAAGGCCCTGCCCACCATCGAGATGAAGGGGCTGCTGCGGTGAGCGACGCGAACGGCGCCGGCGACGGCGCGAACCCCGAAAAGGACCTCAGCGCCTCCAACCTCCCCGGTCAGCGCGGCCAGGGCGGTGAGGAGATCCGCGTCCAGCGAGGCATGTTCGGCGCCACCAACGGCGGCGACACCTCCGGCTACGGCGGCCTGGTGCGCTCGGTCCGCCTGCCGGGCCCCGCGGCCCGCCCCTACGGCGGCTGGTTCGACGAGGTCGCCGACGAACTCGAGGGAGCACTGGAGGAGCAGGGACTCCTGCCCGACAACGCGATCGAGAAGACGGTCGTCGACCGCGACGAGCTCACCTTCCACATCGAGCGCGAGCACCTGCTGCGCGTCGCCCGCACCCTGCGCGACGACCCGGCCCTGCGCTTCGAGCTCTGTACCGGCGTCAGCGGGGTGCACTACCCGCACGACAAGGGCCGCGAGCTGCACGCCGTCTACCACCTGCGCTCGCTCACCCACAACCGGCTGATCCGCCTCGAGGTCAGCGCCCCGGACGCCGATCCGAAGATCCCGTCCCTGGTCTCCGTGTATCCGACCAACGACTGGCACGAGCGCGAGACCTACGACTTCTTCGGGATCGTCTTCGACGGTCACCCGGCCCTGACGCGGATCATGATGCCGGACGACTGGCAGGGCCACCCGCAGCGCAAGGACTACCCCCTCGGCGGCATCCCCGTCGAGTACAAGGGCGCCCAGATCCCGGCTCCGGACCAGCGGAGGTCGTACTCGTGAGCACGCAGTCAGCATCCGCCCGGGAGACCACCGAGGGCACCGTCTACACGGTCACCGGTGGCGACTGGGACGAGGTCGTCCAGTCCGCGGCCCGCGCCGACGACGAGCGCATCGTCGTCAACATGGGCCCGCAGCACCCGTCCACGCACGGAGTGCTCCGTCTGATCCTGGAGATCGACGGCGAGACGGTCACCGAGGCCCGCTGCGGCATCGGCTACCTCCACACCGGCATCGAGAAGAACCTCGAGTACCGCACGTGGACGCAGGGCACCACGTTCGTGACGCGCATGGACTACCTGACGTCCTTCTTCAACGAGGCCGCCTACTGTCTCGCCGTCGAGAAACTCCTCGGCATCGAGGACCAGATCACCGAGCGGGCCAAGATCATCAGGGTGCTCCTGATGGAGCTGAACCGGCTCTCCTCGCACCTGGTGTGCATCGCCACCGGCGGCATGGAACTCGGCGCCACCACGATCATGATCTACGGATTCCGTGATCGTGAAATGATTCTCGACATCTACGAGCTCATCACGGGCCTGCGGATGAACCACGCGTACATCCGCCCCGGCGGACTCGCCCAGGACCTGCCGCCCGGCGCGGTGGACCACATCCGCGAGTTCGTGAAGAAGATGCGGAAGAACCTCCCGGAGTACGACAAGCTCGCCACCGGGAACCCCATCTTCAAGGCCCGTATGCAGGACATCGGCTATCTCGACCTGGCCGGCTGCATGGCCCTCGGCATCACCGGCCCGATCCTGCGCTCCACCGGTCTGCCGTTCGACCTGCGCAAGGCACAGCCGTACTCCGGTTACGAGACCTACGACTTCGACGTCGCGACCGCCGACACCTGCGACTCCTACGGCCGCTTCCTGATCCGCCTCGAGGAGATGCGTCAGTCCCTCAGGATCATCGAGCAGTGCCTGGACCGGCTCCAGCCCGGCCCGGTCATGGTCGCCGACAAGAAGATCGCCTGGCCCGCCCAGCTCGCCCTGGGCCCCGACGGGCTCGGCAACTCCCTCGACCACATCAAGAAGATCATGGGCACCTCCATGGAGGCCCTGATCCACCACTTCAAGCTGGTCACCGAGGGCTTCCGGGTCCCGCCGGGACAGGCGTACGTGGCCGTCGAGTCGCCCAAGGGCGAACTCGGGGTGCACGCCGTGTCCGACGGCGGCACCCGCCCCTACCGGGTCCACTTCCGCGAGCCGTCCTTCACCAACCTTCAGTCCATGGCGGCGATGTGTGAGGGCGGCCAGGTCGCCGACGTCATCGTCGCCGTCGCGTCCATCGACCCCGTGATGGGAGGCGTCGACCGGTGACCACCTCTTCTTCCGAGCAGGGCGTCAGCCTGGGCATGCCCGAACTGCCCGCGCCCGCCTACCCGGACGACGTTCGAGCCCGGCTGGAGGCGGACGCGCGCGAGGTCATCGCCCGCTACCCCGACTCCCGGTCCGCGCTCCTTCCGCTGCTGCATCTCGTGCAGTCGGAGGAGGGCCATGTCACGCGCACCGGGATGCGGTTCTGCGCGGACGTGCTGGGCCTGACCACCGCCGAGGTCACCGCGGTCGCCACCTTCTACACCATGTACCGGCGCAGGCCGAGCGGTGACTACCAGGTGGGCGTCTGCACCAACACCCTGTGCGCGGTGATGGGCGGTGACGCGATCTTCGAGGAGCTCCAGGAGCACCTCGGCGTCGGCAACGGCGAGACCACCGAGGACGGCAAGGTCACGCTGGAGCACATCGAGTGCAACGCGGCCTGCGACTTCGCGCCCGTCGTGATGGTCAACTGGGAGTTCTTCGACAACCAGACCCCCTCCAGCGCCAAACACCTCGTCGACGACCTGCGCGCGGGCCGGACGGTCGAGCCCACGCGCGGGGCGCCGCTGTGCACCTTCAAGGAGACCGCGCGGATCCTCGCCGGCTTCCCCGACGAGCGGCCAGGGGCCGTCGAGGCAAGCGGCGGCGCGGGACCCGCGTCGCTGGTGGGCCTCCGCCTGGCCAGAGGAGAGGCCGCACCCGCGCGCGTGGTCCACCCGCGCGACGGCCGCCCGCACGACGAGCCGCACGACAGGGCCGTACACGACCCGTCACCGACACAGCACCTGAGCTCGCACGACGCGCCTCAGGACACGTCGGCCTCCGACCCGGCCCACCCGGCAGGGCCTACCGCCGAGGAGGGGGAGTGATGACCTTGGCACCCGAACTGAAAGACACCAGCCCCGAAAAGCTGCTCGCACCCGTGCTGTCGGCCTTCTGGGACGAGGACAAGTCCTGGTCTCTGGACGTCTACCGAAGGCACGAAGGATACGAGGGGCTCCGCAAGGCGCTCGCCATGTCACCGGACGACCTGATCGCGTACGTCAAGGACTCCGGTCTGCGCGGCCGCGGCGGCGCGGGATTCCCCACGGGAATGAAATGGCAGTTCATTCCCCAGGGTGATGGAAAGCCGCACTATCTGGTTGTCAACGCCGACGAATCGGAGCCGGGAACCTGCAAGGACATCCCGCTCCTGTTCGCGAACCCGCACAGCCTCATCGAGGGCATTGTCATCGCGTGTTATGCCATCAGGTCGTCGCATGCCTTCATCTATCTGCGGGGTGAAGTCGTCCCCGTCCTGCGGCGGTTGCACGAGGCCGTGCGCGAGGCCTACGAGGCGGGCTTCCTCGGCGAGAACATCCTCGGCAGCGGGCTCGACCTGGAACTCACCGTGCACGCGGGCGCGGGCGCGTACATCTGCGGTGAGGAGACCGCGCTGCTCGACTCGCTCGAAGGCCGCCGGGGTCAACCGCGGCTCCGTCCCCCTTTCCCTGCCGTCGCGGGCCTCTACGCATGCCCGACTGTGGTGAACAACGTCGAGTCGATCGCGTCGGTTCCCGCGATCCTGCAAAAGGGCAAAGACTGGTTCAGGTCGATGGGCAGCGAGAAGTCCCCCGGCTTCACGCTCTATTCGCTCAGCGGCCACGTCACCAGCCCCGGCCAGTACGAGGCCCCGCTCGGCATCACACTCCGCCAGCTCCTGGAGATGAGCGGCGGAATGCGTCCCGGACACCGGCTGAAGTTCTGGACGCCGGGCGGTTCCTCCACGCCGATGTTCACCGACGAGCACCTCGACGTCCCCCTCGACTACGAGGGAGTCGGTGCCGCCGGTTCCATGCTCGGCACCAAAGCCCTCCAGTGCTTCGACGAGACGACCTGCGTCGTCCGCGCCGTCACCCGCTGGACCGAGTTCTACGCCCACGAGTCCTGCGGCAAGTGCACACCCTGCCGCGAAGGCACCTACTGGCTCGTGCAGTTGCTGCGCGACATCGAGGCCGGCAAGGGCGTCATGTCCGACCTCGACAAGCTCAACGACATCGCCGACAACATCAACGGCAAGTCGTTCTGCGCCCTCGGCGACGGTGCCGCCTCGCCGATCTTCTCCTCGCTCAAGTACTTCCGCGAGGAGTACGAGCAGCACATCACGGGCCGCGGCTGCCCCTTCGACCCGGCCAAGTCGACGGTCTGGGCCGACTCCCGCACGGAGGTGAACGCATGACGGTGACCACGAGCGCTCCCTCCGGTGGGGGAGAGGCGGCGGTCCCGCCGGAAGATCTCGTCTCGCTGACCATCGACGGCGTGGAGATCAGCGTGCCCAAGGGCACCCTGGTCATCCGCGCCGCCGAACAACTCGGCATCGAGATCCCCCGCTTCTGCGACCACCCCCTCCTCGACCCGGCCGGCGCCTGTCGCCAGTGCATCGTCGACGTCGAGGGCCAGCGCAAGCCGATGGCGTCCTGCACCATCACCTGCACCGACGGAATGGTGGTGAAGACCCACCTCACCTCGCCGGCCGCGGAGAAGGCCCAGCACGGTGTGATGGAGCTCCTCCTCATCAACCACCCGCTGGACTGCCCGGTCTGCGACAAGGGCGGCGAGTGCCCCCTGCAGAACCAGGCCATGTCGCACGGCCAGGCCGAGTCCCGCTTCGAGGGCAAGAAGCGGACCTACGAGAAGCCCGTACCGATCTCCACCCAGGTACTCCTCGACCGCGAGCGGTGCGTGCTGTGCGCCCGCTGCACCCGCTTCTCCAACCAGATCGCGGGCGACCCGATGATCGAACTGGTCGAGCGGGGCGCACTGCAGCAGGTCGGCACCGGTGAGGGCGACCCCTTCGAGTCGTACTTCTCCGGCAACACCATCCAGATCTGCCCCGTCGGCGCGCTCACCTCGGCGGCGTACCGCTTCCGCTCACGCCCCTTCGACCTGGTCTCCACCTCGAGCGTCTGCGAGCACTGCTCCGGCGGCTGCGCCACGCGCACCGACCACCGGCGCGGCAAGGTCATGCGCAAGCTCGCGGCCAACGACCCCGAGGTCAACGAGGAGTGGATCTGCGACAAGGGGCGGTTCGGCTTCCGCTACGCGCAGCAGCGCGACCGCCTGGAGACACCCCTGGTGCGCAACGCCGAAGGTGTTCTCGAGCCCGCCTCCTGGCCCGAGGCCCTGGAGGCGGCCGCCCAGGGACTCGCCGCGGCCCGCTCCCGGACCGGAGTCCTCACCGGCGGCCGGCTCACCGTCGAGGACGCCTACGCGTACAGCAAGTTCGCGCGCGTGGCGCTCGACACCAACGACATCGACTTCCGCGCACGCGTGCACAGCGGTGAGGAGACCGACTTCCTCGCCGCGCGGATCGCCGGACGCGGCCGCGACCTCGACGGCACGGGCGTCACCTACACCGCACTGGAGAAGGCGCCCGCCGTCCTGCTGGTCGGGTTCGAGGCCGAGGAGGAGGCGCCCGGCGTCTTCCTGCGGCTGCGCAAGGCCTGGCGCAAGCACGGGCAGAAGGTGTTCGCACTGGCCACGCACGCGACGCGCGGTCTGGAGAAGGCCGGCGGCACGCTGCTCCCCGCCGCTCCCGGCACCGAGACCGAGTGGCTGGACGCCCTCGCGGGCGGGGTCGGCCTGGACGGCGACGGGGCCCGGGCCGCCGAGGCGCTGCGCTCCGAGGGCGCGGTACTCGTCGTCGGTGAGCGGCTGGCCGCCGTGGCAGGCGGACTGACCGCCGCCGTACGGGCCGCGTCCGCGACCGGCGCGCAGCTGGTGTGGATCCCGCGCAGGGCGGGAGAGCGCGGGGCCGTCGAGGCGGGCGCACTGCCGTCGCTGCTGCCGGGCGGACGTCCGGCGACCGACCCACGCGCGCGTGAGGAGGTCGCCACGGCCTGGGGCGTCGCCGAACTCCCGCACCGCTACGGCCGCGACACCAGCCAGATCGTCGAGGCCGCCGCCACCGGAGAACTCCGGGCGCTGGTCGTCGCGGGCGTCGAGGTCGCCGACCTCCCGGACCCGGTACGCGCACGTGAAGCACTTCACGAGGTCGGCTTCCTGGTCTCGCTGGAGCTGCGGCCCAGTGAGGTCACCGAGCACGCGGACGTGGTCCTGCCGGTCGCCGCGGTCGTCGAGAAGGCCGGCACCTTCCTCAACTGGGAAGGCCGGGTGCGCTTCTTCGAGGCCGCGCTCAAGCCCGAGCAGATGACCCGCCGCCTCGCGCCCACCGACGCGCGCGTGCTGCAGATGCTGGCCGACGCCATGGACGTCCACCTGGGTCTGCCGGACCTCAGGACCGTGCGCGCCGAGATCGACCGGCTCGGCGCCTGGGACGGACCCCGGGCCACCGAACCGCTGGAGACCGCGGCCCAGTTGCCGCGGCCCGCCGCCGGGGAGGCCGTACTGGCCGGGCACCGGCTGCTGCTCGACCAGGGCCGCCTCCAGGACGGCGACGAGGCGCTCGCCGGGACGCGGCACGCTGCCCGCGCGCGCGTGTCGGCCGCGACCGCCGCCGAGGCCGGAGTGAAGGACGGCGACGTCCTCGCCGTGACCGGCCCCGCCGGTGTGGTCGAACTCCCGCTGCAGATCACCGTGATGCCCGACCGCGTGGTCTGGCTCCCCCTGAACTCCGCGGGCGGGGGAGTCGCCTCCGACGCCGGTGCGGTGCCCGGCTCACTCGTCCGCATCGGCCCGGCGACGCTCGCCGCCGAAGCCCCCAAGGAGGTGGAGGCATGAGCCCGTACCTCGCCGCTGAAGACCTCTCGCTGTTCGGCACCGACCCCTGGTGGCTGGTCGTCCTCAAGGCGGTCTTCTGCTTCGCCTTCGTGGTGCTGTCCGTGCTGCTCGCCATCGTCTGGGAACGCAAGGTCGTCGCCTGGATGCAGCTGCGCATCGGCCCCAACCGGAACGGCCCCTGGGGCATGCTCCAGTCGCTCGCCGACGGCGTCAAACTGATGCTCAAGGAAGACCTCGTCGTCAAGCGCGCCGACAAGGTCGTCTACATCCTCGCGCCGATCATCATGACCGTGCCGGCCTTCATGGCGATCGCGGTGATCCCCTTCGGCCCGGCCGGCAACGAGATCTCGATCTTCGGCCACCGCACCACCATGCAGCTCACCGACCTGCCGATCGCGATGCTCTACATCCTCGCGACCGCCTCCGTGGGCATCTACGGCCTCGTCCTCGCCGGCTGGAGCTCCGGATCGACGTATCCGCTGCTCGGCGGCCTGCGCTCCTGCGCGCAGATGATCTCGTACGAGATCGCCATGGGCGCGGCGTTCGCCTCCGTGTTCCTCTACTCGGGCTCGATGTCGACGTCCACGATCGTCGAGCAGCAGCAGGACCGCTGGTACGTCCTGTTGCTGCCGGTCTCCTTCGTCCTCTACATCGTCACGATGATCGGCGAGACCAACCGCGCCCCCTTCGACATGCCGGAGTCCGAGGGCGACCTCGTCGGCGGCTTCAACACCGAGTACACGTCCATCAAGTTCGCGCTGTTCATGCTCGCCGAGTACGCGAACATGATCACTGTCTCGGCCGTGGCGACCACGCTGTTCCTCGGCGGCTGGCGGGCCCCCTGGCCGGTCAGCACCTTCTGGGAGGGCGCGAATCACGGCTGGTGGCCGATGCTCTGGTTCGTCCTCAAGGTCCAGGCGTTCCTGTTCATGTTCATCTGGGTGCGCGCCTCGCTCCCACGGGTCCGTTACGACCAGCTGATGAAGCTCGGCTGGAAGGTCCTCATCCCGGTCTCCGTGGTGTGGCTGATGCTCGTCGCGACCGTGCGGACCCTGCGCAACGAGAACTACGACTTCGCCGACATCGCCCTCTACGTCGGCGGCGGCGTCCTGCTGCTCCTGCTGCTGTCCTTCGTCGCGGACATGTTCCGAGGCAAGCCGAAGGAGGAGCCCGCCCCGCCCGTCGGCTTCGACCCGATGGCCGGCGGATTCCCCGTACCGCCGCTGCCCGGACAGGAGTTGCCACCCGTGCCCAGGCGCCGTTCGCGCCGGGAGCGGGAGCTGATTGTCAGTGGCGGGCCCGATACTCAGAGTGACGGATCTCTGGATGGAAAGGAGGCGTCCGATGGCTGAGGAGTCCAAGGAGGCCGGGCAGTCGTCGCCCGGTTTCCAGAACCCCGTGGCCGGCTTCGGCGTGACCTTCAAGGCCATGTTCAAGAAGCGGCTGACCGAGCAGTACCCCGAGCAGCAGAAGACCACCGCTCCCCGTTTCCACGGACGGCACCAGCTCAACCGCCATCCGGACGGCCTGGAGAAGTGCGTCGGCTGCGAGCTGTGCGCCTGGGCCTGCCCCGCCGACGCGATCTACGTCGAGGGCGCGGACAACACCGAAGAGGAGCGCTACTCGCCGGGCGAGCGGTACGGGCGCGTCTACCAGATCAACTACGCCCGCTGCATCCTGTGCGGTCTGTGCATCGAGGCATGTCCCACGCGCGCGCTGACGATGACCAACGAGTTCGAGCTCGCCGACACCAGCCGCGCCAACCTCATCTACACCAAGGAGCAGCTGCTCGCCGGGCTCGAGGAGGGCATGGTCGACTCACCCCACTCGATCTTCCCGGGGACGGACGAGCAGGACTACTACCGGGGCCTGGTGACCGAGGCCGCGCCCGGCACCGTCCAGCAGGTCGCCGTCTCCAAGGGAGAGAGCCCGGAAGAAGAGGAGGTCGGCACATGAGCATGCAGCTCGCCGCCTACTCCACCTCCACCGGCGAGGCCTTCCAGTTCTGGGTGCTCGGCACCGTCGCCGTGATCGGCGCCCTGTGCACCGTCCTCATGAAGAAGGCCGTGCACAGCGCGCTCTGTCTCGCCGGCACCATGATCATCCTGGCGGTGTTCTACCTCGCCAACGGCGCCTACTTCCTGGGCGTCGTACAGATCATCGTCTACACCGGCGCGATCATGATGCTGTTCCTCTTCGTGGTCATGCTCGTCGGCGTCACGGCCGCGGACTCCCTGAAGGAGACCATCAAGGGCCAGCGCTGGCTGGCCCTTCTCTGCGGCCTCGGCTTCGGCATCCTGCTGGTCGCCGGCATCGGCAACGCCTCCCTGACCGAGTTCAACGGGATGGCGCAGGCCAACGCCAACGGCAATGTGGAGGGCCTGGCCACCCTCATCTTCACCAAGTACGTGTTCGCCTTCGAGATCACCGGCGCCCTGCTGATCACGGCCACCGTCGGCGCCATGCTGCTCACCCACCGCGAGCGCACCGAGCGCGCCAAGACCCAGCGGGAACTGGCCGAGCAGCGCGTCCGCGAGGGCAAGCACCTTCCGCCGCTGCCCGCGCCCGGTGTGTACGCCCGGCACAACGCCGTGGACATCGCGGGCCTGCTGCCCGACGGCACCCCCTCCGAGCTCACCGTCAACAAGACGCTGCGCGAGCGCGGCCAGATCCGTGACGTCTCGACCGAGGCGCTCAACGATCTGCGCGCACTGGAACAGCGCGCCGAGGAGCGCCTGGAGCGGACCGACACGGCACCGGCGAACCTCAAGCGGGCCGAGGAGGCGTCGAAGTGAACCCCGTCAACTATCTCTACCTCGCGGCGCTGTTGTTCACGATCGGCGCCACCGGCGTACTGATCAGGCGCAACGCGATCGTCGTGTTCATGTGCATCGAGCTCATGCTCAACGCCTGCAACCTGGCGTTCGTCGCCTTCTCCCGGATGCACGGCAACCTCGACGGCCAGATCATCGCCTTCTTCACGATGGTCGTCGCCGCCGCGGAGGTCGTGGTCGGGCTCGCGATCATCGTGTCCCTGTTCCGCTCCCGCCACTCGGCCTCGGTCGACGACGCCAGCCTGATGAAGCTCTGAGGGGTCGCTGAATCGTGGAGAACCTGATTGCGCTGCTGGTGGCGGCGCCCCTGCTCGGAGCGGCCGTACTGCTGTGCGGCGGCCGGCGGCTCGATGCCGTCGGCCACTGGATCGGCACCGCCCTCGCGGCCGCCTCCTTCGTGATCGGCGCCGTACTCTTCGCCGACCTCCTCGGCAAGAACGCCGAACACCGGACCCTGACGAGCCACCTGTTCAGCTGGGTCCCGGTCGAGGGCTTCCAGGCGGACATCGCCTTCCGCCTCGACCAGCTGTCGATGACGTTCGTGCTGCTGATCACGGGTGTCGGCTCGCTGATCCACCTGTACTCCATCGGGTACATGGAGCACGACGAGCGTCGCCGCCGCTTCTTCGGCTATCTGAACCTGTTCCTCGCGGCGATGCTGCTGCTCGTCCTCGCCGACAACTACCTTCTGCTGTACGTCGGCTGGGAGGGCGTCGGTCTCGCCTCCTACCTGCTGATCGGTTTCTGGCAGCACAAGCCCAGCGCGGCCACCGCCGCGAAGAAGGCCTTCCTGGTCAACCGCGTCGGCGACATGGGCCTGTCGATCGCGATCATGCTGATGTTCACGACGTTCGGCACCTTCGCCTTCGGCCCGGTCCTCGGCAGCCACGAGAAGCCCGGACTCGTCGAAGGCGCCTCCGAGGCCACGCTCACCGGCATCGCCCTGATGCTGCTGCTCGCCGCCTGCGGCAAGTCCGCCCAGGTGCCGCTGCAGTCCTGGCTCGGGGACGCGATGGAGGGCCCGACCCCGGTCTCGGCCCTCATCCACGCGGCGACCATGGTGACCGCGGGCGTCTACCTGATCGTCCGCTCCGCCAACATCTTCAACCTCGCTCCGGACGCCCAGCTCGTCGTCACCGTCGTCGGTGCCGTCACGCTCCTGTTCGGTGCGATCGTCGGTTGCGCGAAGGACGACATCAAGAAGGCGCTGGCCGGCTCGACCATGTCGCAGATCGGCTACATGATCCTCGCCGCGGGCCTCGGCCCCATCGGCTACGTCTTCGCGATCATGCACCTGGTGACGCACGGCTTCTTCAAGGCCGGGCTGTTCCTCGGCGCCGGATCGGTCATGCACGGCATGAACGACGAGGTCGACATGAGGAAGTACGGCGGCCTGCGGAAGTACATGCCGGTCACCTTCGTCACCTTCGGCCTCGGCTACCTCGCGATCATCGGCTTCCCGGGTCTGTCCGGCTTCTTCTCCAAGGACAAGATCATCGAGGCGGCCTTCGCCAAGGGCGGCACCGAGGGCTGGATCCTCGGCGGCGCTGCCCTGCTGGGCGCGGCCATCACGGCGTACTACATGACGCGCGTGATGCTCATGACGTTCTTCGGCGAGAAGCGCTGGCAGCCGGACGCCGAAGGCCACGAGCCGCACCCGCACGAGTCGCCCAAGTCCATGACGATCCCCATGATCGTGCTGGCCTTCGGATCGGTCTTCGCCGGCGGCTTCTTCAGCATCGGCGACCGCTTCCTGCACTGGCTCGAGCCCATCACCGGGCACGACCACGGCGACTCGCCGATCAGCGCGGCCACGGTCACCGGCGCCACGGTCGCCGTGATGGTCATCGGCGTCACCTTCGCCTACCTCCAGTACGGCCGGCGCCCGGTCCCGGTCGTCGCCCCGCGCGGATCCCTGCTCACCCGGGCCGCCCGACGCGACCTGCTCCAGGACGACTTCAACCACGTCGTCCTGGTCCGCGGCGGCGAGCACCTCACCCGGTCCCTGGTGTACGTCGACCACACCCTGGTCGACGGCGTGGTCAACGGTACGGCGGCCTCCATGGGCGGCCTCTCCGGACGGCTCCGCAAACTGCAGAACGGCTACGCGCGGTCGTACGCGGTCTCGATGTTCGGCGGTGCGGCAGTGCTGATCGCCGCGACCCTGCTGATGAGGGCGGTCTGATACCGATGTCCTTTCCTCTGCTGACAGCGACGGCGGCGCTCCCGGCGATCGGCGCGATCGCCACGGCCGCCGTACCGGCCGCGCAACGCACCGCAGCCAAGTGGCTCGCGCTGCTCGTCTCGCTGGCGACCCTCGTGCTCGCCGCGATCGTCCTGGTCCGCTTCGACCCGGACGGCGACCGCTACCAACTCACCGAATCCCACTGGTGGATCAAGGACTTCGGGGTCAAGTACGAGCTGGGCGTGGACGGCATCGGGGTGGCGCTCGTCGCGTTGACCGCGCTGCTGATCCCGTTCATCATCCTCGCGGGCTGGCACGACGCCGACCCGCTGGAGACCGGCAACACCAGGTGGCGGCCGACGCAGGGCTTCTTCGCCCTGATCCTCGCCGTCGAGGCGATGGTGATCCTCTCCTTCGAGGCCACCGACGTCTTCCTTTTCTACATCTTCTTCGAAGCCATGCTGATCCCGATGTACTTCCTCATCGGCGGCTTCGGAGACCGTGCCCACGAACACGGCGAGGAGGCGGCGTCCACGCAACGGTCGTACGCCGCCGTGAAGTTCCTCCTCTACAACCTGGTCGGCGGTCTGATCATGCTGGCCGCGGTGATCGGCCTGTACGTGGTCGCCGGGAACTTCAGCCTCCAGGAGATCGCCGAGGCGCGGGCCAACGGCTCGCTCGACATGGCGACCAACACCGAACGCTGGCTGTTCCTCGGCTTCTTCTTCGCCTTCGCGGTGAAGGCACCGCTGTGGCCGCTGCACACCTGGCTGCCCAACGCGATGGGGGAGGCCACCGCCCCGGTCGCCGTCCTCATCACGGCGGTCGTCGACAAGGTCGGCACCTTCGCGATGCTCCGCTTCTGCCTCCAGCTCTTCCCGGAGGCCAGCAAGTGGGCGACGCCCGCGATCCTCGTCCTGGCGGTGATCAGCATCATCTACGGGGCGCTGCTCGCGGTCGGCCAGCGGGACATCAAGCGGCTGGTGGCGTACGCGTCGATCTCGCACTTCGGCTTCATCATCATGGGCATCTTCGCGATGACCAGCCAGGGCCAGTCCGGCGCGACGCTGTACATGGTCAACCACGGTATTTCCACGGCCGCGTTGATGCTGGTCGCCGGGTTCCTGATCTCGCGGCGCGGGTCGCGGCTCATCGCCGACTACGGCGGGGTGCAGAAGGTCGCCCCGGTGCTCGCCGGCACCTTCCTGATCGGCGGTCTGGCGACGCTGTCGCTGCCGGGGCTCGCCCCGTTCGTGAGTGAGTTCCTGGTCCTGGTCGGCACGTTCGCGCGCTACCCGGTGATCGGGATCATCGCCACCTTCGGCATCGTCCTCGCCGCGCTCTACACCCTCGTCCTCTACCAGCGGACGATGACGGGCCCGGTGAAGCCCGCGGTCGCGACCATGCCCGACCTGCGGGTGCGGGAACTGGTGGTGGTCGCGCCGCTGGTCGTACTGCTGATCTTCCTGGGCGTCTACCCGAAGCCCGTCACCGACATCGTCAACCCGGCGGTCAAGGCGACCATGTCCGACGTCCAGAAGAAGGACCCCCAGCCCGAGGTGGAGGCGGCCAAGTGAGCGCAACAGCCGTCCACAGCCTGTGGACAACCGCGGCCGATCCGATCTCGAAGATCGATACGCCGAAGATCGAATACGGACAATTGTCACCCACGCTGATCGTCGTCGGTGCGGCGATCATCGGGGTCCTCATCGAGGCGGCGGTACCGCGCAAGCAGCGGTACTACGCCCAGGTGTTCGTCTCCGCAGTAGCGCTGATCTCGGCCTTCGCCGCGGTCGTCGCGCTCGCGCAGGGCGGATACGCCACCACCAAGGCCGGCATCGTCGCGATGGGCGCGATCGCCGTCGACGGACCGGCGCTCTTCCTCCAGGGCACGATCCTGCTGGCGGGTCTGGTCGGCCTGTTCACCTTCGCCGAACGGCGCCTGGACCCCGTGGAGCACGGAAAACAGGTCGACTCCTTCGCCGCACAGGCCGCCTCCGTACCGGGCAGCGACAGCGAGAAGGCCGCGGTGAAGGCCGGGTTCACCACCACCGAGGTGTTCCCGCTGCTGCTGTTCGCCGTCGCCGGCATGCTGATCTTCCCGGCGGCCAACGATCTGCTGACGCTGTTCATCGCGCTGGAAGTCTTCTCCCTGCCGCTGTACCTGATGTGCGCCCTGGCCCGCCGCAAGCGGCTCATGTCGCAGGAGGCCGCGGTCAAGTACTTCCTGCTCGGCGCCTTTGCCTCCGCGTTCACCCTCTTCGGCATCGCACTGCTGTACGGGTACGCGGGCTCTGTGTCGTACGCGACGATCGCCCAGGTCGTCGACGGCACGGTCACGAACGTCGACCCGGCCCTCGCGGACACCATGGGCAACGACGCGCTGCTGCTGATCGGCGCCGCGATGATCGTGATGGGCCTGCTGTTCAAGGTCGGCGCGGTCCCCTTCCACATGTGGACGCCGGACGTGTACCAGGGCGCGCCGACACCGGTGACCGGGTTCATGGCGGCGGCGACCAAGGTGGCCGCGTTCGGCGCGCTGCTGCGGATCCTCTACGTCGTCCTGCCGGGCCTGCGCTGGGACTGGCGGCCGGTGATGTGGGGCGTCGCGATCGTCACCATGCTCGGCGGTGCGATCGTCGCGATCACCCAGACCGACATCAAGCGACTGCTGGCGTACTCGTCGATCGCGCACGCGGGCTTCATCCTCGCGGGCGTCATCGCGACCACGCCCGACGGCGTCTCGTCGGTCCTCTTCTACCTGGCGGCGTACTCGTTCGTCACGATCGGCGCGTTCGCCGTGGTGACGCTGGTACGCGATGCCGGTGGTGAGGCGACGCACCTGTCCAAGTGGGCCGGTCTCGGACGCCGTTCGCCCCTCGTGGCCGCCGTGTTCGCGGTGTTCCTGCTGGCCTTCGCCGGCATTCCGCTGACCTCCGGGTTCGCCGGGAAGTTCGCCGTGTTCAAGGCGGCGGCGGAAGGCGGCGCGGCGCCGCTGGTCGTGGTCGGCGTGATCTCGTCGGCGATCGCGGCGTTCTTCTACATCCGCGTCATCGTGCTGATGTTCTTCAGCGAGCCGCGGCCCGAGGGCCCGACGGTCGCCGTTCCGTCGCCGCTGACGATGGCGGCGATCGGGATCGGCGTGGCGGTCACGCTGGTGCTCGGTGTGGCGCCGCAGTACTTCCTGGACCTGGCGAACCAGGCGGGAGTGTTCGTGCGCTGACCCGCGGCGCCCGTACCTCGGTGCCTGTACGGCGGCCCCGGTTCCCTTCGAGGGAGCCGGGGCCGCCGCGTTGCGCTCAGCCCGTCCAGTCGAGGTCGTCGAGGCTGGACACCCAGTCGGGCACGGCGGTCGTGTTCGTCGTCGTGGTCGTCGCCGCCGGTGTCGGCGCGGCGGGGCACTTCACGGCGGGGTTGAACGATTTGAAGAGCCCGTCGGGGTTGTCCTCGTAGATCCACGCGTGAAGCGTGTAGTAGCCGGGCACCTCGGTGCTGCGGAACGTCTCGCCGAACAGCGTCGGCGCGGCCTGTCCCGTGTTCTTGACCGCCCACCCCACCGCGACCAGATCGCGGTCGCTGGTGTCGGCCCCGCCTTCGTACAGCA
Organism: Streptomyces sp. NPDC087859; assembly: GCF_044742595.1. NCBI lineage: Bacteria > Bacillati > Actinomycetota > Actinomycetes > Kitasatosporales > Streptomycetaceae > Streptomyces > Streptomyces sp. NPDC087859. Next base: position 721,080 of record NZ_JBIUUU010000001.1, on the reverse strand, counting down.
GGACCTCCGGCTTGCCGGCATCGACGACACCGTCGGCGAGGTACTCCGCGTTGACGTACCGGTAGCCCATCCCGGGCACACACGTGTCGGTGCGGGTCCAGCCGTCCGGCGGGGCGAGCGGCTCATAGGAGGATGCGGCGGTGTTCGTGTACGTCGGGACCAGGTCCACCCAGACGAACGGGTCGGGCTCGGGCGCCGCCTGCGCGGGGGCGGCGGTCAGGGAGAGAGCGCCGGCTATCGCCATGGTGATGGCGGCCTTGAGGGGCCGAGAGGACATGATGGGGCTCCTTGAAGCGGAAGAGGCGCGCGTTCCTGTGCGGCACGCCGTCCGGAGAGGGGCGGGTCTCCCCTGACCCGCCCGAGCAGCATGTCCCGGTGGCCACCAAGGCGCTATGTGACGGAGGCCATTCGTATGAGCGCGGAGAGTCACAGGGCGAGCCTGTGGATAACTCCGGCGTTGTCGGTGCGGACCCCTATCGTGGACGCAGTGGTCGAGGGACTACGTACGGGGGACAGGGCTATGCGCGGGATGGGTGGGATCAGCGAGATGCCAAGGACGACCGAGGTGGCGGACACGGCCGAGAGTGAGGCGCTGGCCACGCTGCACCGGGTCTTCGGGTACGAGGCCTTCCGCGGCGAGCAGGGCGCGGTCATCGAGCATGTGATCGCGGGCGGCGACGCCGTGGTCCTCATGCCGACCGGCGGCGGAAAGTCACTGTGCTACCAGATCCCGTCCCTGGTCAGACCCGGGACCGGCATCGTGGTCTCGCCGCTCATCGCGCTGATGCAGGACCAGGTGGACGCGCTGCGGGCGCTCGGCGTGAACGCCGGGTTCATGAACTCCACGCAGGACTTCGACGAGCGGCGGGTGGTGGAGGCGGAGTTCCTGGCGGGCGAGCTGGACCTGCTCTATCTGGCACCGGAGCGGCTGCGGCTCGACTCCACACTGGACCTCCTCTCGCGCGGCAAGATCTCGGTCTTCGCGATCGACGAGGCGCACTGCGTGTCCCAGTGGGGCCACGACTTCCGCCCCGACTACCTGTCCCTCTCCCTGCTCGGCGAGCGCTGGCCGGACGTCCCCCGGATCGCGCTGACCGCGACGGCCACGGACGCGACCCACCAGGAGATCACCCAACGGCTGAACATGCCGACGGCCCGGCACTTCGTGGCGAGCTTCGACCGGCCCAACATCCAGTACCGGATCGTGCCCAAGGCCGACCCGAAGAAGCAGCTGCTGAGCTTCCTGCGGCAGGAGCACGACGGCGACGCGGGCATCGTGTACTGCCTCTCGCGCAACTCGGTCGACAAGACGGCGGAGTTCCTGAGCAAGAACGGCATCGAGGCCGTGCCCTACCACGCGGGGCTCGACGCGGGCACACGCGCGGCGCACCAGTCGCGGTTCCTGCGCGAGGAGGGCCTGGTCGTGTGCGCGACCATCGCCTTCGGCATGGGCATCGACAAGCCGGACGTCCGCTTCGTCGCCCACCTCGACCTGCCCAAGTCGGTCGAGGGCTACTACCAGGAGACCGGCCGCGCCGGACGCGACGGACTGCCGTCGACGGCCTGGATGGCCTACGGACTCAACGACGTCATACAACAGCGCAAGCTGATCCAGTCCGGCGAGGGCGACGAGGCGTTCCGCCGCCGGGCCGCCTCCCACCTGGACGCGATGCTGGCGCTGTGCGAGACGGCCCAGTGCCGGCGCGGGCAGCTGCTGAACTACTTCGGCCAGGAGCCGGACCCGGCGGGCTGCGGCAACTGCGACACCTGCCTCACCCCGCCGGAGACCATGGACGGCACGGTTGCCGCGCAGAAGGTGCTGTCGACGGTGGTGCGGCTGCAGCGCGAGCGCGGCCAGAAGTTCGGCGCGGTGCAGATCGTCGACATCCTGCTCGGCAAGCGCACCGCCAAGGTCATCCAGTTCGACCACGACCAGCTGTCCGTGTTCGGCATCGGCGAGGAACTCTCCGAGGGCGAATGGCGCGGTGTCGTCCGCCAGCTGCTGGCACAGGGACTGCTCGCGGTCGAGGGGGAGTACGGCACGCTGGTGCTGACCGAGGCGAGCGGCGCGGTGCTGCGGCGGGAACGCGACGTACCGCTGCGCAAGGAGCCGAAGAAGCCGGCCTCCGCGAAGACCGCCGGGTCCTCTTCCGGACGGGGCGAACGCAAGGCGAAGGCCGCGGCGGTGGAGCTGCCCGACTCGCTGATGCCGGCCTTCGAGGCGCTGCGGGCATGGCGGGGCGAGCAGGCGCGCGAGCAGGGCGTCCCGGCGTACGTCATCTTCCACGACGCCACGCTCAGAGAGATCGTGACCGTGTGGCCGACGTCGGTGGCACAGCTCGGAACGGTCGGCGGCGTCGGCGAGAAGAAGCTCGTGACATACGGCGAGGGCGTGCTGGCGGTCCTGGCCGGACTCGGCGACACCCCTGCCGCCGCGGAGGCGCCGACTCCGGAGAGCGACGCGGATCCGGGTGCCGACCACTGGCCCGAGATGGACGAGGAGCCGGAGCCCGACTGGACCTAGGCACGGGCGCGGGCGCCGACACCGGCGCCGGAACGGACAAGGGCTCCGGCGCCGGCCTGGTCACAGTGCTCGGGTCGCGTACGCCCTGACGTCCGCGTCCGAGTCCGTCGTCGCCGTGGCCAGAGCCGCGCGGGCGTCTCCGGTGCCCGTGTGGCGGGTCAGAGCCAGGACCGCCGCCTTGCGGACGTCGGCGTTCTGGTCGGCGAGGGTCTTGGCGAGAGCGGGGACGGCGACATCCGGGTCCGCCGTGGACAGTGCGGTCGCCGCTCCGGACCGGACCTGCCAGGCGGGGTCGTCGAGGGCGGTCACCGCGCGGGCGGCGAGAGGCCCGGGGCAGCCAGTGGTGCCCAGTGCGGCGTAGGCCGCGGCACGGACCAGGGCGTCGGCGTCCTCGGTGAGGTCGGCGAGAGCGGAGAGAACGGCCTCGGCCGGATGTTCCGTCGACACCGTCGCCAGGCTCCTGGCGATCGTGACCCGGACCTCGCGGGACGGCTCGCTCGGTGCCGCGTGGGCGAGTTGCTCCGCGGCGTCGACCGAGACGAGGGCGCGTACCGCCTCGATGCGGACGGCGATGTCAGGGTCCGTCAGCGAGCCGGCGAACAGCTCCGTGTCGCCCAGTCGCAGGGCGCGCAGGACGTCGAGGGCGGCCGCGCGGACGACCGGGTCGGGCTCGGCGAGGGCGGCGGCGAGGCCGTCACGGAGGGCGGGCTCGGGAGGCAGCGTCTCGACGAGCTCGCGCAGTGAGGCCGCGGCGGCGGCGCGTACCTCGGCGGCGGAGTCGCGGAGAGCCTCGGCCAGGGCGGGGCCCGTTCCCAGCGGCAGCGCCTCCGTCAGCACAGCGACGGCCTCGCGTCGCACGGCGGGCACCGGGTCGCTCAAGTACGGCCGCAGAGCGCCGAGTTCGGGCTCCTGCTCGGCGAGGGCGACGAGTTCGAGGAGGCGGGCGGAGGAAGTCTCGGGGGTGGGGTGGGTGGGGAGGGGGAGGGGCCCCCTCCCCGACACCGATAGCGACACTGGCTCCGCCCCCGAGCCCGATAGCGACTCCGCCGCCCCCACCGACTCCGCCCCACCCACCGACTCCGCCCCACCCACCGACTCCGCCCCACCCGCCCCCAGCGGCACCCCCGCCGCCATCGGTGCGCGGTCCCTGGAACCGGCCGTCGCCACGTCCTCCGGATGCACTTCGCCCAGGTGTCGGGAGGGGCCGCCGGTGGGGGTGAACTCGTCGACGGGGACCAGGTAGGGGGCCACGGGGCGGGCCGTGAACTCCATCGTGCCGGAGGGGGACTTGTGCAGGTCGAGGTGGTGGAACCAGGAGGCGTCGTCGCGTTGGGGGTGGTCGAGACGGTCGTGGTAGAGGCCCCAGCGGGACTCCGTGCGGGCCAGGGAGGCGCGCGCGGCCATCTCCGCGCAGTCGCGGATGAAGGAGACCTCGGCGCAGCGCATCAGTTCGTGCGGGGTGCGGGCGCCCATCTCCGCGATGTCGGTGTGCATCCGCTGGAAGGCCTCCAGGGCGAGCGAGAGACGGGCGCCGGACTTCGGCGGGGCGACGTAGTCGTTCACGAAGCGGCGCAGCTTGTACTCGACCTGGGGCTGCGGAGGGCCGTCCGGGTTGCGCAGCGGGCGGTAGATCAGTTCGTGGGCCTCGCGGAGTTGGTGAAGGGGCAACTCGCCCTGGTAGGGCCGGTACTGGGCGGCGTCCGCGCCCGCCAGGTCGCCGAAGACGAAGGCGCCGATCATGTAGTTGTGGGGGACGCAGGCGAGGTCGCCGGCGGCGTACAGGCGGGGGACGGTCGTACGGGCGTGGTCGTCCACCCGTACTCCCGAGGCCGAATGACCGCCGCACAGGCCGATCTCGGAGATGTGCATCTCGATGTCGTGGGTGCGGTAGTCGTGGCCGCGGCCGGAGTGGAAGGTGCCGCGGGAGGGGCGTTCCGTGGAGTGCAGGATCGACTCCAGGGCCGATATCGACTCCTCCGGCAGATGGCTCAGCTTCAGGTACACCGGGCCTCGGTCCGAGGCGACCTCCGCCGCGAACTCCGCCATCATCTGGCCCGACCAGTAGTCGGAGTCGACGAAGCGTTCGCCGTGCCGGTTGACCTGGTAGCCGCCGAAGGGGTTGGCGACGTAGGCGCAGGCGGGGCCGTTGTAGTCCTTGATCAGCGGGTTGATCTGGAAGCACTCGATGCCGGTGAGCTCGGCGCCCGCGTGGTAGGCCATGGCGTAGCCGTCGCCCGCGTTCGTCGGGTTCTCGTAGGTGCCGTACAGGTAGCCGGACGCCGGAAGGCCCAGGCGGCCGCAGGGGCCGGTGGCGAGGACGACGGCGCCCGCGCGGACCGTCACGAAGGCGCCGGTGCGGGTGTTGAAGCCGACCGCGCCCACGGCCCGCCCGTCCTCGGGAGCCGTGAGCACCCGGACCGGCATCACCCGGTTCTCGATGCGGATCCGCTCCCGCATCTCGCGACGGCGCAGCTGCCGGTACAGGACCTTCTTGACGTCCTTGCCCTCCGGCATGGGCAGTACGTAGGAGCCGGAGCGGTGGACCTGGCGGACCGCGTACTCGCCGTGCTCGTCCTTCTCGAACTTCACACCGTAGGACTCCAGTCGCTGCACCATGGCGAAGCCGCGGGTGGCGGTCTGGCGGACGGTGGACTGGTCGACGATGCCGTCGTTGGCGCGGGTGATCTCGGCGACGTAGTCGTCGGGCTCGGCGCGGCCCGGGACGACCGCGTTGTTGACGCCGTCCATGCCCATGGCGAGGGCGCCGGAGTGCCGGACGTGGGCCTTCTCCAGGAGGATCACGTCGGCGCCGTGCTCGGCGGCGGTCAGGGCGGCCATGGTGCCGGCGGTGCCGCCGCCGATGACGAGGACGTCGCAGCTCAGCTCCTCGGCGTCGGTGAGTGCGGGGATCTCCAGGGGGGTGTTCACGGAGGCGGTCACCAGGGGGCCTAATCAGTTCGGGGAGTCGGCCGTGCGGCAGACTCCGGGTGGTAGCCGACGGTGGGTGAGCACTCATTGGGCTTGGACTTTCGAGTCCTGCTGAAAGACCGTGCCCCTGCCGTTCGGCCCGGAGAGTTGATCGCTACTGGGATGTCGTGCCTGCCGCACCTCGGCGTGAGCACTGCTTGATTAGGTCGCTGATAGTTCTCCGGCAGGCTGCTGCAGTTGATCGGTACCGGAGTGCGGGAGGACCATTGCGACTGTTCGTCGGGGATGACTGGGCCGAAGACCACCACGACATCGAGCTGATGGACTCGGCCGGGCGGCGGCTGGCCAAGGCGCGGTTGCCCGAAGGAGTGGCCGGGATGACCCGGCTGCACGCGTTGGTGGGTGAAGCGGTGGGAGAGGGCGCCGATACGGCCGAGGTCGTTGTCGGGATCGAAACCGACCGTGGTCCGTGGGTACGTGCCCTGGTCACGGCCGGGTATACGGTGCTGACCGTCAACCCGCTGCAGGCCGCCCGGTTCCGTGACCGGCTTGCGGTGTCGGGGGCCAAGAGCGATCCGGGCGATGCGCATGTGCTGGCCGACATGGTCCGTACCCACAGCCACGAGCTGCGGTCCGTTGCCGGGGACAGCGCCCAGGCCGAAGCGGTCAAGGTGGTCACCCGCACCCACAAGACGCTGATCTGGGAGCGCACCCGGCACACTCAACGACTGCGGCACGCATTGCGCGACTACTTCCCCGCAGCACTGGCCGCCTTCGAGGACCTGGACGCCGCCGACGCCCTGGAATTGCTCGGCAAGGCGCCTACTCCCGCCCAGGCTGCGAAGCTCACGACGGGGCAGATCAGTGCCGCGCTCAAGCGCGCCCACCGAAAGAGCGTGACCGCCAAGGCGAAGGCCATCCAGGGGGCGCTGCGTGAGCAACACCTCGGCCAGCCCGAGGAAGTAGCCGCCGCCTACGCCGCGTCCATCACCGCGCTCATAGCGGTCCTGGCCACGCTGAATACCCAGATCAAGACCCTGCAAGGGCAGGTCGAGGCGCATTTTGGCCGACACCCGGCCGCTGAGATCCTCCTGTCCCAGCCCGGAATGGGAGTCGTCCTCGGTGCCCGGGTGCTCGCAGAATTCGGCGACGACCCCGACCGCTACGCCAGCGCCAAGGCCCGCAAGAACTACGCCGGCACCTCCCCGATCACCCGCGCCTCCGGCAAGAAGAAGGTCGCCCTGGCTCGCTACGTCCATAACGACCGGCTCATCGATGCCCTGCTTACTCAGGCATTCGGCACCTTGCGCTACTCGCCCAACGCCTACGCCTACTACCAGCGCCAACGCGCCCGCGGAGCCGGCCACAACGCCGCCTTGCGCCAACTTGCCAACCGCCTCGTCGGCATCCTCCACGGGTGCCTCAAAACCGGCACCCTCTACGACGAGGCAACCGCCTGGTCGCATCACGCGGAACTGGCTACGAGTTGACATCTACGCTCCTGGGATGTCTTTCAGGTACCGAGCGAGGTGAGGACTTCGCGCCGCAGGGCCAGGCGCGCGGGATCTTCGTGGGCCGTACGGTCACGCGGGTGGGGTATGTCGCGTACGGCGGTGAGGCGGCCGGCGCCGAGGAGGGCCACGCGGTCGCCGAGGAACAGGGCCTCGTCCACGTCGTGGGTGACGAAGACGACGGTCGCGCCCGTGCCCCGCAGCACCTCCACGAGCAGGTCCTGCATGCCGGCGCGGGTCTGGGCGTCGAGTGCGCCGAAGGGTTCGTCCATCAGGACGGCGCGGGGCGCTCCCGCGAGGGCCCGGGCCAGCTGGGCGCGTTGGCGTTGCCCGCCGGAGACCCGGTGCGGCAGGTGCCGGGCCCGGTCGGCGAGCCCTACGCGGTCCAGCCAGGACTCGGCCTGCGCCCGGCGTTCGGTGCGGGGCACCCCCTTGATGGCGAGGGGGAGTTCCACGTTGGCCCGCAGGGTGCGCCAGGGCAGGAGGGCGTCCTCCTGGAAGACCAGGGCGCGGTCCGCGGCCGGGGCGGTGATCGGGTGGCCGTCCTGCTCCACGGTTCCGTCGAGCGGGGGCAGCAGCCCGGCGAGGGTGCGCAGCAGTGTCGACTTGCCGCAGCCGGAGGAGCCGACGACGGTCAGGATCTCGCCGGGCGCGATGTCCAGGTCGACACCGGACACGGCGGGGGCGCCGGGGCGCCCGAGACCGGCGCCGGTGAGGGTGAGGCGGGTGCCGCGGACGGGGGCGGCGGCCGGATCCTCGCCACCGGAGGCGGGCCGCTCCGGGGCGGCACCCGGCCCGGAGCCGGACGCCTGCGCGGCGGTGCCGGTGACGCCGGTCGTCCCTGAACTCTTCGAGGTCTTGCCGGTCGGCCCGGACGCCTTCGAGGTCGCGCCGGTTGCCCCGGATGCCACCGAAGCCGCGTCCTCCGTGGTGCTCGCAGCGGACGCCTCCCAGGCCGCGCCCGCCGCGGCCGACCCCCCACCGATCGTCTCGGCCGACCCTGACACCCCGGTCGCGCCGTCCGCCGTGCCGGTCGTCTCAGACGAGGTGCTCATCGCGTGCCTCCTCGGTCCTGGAGTCGGACCCCTTGTCCTTGGGCCTGTCGTGCACGGCCTGCTCGTCCGCGGCCCTTTCGTCCGCGGCTCCGGTGGCCACGGATGCCTTGGCCACCGGAGCCGGCGGCGCCGTTCCCGCGGACCGCGCGGCCCTCGGTCGAGGGCCGGCCCCCACGTCGTACGACGTCCGTGGCAGCCACCGCGTGAGTCGGCGGCCCAGTGCTTCGACCGCCGTGGAGGTGAGCCAGCCGAGGATGCCGATCGTGACCATGCCGACGAAGACGCCGGGGTAGTCGACGACCGTGTAGTCCTGCCAGGTGCGGTAGCCGACGCCGTACTGGCCGGAGATCATCTCGGCGGAGATCACGCAGATCCATGAGACGCCGATGCCGACCGAGAGACCGCCGAAGATGCCGGGCAGCGCGCCCGGCAGGACGACCGAGGCGAGGATCCGCGACCGTCCGCCGCCCATCGTCAGCACCGCCTCCTCCCAGGCGGGGGTGAGTGCCCGGACCGCGTGCCGGGTGGAGACGAGGACCGGGAAGTACGCGGCGGTGAAGGTGATGAAGACGATGCCCTGTTCGTTGGAGGGGAACAGGAGGATCGCGACGGGGACCAGGGCGATCGCCGGGATGGGGCGGATCACCTCGAGGACCGGTCCGAGCAGGTCCTCGGCGAGGCGGGAGCGTGCCACGAGCACGCCCGTGGCCACCCCGAGCACCGCGGCGAGCAGGAAGCCGGTCAGGATGCGGGTGAGGCTGTCGGTGAGGTCGGTCCAGTAGTCGGGGCCGGACAGCCGGTCGGCGAAGGTGCGGGCGACGTCGGTGACGGTGGGGAACTGCGAGAAGCGCAGCCACAGGTCGATGTCCAGGCTGGTCAGCAGCTGCCACACGCCGAGGGCGACCGCGAGTGAGCCGGCCCGCAGGGCGAGGCGGCCGGCCCGGCGTGGATACCGGGGCGCCCGCCGCGCGTACCGGCTCACGACGCCTGCTCCAGCGCGGCGGCGTACGGGACGACGCGGGCGCCGTCGTGTCCGCCGACGTACGCCTGCGCGGTGGCCGGGGTGACGAAGGGCAGCAGGTCCTTGCCGTCGGACACCCAGAGCGCCTTGTCGGCGAACCACAGGGTGCCGGTGGTGGCGTCGGGGACGTACGCGGCGCGGATGCCGGACTTGTGCTCCGCGACGTAGGCCAGCAGTTCGGCCGGGGTCTTGAAGGCGCGGGTCTTGGAGGCGCCCTTGGGCCAGACCTCGCCGGCGGATGCCGGGGGAGCGGTGGCGAGCCGCTTCGCGTAGTCCGCGCCCAGGGCCTTCTTGACGTACTGGTCGTCGACGAAGGCGTCCACGTCCACGTCGCCGGTCAGCTTGGCCGACTTCAGGACCGAGACGTCCTCCTTGAGGGCGGAGACCAGCTGGGGCTTGATCGCCGGGTCGAAGGTGGAGATGCCGTGGGCGCCGTTGTAGAGGTAGACGACCTCGGCGGGCAGGCCGGTGGCCTCGGCGACCTTCTCGGCGGCGGCCACGGGGTGCTCGTCGAGGTAGTCCGTGGCCTCGGCCTGGGCCTTGAGGAAGGCCTCCAGGACGGCCGGGCGCTCCTTGGCGAAGTCCTCGCGGGCGGTGACGCCGTGGAAGGTGGGGAGGTTCAGCTGGGCACCGTCGTAGAGGGCTTTCGCCTTGCCCTGGTAGGCGAGCAGGCCGGGCCAGGCGACGAACTGGGAGAGCGCGTCCGCGCTGCCGGCGGAGAGGGCGGAGGCGCCCACGGCGGGCTGCTGGTTGAGCTTCTCGATGCCCTTGTCGGGGTCGATGCCGGCGCGTTGCAGGGCGCGGACGAGGGTGCCGTCGGCGGCGGAGCCGATGCTGGTCGACACCTTCCTGCCCTTGAGGTCCGCGAGGGAGGCCAGCTTGGACTCCGGGGCGGTGACGATGGTGTTGAGGCCGCCGCGGAGGTTGTAGCCGGTGACCGAGACCAGGTGGGTCGGCTTGCCGAGCTGCTTGCCGCGGGCCGCGTTGATGAGGAGCGGGAAGTCGCCCATCGAGCCGATGTCGATCTTCCCGGCGGTCATCTGGGCGGTGATGGGGGCGCCGGTGGCGTAGTCCTGCCAGTCGACCTTGTACGTCTTGCCGTCGCCCAGCGAGTTGAGCTGCTTCTCGAAGGAGCCGAGGGAGCGCAGCAGGGTGCCGGCGGTGACGGTGTTGATGGTCTTGGACTGGTAGCCGACGGTGACGGTCACCGTGGAGCCGTCGCCGGCCCGGGCGCTGCCGCCGCAGGCCGTCAGGGGTGCCAGCAACAACACTGCTGATGCAGCAACTGCCTTGTTTTTCATGGGAGTTCAGGACCTCTCACCGGAGCAGATAGGGCATGTTGACCGTGACGGCTCCGGTGGGACAGCGGGCCGCGCACGGGCCGCAGTACCAGCATTCGTCGACGTGCATGTAGGCCTTGCCGCTGCTGTCGTCGATGGCGAGGGAGTCCAGCGGGCACATGTCCACGCAGAGCGTGCAGCCGTCGATGCACTTCGACTCGTCGATGGTCACGGGCACGTCGGCCCGCTGGGGCGCCAAGGGCATGGCTGTCTCCAGAGATGTCCTGAGATTTCCCGCGTGGCGGTGAACCGGGCGGGGTCTGCCGAACGATGAAGAGGTGGGAGGGGGTGGTCAGAGGGAGCGGTGCAGCAGGCCGCTCATGGTGATGCGGTCGCCGCGGAAGCGGATGAACTCCAGGTCGACCGGGCGGCCGTCGGCGAGGTGGGTGAGGCGTTCCAGCATGAGGACGGCCGCGCCGCGCGGGGCCTCCAGGACGGCGGCGGAGTGGGTGTCCGCGTTCACCGCCTCCAGGGTGATCTCGGCGTGGCCGAGACCCTGACCGGTGGTCGTCTCCAGGAGGCGGAAGACGTCGGTGTTCTCCAGGTCGGCGCCGAGCAGGGCGGTGCCGATGTCGAGCGGGATGTAGGTGAGGTCCAGAGAGAGGGGAAGGCCGTTCAGGCGGCGCAGGCGTTCGATGTAGAGGACGTCGGTGCCGGGTGTGACCTGGAGGCGTTCGGCCACCGGGGCGGGTGCGGGGGCGGGGCCCATCGTGCGGACCTCGTTGGTGACGGTGCCGTGTTCGTGGAGGGTTTCCGCGAGGCCCATCAGACGGTCCAGGCCGTGGGGGTACTTCTGTGCGACGACCACGGTGCCCACTCCGGGCAGACGGTCGACGAGACCTTCGGCGCGCAGCAGGTCCAGGGCCAGGCGGACCGTGTTGCGTGAGGCCCGGTAGTCGGTGGCCAGGGTCGACTCGTGGGGGAAGGGGTCGTCCCTGAAGCCGCCGGTGAGGATCTGGTGGCGCAGGAGGTCGGCGAGTTGCCGGGCCTGGTCCGCGCGCAGCCGGCGACGCGCGCGGTGGGCGGCGACGGTGGTCGCGCCCTGGCCGGCGTGGTCGCGGATGCGGTCGGAGGGAGGCATGCCAGGAACCATAGCGAGGAGGTAGGAAAAGGGGTGTTGCGGCAGTGTTGCGCCACCTGCCGGGGTGTCAGGCGCCCGGCTGACCTGCGTAAACGGCTTCCGTTGAGCAAGATCTGCCAGGTCAGGCCAGTGCTGTCAGCCCTGGTCCGAACGCGATCAGCAGGGGCAGCAGGGGGACTAGGGCCGCCGCGGTCGCCGTGAGCGCCCGGTGTCTGCGCAGCAGGCGCGGCCTGGGTTCCAGCAGCCGGTCGACCCGCTCGCCCAGCAGGCGGTGGCTGGAGGAGCAGGACAGGACGCCCCGGTGCTGGTTCAGCTCGATCAGGGCCAGGGCGGTGGTGAGGTGGCCGCAGCGGCGGGAGGCCGTGTCGTCGGCGGCCAGTTCGACCAGGCGGTGGGTCTCGTCGCAGAAGTGGGCGAACACGGGCACGCGGGGGAAGCCGGTGGCGAGGGCGGTCGAGAGGTGGAGCAGCCAGTCGTGGTGGGAGCGGGCGTGGTCGCGCTCATGGGTGAGGACGGCGTCCAGCTGGTGGTCGGTCAGGCGGTGCAGGGCGCCGGTCGTCACCACGAGCTGGGGCGGGTTGCCCGGCATCCACCAGGCGTCGGGGTATTCGTCCTCCAGTACCAGCAGGGGGCCGCGCGCGGCCTTCTCCAGGCCGCCGGGCAGTTCGGGGGCGCGTTCGCGCAGATGCGCCCTGGTCACGCCGCGGTGGCGGCGCGCCTCCACGAGCTCGCGGGCCAGCATCGCGGTCGTCCAGGCGGCCCCGCAGGCCAGCAGGAGGGTCAGCAGGGCGGCCCAGACGGGGGCGGCGGACAGGTCGTAGGCCGCGGTCACCGCCGGTGGCGCGGGGGCGAAGACGTGGTCGCGGACCGTGTGGAAGACGGCGGCGGCGCCGAGTACCAGGGCCGTCAGACAGCACATCAGGACGGTGGCGACCAGGCACTGCCACACCCAGAGCCCCACCACGGGTTCCCGTTCGGGCCAGGCGGCCCGGGTCAGCGCACGGGGGGCCGGCACGGCGGCGGCCAGCGCGACGGCGCTCAGCAGGAGCAGGCAGAACGTCATTCCACGGGCTCCGGATCCGGTCGGTGGAAGAGGCGGCTACGGGTGGGCCGACGCGTTCGTCCGCTGTGTCGCCCGCCGCCAGTATGACGGCGGCGGGCGGTGCACGGCAGACCTCGGGACGACCCCCGGCCCGTACTTCAACCCGCCGTCGACCGCGTCACCGCGACACCACCTGTCCCACGACCTCGCCCAGGCCCACCCGCACCCCGTCCGGCCCCGGTGCCCACGCCGACAGGGTCACCACGTCCCCGTCCTCCAGGAAGGTCCGTTTGCCGTCGGGGAGTTCGAGGGCGTCGCGGCCGTTCCAGGTCAGTTCCAGCAGGGATCCGCGTTCGTGCTCGGAGGGTCCGCTGACGGTTCCGGAGCCGTAGAGGTCGCCGGTCCGCAGCGAAGCGCCGTTCACCGTCATATGGGCCAGTTGCTGCGCGGCGGTCCAGTACATGGAGGAGAAGGGGGGCTCGGAGACCAGGTGCCCGTTGATCGACACGGAGATACGGAGGTCGTAGCCGCCCGGACCGTCCCCGGAGGCGGAGTCGTCGAGGTACGGCAGCAGTGCGTGTGTCCGCTCCGGCGGCGTCACCCGCGCCTCCTCCAGCGCGTCCAGCGGGGTGATCCACGCCGACACCGAGGTGGCGAAGGACTTGCCGAGGAACGGGCCGAGGGGGACGTACTCCCAGGCCTGGACGTCGCGTGCGGACCAGTCGTTGAGGAGGCACAGTCCGAAGACGTGCTCCCGGAAGTCGCCCAGTGCCACCGGCGAGCCCATGGCCGAGGGCACGCCGACCACGAAGCCGACCTCCGCCTCGATGTCCAGGCGGACCGAGGGGCCGAAGACGGGTTCCGTGTCCGAGGGGGCCTTGCGCTGGCCGGACGGTCGTACGACGTCCGTCCCCGACACCACGACCGTGCCCGAGCGGCCGTGGTAGCCGATCGGCAGGTGTTTCCAGTTGGGGGTCAGGGAGTCCGCGGCGTCGGGGCGGAACATCTGGCCGACGTTGCGGGCGTGGTTCTCGGAGGCGTAGAAGTCGACGTAGTCCGCGACCTCGAAGGGCAGGTGCAGGGTCACCGAGGAGAGCGGGTGCAGGAACTCCTGGACGGCCGACTGGTGCGAGGGCACCGTCACCCATGCCGTCAGGGCCCGGCGTACGTCCGACCACGTGGTGCGGCCCGCCGCGAGCAGCGGGTTCAGGGACGGCCGGGCGAGCAGGGCGGCGTACGGCGAACCCAGGGCGTGGGCCGCCGCGCCGGCGTCGAGTACGTGGTCGCCGAGCCGGACGCCGACGGTCCGGTCGGCCGGTTCTCCCACGGAAAAGACGCCGTACGGAAGGTTGTGCGGGCCGAAGGGGTCGCCCTCGGGGAGATCGAAGGGGGGCATGGGGTACTGCCTCGCTCTCAATCGCTGCGTGTGCCATGTGGTCGCGCCACACGTTACGGCCGAGTCGCTGGTCTTGGGAGGGCCTGAAGAGTCCGCGATATTCCGATAAGGGCGATTGGCGGCTTCGCGCGGTCAGGAGTCGGGCAGCTGGTCCTGCTGCCACGCCATGAACTCCTGGATCAGTTCGGGCGGGTTGGCGGCCTCGGTGGCGTGGAGCTCCCAGCCGGGGCAGTCCATGTCGAACACGACGACGGGGAGGGGACGGCCGAAGGTCTTCTCGATCACTCCGTCGGCGTGCAGATGGCGGGCGAGGTCGATGACGGCGTCGTAGAAGTGCAGACGGAGAAGGTCCGACTTGGCGTCGATCTCGCCCTCGTCCTTCTCGTCCTCCTCGTTCCCGGAGTCGAACCAGGCGCCGAGCCGCCGGACCTCCGCCTCGTGCACCCGGCCGCCGACCGGATCCTCGGGGACGTTCCCGAGTTTCTCGAAGCCCTCGAGGATCCAGCAGGCGTAGTTCCAGCGGGCCTCGCCGGGGTCTTCCGGCCGCCGCTCCCGTTCGTACTGGCTCTCCGTGTTGTAGCCGATGTCGACGTAGGGATGACGGTCGTCGTAGTCGACGCGCCAGATGTTGAAGGCCAGGGTGTAGATCTCGGCCTTCAGCTCCTCGGGTATGCGCTCCAGCACGCCGACCGCGGCCGTCCGCAGATGGTTCAGAAAGGTCTCCGGTTGATCCGTCACCCCGCGAGCATCCCACCCACGCCGGTACGGCCGTACCGTGCAAAGCCCGGTCAGCGCCCTGTCAGGGGGAGTTACGACCGGTAGCGGCCCAGCGTCCGCAGCCCCGGCAGTGCCCTGTCGTCGAAGTCGAACAGCGCCAGGTTCTCCCAGGCGTTGCCCGACCCCGGGTCCTGCGGATTCCAGCCGCTGCCGGCGCGGTAGGTCCACGCGCCTTCCCAGTAGCAGTAGCCGAGACCCTGTCCGCCGGGGACGGCGGCGGTGAGGTCGGCGACCGCGCGCAGCCAGGCGGCCTGGCCCTCGGGGGTGGCGGGGAAGCCGGGGGTGAGCTGCGAGGGGCTGTTGAGGATGTCGTTGATGTCGTCCTCGCTGCCCAGCGTGAACGGGTAAGCCGTCTCGGCAATCACGACCGGCTTGCCGTAACGGGCGGTGAGGTCCGCGAGGTTGGCGGCGGCGGTCTCCAGGGTGCCGTGCCAGAACGGGTAGTACGACTGGGCGATGATGTCGAAGTCGAGGCCGTAGGACACCGCGGTGTCGAACCACCAGCGGGACGTGCCGTTGTCGCCGCCCGCGGCGATGTGCAGCATCGTGCGGATGCGCGGCGAGGTGTCGCGGGCGGCGCTCAGGCCGGACTTCAGGAGGGCGGCCAGGTTGCCCCAACCCCCGCTGTCGCTGCCCCAGTTCTTGCCCTCGGGCCAGAGCATGCCGCCGTTGATCTCGTTGCCGACCTGCACGAGGTCGGCGGGGGTGCCCTGCCGCTTCAGGGCGCCGAGCACATCGGCCGTGTGGTCGTAGACCGCCCGCGTCAGACCCGTGATGTCCAGGTCCGCCCACGCGGCCGGCTTCGTCTGGTGCGCCGGGTCGGCCCATGTGTCGGAGTAGTGGAAGTCGATCCAGATGCCTATGCCGGCCCGTCTCAGACGGCGGGCGAGCGGGAGGACACGGGCCTTGTTGTTGTAGCCGTCGACCGGGTTCACCCAGACCTTCAGACGGGCGTGGGTGATCCCCGCGTGGGCGAGGAGGCGGACCGGGTCCTCGCGGCGGCCGTCGGCCGTGCGGTACACGGCGCCGTGGTCCTCGTTCTTGGGCAGTGAGGAGATGTCCATGGCCCGGATGTCCAGCCCACGGCGACCGCCCGCGGAGGCGGCCGCGGGCGTTGCCCCCAGCACGGGAACGGCCAGTGCGGCGGCTCCCGCGGCGGTGAGGACACTGCGTCTGCGCATGTGCGGTTCCTCTCGAAGTGCTCAAGTCGAAGTAGCCAGAAGATCAGCGCGGCTCGCGAATCTGGGATCGTGCACAGAATCAAGAGTGCCTGTCATCCGCGAGCAACATGTAGGTAACCCGACGGCCCCTTCGTTGACAAGGGGTTGAAACGCTTATCTGCTGTGCACGCTCACAGCTTCAGCGGGATGGTTCGCGCGCTCGGCCGGTTCGCCCTCGATCGTGACCGCTCAAGGAGAGGCTCCACTTGCGCGTCGAACCGGAGCAGACGTCAACGGATGTGAAGGGTGCAGCCGTCCGGTTCGCGTCGAGTCGATGGGGGTTTCCATCCGTATTCTCTGATCATGGCCGCACCCACCGCATATTCACTCGTCGCCACTGACCTGGACGGAACCCTGCTCCGGGGCGACGACACGCTCTCCGACCGTTCGCTCGCCGCGCTCGCGCGGGTGGCGGAGGCCGGGGCCCGGCATCTGGTGGTGACCGGCCGGCCGGCCCCGAGAGTGCGGCCGCTCCTCGACGACCTGGGCAGCACGGGGCTCGCGGTGTGCGGGCAGGGCGCGCAGGTGTACGACGCCGGCGCGGACCGTCTGCTGTGGTCGGTGACCCTGGACCGGGAGTTGGCCGAGACCGCGCTCGGCAAGATCGAGGCGGAGGTCGGCCAGGTGTACGCCGCCGTCGACCAGGACGGCGTCGACGGTCTCACGCTCATCGAGCCGGGGTATCTGATGCCGCACCCCACCCTCCCCGCCGTACGGGTCGACCGCCGCGACGACCTGTGGTGTGCGCCCATCAGCAAGGTCCTGCTCCGCCATCCCGCCCTGTCCGACGACGAGTTGGCGGCGACGGCCCGCGGAGTCGTCGGTTCCCTCGCGACGGTGACGATGTCGGGCCCCGGCACCGTCGAACTCCAGCCATGCGGCATCACCAAGGCGACGGGCCTGGCCCTGGCCGCCGACCACCTCGGCCTCGGCCCTCAACACACCATCGCCTTCGGCGACATGCCCAACGACATCCCCATGTTCGACTGGGCGGCACATGGCGTCGCGATGGCCAACGCCCACCCCGAACTCAAGGCCGTGGCCGACGAGGTGACCCTGTCGAACGAGGACGACGGCATCGCCGTCGTCCTCGAAAGACTCTTCCGGCAGGCCTAGGCCCTGTCGGCCTAGTACGCGCCCCACACGTTGTCGATCGACCCGTACCGCTGCGCCGCGTAGTTGCAGGCCGCGGTGATGTTGGCGACCGGGTCGTAGGGGTCCCACGAGGTGCCGGAGACGTGGTACGCCTGGAAGGTGGGGTCGATGACCTGGAGCAGGCCCTTGGAGGGGGTGCCGGCGGCCGCGTTGGAGTCCCAGTTGTTGATGGCGTAGGGGTTGCCCGACGACTCGCGGATGATGTTGCGGTAGATGCTGTCGTACGACCCGGGGATGCCGTTCTGGGCCATGACCTGGAGCGACGCCTGGATCCAGCCGTCGAGCGTGTTGGTGTAGCCCAGCGAGGTCGCCGTGGTCACGGTCGGGGTGGCCGCGGAGGCGCTGGTCGCGCCGATGACCGGGAGCGCGAGGACGGCGATGCCGGTACCGGCGACGGCGAGCTTGCGGGCGAGGCGGGACGTTCTGGTGCGACGGTGCTGAGCGGCAGCAGGCATGACGGTTCCTCTCCGACGCCTGCGAGGTGAGCTGTCGGGTTCGGGCGGGAGATGCCCGGCCGGGCCGCCGTACGGCGACACGACTTCACCCCAAGCCGGTCCGTTATGTCCGGCGACTTACCTGGTTCCCCCGCTCCTGCCGTGAGTTCTCGTAGGTGAGCGGTCTCCGGGCGGCGGCAGGATTCGGCGTTCCGCCCGGCCGGGAACGTATGCGAGAGCACATGTCCGGAACAAGTACCGGATTCACACAACGAGCCCATTGACCTCGGTCTGAGGCGTATGGGGTGCTTGATCCTTTGCGACCGCCAATCACCAACTGGCGTTCGTGCATGGCGGATCGGCGGACGTGATCTCACAGCCCGCCCACAGAATGAAGTGACTCAAGTCACTGAAGATGAAATCCGGCCGCAAATCGGGCAATTAACCTCAACCGGCTGTTCTCGGAATCCGCTTCTCCCACGTCCGGTGGAACACCACCTCGCCGCCCTCCGTGCAGACCACCTCGTTGGCGGCCAGGAAGAACTCCGCCCCGGCACAGCTGATCTCCGAGCGCGTACGGACCGTCGTGTCCCACGCGAGCTCCGGCCGGTGCAGCCGGATCGACCAGTCCGAGCGGGTGCGTGCCGACAGCGGGTCCGTTTCGTCGATCGTGTACGTCTCCAGCGCGTCCTCGGTGAACTCCAGACCGTCCGGGTACACGCGCGTGCCGCCGTACCGGGGGTCGACCTCCAGACGCCACTCACCCTTGGCGACATCGCGTACGACCAGTCGCTCGGGGCGCGGTTCGTCCAGCGTGGCGGGGAAGTTGACGCCGAGCGGCTCGGCCTGTTCGGGCTCGTCGAAGGTGATGTCGCCCGCCGACTCACGGGATCGCACCGGAAGTTCGAGGAAACTCCCCGCCGGGTCCAGCGCGAAGCCCGCCGCGGAGTCGGCCTGCGGCCAGATCCACGGCCAGTACGCGGAGGAGACGGCGAGCCGGATGCGGTGGCCGGGCGGGAAGGCGTGGCCGATGCCGTTGAGGTCGAACGCCACCTCCTCGGTGGCCCCCGGCTCCCACGGCACCGCCCGGTCCCGCCCGTGCCGCGCCGACAGATTCAGCACACCCCGGGTGACCAGCGTCGACGAACCGTCCGGTGCCACATCGCAGAGCCGGGCGACGACCTGCCCGCGCGGCACCTCCGAGGTCAGCCGCAGCCGCACCCGGGGCCGCCCCAGCACCCATGTCTCCTCACCCACCGCGAACTCGAAACAGGCCGAGCGGGCGTCCTCCTCCCGCTGGTCCGGCGGCAGATCGGCGTCGTTGCCGAAGGGGAAGAAACGGCCGGCGTCCACGCCCGTGTGCTGCGGGGAACGGACCAGCACAGGGGCGCCCTGAAGGCCGTACGAGACCATCGTGACGTGGGGTGAGGGCCAGGCCGGCTCGCCGACCCAGCGGCCGGGGAGGGTGCCGTACACCGTGGCCGGGGGGTGCGAGTCGCTGACGTACGCCCGCAGCAGCGGCTCCCGCATGATCCCGGTGTCCACGCCCTTCAGATGCTGGTCCCACCAGCGCAGGGTCTCCTGGAGGAAGCCGATCGCCGGGCCCGGCGGCAGACCGCGGTCGGGGTACTGGTGGGACCAGGGGCCGATGAGTCCGCGTACGCGGTCCTGCGGCAGGTGCCCGACCAGACGGAGGACCGTGTCGCGGTACGGGTCGTGCCAGCCGCCCACCGCCAGGACCGCCGCGTCGATCGCGCCGTAGTCCTCACAGACGCTGCCGTGGCGCCAGTAGTCGTCCCGGGTCTGGTGGGCCAGCCACGTGTGGACGAAGGGGTCGACCCGTTCCAGGCGTTCGAGCCACATGTCCCGCCAGGCCGGGCCCGCGTACCGCGGGTCGGGCGGCCGGGAGACGAACGCGAGCATGGTGGCCGCCCAGGCGTGCATGTCGACCGCGAGGACGGAACCTCCCATGTAGTGCACGTCGTTGTCATAGCGGTCGTCCGTCGAGCAGACCGTGACGACCGCCTTGAGCGGCTCGGGCGCGAGGGCCGCGATCTGCAGGGAGTTGAAGCCGCCCCAGGAGATGCCGAACATGCCGACCCTGCCGCTGCACCAGGGCTGCGCCGCCAGCCAGTTGACCACCTCGACCCCGTCGGCCAGCTCGGTCGCCGAGTACTCGTCCGTCGGCATGCCCTCGCTGTTCCCGTGCCCGCGGATGTCCACGCGCACGGAGGCGTACCCGTGGCCCGCGTACCAGGGGTGGCGCTGGAAGTCGCGGGGCGCGGTCCAGTCTGAAAGCCGGTACGGGAGGTACTCGAGGAGTACCGGTACGGGCTCGTCCGTCAGCGGGCGCCACACGCGCGCGTACAGCCGTGTCCCGTCCGGGAGCGGGATGCGGAGGTCCTCGTGGGTCGTGTCGAAGGGGAAGGACGTACGGATGTGCATGAGCGTGACCCCAGTGGCTCCGTCGGTTTCAGTGGACCGGGTGCATGGTGCGGCGCAGCCACGGTGCGGCGGCCATCACCGCGAGGCCCGCGGCCACCGCGATCGCGCCGTTGACACCGAAGTAGGCCGGTTTGGAGACGTCGTCGTAGAGCTTCACCGTCTGGGCCTGGATGCCGTTGGCGAGGGCGAGGGACAGGAACCAGAGGGACATGGTCTGGCTGGAGAAGGCGACCGGGGCGAGCTTGGTGGTGGCCGACATGCCGGAGGTCTCCAGGAGGATGTCGCCGAGGCCCAGCAGGAAGTACGAGCCGACGATCCACCAGGCGGACATCAGGTAGTCGTCGCCGCCGTGCCCGCTGGTCGGCAGGACCATCAGCAGGAACGACAGACCGCCCAGCACGACCCCGATCGCGATCTTGTTGGAGGCGTGCGGCTGTCCGCGGCCCATCCGGACCCACAGCGCGGCGACGACGGGCGCGAGACCGACCTCGAAGGCGCCGAGCGCGGAGGCGTACCAGCCGGCCGGGAAGTCGAAGCCGAGGATCGTCGTCTCGGCGTTCGACGCGGCCAGCAGCATCATCGTGGAGTAGGCCTGGAAGAGGATGAAGTTGAAGACGGTCGAGGCCAGGAAGAGGACGATGTACGGCTTGAGGCGGCCGCGCTCCTCGGAGGTGACCCGCGGGCTGCGGAACATCACCGCGAAGTAGACGACCGGCGCGATCACCGAGATCAGGGTGAGCAGGTCGACGAAGCGGTCCATGGTCAGCCAACCGGCGGCGGCGAGCAGACCGGCGACGACCGCCGCGGCGACGAGGCCCAGGACGATCAGGCGCACCGCCCGGCGCATCGCTTCCGGAGCGAGCGCGAACTCGGCCGCGTGCTTGCGTCCGGCCAGGTGACGGCGGCCCGCGACGTACTGGACCAGACCGAAGGTCATACCGATCGCGGCGGCCGAGAAACCCCAGTGCCAGCCCTGGTGGTCGCCGAGCCAGCCGGTGATCAGCGGGCCCGCGAAGGCGCCGATGTTGATCGCCATGTAGTAGAGCGCGAACCCGGCGTCCCGGCGGTCGTCGTCGGTGGCGTAGAGCTTGCCGACCATGGTGGCCACGTTGGGTTTGAGCAGGCCGGTGCCCGCGCTGATGAGACCCAGGCCCACCCAGGTCATGGTCGAGGTCGGGACGGCCATGGAGTAGTGGCCGCAGGCGATCAGGACGCCGCCCCACAGCACCGCGCGGTACGAGCCGAGCATCCGGTCGGCGAGCCAGCCGCCGGCGACCGAGACGAGGTAGACGAGGGTGCCGTAGGCCGCGGAGACGGACGCGGCCGTTCCGGCCGACATGCCCATGCCCTCGTTGGCCACGGAGTCGGCGAAGTACAGGACGAGGATGGCCTGCATGCCCAGGAACGAGAAACGCTCCCAGACCTCCAGACCGGAGAGGGTGAGCAGGCCTTTCGGCTGGCCGAAGAAGGCGGTGTCGTCCTCGGGCGGGGGCCGGCTGCCGGGATCCACGTCGACGGTTGTTCGAGACACGCTCTACTACTTCCGTGGAAGTCGGAAGATATCCATTCTTTTCAGGTGATCAAAAACATACCGGTCGTGATCCGATACCGCCCGTGCTGCACGGGTGGGCGGCAGCGGTGATCGAAACGTGACCGGATACGCTGACTTGAGTGATGGCAGCGACCTATCGACAAACCGTGTAATCGCCAGTAGACACCAGCAGACAGGAGACCCCTCGTGACCGTCGTCGGGCCGTTCGGGCTGAGCGTGCGGGACCAGGCTCTGGAAGCCGATGTCCAGGCCGGATTGGCGGCCGTCGAGGAGGGTTTGCTCGAAGCCACCAAGAGCGAGGTCCCCTTCATCACGGAGGCCGCGCAGCACCTCGTACGGGCGGGCGGGAAGCGCTTCCGTCCGCTGCTCGTGATGCTCACTGCCCAGTTCGGCGACCCCTACGCCCCCGGAGTCGTGCCGTCGGCCGTGGTGGTGGAGCTGACCCACCTGGCGACGCTGTACCACGACGACGTGATGGACGAGGCGTCCGTGCGGCGCGGGGTCGACAGCGCGAACACCCGGTGGGGTAACTCGGTCGCGGTCCTCACCGGCGACTTCCTCTTCGCCCGCGCCTCGCACATCCTGGCCGACCTCGGTCCGGAGGCGGTCCGGGTGCAGGCCGAGGCGTTCGAGCGGTTGGTCACGGGCCAGATCCTGGAGACCGCGGGGCCGCAGGACGGCCGGGATCCGGTCGAGCACTACCTGGACGTGCTCGGCGGCAAGACCGGCTCGCTGGTCGCGGTGTCCTGCCGGTTCGGCGCGATGATGTCGGGCGCCGACGAGACGGTGGTCGACGTGCTGACGCAGTACGGCGAGCGGCTGGGCGTCGCCTTCCAGCTCGCGGACGACGTCCTGGACATCGCCTCGGACTCCCGCGAGTCCGGCAAGACCCCGGGAACGGATCTGCGCGAGGGCATCCCGACCATGCCGGTGCTGCGACTGCGGGAGCGGGCGGCACGGCTGGGCCTCGCGGAGGACATCGCGCTGTGCGAGCTGCTGGACTCCGACCTGACCGACGACGCGCGGCACGCCGAGGCGCTGGCCGCGCTGCGGGCGCATCCCGCGCTGGAGCAGGCGCGACGGGACACGGTGCGGTTCGCGGAGGAGGCCCGGGCGGCGCTCGCTCCGCTGCCGGAGGGTGACGTGAAGGCCGCGCTCCTGGAGATGTGCGACGCGGTGGTGCACCGGGCGGGCTGACATACCCCCGGCGCATGTGACGTACGTCACGAACCTGGACTGAGTCCAATCTAAGATCGACCCCGTATTCATGCCCAGAAGCTGACGCAGGGGGCGTCAGCTGCAATACGGGGAGACAAAAGAATCATGGGCATGAACGCGACGTTCTCCAAGCGCCGTAAGAGCCTCGTCGTCACCGCCGTCGCGGTGGCCGCCGCCGGTGGCCTGGCCGCCTCGGTGATTCCCGCCTTCGCCGCCGGAGGTGACCGCGCCGACCACGCGGGCCACTCGGGCGGCGAGAGCATCGTCAGCCGGAGCGGCGCCCTCGGCGGCAGCGGCGGCACGATCCTCGCCGCGAGCCTGCGGGGCGCCAACGAGGTACCCGTCCAGGGCGGCCCCGCCGTGAACGACAAGGACGGCGCCGCACTGGAGTTCATCAAGGTCAA
Organism: Streptomyces sp. NPDC087859; assembly: GCF_044742595.1. NCBI lineage: Bacteria > Bacillati > Actinomycetota > Actinomycetes > Kitasatosporales > Streptomycetaceae > Streptomyces > Streptomyces sp. NPDC087859. The sequence goes on along the minus strand of NZ_JBIUUU010000001.1, from coordinate 697,977 downwards.
GGGCGACAAGGTGTCCGTAGCCGTGACCTGGCGCGGCACCGGGAAGCCCACCCTGCTCCACATCCACCAGGGCGCCAAGGGCACCAACGGCGGCGTCAAGGTCGACTTCACCAAGCTGCTCGACAAGGCCAAGGGCCACAGCGTCACCGGCACCGTGAAGGTGAAGGACGGCGCACTGCTCGACGCCCTGAAGACCGACCCCGGCGCGTTCTACGCCAACCTGCACACCGCCGAGTTCCCCGGCGGAGCCGTCCGCGGCCAGCTCCACCAGGTCACCGTCGCGGGCTTCGACTTCCGGGACGCGCTGCGCAACTTCCAGGCGTCCGTCGTCAAGGGCCAGCAGATCTACGAGTGCAAGCCGGCCGAGGGCGGCGGGTACGCCTTCGCGCAGCGGGACGTCAGCGCCGCGCTCGCCGGCCGCATCGCGCACTCCTTCGTCGAGCCCAACTCCGGTACCCCGCAATGGATCGCGCGGGACGGCAGCGCGGTCACCGGCTCGGTCATCTCCCGCACGCCGAACGGCGAAGGGAACATCCCCGAGCTGGACCTGAAGGCCACGCAGTCGGGCAAGCACCGCGGCCTGCTCGCCGACACCACCGAGATCCTGCGCCTGAACACCGTCGGCGGCGTCGCCCCGGCCGGCTCCTGCACTCCCGGTGCGATCGTCGGCGTGCCGTACCAGGCGGACTACGTGTTCCTGCGCGGCTGATCCACCGACGTACACGAGCGGCGTCTCCCCTCGCGACCCCTACGGGTCGGGGGAGGCGCCGCCTCCATGTGTCATACCGCAGGTGTACGTGGAGTTGAGCCCGGGGGCTGACGTATCGCCCTGACGGATTTGGTCAGATGGGAACCACGGGAAAACACCACTCCTCACCGATTCGGGTGAGAATGGCGGCTACGGGGTGGACGAGTGGAGCAGTTGGAAGCCGCCGCCGATCACGGAGGTAGGGCACACATGGCACCGTACGGATCCGACGACAGCACGACGCCGGACGAGACCGACGACCTGCGCGCCGGGCGGCGCAGGGCCGCGCGGTACGTCGTCCCGGTCGCGGTCGTGGGAGTGGCCGCGGCGACCATCGGGCTGGTCCCGGCGCTCGCCGATTCCGGCGACCCCGACCTGCCGAAGATCAGCGCACAGCAGCTCATCGAGAAGATCGCCGCGTCGGACGTGGAGCAGCTGTCCGGCACCGTGAAGATCACCACGGATCTGGGGCTGCCGGACTTCGGCGGGCTGGAGAACAGCCTGACCGGCGGCGGTTCGGGCTCGGGTGACGGTTCGTCGGCCGATCCGACGTCCAAGCTCACCGAACTCGCCACCGGCACCCACACCCTGCGGGTCGCTGCCGACGGCGAGGACAAGCAGAAGCTCTCGCTCCTCGAGAACGCCGCCGAGTACAGCCTCATCCACAACGGCAAGGACGTGTGGGGCTACGACAGCGGGTCCAACGAGGTCTTCCACGGCACCGCCGACGACACCGACGGCAAGGACAAGCGGGAAGAGGTCCCGGCCACGCCCAAGGACCTCACCGAGGACGCCCTCAAGGCGGTCGACGACACGACCTCGGTGACCGTCGAGGGCACCGCGCACGTCGCGGGCCGCGACGCCTACCGGCTCGTCATCAAGCCCAAGGACTCCGGGTCCACCGTCGGACAGGTCACCGTGGCCGTGGACGCGAAGACCGGGCTGCCGCTGAAGTTCACGCTGACCCCGTCGAGCGGCGGCGCGGCCGTCGTCGACGCCGGCTTCACGCAGATCAGCTACGCCAAGCCGGCCGCGTCCACCTTCGACTTCACGCCTCCCAAGGGCGCGAAGGTCACCGAGGAGGACGCCGCCGGGGCACCCGAGCGTCACTCCGGCGACTCCCGCCACTCCGGCGGCTTCTCCGGCGACGAGGGCTTCGCCCAGGGCGGCCCCGAGGGGCTCGACGTCATCGGCGAGGGCTGGACCTCCATCGCCACCTTCGACACCGGCGGCCAGGGCATGCCGTCCGGCTCCGAGGCCGGCGGCGCCTTCGGTGGCTTCCTCGACTCGCTCGGCGACAAGGCGAGCGGCAAGTTCGGCGAGGGCACCGTGTTCAAGACCCGGCTGATCAACGCCCTGATCACCGACGACGGAAAGGTCTACGTCGGCGCGGTGACCAAGGACGCGCTGGTGAAGGCGGCGAACGAGGCCAAGTAACCACCACAAGGGCACGACGGATCGAGGGAGCCGATGGACCAGCCGCCCGCCACGGAGCCGCGACCGGAGGGCGACGGTGACAGCGCGGACGTGGGTGACACCGTCATCCACACCCGCGCCCTCACCAAGCGCTACCGCGGCGGGCAGCTCGCCGTCGACGGTCTCGACCTGACCGTCCCGGCAGGCAGCGTCTTCGGCTTCCTCGGCCCGAACGGCTCGGGCAAGACCACCACCATCCGCATGCTGATGGGCCTCATCGAACCGACCTCCGGGTCGGCCCGGGTGCTGGACCGTCCCATGCCGCGCTCCTCGCGCGCCGTACTGCCGCACGTGGGCGCGCTCATCGAGGGCCCCGCCCTCTACGGCTTCCTCTCCGGCCGCGACAACCTCATCCGCTACGACGCCGCCGACCCGACCGCCGACCCCCGCACCCGGCGCGCACGTGTCGGGACGGCACTGGACCGGGTGGGCCTGGCGGCCGCGGCCGGCAAGAAGGCCAAGGCGTACTCGCTCGGCATGAAACAGCGCCTGGGCCTCGCGGCGGCCCTCCTCCAACCCCGCAAGCTCCTCGTCCTCGACGAGCCGACCAACGGCCTCGACCCGCAGGGGATGCGTGAAATCCGCTCCCTGGTGAGGGAGTTGGCCTCCGACGGCACGACCGTCTTCCTGTCCTCGCATCTGCTGGACGAGATCGAGCAGGTCTGCACCCACGCGGCCGTGATGGCCCAGGGCCGTCTGATCACGCAGGGTCCGGTGGCGGACCTGGCGGCGGGGGCGCGGGGACGGCTGGTGGTGACGACTCCGGACACGGGGGACGCGGCGCGGGTGCTGAAGGAACAGGGTGTCGCGGATGTGGTGGTGGCCGAGGACCGGGTGACCGCGGATCCCCCGGACGGCGAACTGGCCGACATCAACGCCGCGTTGGTGGGAGCGGGCGTGCGCGTACGGGCCTTCGGAGTGGAACGGGCCTCGCTGGAGGACGCCTTCGTGGCGCTGACGGGAGAGGGCTTCGATGTCGCGGGCTGAGGTCCTGGTCAAGCCGAGTCCGTTGTGGACGTTCGGGCTGTTCCGCAGTGAGCTGATCACCACCTTCCGCCGCTGGCGCACCCTCGCCCTCCTCGGCGTCCTCGCGGCCGTACCGATCCTCGTCGGCATCGCCGTGAAGATCGAGACGGGCGACGGCGGCGGCCCTCGCGGAGGCGGTGGCGGCGGCCCCGCCTTCGTCTCGCAGATCACCAACAACGGACTGTTCCTGGTCTTCACCGCACTCGCCGCGACCCTGCCCTTCTTCCTCCCCATGGCCATCGGCGTCATCGCGGGCGACGCGATAGCCGGTGAGTCGAACGCCGGCACCCTGCGCTACCTCCTGGTGGCCCCGGCCGGCCGCACCCGCCTCCTCCTCACCAAGTACGCGACCGTGATGACCTTCTGCCTCGTGGCCACCCTGGTGGTCGCGGCCTCGGCGCTCACGGTCGGCGCCCTGCTCTTCCCGCTGGGGGATCTGACCACCATCTCCGGCACGCAGATCAGCTTCGGCGAAGGCCTCGGCCGGGCCTTCCTGATCGCCCTGGTCGTCGCCGCGTCACTGACCGGCGTGGCCGCCCTCGGCCTGTTCGTGTCGACGCTGACCGGCAGCGGCATCGCCGCGATGGCGACGACCGTGGGCCTGCTCATCACGGTCCAGATCCTCGACCAGATCCCCCAGCTGCACGCGCTTCAGCCGTACTTCTTCTCCCACTACTGGCTGTCCTTCGCCGACCTGATGCGCGAACCCGTCTACTGGGACGACCTGGTGAAGAACCTCGGCCTCCAGGTCCTGTACGCGGCGGTCTTCGGCTCGGCGGCATGGGCGAGGTTCACGACGAAGGACATCACGGCCTGAGCACCGGTCACGGGGTCTCGTACGGGAAACGCGCGAGCGGTGCCTCCTGGGCGAAGAACGTCTTCGCGCGGGCCAGTGCCTCCGTGTCGCCGCGTACGTCGCCCGGCTTGCTGCCGTTGCCGAGCAGTACCCCGCCGAACCGCATCCCCATGTACGCGGCCGAGTGGTTCAGGGTGCCGATCAGCGGGTCGGCGACCTCGAACTCCTCGTGCGCGAGCGCGGTGACACCCCACAGGGTGCGGCCCGCGAGCGTGCCCTTGAAGTCGGCGCCGGGGGTGCGCAGCCAGCCCGACCAGTAGTCGAGATAGCGCTTGGCCTGGGCGGAGAGCGAGTACCAGTACAGCGGGGACGCGATCACGATGTCCGTCGCCGCGAGGGTGGCGTCGAACAGCAGCCCCACGTTCCCCTCGGTCGGTCGCGCGTGGTCGCTGTCGTGGCGCAGGTCCTCGAAGTCGGGCAGCGGATGGTCGTTGAGGTCGATCCACTGCTGCTCGACGTCGTCGGCCAGCTGCTCGGCCGCCGTGCGTGCCAGCAGCTCGGTGTTGCCGTCGTCGCGGCTGCTGCCGAGCACGAACAGGAAACGGCGCGTCATGGAATCCCCCAGGTGATGGACGTCGTACGCCGATTATATGCGCATGCAAGTATCTGTCGAGGGGGTGCCGTGTCCGAGGGCCGTCAGCGCGAGCGGCCGGTGAGGCGGGCCAGGGGCGCGGTCTCGCGCGGGGGGTGGCCGCCGAGATCGCCGAGGCGCCAGGCGGGCACCCATGGCACGCGGTAGACGTCGATCAGCGACTCGATCACCTTGACGTGCTGGGCCAGCGGCTTCGGCAGCCGTCCGGGGGCGTCCGCGACGAGCACCACGGCGTCGAGGTCGAGGCCGTGCGGGGCCGTTCCGCGCCGGAAGGCGTCCAGGGTGTGCAGCGCGGCGGACAGCCCGCTCGCATGGGTGCGGGCGACGAGCAGCACGGACGGGGGAGCGTCGGGGCCGGGCCAGTCACGTCCGCAGTCGTGGCCGCCGTAGACGGCGGCCAGCGTCGAGACACCGGCGCCGCCATGGGTGCCGACGAAGGAGAACCGCCGGGCGGAGGCATGGGCGGCGGCGGTCCCCGGAGGTCCCTCCGGTACGGTCACCGGACCACGGATCCAGATCTCCGGTCCCTGCGCCTGCTGCACGTACGGTCTCCTCTCCGGGGCCGTCCCTCCGCCGGGCTGGGACGAGCCTGTGACGCCACGGTGACGTGAGAACCGTGAGCGAGCGGAGAGACTACTCAACAGTACGTGTACGACCGGCTCTTGATGCCGGGGGAGCGGGAGGGCGGCGGCCGATGGAGGCACCATGGAGTTCGAACACGCCGTCCGCCCACTTCCCGACGGATCCGAGTGAGGGAACGATGTCGCGACTCAGCCGTGAGAAGCGGGACCAGCAGGGCACCGCACAGCCGGCCGTGCTCGCGGCGGCACCGATCGATGTCCTGGTCGGTCCGGCCGGCGCGGCGGTGGGCGGCGTACCGGTGACCCCGGTCCCCGGCGAGGAGCTCCACCAGACCGTCCTCGACCACCTCCACCGCATCGCCCTCGCCACCGGCCACCCCGTCCACGCCACGGTCCACGACCACCGCATCGGCTATGTGCTCGCCCTGCGCATCGACGCGGACGGCTCGAGCCGTTTCACAGCGGAGCCGACACCGACGGCTCCGCCAGGGGCGCCGGGTGTGCCGGGTGGGATGCCCCTGTCGGTGAGGGAGCCGGGGGAGGGTTTCGGGCCAGAGGGTTCGGGCCGGGTGCCGTATGCGGGGGAGCAGGGTCAGGTGTCGTTCTCGCGGGAGCAGCGGCTGCTGTCGGGGTCTGGGGAGCCGCGGGAGGGTTTCGGGCCGGAGGGCTCGGGCCGGGTGTCGTATGCGGGGCAGCCGGGTCAGGTGTCGCCCTCGCGGGAGCAGTGGCCGCCGTCGGGGGCCGGGGAACCGCGGGACGCTCTGCGGCTGGGAAAGCCGGGCGGGGCGCCTTACTCGCGGGAGCAGGGCCAGGCGCCGTATTCGACGGAGCCGGGTGAGGCGTCGCGACCGACGCCACCGCCCGCGCCGCCCGCCGCCTTTGCGCCGGGGCCCGCCGAGTCCGCCCAGCCCGCGTCACCGTCCGAGCCTGGCGACTTCGTGCCGGGGCCGGCTGAACCGCTCCGGGGG